>NZ_FYEG01000021.1 GCF_900187855.1 Actinomyces minihominis | reverse complement strand
CCGGACCCCAACAATGGGACACCCAAACCAGCCCCGAAGACGGACTCTGGACACGAAAAGGCTGGGCAGGAAGATGGCAACCCTAACGACACGCCCGGCTAAAACACCACGTTCTGGCCATTAACCCGACACTGTCGACCTCCTTCGCCGTCGTGGTCCCATCTTGTCAGTCCGGGAGAGCCCCGTGGAGCGGGCGTGTCGACATCCGCGCGCACTTGCGCGGAAAACCACATCATGCGCGTCGTCGGATGCCCCGAGGCACTATGATTCTGACATATGCGCACCGGATGTCTTATCGTCGCCCTTGGATCGCCCTCGGCGCCCACTCCCCGGGAGATCCGTCGCTTCCTCGCGCCTTTTCTTTCGGACCGCCGCGTGGTGGACTTCCACCCCGCGCTCTGGCGCCCGATCCTCCACGGAATCGTGCTGCCGTTCCGGCCCGGGCGGATCGCCGAGCAGTATGAGGGCGTCTGGATGCCCGAAGGTTCGCCGCTCACCGTCCACACGATTGCGCAGCGCGACCACCTGGCTCGGGAACTCCCCGGCGTCGACGTGCAGTACGCGATGACCTACACCGAGCCGTCCATCCCCGAGGCGCTCTCCCGGATGGACGTCGACCACATCACGGTTCTCCCGCTCTTCCCGCAGTACGCGCCGTCCACTGTCGCCGCCGTCGTCGATCAGGTCATGCAGTACTACCAGGGCGCGACGTCGATGCCGCACCTCACGATCGTCTCATCGTGGGAGACCTCGTCCACGTACATCGCCTGGCACGCGCGGCGCCTGGCCGAGACCTGCGCGGCCACGGACGTGGACCGCATCGTGTTCTCCTACCATGGCGTCCCAGCGCGGTGGCGGCACGCGCCCGAAGCGTACATGGCGCAATGCGAGACGACGACAAACGCCATCATGGACGCCGTCGGCGAGATCCCCTTTGAAATCACCTTCCAGTCGAAGTTTGGTCCCGGGGAGTGGCTCACTCCCGCCACGATCGACCGGATGGCGAAGCTCCCCAGCGAGGGCGCCCGCCGCGTCGCCGTCTGCACCCCCGGATTCATCGCGGACTGCCTCGAGACTTCCGAGGAGCTCGACGTCCTCAACCACAAGGCGTTCCGCGACGCCGGCGGAGAAGTCTTCGTGCGCGTGGCCCCGCCGAACTCCGATCCGATCGCCGGCGCCATGCTCGCGGAGGTCTACCGTGCGCACGCCCCAGGGGTGGCAGCCTCCGCCTAGCTCACCGCCCCGCAACGGAGCGCCGACGGAGCAACCGTCCATCTTGGTGGTCGCGCCCAGCGGCACCGCGAACGAGGCGTACGCGCGCGGCACCCCGAGGTTCTTGGAGGCGACCCGCTCGGTCACGGGGAGCGTGCCGATCGAGGAACGCGAGACGAACGCGAGCTGGATCGCCGGCCACGCGCCGCGGAAGTAGCTGCGGATAGAGAGCCGGTTGGCCGCGAGGATCGAGGGGTACA
This sequence comes from Actinomyces minihominis, assembly GCF_900187855.1. Classification (GTDB taxonomy): domain Bacteria; phylum Actinomycetota; class Actinomycetes; order Actinomycetales; family Actinomycetaceae; genus Scrofimicrobium; species Scrofimicrobium minihominis. The sequence continues at coordinate 797 of NZ_FYEG01000021.1, read as the reverse complement.
CCGCGAACAGCACGATGGCGAGACCGATGTAGACCGCCGCGGAGTAGGTGGCGAGGCTCGCGAGCGACGACCACCCGTAGGTCGCGATCGCGTTCCCGATGAGTCCCACCGTGCCGATCGGGGCGAGGCGGATCACCCACCAGAGCACCTTCTGGATGATCGCGAGGAGGGAGGCGTTGAAGGAGAGGAACGGGTCCGCCTTTCCTCCGACCTTCAGCGCGGCGACTCCCACCGCGATCGCGATCACGAGGATCTGCAGCACGCTGAAACCGAGATACGACGACGCGGAGGCGATCGCGGATCCGATGGTGGACAGGGCCACGGTGAGGCCGTTCGGCTCGTCGCCCTCGCTGTTTCCGATGGCGAGCGCGAGCCAGCCCAGGCCGACCCCGAGGATGAGGCCGAGGAGGATCTGGACCGAGAACGACGGGAGTCGCCTGCGGCGCGTGGTGGAGTCTGGTTGTGACGATGACATGGAAAAGCCCCTTCAGGGTGAGATAACTGGGTGGGTGCACGGTCACGGTTTGAGTGGCGCGTGGGAGCGTGCGAGTTCCAGAAGGGACGTGCGCGAGGAACCGGGGTCGTCGGGCCGCCCGAACTGGGCCTGGCTTACCGGCGTTGCGCGATGCGCGCGGATCGTGTGCGGCTGCAGAAGCTATCGCACGGAAGAGGGATAAAGGCCAGAACGTGGTGTTTATGATCGGGGTTGGTGGCGTGGTGGCGCGTGTTAGTGGCTGTTATTAACTCCCACAGAGTTAATAAGGGGTGGGTCGTTGACAAGGAGGACTCCTTGTGGG
>NZ_FYEG01000003.1 GCF_900187855.1 Actinomyces minihominis | reverse complement strand
CCGCCACCGCTTCAGCCAAGATCCGCACGCACGAATACACGGCAGTCATCTGCATCGCACTGCGCTCCGTCACCTGCTTGCCCGAAGAGGTCGGGCCAAACAAAAACGAATACGACGAACCCGCCGGAGCGAAATCCGTAGCCTTACGACGACGCACAAACCAGTCACGAAAACCCATGGTTGGTCCTTCCTGTTAGAAGACGAGTAGGCCCCGGGTGTCGTAGACGGAGTTGCTTGGGGTCCCACCGTTTCTGATGGCGCGGTCCAGAGCCATGATGGTGGCGACCACACCGTCGATCTTCTCGGTGCTCTTTTGTTTGTCGGGTTTGATGTTCCCGGCCGGGTCGGTGCGGACGTGAATGTTGTCGACCATCCACGACAACACCGGATGTGCCCCGTGCTGCAGGCGGCCTTCCAGGGCGAGTTTCATTAGCTCCTTGGATGGTGGGCTCATGTCTTTGAAGCCCTGGCCGAACGGGATCACGGTGAATCCTGCTTCTTCCAGGTTTTGGGACATGTGGACGGCGCCCCAACGGTCGAACGCGATCTCCCGAATATCAAAGCGGGTGCCGAGTTCTTCGATGAAGGCTTCTATGGCTCCGTAGTGGACCACGTTGCCCTCAGTGGTCTGGAGGAAGCCTTGTTTCTCCCACAGATCGTAGGGAACGTGGTCGCGGGCGACTCGCAGTTTGAGGTTGTCTTCGGGGATCCAGAACCACGGCACAACAACGTAGGCCTCATCATCGTGAACGGGTGGGAATACGAGGACGAACGCGGTGATGTCCGTGGTGGACGCCAAGTCCAAACCCCCATAGCAAACCCGGCCTTCCAGGTCGGAGAGGTCGACTGGGTTTTGGTTGCTGTTCCACGTGTGCATCGGCATCCACCGCACACTCTGTTTCACCCACTGGTTTAGCCTGAGTTGCCGGAACGTGTTCTCCTCGGCCGGGTTCTGCTTCGCGGACTCACACGCCGCTTGGACTTTGTCGACCGGAACCGTGATGTCCAGGGACGGGTTGGCTTTACGCCAGACTTCCTCGCTGGTCCAGTCCTCGTCCGCACCTGCCCCGTACACCACGGGGTAGAACGTCGGGTCGACCTTTTTGCCCTCAAGAATGTCAAGGGCCTTTTGGTGCTGCTCAAAACAAATGCTGTGAATATCCGTGCCCGCGGTGGTGATCAGGAAATACAACGGCTGGGTACGGGCATCGCCGGAGCCTTTCGTCATCACGTCGAACAAGGCGCGGTTGGGCTGGGTGTGCAGCTCATCGAACACGACGCCAGAGATGTTGAACCCGTGCTTCGAATACGCCTCCGCTGAAAGCACTTGGTAAAAGCTGTTGGTGGGCTTGTAGACGATGCGCTTCTGACTGCTAAGGATCTTCACTCGCTTCGCCAAAGCGGGGCTCATGCGGATCATGTCAGCGGCGACCTCGAACACAATGCTGGCCTGCTGACGGTCAGCAGCGCACCCGTACACTTCGGCGCGTTCCTCCCCATCAGCACACGTCAGCAGTAGTGCGACGGCGGCGGCGAGTTCACTTTTGCCCTGCTTCTTCGGTATCTCCACGTAAGCGGTGGTGAACTGGCGGTAGCCATCGGCTTTGATGGTGCCGAACAGGTCGCGGATGATCTTCTCCTGCCATCCGATCAAATCGAAGCTCTTCCCCGCCCATCGGCCTTTCGTGTGTTTCAGAGCCTGGATGAACGCCACCGCGTAATCCGCACGACGAGCGTCGTAGTGGGAGCCCTCAGCCATGAACCGGGTTGGCTGGTAGCGGGTTGCGCTGCGAGAGGTCATGCGTACTCACTCCTTGAGTTCGAAACAGCGTCTGTGGGGGCGGCTGACACAAACCGATATGCGACAGTCGGTCGCGTCCCTGGCTCGGCACCCAACGGCGGACCCACCGCCCGTCGAGCGCACCTTTTGCGGTCACGTAAGTCAGGGCGAGTCTTGAATCTTTGGCGTACAGTCGACTACATGCGAAAACTCATGCTCCTAATCGTTATTGCGATGCTTGGTGCTTCGTCCCTTGGTGCCTGCTCAGGCACTCCAGCATCGACCCCGGCTGAGGATGCCACCGTGAATGTGGTTCAATCTGCTGAACCACAGTCCGAGGCGCAGGAGGAACCGGAGGGCCCCTCGGAAGCTGAGATCAAGGAGTACTTCGACAAACTAGCAACAGGTGACCCCAAAGTCGCAGCTGAGGCAGCCGCACTGGCAGCGCCCGATTCGAACGCGTTTGCCTACGCTACGTACCTGGCGGCCACATACCAGGCTGCTCGCGACGGAGGGTTTTCTTCTGAGAAAAGCACAGTCAACAAGATTGATGGTGGCTTCGAGATGTGCGCCGAGAGCCTAAACTCAGGAGACCCTTGCTCGGAGTACACGAACATCCAGCACGTTGGCGACAAGATCGCAGATTTTGACGCGGGTGGCGAGCCTCTGGCAGGGCGAATCTCGATGGGAAGCGGCGAAGCTCAGCCGTTAGGAGACATCGGAGAGGCGACTCTAATCGCGTCGTACAAGTCCATCAGCGGATATGTGGTTGCTGTGTTCGACGTGAAGTCGTCTTCGGAAGGGCTGTGGCTCTCGGCCACATACATGGCCCCAGATGGGCGCCAGTCACAATCGACCATGTACGACGGTCCGAACCAACTGGCAAACGGTGCGTTTGGGACGTTCTCCTTCATGTTCGAAGGAGCCGAATACGGTGGAAGCGTCATCCTTGAGCCCTTCTCGGAGTCCTCATACGACGTGGCCTCCACTACTTTTGGGCTCCAATAAAGGCATTGGATAAGAGCAACACCCCTGAGCCATTTGGCTGAGGGGCCTGGTTGCCTTAGCAGGTTTAGATGTTCGCCTTTTCCAAGATCAGGGCGATCATCACCGGGTTTTCCATGTGGCCTTTGAGGGCAACACTGCCGGTGAGCTTCCCATGGGTTTGGAACACCAGCCGTAGGGCTTCGTCGGGAACGAACACCACTTTGGTTGCTCCGTCTTCCAGGGTGGTTTCGAGGATGTCATTTCGGTTGTGGAAGGGCTCTGCGGCCCCGGCGTTTGTGCAGGCTTCGCGGATGTCGGCTTCTAGGCTGGGGGTGTAGAGGTTTCGCATGGTCGTTGCTCCTTGGCTCGAAGGCGGGTTTCAGATTTGGGTGAGGCACCAGGCGATGGCGTGGCCTGCGTCCTCGAAGGAGTCCCGGGCGTGGGTGACCAGGTCGAGTTTGCATTCGATGGCTGACCTTGAGGTGGAAAGCACCCCTGGGATGGGCTGTTCGGCGAGGCGGTAGACCCTTGCGTCATTGACTTGTCCTTCGCCTTTGATCCAAACCAGGTCGGAAACCAGGACGTAATCTCCGTGTTGGAGGACCGCCCCGTAGCAGCGATCCGTGTGCATCTGGAGGTTTTCGGTGGTCCAGGTGTAGGTCTCTTCGTTGTTTCGCATTTTCGGCTCCTTCGGTGTTGTTTGCGTATGTACATATAGCCATACGTTTCGCACACTATCCAGCCGGTTTCCCCAGCAATAGCAACGAAAACTGGAGATGTGTATCTCTAGGAAACAAGGGTGAATCGGCTTGCTTTCCGGGCACGGACAAGCAAGAAAACCACCCTCGTGGGGTGGCTTCTCGGTGCGGCGGTTGCCGGTTAGTTGGTTTCCTCGGTGGTCATGTTGTCGATGATGTCGTCGAACCAGCGGTCTTCCATGCGCAGGCGGAACAAGGCGAGTTTGCCGAGGTGGAGGCCTTCGAGGGGGAAGGTCAGGACTGTCAGGTCCGCGGGGAACGGGTCGGTCACCTCACCGTGGGTGGCGGCGTAGTTGTTGATGTTCTCCCCGGTGGTCTGCGCCCAGTAGGTGGGGGTGCCGATTCCTTCCTCGGCGAGCAGCTTGTTGTAGCCGTCGACCCATGCGTTTAGGTCGCCTCCGGCACCGCAAATCGTGTAGTGGCTTCCCTGGTAGGCATCCTGGTGGCTGGTGACATTCATTCTTGACTCCCTATTCTGTTGGTTGTCAGATTGACCGGTTAGCTGCGATTTCGCGGCTGATGTGCTCGACTACCTCGTCGTAGTCCAGGCCGAGTTTGCGGCAGTACTTGCCGAGTTCGCGGTGGATTTCCTGGCGCTCGATGCTCCATTCGACGTACCGGTTGAAGGTGTCTTGGAAGGTCGGGATTCTCAATTTCTTTGGCTCCTTTTTGGCTTGTTTGCGTATGTACATACAGCCATAGGTTCGCCACACTATCCAGCGGGTTTGCCCTGTAATAGCAACGATTTCTAGCGGCCTACGTCTCTAGGTTGCGCCCTGGTTTTAGGGTTGGTGGACGTGAGAAAACCACCCCTTCTTTTGGGGTGGCTTCTCGGGGTGAGTCGGGGTCAGTTGCGTTCGAGTTTGAAGGCGGGCCGCTCGCGGCGTTCACCGGTGAGGATGTCCACGAACCGTTCTTTCACGTTGGTGATTCCCGTCAGGTTCCAGCCTTGCTGGCAGATTCCCTGTAGGAAGGCCGCCATGCCCGTGTGACCGGCGCTGACCGTGAAAGTGTCGATTCCGAGGGCGTCGAGCTCTTTGGTCAGGCCCGGCAGGTCAGTGTCGGAAATGTACTCGGAGAAGTCGAGGTGCTCGTTCCCGGTTTCTTTGGTGACCACGTAGGCCCAAATAACTGAGGGCGAGTTGATTTCGGTGCGGGTGGCGATCTGGTTTTCCAGGGTTTCGGTGGTGTTCATATTTGGCTCCTCTTGGCTTGTTTGCTTGTGTACATACAGCCATAGGTTCCACACACTATCCAGCCGGTTTGCCCCGTAATAGCAACGATTCCTAGCGGTCTATGTCTCTAGGAGTCGTGTTGCTATCCGGCGTGATTGTCCATTTGTCTTCGCCGGGGATGAGGCCGAGGGTGGACCCCGAATCCCAGGCGACGTGGACGGTGCCGAGGTCATCAACGAACATGACGGTGCCCTCGCTACCAGCAGGCAGGTCCGAATACGGATCCGACGTGTAGACCAGGCGGACCCGCTGGCCGGGCTGTACGTTCTCGGTGCTCACGCTGTCACCCCCGCGGCCTGAGTTGGCTGGGGTGCTTGTGGCGCGGGTGGGTTGGCCCACGCCGCGTTGCCTTCAAGGTTCCCCATCAGGACTTTGCGGGCGGTTTTGTATTGGATGCCGATGAACCCCAGGCGCAGCAGGAGGCAGCGCATCGCGTACTTCTCATTCCCACCCGCTGGCGGCTTCGACGAAACGCGGCTGGCCTTCTTCGAAGCGTCGATCATCGCGGCCAGCAGTTGTGCGACGGCTTGGGCTACTTCCGGTTCGGGCACGCTTGTGAACCAGGGGAAGGACACTTGGTCTTCGGTGAACTCCACCGGCAGTGCCGGAAGGTCGAGGGCCTTAGTGATGAGGGTGCGTTTGGAGGCGAGCATGGCCACCAGGTTCGCCTGCGTGCGCTCATCCCACCCGGTAGTTGGGAACGAGAGCGTCAGCCCCACATCTTCCCGAGCGGCTTCCCCGGCGGATTCCTCAGAGGGTTCGTTGGAGGCCTGCGCGGGGGCTTCTTCGGCCGCCTGTTCAGGTGAGCCTGCGCTGCGCGACACCTTGTAGCCTTCCTGGGTGGCGACCGCTTCGATCAGGTCCACGTCCCGCGCGGGCAGGTCTGTGGGCCAGGTGACGGTCCAGTCGCGTTCCAGGGTGACGAGGCCGATTTGGTAGGCCATGCTTGGTGCCCCCAAATAGGTGGATTTGATGCCGCCAAGGACCGTGCCGATCACCTGGGCTAGGTGCTTCCGGGCTTGCTTGGCCTGTGGGGTGAACAGGGTTTTCATGACCGGCTCCTTCCGAGTGGCCCCACCGGGCGTGGGGCTTTTTGGTCATGTACATACACGCTCTACCCGGCACATATAGCAAGCCGGAAACCCCAGTGTTTTCAAGGGATTTCGCTCACTCACCTGCCCGTTGAACATCGCGCACCAAATCCAAATACGCGTACTCCCTGCCGCCGCGACTACAGGTGATCCCGGCGGCGTCTCCGGTGTGCTCGGCGTAGCGGCGCAGGATCACGGACGCATATTTTCCGTCGAGTTCCATCGCGTAACAGATGCGGTCGGTCGCCTCGCACGCCATCAATGTGGAGCCGGAACCGGCGAAGGTGTCGAGCACGATCGCGTTGGCCTGGGTGGAGTTCCCAATCGGATAAGCCAACAAATCCAAAGGCTTAGAAGTGGGGTGATCTGAGTTTTTGCGGGGCTTGTCGAAGTTCCACACCGTGGTCTGCTTCCGGTCCGCATACCAGCGGTGCTTCCCCTTCCCGAGCCAACCAAACAGTACTGGTTCGTGCTGCCACTGATACGGGGACCTTCCAAGGACGAGAGAGTTTTTCACCCAAATGCAGCACCCGGAGAGGTGGAAGCCCGCGTCAACGAAGGCGCGGCGGAAGTTCACCCCCTCCGTGTCCGCATGAAACACATAAGCCGAGCCGCCCTTCTCGGTCGCGGCAGCCATTTGAGTGAACGCGGCATAAAGGAAGTCGTAGAACGAGTCCGCCTGCATTTTGTCGTTCGCGATCTTCAACCCGTCGGAGGATTCGAAGGCGACGTTGTATGGCGGGTCGGTGAGAACCAGGTTCGCTTTCTTCCCACCCATCAACGCTTGAACGTCCGTCTCGTTGGTGGCGTCACCGCACACCAGGCGGTGTCGTCCGATGGTCCAGATGTCGCCGCGCTCCACAAACGCTGCCTCCTCAAGAGCGGCGGTGAGGTCAAACCCGTCGTCCTCCACCTCGGTCTCGTTGAGGGAGCCGATCATGGCTTGGATTTCCTCATCATCAAACCCGGTCAACTCTGCATCGAAGTCGCTGGCGTCTAGGTCTGCGATCAGGAGGGAGAGTTTATGTTGGTCCCACTCACCATTGATCTTGTTGAGCGCAATATTCAGGGCCTTCTCACGGGTCTCGTCCAACTCGACGACAACACAGTCCACGTCCTCGTAGCCGAGGGCTTTGAGGGCGGTGATGCGTTGGTGGCCTCCGACGACGCGTCCGGTGGTCCTATTCCAGATGACCGGTTCAACGTAACCGAACTCGTCGAGGGAACGTTTGAGTTTGTCGAACTCCGGATCCCCAGGCCCCAGTTCCTTACGCGGGTTGTAGTCCGCCGGAGTCAGATTACCAATCGGTATGGTCTTTAGCTGCATTTGCAAGGCGCCTCACCTCATTCTCCAACTGGCGCTTGTACTTGTACTCGTTCTCCCACGCGCCACCATCACCGAAGTGACCGTAGGTAGAGAACCTTGAGAGGCCAGGGCCGCGCAGATCCAAAGCGTCGATGATCGCTCCGGGGCGGAGCGGGAACACGGCGCTTGCGGCCTTCGTCAGCAGGGAGTCGGCGTAGAGGCCACTGCCTGCGGTGTCGACGCTGAACGCGACCGGGTCGGCTTTCCCAATCGCGTACGAGATTGCGACCGTCGCTTCCTCCGCCAAATCTGCGGTGACGATGGTCTTGGCGATTAGGCGGGCCATGTAGGCCGCGGACCGGTCAACCTTGGAGGCGTCTTTCCCGGAGAACGCGCCACCCCCATGAGCGGCCAAACCACCATAGGTATCGACGGCGAGTTTTCGCCCCGTCAGGCCTGTGTCTGCGGTTGGCCCGCCGAGCGTGAACTTCCCCGACGGATTCACCAAGACGTGAGCATTATCGGCGATGGGGAGATGTGGCTGGCAGGCGGGGCCGATGACGAGGGTCTTCACCTCACGCGCCAACTCGGATAAGTCTTTCTTCGCGTCATGATGCACAGACACCACCACCGCACACACTTCAACCGGACGGCCCGCACTGTCGTAGGTGATGCTGACTTGCGCTTTCCCGTCCGGCTTGATGCCCTTGATCAGCCCATCTTGGCGGGCTTTGTCGAGGCGCTTGCAGATGTCGTGGGCTAGGACCAGGGGTAGCGGCAGCATTTCTTTGGTTCCCGAAGTGGCGTATCCGTAGAAGGTGCCTTGGTCGCCAGCGCCCTGCAAAGCGAACGCGGACTCATCCCCGCCGCGCGCCTCCAAAGAAGTGGTGACCCCAGCCGAAATGTCTGGGGATTGGCGGCGCACCCGCACACGAATCCGGAACCGGCACGGCTCATACCCAGCCTTGATCAACGCTTGCCGAACAGAATCACGGATACGGGGGCGCACGCTGGTGGTGATTTCCCCGGCAACTGTGATCGTTCTTCCTGCGGCCAGCACTTCTACGGCGACGCGGGCGGTCTTGTCCTCCCACAGGATGTCGTCAAGGACCCGGTCGGCGATCAAGTCACACAGTTTGTCAGGATGACCAACACAGACGGCCTCAGCGGTTTTGACTATAGACATCAGAAGGTTCTCACTTTCAATGGTTGAAAACATGGGTAAACAAAAACAGCACCCCACGGTTGGGATGCTGCAAGAAAGAAGGTGAAGCGTGGGGGCTAGCTGCGGGCTTGGAGGAGTTTTTCCATCATGTCGTCACCCGGCGTTGAACCAGAGAAGTCAGTGGTGCAGGTAGCGCGCACGATCTCGTAAATCTCATACCAGTAAACGTTCGCCTGCTTGCCAAAACTCTGCGACATGGCAACGAACGGCGAAGCGATCGCCGCGCCCGTAGTGGGGTGCTTGCCGAGGAGACCGAACTTGGAGATCGCTTCCTCGCACTGGACGTAACGGGCGAAAGACTGCGCGTACGCCTCGATCAGGCGTTTAGCGACGAACTGGGTGCAGCCCCGCTGATCAAGCCAGTCCCAGGTTTCCCGGTAGACGAGGTCAGCGCCCAGGGGTTTCCCATCGCGCTGCTCCGCACTCAAGTAGCCAGAAGGCTCCGGCATAGGTTCACCAGCGAGGATCGCTCCGTCACCAATGTCGGCTCCCTCAAAATCGAACGGGTCTAGGTCTGGAACCCTCATCCGCGTAGCAGGCCGACCCGCCTGCAGCTTCTCATTCAACGCATCCGGTTTCGCGCCCGCTCGAACTCTGCGGCCACCACGGTTAGTTCCATCTTTCGCCATTATTTGTCTTCCATGTTTGCCTCGGCGACCGCAGAGGGAGAAACGAGTGCTTAGCCGCCCCGGCGACAACGAAGAGTTGTCGGAGCGCACTGATACTTTGGCGATGGAGCTCGCCGTGCATGCTGCGCACCAGTGTTCACATGGCGATAGTCCTCTGTCCGACCCTGCTCGCGAAAGGCAAGCATGCAGCAGCCTGATATTCCCCTAGTGCAAGTTCAGCTTGAGACAGTCAGTCCTGAGTTTGCTGAGTTGATTATTGAGTCCTCACCGCCGCCCGAATTCCTGGTCATTTGCGTTAACCTGGCGACCGAGATCGCCCACACGCCTGAGAACGCCAAACTCGTGATAACGGGCGACTTCGTTCAGTCCACAAGAGCAAGGTTTGGCGACACCAAGGCAGCGAACTCATACAACCTCTCACGAGGAGAGGGATTCGTCGGCGGGAAAACCATGAGAAACGGCGACACGTTCGATGTTCTCGTCCACGCTGACATGTTTGCGCAGGCGCTCGATTACCGCGCCAACCCAGATGCTGCTTTCACGTTCCTGAAGACGCTCGTCCACGAAATGAACCACGTTGCTATGTACCAGCGCGGCGAATCAACAGGGGAAGTGGAAAGCGAAAGTTGGAAGAGTGTAAACCTCCTGTCGTCAGCATCTGCGGTCATTGACGAATACAGAGCTGAACTAGGTGCGCTCACGAGATTGCCCACCGACGGCTCCGTTTGGAACCCCAGTGACGTCATTCTGTGGTTAGAGAAATCATTAATCGGTGTTGTGGCTGAGTACCAGTTGCACCTAGATGTCGAGCGTCTGGCCCTTGAGGTTGGTTCACAGGCGCTGATTGCGCTTAAGCAGTTGGCCTATTGCGTCGCCTACGAACAGAGTTCCGGAGACCGCCTTTCGCTTGAACTCGATGATCTCCGATACGCAAAAGCTCGATTGCGACTTCCGCAGTGGTTCGACAGCTTCCGCAAGATGCTAGGTTTGCTTCCTTCCGGTGAGAACGCCCTACCGCGAAGTGACGAACACGAAGCGATACGACGGCTGTCACAGGTAGTCGATGAGCACCTGCGGATTGTTGGGTTTGATTGGGACGAACCTATGTTTCAAATCGAGCGCGGCCTGCTGGAACTGCTCTGAAGATCAACGCGCGTTTCAGAGCAGGGAAAGCCTCGGTTCTCGGGCCAGGGGTCAATACCCTGTTTGATTCGGGAACTTTGCGCGCGGTGGGCCACCCCGCTGACGTGTGGGAGGGCCTGTAGAGATTCAGACCGCCCCACCCCTCCAAAACAGGACCAGGTTTCACTTCCCGGGGGCGGTGAAGGCCGCGTTTAGTACGAGTAGACCTTTCCCCTGGTGCTCCAGCGGTCTCCGTCTTTCGCGGATTGTCTTGAGTGGCAAGGCTTGCACAGGGATCGCAGGTTGCTTGAGTCGTGGGTTCCACCTTGGGACAGCGGGAGGATGTGGTGGACTTCCTGGACCGGGGTCAGTCTGCCGTCTGCTTCGCAGTCCTCACACAGGGGGTGATCGGCGACGTAGGCGGCGCGGATCTTTCGCCACGCGTGCCCGTAGCGTTTGTTGATCTCCGGGTCCCGCTTGAACTTCCGGTAGCGCTCGTCGGCCGCGCGTTGGTGGGCTTGGCAGTACGTGCCGTTGGTTAGCTCGGGGCAGCCGGGGGTTTGGCAGCCGCGCTTTGGATACCTCGGCATGACGTGTCCTCCCTGGGTGCCGCAAGGCCCCAAGAAGCCGGAGCCAGTGGAGCTTCTTGGGGCCTTGCGAGGTTTCCTACTTTTCAACCACTTACAGATTCCCATAGGGGAATGTCAAAAAGCATCCCCGGTTGGCGACACCTTTTGACGCTTGCCAATGAGCGTCCAGGTCACGCGCCGTACAGGACGGTGGCGAAGCGGCGAACTGCCCGGCTTTTCTTGTCGTAGGCGCTCTTGCGTTCGATGTAGAAGTGGTCGCTGATCTTCTCGATGGCTTCCTCACGGCTTCCTTCGCCGAGGAAGAACGTCTCCAACACGAACCGTTCATCCTCGGTTAGCCTCGCCCAGGCGGGCAGGAACCAGTCCAGGTACTCCCGGGCCTGACGCCTGCGTTCACCGAGGAAGTCGATCTTGTCCAGCGTCGCACAGACGCGTGCTTCACCGGCTTTCGGGTCGTGGCTGCTGGGCATGCCGTCCAAGCGCGGGCTAGCAGGGGCCGTGAGGTCGGCGCGCAGTTGATCCCCCATTTCTTCGGCTGGTAGTTCCGCCAGGCTTTCCATCAACGCGAAGTCCTCCAGGGCGCTGATGGCGGCCTTCCGGGTGTCGAGGTACTTGGTCATTACGTGCATTACTGCTCCTTACTGAGTTCGGTTTTCACGGCGTCGATCAACCGCTCCTGCGTGGTGTCTTTCGCCTCCAAAGCGGCGAGTACTGCCTCGTCGAGCGTGTCTTTTACCGCGAGGTGGGTGATGGTGACGGGCTGGTCTTGTCCTTGCCGGAACAGCCTGGCGTTCGCCTGCTGGTACAACTCCAAAGACCAAGTAAGCGAAAACCAGACGAGCAAGTGACCGCCCGCTTGTAGGTTCAACCCGTGTCCGGCGCTGGCGGGGTGAATCAACGCCAACGGAACCTCACCCGCATTCCACGCCGCAATGTCGGCGCTGGTTTTCAGTTCCCGGGCCTCGGGGAACCGCTCTTGGATCCGCGTCTTGTCGTGCTTGAACCAGTAGGCCACGAGAAGAGACTCGCCGTTGGCGGCCTCGATCAGGTCCTCGAGCGCGTCGAGTTTCCGGTCGTGAACCGTGACCGTGTCACCCTCTGCGGTGTAGATCGCCCCGGAGGCAAGTTGCAGGAGCTTCCCTGATAGGGCAGCAGCGTTGGCGGCGTCAATGACATTATCTTCGAGGGTGACCACCAGATCTTTCCGCAGCTCGTCATATGTGCGGGCCTCCCTCTCAGACATCTCCACCATGTGGGTTGTCACCGTCAGAGGCGGCAGCCGCAAATGGTCCGTGGTTTTCATGGAGATCGTCACGTCCGAGATCGCCCCGTAAATCTCGGCTTCTGCACCATCCCTGGGTTTGTAGGTGAACACCTGCATGCCGTTGCGCTTGTCCGGGGTGAACCAGCGGTTCCGGTAGTGCGTGATGTACCGACCCAAACGCTCGCCACCGTCAAGGAGGCGGAATTGTGCCCAGAGGTCCATGAGTCCGTTCGCGGCCGGGGTTCCCGTCAGACCGACGATGCGGGTGAGGTGGGGGCGGACGCGGGTGAGTTCTTTGAAGCGTTTCGCTCGCGGGTTCTTGAACGATGACAGCTCGTCAATCACCACCATGTCGAAGGGCCACGCATTCCCGTAGTGGGTAACCAGCCAGGGGATGTTTTCTCGGTTGATCACCGTCACCATCGCACCCTGGGCGAGAGCCTCCAGCCGTTGGGCTTTCGTGCCGACAGCGACCGCCATGGTGAGGCCTTCCAGGTGGTCCCACTTCGCCAGTTCCCCGGGCCACGTGTCCCGAGCCACCCGCAGAGGGGCGATCACCAAAATGCGGGTGACGGTGAAGTAGTCGAGGACCAACTCCCAGATTGCCGTCAACGAGATGACGCTCTTGCCTAAACCCATCCCAAGGAGCACTGCGGCTTCATTGTGGTCGAGAATGAACTTGGTGGCCTGGGCCTGGTAGTCATGCGGCTTGTAGCGCACGGGCAACCTCCTCTATCCCATCCAGGCTGTCTAGGACGGTGACTTGGAATCCTTGGTCGCGTAGTTGCTGGATCCTCAGGTTCTGGATGGGACGTGGTTTTTCGCCCGGTGCTTTTACCTCAACGAACACGACGTGTCCTCCCATCATGCATATCCGGTCAGGTACCCCGGTGGTCCCCGGGCAGACTAGTTTCCAGCACAACCCGCCCAGGGCCTCAATGCGAGCCTTCAAGACTGCTTCAATGTGTTGTTCTTTCAACGGTTTTCCTCTCACGATTTTCTTGAGGGGTGACGACCGGTGACGACCGCTATAGGACTTTCCTTAAGGAGCAGAAAAACATGGCTTAAGAAAAGTACGAAACGACCCGTCACCTCTCGTCACCCTTCGCACTGTTCAGAACTCAGATCCGCTATTTGGCGCGGTTTCTAGACCATCGAACTCGGAGCGGAGTTGCAGGCCGTTTACCATCACGCCGCGTTTGGTTCGGTGTCGGGTGTATCCGAGTTGTTCGCAGACGGCGTTGAAGTCGATCATTGGGCGCGCCCATCCGGAGGTGCGTTTCGCCCATTCCCGGTACGCCGCATACAACGGGCCACCACGCTCTTCGAGGCCGCTGCCGACTTCACAGCAGTCTTCGAGGAACTGGGCGAACCAGTTGTTTTCCTCCTGATAGGCGGCGGACGCTTCCACTACTTGGCGGGGTGGGTTGAGTTTGTAGTGTTCGGCGTGGATGAGTCTGGCGCCTTCCATGATCCAGGCGAGGATGGCGCCGCCTGCGTTGTCGTAGAGGTGGTCGGCGTAATTTTTGATGTCGGACTTGCCTTGGATTTTCGCTTCGAATGGCACCACGATGAGGCGCCGCCAAATGCCGGTGTCCATCGCCCCAACCCGCGGCAGGTGATTCGTGTACAACACGAGTTGGTGGGACGGCGTGTAGGCGAATGGGGCCTTGTACTTCTTCTCCGCATACACCTGGTCCGTGGAGGCAAGCTGTTTCACCACGGAGGTCGACAAGCGCACGCCTTCCTCGGACTCAGCAGCAATCAGTAGACGTTTCCCTTTGGCTTCAGCGAGCTCGGGTTTCACGTTGCGCATGGCACCAACCGTCAAAACGTCGGCGGACATGTTTCCCGCGTAGGAGCCGAGTACGCGGGCCACCGTGTTCCAGAACGTGGATTTACCGTTGCGGCCATCCCCGTAGGCGATGACGAGGGCTTCGACCATGACTTTCCCGATGGCGGCCAAACCGACGATGCGCTGCACGTAGCCGATCAACTCCGGGTCGCTTTGGAAGAAAACACTCAAGGCTTCACCCCAAATGTCTGCGCCCTCGATGCTGGGGTCGATGCTGGTCTGCTTGGTCAGTAGATCCGCCGCCGCGTGGTTACGTCCCGAAGATAAGCCTTGGCGGAGGTCGTAGGTCGCTGTTGGGGTGTTCAGCAGGTACGGGTCCGCGTCCAAAGCAGCCGGGGTGGTTTGCATGACCGGACGTGCCTCTTTCAGACAGGCGGTGATCGACTTGGACTCCCTGCGTTTCAACGCATACTTCCGATAGGTTTCAGCGTCCTCGTATTCGCGGAACACCGCCATCTGGGCGGGGGTGAGCATGCCGAGGAGTTTCTGCCGGGATGCGCCAAGGCCCATGAGGGCGGTGATGCCCGCGTTGTCCATCTTCGCGCGCACCGACTCCACCAGGCTCTCTGCTTCTTCGAGTTGTCGGTCGGTTAGGTCTTGGGCGACGCCTTGAGCGTCGGGGGCGGATTCTTCCCAGAACGCCCCGTTGTATACCAGCCAATCAGTGGCAGGCGAATATCTGAGCCGGTCTGCGTATTCTTCGGCCATGGTTGCGGCCTGCCCAACATCTGTCATATCCCGAGGCCGCAACGATGTCAGGTTCGCATACGCCTCCGGCGACAAGTAATCCGGGTCGGCAGCGATCTTCGTGGCGAATCGGGTGGCGGACCGCCAGATCACTTCCAACTCCGCGTCCCCCAAGGGTGGTCTGCACAGGTCGGCTTTGCGGTCGAACAACTCTCGCGCCTGACCGGTGTTGCCGTAGCGGATGAGGACCCGGGCGGCGAAGCGGGACATGGTGGAGTTCCTGGAGCCTTCCCCAATGGCCTGGGTGTCGGCGTCGAACTGGGCAAACAAGTCCTGGTCTTGAGCCGCATCAAGCCAGGCATCCACCGTCTGCGCAGCATCAACCATGGTGACTTCGGGGTTGTGGGTGCCGAAGATGAACCGTCCCGCATCCAACGCTTGACGGTCAAAGAACTCGAACCGTCCAGCCAGGAGGCGCTTGAGTCCCGCATATTCCTTCGCGTCTGCGGTCGACGTTATCGGGAAGTAGACATGGAACCGGGGTCTCGCCACTGCGATGCCCTTGGGTCTCATGTGGTTGCGGGAGGTTGCCGTCATCAACGCCACCCCAGGCAACAGGGCCGCCAAATCATCGGGCGCAATCCAGTCCTCTGGGTCCTCCGAGTGGTCGTTGTCAACATCCATGACCAGACAGTCTGCGGTCTCATAGTTGGCGTTGCCTCGCAGATTCCCCTGGTACTGGGCGGCAACGTGATCCCACCGGACCGCGTCCGCCAACTCATCGGGACTGGCGATGGTGAGTTTTCGCGGATAGTGCTTGTTGTGTTGGTGGCCTGCGACGTCAGCGCAGAACAAGGTCATTGGTATCATCGCTCCTCGCCTCCGAGGGCAAGATCTGCGTAGGTGGCGATGACTTGGGCCTGCTGTGCGGCCAGGTTTTCTAGGTCGTTGATGAGTCGGTTCTGGACCTGGATGCGCTCAAGGCAGGCGATCAGAAAGTCGATGTCGCCAAGCAGTTCTTCGGCGCTTGGGGTGCCTTCACTATTGGACATAGGTGTTCCTCACTCGGGCAGCCGGTATTTCCGGCCTCGTCTCTTAGACGGGCAGGAAGCAGCGAGTTAACCCCCAAAATGCAAGCTGGCGTGTACGCACACTTGCGAACACCAGCGGGGGCCGCTACTGTTGAGCGTGTTCGCAAACATGCTTACATTTGAGAGGAGGCGAACCCGTGGAAACCGACGTATTCGCGTTCGGCGAGTTCATAGCGACCCGCCGGAAGGAGCGTGGAATCACGCTGCGTGGTTTCGCAGAAAAGCTTGATATTGCTCCGGCATACCTGAGTGATATTGAGAAGGGGAGGCGCTACGCGCCCGCACACAAACTGGACGAGATTGCTCGGCTTCTGGTTCTCACGACCACAGAGCGTGAGCAGCTCTTTGATTTAGCGGCTCGCACCCGCGATGACCAGGTGTCTTCAGACCTGTCGGGGTACATCATGGAAACCGACATGGCACGGGTGGCATTGCGCCGGGCGCGCGATGCAGACCTTTCCCCCGATGGATGGGAAAAGGTTCTGAGAGTCATTAGCGAAGAAACCACGCACCAGTAAGAGAAAACAGAGAAAGAGGAGCCTACTTTTGCATTTTGTATATTCGGCGGCTGAGTTAGAGGCCATTGCCGTCCAGACTCTCTCGGAGTATGGAGGCGCGGCAGCGGTAGACAGCCGGGAGCCTTTGGATGTTGATGCTTTTGCTGAGCTGTTCCTAGGAGCCACGCTCGACTTCGGCAACCTGTCAGCCGATGGACACACCGATGGATTCACGGCGCTCTCCGACGGCGTCGTGTGCTTGTGGGATCCTGCGCGGGGCACACATCAAATGGTCAAAACCAAGAAGAAGACGATCTTCCTGGACGTCAATGCTAGCCATGAGGGCCGTGGTCGATTCACACTGGCGCACGAGTGCGCACACATCATCTTGCACCGTCCGCTCGAAGCAGACTTCTCTCCCGGGGAGGACGCGGTGCTCACCCGGGTGGATCTAGGATTCAAGACCCGCCCTCGTTCCAACCCATGCGACCCGGCCGCTGGGGAAAGGTGGCGCGAGTGGCAGGCTAACCATTTGGCTGGCGCGCTCCTTATGCCCATTCGTCCCGTACTTCGCATGCGGGCGGAGTACTTCAACGATGACCCCCTCGACATGGTCGCTCAACCCTTGAGTGACAGACTCATGGAGACTTTTGGGGTTTCACGCTCTGCGGCGCGCACTCGTCTTTCCCACCTCACGGGATACGAGCTCACCGCTCCCGCGGTCGCATAACCCCTACAACTTTGGCCACCAGAGTTTGGTGGCTATTCATTTACCCTAAGTGTTCGCAACTCCGCTAACACGCTAACTAGATGATTGGAGAACGTAGTAATGCTTCCACCCCATGGCCAATCCCTCGAGCCACCGCTCGACCACCTAGAGGTCGTACGTAACGCGGCGGGGAAAACCATCGCCAAGGTTGATCGCTGCAGCCAGCGCATTGAGATTGTCCAAAAGAACGCCCGCTCAACCTTGTGGTTCGAGAACGGCCAGTTCTGCCAAACACACGAACCCGCACCATGCAACCCCCCGCGCCGTCGACCACAAACATGTGGGTCCCTGACGTGACCCCTTCCCGCTAACCAACTGTCTCTCAACTAAATAGCTGTGATCCGCAGAGCCGCTAGACGGACTAGGACACCAAAGAATCCCTTCCCTGGGGTTTTGGTGTACTGGTCCGTCTTTTTGTTCCCCGCGGATTAAGAAACGGCCCTTACGGATCACCCGATCCGTAAGGAGCCGAAATGAAACTGCACGTCCTGTGCGACCAAACCACCATCGAAGTGGAAGTCACCGACGCAGAAATCCAAGTGATGGTCGACAACGACCTCGAGCTGCGGCGAAAGGAGGATCCGAACGCTGCGCCGCGAAGCATCGAAGAGATTGTCGAGACGGTCCTGAACGCGCCTGAGCGTTCAACCCACCGTCGCCACCGCGACCACAACTACACGATCAACACGCCCACCCGCACCGGTGATGACTTCGCTGATCTCATCCCTTCCAACACGGGATTAGCCGAAAGGATCCGCATCGGCGAAGAAGGGCTCGACGAAGAAATCCTCGACACCATGGAAGGGGAGCGGACCTCCCAGGCCCTTGTCTCAGCCCTGCAGGCACTGACCAAATCCCAACGCGAACTAATCGAAGCGCTCTACCGCGACAGGGTGCCCGCCAACGAAATCGCCGCCAGTGACGGTGTCTCTAAGTCCGCTGTGACCGGACGTAAACGCCGGGCGCTCGAAGCTCTCAGACGCGAACTTTCCAAGCGGGGGGTTAACTCCCTGCCTGCTCGCCGTCTTAGAGGTGACCGGCCCGAGTGGCCCACACCGAAAGGACAAAACGCATGAGCGACAAAATCAGCATCATCATTGATGCACGCAGCAAACCCACCAAGAAACCGTGGTGGCAACGGCTGTTCTCCCGCCGACCACACCCTCCTGCCCACGCCGCCGCCAAAACCCGCACCACGCTGAACCTGACCGAACTAGCTAAAGCCGCAGGCGTCATGGGTGGTGGTTCTAAGTGATCCCGATTCCCGCAGCAAACAAGATCATCGACGGCATCAACCAAATCAACGAAGGACTTACAGAACTATCCCGCTGGGTTGAGGAGCAGGCCTTCGATGGAATCGAGGATGAGTACGCGTTGGCGGGCGGACGCCCCCGCACTCCCGTCGAGACCGCACCGAGCGAACAACCCGCCGTCGAAGCTGAACCTGAGGCTTCGGAACCGGCAGCGACTTTGGTGGAGGTTCGCACCGCCCTGTCTGCCTTGTCGCAGGCGGGCAAGACCGAGCAGGTGCGCAGCCTCATCGAAGCAACTGGCGCAGACAAGCTCAGCGCGGTTCCCGAGGACAAGTACGCGTGGCTGATGGCCCGGGCGAAAGAGATCTCTGATGCCTGACCAACACGCACTTTTGTCGGCATCGGGTGCGCACCGGTGGATGAACTGCCCGCCTAGTGCCGTCCTCGAATCCGGTGAACCCGGGTCGACCTCGGACGCTGCCGAACAAGGCACCGCCGCTCATGCCCTCGCGGAGCACAAACTCCGTAAAGACATGAAGCAGCGGTCCAAACGGCCGGTGTCCCCACGGCAGGACGACGAGATGGAGGAGCACGCCACCGACTACGCCACCTTCGTTCTCGAACAGCTATCCGCTGCCGAGGAGACCTGTCCCGACGCGCAGCTCCTGATTGAGCAGCGTTTGGACTTCTCTCACCTGGTTCCTGGTGGCTTCGGCACGGGTGACGCGGTGATCATCGCAGAACCCCGCCTGCAGATCATCGACCTGAAATACGGGTTGGGAGTCCTGGTCGAGGCGGAGAACAACCCGCAGTTGATGTTGTACGCCCTCGGAGCGCTCCACGCGTTCGAACCGCTCTACGACATCAGCGAAGTCTCCGTGACGATCTTCCAGCCCCGGCGCGGCAACATCTCCACCTGGACCATCAGCACCGAAGAACTGCTGACGTGGGCGGAAACCGAGGTCGCCCCCAAAGCGGCTCTCGCTGCTGCAGGCGCGGGCGAGTTCCACTCTGGCTCCTGGTGTCAGTTTTGCAAACTGGCACCGACCTGCAGAGCGCGGGCGGAAGCCAACTTGGAACTCGCCAGGCTCGAGTTCGCGCCACCGGCGGAGCTAACGGATGCGGAGATCGCGGAGGTCCTCAAACAGATCCCGCTCCTCACCAAGTGGGCGTCCGACGTGGAGGCCTACGCGGCATCTTTGGCGATCAACCAAGGCAAGCAGTGGCCCGGATTCAAGGTCGTCGCAGGCCGCTCAATACGCAAATACAAGGACGAAAAGGCCGTCGCCGAAGCCGCGAAGACCGCGGGTTACACCGACATTTTCGACCGCAAACTCATCGCGCTCACCCAAATGGAGCGCCTCATGGGCAAGAAGACCTTCACCGAGATCCTCGGGGACCTGGTCATCAAACCCCAAGGGAAACCAACCTTGGTTCTCGAAACCGATAAGCGACGCGCTTTGGACACCCGGAGCGCCGCAGACGAATTCACGAAAACAACAAAGAAGGAGAAATAGAAAATGGCAACTACAGATACTCGCATCGTGACCGGTGAAGTCCGACTGTCCTACGCGAACATTTGGGAACCCAAATCCATCCAGGGAGGGGCACCGAAGTACTCCGTGTCCCTGATCATCCCCAAAAGTGACCAGGCAACCCTGACGGCGATCAACCGCGCGATCGACGCCGCAATAGAAGCAGGGATCGCGAAGTTCGGCGGTAAGAAACCCAACAAGGCCGCCCTCAAACTCCCACTGCGCGACGGGGATGTGGAAAAGGATGACCCAGCGTACGCGGGCGCGATGTTCCTCAACGCCAACAGCAAGACCCCACCCCAGATTGTGGACGAGAACGTCGCGCCGATACTGGACCGCGCCGAGGTGTACTCAGGCTGCTACGGCCGCGTTTCCCTGAGCTTCTATGCGTTCAACACGAACGGGAACAAGGGGATCGCCTGCGGCCTGGGAAACATTCAAAAGACCCGCGACGGGGAACCCCTCGGTGGTGGCCATGTCTCCGCCGCCGATGATTTTGGTGCCAGCGCCGACTTCCTCGCCTAGTCACTAACCAACGCTCGTGGGGCGATGACCAACCTGGCCATCGCCCCACAACCATTTACCTGAAAGGCAGGCGGCATGGAGACCATCGCTATCGATCTGGAAACCCGGTCCAGCGTCAACCTCACCAAATCCGGCCTCCACAAATATGCCGAGAGTCCCGACTTCGAAATCCTCCTCTTCGCGTATTCGACAGATTGTGGGCCGGTGCGTGTCATAGATCTGGCAGGCGGGGAGATCCTGCCGCCAGATATCTTGGCCGCCCTCATAGATCCCAACATAACGAAAACAGCGTTCAATGCCGCGTTCGAGAGAATCTGCCTCTCATCCTGGCTACGCCGACATCACCCAGACACGCTCTCCGGCCACGGTTTCTTGGATCCTGCTCAGTGGCGGTGCACCATGGTCTGGTCCGCATATCTTGGCTTGCCAATGAGTTTGGAATCGGTCGCCCGAGTCCTCTCCCTTCCCGTGCAGAAAGACACCGCGGGGAAGAAGCTCATCAAGCAGTTCTGCCTGCCCCAAGCCCCCACCGTGCTCAACGAGGGAACCAAGTTCAACCCGCCCACCTCCGACCCGCAAGCCTGGCAACAATTCAAGAACTACAACCACAGGGACGTCGAAGTAGAGATCGCGATCCAAGACCGCCTCGCTTCGTTCCCCATGCCGGAGGTGGAGTGGGAGGCTTATGCGTTGGATCAGCGGATCAACGACCGGGGTGTCGCCCTCGACCAGACCTTGGTCGACAATGCGGTGCGGTGCGCGACAGGCCACCACGACAAATCCATGGCCCGGGCCCAAGACCTCACAGGCCTAGAAAACCCGAACTCACCCCTGCAACTCAAGGAATGGCTAATCTCCCAGGGCTGCGACATCGGGGGTCTGACAAGACAAGAGGTATCTCGGGCGCTGGAGTTATCTGTTGGAGATGTGCGAGAAGTCCTGAGACTGCGCTCAGACATGTCCAGATCCTCCACCAAGAAATATCAGGCCATGCAGATGGTCGCGGGAGATGATTCTCGCGCCCGCGGCCTCATCCAGTTCTACGGCGCAGGCAGAACCGGCAGGTTCGCCGGACGCCTCATCCAAGTACAAAACCTCCCCAGAAACTACCTGCCGGACCTTGAATCTGCGCGGGGCCTGGTGCGCGTTGGCCACTTCGACGCCCTGGAACTGCTCTACCCCTCAGTGCCAGACACGCTCAGTCAGTTAGTACGGACCGCGTTTGTTCCTGCTCCGGGGCACAGGTTCATCGTCGCTGACTTCTCTGCGATTGAGGCCCGCGTGATCGCCTGGCTCGCCGGGGAAGACTGGCGCCTCGACCTCTTCCAAGCCGGAGGCGACATCTACTGCCAATCAGCCAGTCAAATGTTCGGGGTCCCCGTTGGCAAACATGGCCCAAACCCTGAACTGCGCCAAAAAGGCAAGATCTCCGAACTGGCCTGTGGCTACAACGGGTCAGTTGGGGCGTTGAAAGCCATGGGCGCCCTCGAAATGGGCCTGAAAGAGGAAGAGCTCAAACCCCTGGTTGACGCGTGGCGCGCCTCCAACCCCAACATCGTGGGGCTGTGGGCGGACGTGGAAGAAGCCGCCATCCAAGCCATCACGACCCACAGCAGCATCACCTTGCACAACCTGACCTTCGCCGTGCGTTCGGGGATCCTCTTCATCACTCTGCCATCGGGCCGCCAACTCGCCTATGTACAACCGAGCCTGGGGGAGAATCGGTGGGGCGGCACGTCCATCAACTACTGGGGTGTCGGTGCGGGCAAGAAATGGCAGAAGCTGGAAACCTACGGCGGGAAACTGGTCGAAAACATTGTGCAGGCGATCGCGCGGGACCTCCTCACCCATGCCCTCAAGCTCTTAGACGACGCCGGGCACAAGATCGTGATGCACGTTCATGATGAGGCCGTCATAGAAGAGCCTCTTACTTCCTGCGTGACCGTCGAGCGCATCTGTCACCTCATGGCCACACCACCAGCCTGGGCCGACGGCCTCCCACTAGACGCTGACGGGTACGAATGTGGCTTCTACAAAAAGGACTAGTCCACACACCGGATCTGAGCGTGAGCACGCAACGCGGATCAACAGGCTAAGAGCAGAGAAGACGCGAGCCACGCGAGGCGCAGCCCACCAAACGGGGAGGTCCGTTCACCCTGTCCGTACGGCCTGGAGATAAGGCGGCGCCACATATAACCGATATGCGCCGAGCGGGAGCCCTTCCTTCCAAGATCGAAGGCACCACAACCGCGTAGAGAGCAGTGTCGCGCTACAGAGGGTCGTGGTCGTAGTCGATGAATTGGACAGACTGGTCGACCTCCAAAGTCGTCTTCGCGCGAGTCTTTTCGTTGATCACGCTAACGGAGATGGGAACACCCGCTTGGAGCTGCCGACGAAGGTCCGAACGCGCCTTCTCGGCGTCAGCTCTAGTAGCAAACACCTGAAAGTAGGTTTCGCTTGTATTGAGGTCAGTGAAGTGAATCATGGGCATGTCGAAAACGATATCACCGCCAAGCTCTGCGGACAGTACTCCGTCGCCGTGCCGAGGATTAGCTCGTAATGTCCGCTCCGGTCGCACCATCGAAGCAGTGGGCAGGGTTCCCCCTACTCAGGACCAAGCCGGGACTCGCACCCAAAGAAAAAAAGAAAACAGCCACGGATGCGCGATCAATGAGAAAGCCTAGCGACTACAATTTCTCCTGGATCGATGGCAACATGTCATGATACGAAAACCGCACAGGAGGAAGTATGGGTGATCCGGTAACTAAAGCGGACTTGAATGTTCGGACAAACGTCCTGCTGATCCTTCAGGAGCGAGGGTGGAGCATCGTCGACTTTGCAAAAGTGACCGGGATTCCCACCTCGCGGCTGCAGCAACTACTTGAGGCCCAGGAATCAATGGATCTCAGAGATGTGTGGCTCATGGCCGGTGTGCTGGGAGTTCAGGTCGCAGACCTGGTTTACGCCGGCCCCACCGACTCTGAGGACGGCGTCTGAGAAACTCCGCGCGCTCGCCAGGCGCCGAACGTCATCTCGGGTTTCTCTTCCATCTTCCACATCTTGGGGCCCTGACATGAAGACCCTTGAAGGACCCCGCCCGCCCCGCTCGGCGACCCAAACTGCACATCTCTGGACAGGACGCCGATGCCGTCGATCAGCTCGATTGCCCCATCTGCCAAGAGCTTTTCATGCCGCGCGCGCAGGTCGCCATAGCTGCGCCTAACATTGGCGGTTCCAGGTTTGCCATCCCACTCGGCGACCACCTTCGAACCTTTCAAGACAGTGAACTCTCCGTCAATCTCCTGGGCCCTCAGGCTAACTCCGCGTTTTTGGTTGGTAAGAACGAAAACTGGGGACTCTCGGTTGACCCCCTGCGCCGTTCCTTCTTCGCTGCCCCCCGACTGGGGGCGTCCCTGCTGCCCCGGGGTCTTCGCGTTCCGTCCCCGAATAACGTTGACGCCCAGCACCGGTAGAACGATCTTGAGCTGCTCAAGGAAGTAGTTCATGGAAGCGCGGTCAGCTTCAGGCAGAGGCGGAATGCGTTTTCCTCCGTTGCTGTTTTCCAACGTAGCCCGGTCGGCCGCGAGCGCCATCTGTATTAGGCACGCCTCCAAATACTTGGCGTGAGCCTTAGTGAGATGGGATCCGTTGGACGTGACTACGATTGCTCGATCCCAGAACGGCTTGTTGTGCTCGTGCTGCCTCAAACGGTCGGCGACCATCCCCTCGCCGATGTACAGACGAACCCGGTCGCTACCCTCGGCGTCTTCACCGAGTAGGAAATACACCCCCATTCGTTGTGCTTCCTCGCGAGCGAGAAGGGCAGACAGATCCGAGCGTATCGCCGACAAGACAAAACCCGACCAATGCTCCGGGATCTCCGCAGTCGTCAGGCCACCAGTTGTTCCTTCGACAAGAAACAGTTTGATCTGTTTTCCACTCACGCAATCATTCTGCCAGGAAGACACGTACCGTCACTCAGTATTGATTGCAGGGTAAGTCCAGGACAAGCCAAGCATCGAGGGCACCGCCGGACCGAGGCGTGAGCAGAACCCTTAGGGACAGGGCCACACCCCCGAGAACACCCGGAGATGTGGCCCGCGCGAGCCTCCTAGACGTTGAGCGCCCGACGGAGCGTGACCGCGTCCGCAATGACATCTCCGGCATCAATGAAAACTGACCCGTCATCGAGTCGCGTACCAATCCCCTCCTCGACCAAAATGTCACCCCGGGGGCGCGAGGCGCCCTGCTGGGATTCCAGGATGTCGTCGGCGGGTACCAGCCAGCCGCCTGCGTGAGCGTAACCAGCAGGGAAGACTCGCGCACCCTCGGCCGGGGATATCTCCGCGTTCTTTGTAATTGACCTGCCCACGGGTTGAGGCCAGTTGCCGATCGCCTCGGCGATCACCTGATACGTGGTGCAGGCACCAACGTCCGCCAAAGCCTCCACAATCTCCTGGATCCTAGCCTTCGGGCCCGGCAGACTGCCAGATCTCACTTGGATGTCATAGCCCGGAGCCAGATCGACTATGAGGCTACCGTCGGCCAGAAGCCGTACTTGGTGCGGTCCAACCTTGATGAGGTCCTCATTCGCACGAGACTTCAGCTCCTCAAGGGACTCGGGAGGAAGCGCCTTGAAGGCGCTCCCATCACCCTGTTTCCAATATGGGCCGTCTTCACTCAGACGCTGGCCGACCAGGTCCGCATAAGCGGGAAGCGGCTGAAGCTCATACGCCAGGCGCTCCGGCCACTCATGATCCGGCGCAACGGACAGGGTGCGGAACACGCCCTTGATCTGGTTCCTAGCCACCGCGATCACAATGTCTGCGCTTTCGAGCATGCCCTTCTGCTTGTCGCCCTGCGGTAACCAAGCGCGCTCAGCGGCGGCAATTGCACTGCCGCGTTCACGTAACGAGCGAGACACGTTAACCAACAGCACGTTGGGTTCGAATTCATACATTTCAGTTATCCTTAATGTGAGCAAATTGGGAGCGTTACGCTCCCACTGGTCATCTACTTGGTATCTAACCTGCCAGTTCGCTATCAAGTAGATAACCAGTACTCTATATCTTTTTTGCCATTTTGCTACCCAGCAGTATTCTCTTGGAGCGACACGACAGGCAAGCATCTGCGGTTTGTCCCGGAATGACAACGATTCTCGGCGTCGTGTGAATCACGCCACTATCCTTCAGGCGCTCGCGGACTCGCGCGGTTCGGAACCCCAATAGGCACAGAGCGCACTGTGCGCAGCTCTTGACTACCGGTGCCAGTAAGGCAACGCGACCGAGTAAAATCGTTTTGTATCTCTAGCGGCACGGCTTTCGAGCATGCCCCATTGGTACGCAAGGTGCACTCGAACTGCTCCCAGGGGCACCCTCGATCGCAGCTTCCTGATCAGTTCCCGCGACTTGCACCTTTGGGTGGAGAGAGCAAACATGTAGATGACCGACCGGAGGTGAGTTGACATTTGAAAAGCTGGCATTTATCCAACGCAGATGCTCTTGATGTCTACAGCGAGTGGGACACACCCGACACGATCATCAGCGACGGCGCCTACGGTGTTGGAGGCTTCCCGGGCGACCCCCGAACCCCTGACGAGCTAGCGAGCTGGTACGAACCTCATGTGAAGCAATGGTCGGCGCGGTCAACTCTCGCCACCACCCTCTGGTTCTGGAACACGGAAATCGGCTGGGCCAATGTGCACCCACTCCTGGTTGCCAATGGATGGACGTATGAGTTCACCAACACATGGAACAAGGGCCTAGGCCAAGTCGCAGGCAACGTGAACTCCAAAACTATCCGGCGTTTCCCGGTGGTGACCGAGGTGTGCGTCTTCTACACCCGGACGCCCCTGATCAAGCCCGCGACCCAGGACTCTCCTGAAGTCCACATGAAGCAGTGGCTTCTCGACGAGTGGAAGCGGACTGGCCTGCCGCGCCGCCTTGCTAACGAAGCCTGCGGCGTCAAGGACGCGGCAACGCGCAAGTATTTCGACCAAGGTTGGCTCTGGTACTACCCTCCTGTGGAAACGATGATGAAGCTCGTCGATTACGCCAACGCCCACGGTAGCCCCGAAGGTCGGCCCTACTACTCGTTGGATGGAACACACCCCGTTACTGCCGCCGAATGGGCAGCAACGCGCTCTGTTTGGAACCACGAGCATGGGATAACCAACGTATGGGACCGTCCCAGCCTCCGAGGGAAAGAACGCTACCGAGGGAGCATGCAGCGGTCCGCGCCCAGAACGCATAACCCGACGTCGATGAGCGCAAGTCACCTGAACCAGAAGCCGCTTGACCTTATGCGGCGAATAATCTTGGCAAGCACGAACGAAGGGGGCGTCGTCTGGGAGCCGTTCGGAGGATTGTGCACGGCGAGCGTCGCGGCTGCTGAAACGGGACGTGCGTCTTGGAGTGCAGAGATCGACCCGTCCTTCTTCGCCTTAGCTAATGAGCGTCTGTCGACTCGAGCTGAATCGCTGTTTTAGGCTCAGCGACAAGCATGTCGTCGTAGAGCCCTTTTATGGTCTCCTCTGCGCTCGCGCGTTTGCCGTCATCGGCCTTTGTCAAGTCTGAGAAGACGTCCTTCCAGTCCTTGATCGTCCGTCCGAGATACGCGGAACGCATGATCCGGCTCTTGAAGTCCTCAACAACATCGTTGTCTACCCGGTCGATCTTCGCGAAATTGGTATCCAGTCGGTACGAAAGGTCGCGCATTAGTTCGGCGGCCTCGGCTTGTGCTTGCGGGGTGTGGGGAGCCTGGTCCGTGTAGGTCCGCGTCAGCGCGTCAGCTAGTGCGCTGGGATTCACCTCCTCCGATTCCTTCTCCTGCAACTTGTACCCGTTTACGTTCGACTGTTGGAGGTTCCTGGTTCGGTCGGTGGTGTCGTTCGGCTCTATGGTCAAGTAGCGCGGCGGCTGATGGTAGTGAGTATCTCGGCTGCTGGCCAACTCTTCGCCTGAGACCGTGAGCATGCCGAGAACTTTAGGCTGTCCCAGAATCAGGTTACTCATGCACCAGGCGACGATTACCACGTTTACGTTCTTGCCCTGGAGCAGGTTCAGAGACTCCCTGAACCTACCCGTAATTTCCGTGCTCATCACGTACCACGCCTTGATCTCGTATCCCGCATAGATCTCGTGTGTCTCGCTGTCACGCAAGACCGCATCGGGAAAGCCCGGGTCCTGGCGCACCCATTCGTAACCATCTCCAGCGTGGCGGCTGAGGGTTGACGCAATGCGCTGCTCCATCAAGTTACCGACCATCGGGCTCAGCTTGCTCACGATTCGAGCTAGGAACGGAGCTTCTTCAGTTTCGACGCTGTTGATGAAGATTGCGTCCACATCCTCTCCAACCAGAGAGGACAGCGCATGGTCGGCCAGTTCAAGTTCGCGCGCCAAGTCTGCTTCGTTTGGAATGTGCATAAACACAAACCTATTCGTAATTTCCGCGCCGCGGGCCTCCAGTCACGGCGTGTCTTTGGCCCAACCAGCGCACCACGTTGGGACGATGAAACAACCGGACACCGACGCGTCAAATCACGATCTCTGGCTCCCAGTTCGGTGAGCAGGGAAAATCGTCGTCGGAGTGCCATCCCGTCGCGTTCTGCCATGGAGGGGCCGTCGGCAAATCCCGGCCGTCCCACCGCCATACGTCGGGATGCCGCCGCGTGCTGCTCGTCGTAGGGCGTGCGGCGTAGCCGAGCACCTGACCAGCGGGAAGCGTGTAGTGCCACCAGACACCCTCGTCACCCTGCTCACAAGCGAAATCCTCTGGCTCCAAGCCGTGTTTTCGCGCTAGGCCGGGCAATTCTGCGCTCGGATCGAAATGACTGAAGGGAACGAGCAGGCCAGTCGCGTAGCCACTATCGAAATCGTAGGCGAAGTTCAGCAACTCCCTTACTTGCCTGTCATCGACGAGCCTTCCCTTCTCATCGACACCCGTCACCCCCGCCACTCTCTCATCATGTTGGGAACGGAAATGCGCCCCCAGATCATCAGCCAGGCGCGGGAAATACTCGGCCAAAGCAGCGACCAGAACGATTGCCTTCGTGGAATTGACCTTAGTTGCGTATCCCAAATCCCGCCCGTGCATCACCCCATGTCGCGAGACCAGCCCAAATGACCCTGAATCATTGACGCTTTCCGAAAAGACCTTCCGTACCACCGGCAAGCTCTCTGCCATCCCCGCCAGAGTGGCGTCATCCATGTATGAGTCGGCGTTTGCCTTGGAGAAGAACGACTGGCCCGTCAAGTCCCGTGACAAGCCGTCGATCTGCGCGAAGATTATCGGAATGGACGCCTCGTAAGCACCCGCGAAGTGGTGCTCAATGGCCTTGTCGATGAGAGACACCCGGTCCCACAAGACCTGCTTGAACGGGAAATAGGAATTCGACCAACGGCGTACGGGCGCAGCCGCGTGGCGCAACATTTCCTTGTTGTTCGAGTTCCAAACTTCTGTCAGCGCCTCGTCAATTTCTTCTGAGGTCGCGCCCTCCTCCAACAGTCTTAACACTCTGGAGGTTCCTTCTTGATGCCAACGCCCATGTACGGCCCAACCAAGGGGTGCAAAACACTTGACCGCTCCAGCGACCTGTCCAACAACGGGGTGCCGGGAGACACCTAAGCGTCGCGCCACTTCGTTCTCAGTCTCGTCGGCCATCTGCTGCTCCCTCTCTACGCATTGCAATCTTCGTCGCTCCGCCGCCCCGTTGACAGTCGGTGCCCCTCAGAGACCCAAGAGGGCGCGGCGCAGGAGGGGGCAAGCGCACTTGGGGCGCACCGCGCCGCAACGGCACCGTCTAGTCTGAGATTATAGGGGAGGCGCGCCCACGCCAGCGGACGTCACCCCGCGATTCCGCGTCTGAACATGGTGGGTAACCAAACCTGCGGGCCGTGGGCTGCCGCGCTTGACAAACCCTGGGAAGGAGCCGAAATGAAAGACCCTGCGATTACCAGCAACGAAGGTGAATGCGCTCCCAATGACCCCCAGAGCGTGAAGGAAATGACGCTGGAGGAACTACAAGAAGCGATTGAGGACAAGACCCACCCCCGACACAAGGAAGCCGTCAAGCAGAGCAAGGATTTGGCAGACAAGATGGTCCCCGCACTGCAGTCGCTCCAGCGACAGGTGATGTCCCAAGTAGACATGAACAAAACCCTCAAGTCCATCAGCGAATCAGTCGTACCAAGCGCGGTTCTTGACGGCCTCCAGGAGTCAATCACCAAGATGGCAAACGCGTCCGTTCCTGCGATCCGGATACCGGAGTTGAAGGGCGGCCCAAAGTGCACGGCGGTAGACCTTGAAACCCCGGCTCTAGCTTTGAACCACTCGTACCAACAAGAAATCGAAGAAATCAATGCCAGCGTCGCAGAGGCGAACCGCGAACGAGAAGAGCGGGCAGAGCGGCAGGTCGAGGTCTCCACTGCCCAGCTGGAAACACTGGAGACCATGGCCGCGAACCTCCAGCAATTGAACCAGCAGATGGCCAGCGTTGACAGTCGGCTGACTGAGAACAACGAGAGCGCCACCAAGTGGTCCCGCTGGACCATCGCGATCGCGTCACTCACCCTCTTAGCGACAGTGGCGGGGATCATTGTTACCGCACTCCTCGGCCAGTCGTAGCCCCGGGGCAGACCCCAACACGAATATACGGCGAACCTTTTGCTCGGGAGTGCATAGCCGCGGCGCGCACGCAGAAATGGCGGATGGCGCAAGACCAGGCCAAAATCTACCCAACTGCACTGACTACCTAGAAGCACCCTGGCATCAAGCCAGTGCGTACGGCTGGCTGCCTGCTGGTGTTGTTACAAATACGCGGCAGCGGGGGCATGAGGTTCGAGGGGCAAGAATCGCGGGGCTGGACGAAAAGCCGCTCACCAGCTCGCTTAAAACAGGGGATTTGGGACGTGGAAGTTTCGTAGTTCAGCGATTCCGCCTTGGTTGAGGAAGTCCTGCGTGAAGGTGCGGGCTTGTTCGAGTAGCTCCTCGTGTGAGAGCCCTGCCTGTACGCTGGCCGTAACGGGGAAGAAGGACGGTATTGGCCGGGCTACCCCTGCTTCTCCGTTTATTGTTTCGAACTGAAGCGGGACGTCCCCCTCCCATTCAATGCTGGCTTTGACTTCATACTCGCCGATGCCCAGAACCTTCGCGGTTTCTCGCATCACGGCAAAGAAGTCCGAGAGTGTGGACTCGACCTGCTCCGCGACGATCTGGTTGCCGAAGTTGTAGCCGTCATGGCTGTGACGACTAGCGCCCACAGCTGCTGCGATGCTTACCGAACCGTCGTGATGGGTTTCGATCCATGCTTCGTTCCACTTGCCTACGCTGCCCTCTTCAGGTGGCGCAACCCATCTGCGCAGGCCGGGTCGCGGGTTGATCCAGGTGACGCGTTCGAGCGGATGCGCGGGACCCCTGAACGACAAATCGAGGGTCGCCTGTCTACTTTTGTCCCATATAGTCCGCGCATCTTCCTGGTCTAGTCGTTGACCAACTCTCGGAACTCTGGGGTGCGCGACGGCGATAAGCCAAGCGGCGGTGCTCGTGTCTTTCCCTGTTGCGGCTTGCTCGTAGAGGCTATCCAGAACTTCGGTGGAGTGGCGGCGTTCGTCGAATCTGGCTTTGTAGGCTGCTTCGATCTGGCCCTCTCTCATCCACGTGGTGTCCGCACCGTTGCGGATGGGCGCACCGAAAAAGTCGTTGTTGTAGATCAGGTGTGGTCCGTCAACGCTTGCTGGGACGACCATCACTACGGCCTCCTCACCCGGTTCTCCGACTGGATAGAACTGTAGGCCGAACACGGGAGGGGTTATTGATGTGACAGCGGCCTGACGCAGTGTTCGCTCGTGACCTTCAGTCAGTGGCCCCACCCCTTTACGTCCGGTCGCTGCCTTCTCTTTCTCGGTAACTCCGAAGACGATGGTCCCACCGCCAGAGTTCGCCATCGCAGCGACGTCCTTCGGGAAGTCGTGATGCTTCAGGTTCTTCGTTGGCGGCAGCTCTCCCTTCCAGTCCAGGTCAAACGTTTCTGGCAGTCCTGCCGCGACCGCATCGGCCACCAGGTCGTCTGTGACTGGACCGGACGGGTAGCCGAGGTACTTATGGAGCGCTGTGAACGTCATAGTTAATCTCTTACCACGTCCGGCTCTACGTGGTGTTGTCCCCCCTCGGCGCGGTGCGCTGCTACGAAATACGGGGCGGATCGCATCGTACTCGCCTGGTTCTGCGTGGTTGACCAGGGCACAGGGCGCTCGAGGGTCCACTGCCGCACAGTTGGTCCCCAAATACGATTTAGCGCGCATACAATCTTTTGGCGGTAGTTGTGTGAAGCCGCAGGCCCTGGTCTAAGTCAAGACGCTAATGCCATCCTCTTGGGGATTTTCTATCCCGAACGATGCCATATGGCAGATATGGGTCCTTGCCGAGCAACAGGAAATTCCCGCAAACTCAAGCCGATCCACTCGCCGCGCCCCCTCAAGTTCGTGACGCGCAGTTCGCGTCCCTTGTATCCAATCCACTCGCTTGTGCGACCCCGCTTGTGGCAGTGGTGGAATGCTCCTGCAATTCGCCAAGTTTCTAGGCCATGAGGGAGTCACAGAGGGCTTTTACGGTCAAGAAATCAACGGAACCACCTATAACCTGGCCCGTATCAACATGCTGCTGCACGGCGTTGGGTACGAGAACTTCAATATCGCCCACGCCGACACACTAGAAAACCCCGCCCACTGGGACGAGCAACCCTTCGACGCCATCGTTTCAAACCCGCCATACTCAATCCCCTGGGCTGGAGACAATGACCCAACGCTGATCAATGATGAGCGGTTTGCCCCAGCAGGGGTGCTGGCACCCAAGGGATACGCAGACCTTGCTTTCACCATGCATATCTTGCGTTGGCTCTCCACCGATGGAACCGCTGCCATCGTTTCCTTCCCCGGTGTCTTATACCGAAGCGGCGCAGAACAGAAGATCCGGCAATACCTAGTAGATAACAACTACGTCGAAGCGGTTATCCAGTTACCACCAGACTTGTTCTTTGGAACTGGTATCGCTACCGACATCATGGTTTTGAAGAAAAACAAAGCAACCAACGATGTGTTGTTTGTTGATGGCTCCAAAGAGTTCTACCGCGAAAACGCTAAGAACCATCTATCAGAAGAAAACATTGCGCATATTCTCGACCTGTACGAAAACAGAGAAAATGTTCAGTACCAAGCCATAGTGGTCCCAGCCGCAGAAATAGCCGCCAAAGACTACAACCTCACGCCCACTTCCTATGTCGAACGCGAAGATACCCGCGAAAAGATCAACATCGTTGAACTCAACGCACGGGCTGAAGAAATCGTTGGGCGTCAAACCCTCAACCGCGACATTGTGCTTGCCGACATTGCAGATATGGAGGCCGGAGCATGAGTCGCCTACAAGAACTAATAGCCGAGCACTGTCCTGATGGAATTGAGAGTGTTGAACTTAGCAAAGTTGTGAATATAGGTGGCCGCAGCGTTAGACCCTCCGTAATGGGTGAAGGTCTTGTAGAAATCTACAGCCTCCCCTCATTCGATCTCGGTAACGGGCCAGAAATCCTCACCGGTACCGAAGTCGGCTCGAACAAAACCCGGATCACAGACCCCTCCGTCCTAGTGTCAAAACTAAATCCTCATATTCCTCGTGTCTGGAGACTTACAGAAGTCACAGAACACTCCTACAGTTCAACCGAATTTTTCCCCTTAACACCACTCGACGAAAGCATCGATTTAGGCTTTCTATTCCACTATGTCCTAACACAGATGAAGACTCTGAAATCCCTAGTTACCGGGAGCACAAACAGCCATAGGCGCCTACAGCGAAAAACTTTTGAGCAACTTCGTTTCCCACTCCCACCTCTTTCGGTCCAAGAAGAGATAGTTCGGATTCTTGACGGTTTCACCAACCTGATCACCGATTTACGTGAAGAACTGGCAATCCGCCGCTCACAGTTGGCGCACTACCGCGACAAAATCTTCGCCTTTGATGGCACCATCGGCGGCAAGCTCGGTGAACTCATCGCCGAGCACTGTCCTGATGGGGTTGAAACGATGCCGCTTAGCGAAATGGAAGACCAAGGCATTCTTGAACTAGGACGCGGGAAAATAATCTCCCGAAAAACCTTGAACGCTACACCAGGCGATTACCCCGTTTACTCCTCATCGGGCGTTGGAACTGGAGAGTTCGGTCGCTATGGCGAGTACATGTTCGATGACGAACGAATTACATGGTCAGTTGATGGCGGAGGCAGATTCTTCTATCGACCCCCACACAAGTATTCAGTCACCAACGTAAGTGGATGGATGACGGTTGATTCATCGGTTCTTCAAACCAAATATCTTTACCATGCCTTGACCACGCAGTGGGAAGGAGAGAACTTTGACTACACCCGCAAAGCCCATCCCTCTGTGATTCGTAACGTCTATAAGATCCCACTTCCACCTCTTCCAGTTCAAGAAGAGATAGTCCGCATCCTCGACGGTTTTACCAACCTGATTGCTGATCTTGAAGACGAGATCGAGGTTCGGGAGAAGCAGTTGGAGCACTATCGGGAGGAACTTCTGACCTTTGAGGAAAAAGTCGATGCCTGATCAACCAAAGGGCCGTTACACGCCAATCGCTATCAACGGTGATATTCCCGTAGTGGTAGAAAACGCTCCATCAGTACCTCAGATCCAAACCCATCAAAGCGAAGCACAGATGGAAGCCGATCTGATCAAACAACTTGCCGGAGCCGGCAACGATGCTGGCCTGGGCTATAAGTATGTCTCGATCAAGACCGAGGCCGATCTTGTCAACAACTTGCGCAAGCGCTTAGAAATCCTTAACGACTACGAGTTCAGCGACACCGAGTGGGAGCGCCTATTCAAGGGCCAAATCGCTAACCAAGCCGACACGGTACAAGACCGCACGGCCCGCATCCACGAGAGCCCCATCTTGCTTCTGGACTGCGATGATGGCTCAACGCGCAACATTCACCTCATTGATGAACAAGATATTCACAACAACTATCTTCAAGTCATCAACCAGTACGCCCCAGACGGCGGCAAATACAAGAACCGCTACGACGTAACCATCTTGGTCAACGGCCTTCCCATGGTTCACCTTGAACTCAAGCGGCGCGGGCTCGCTATCAAGGAAGCATTCAACCAGATCGCACGCTATGGCCGAGATAGTTTCTGGGCCGGAAACGGTCTCTTCGACTACGTTCAACTCTTTGTCATCTCTAACGGAGAATCAACCAAGTACTACTCCAACACCACTCGCCAACAACACGTTGATGATCAAGCCGGTCGCTCTGCCAACCGTTCTTCTTCCGCGTCATTCGAGTTCACTTCCTACTGGGCTGACACATCTAACAAACAAATCCGCGACATCAGGGCCTTTGCTTCTACTTTCCTGTCAAAACACACGTTGCTCAATGTCTTGCTCAACTACTCAGTGCTAACTGCCGACCAGCAACTGCTAGTGATGCGGCCCTACCAAATCACAGCCACCGAGCGCATCTTGCAAAAGATCAAAGCCTCGCAGAACTACAAGACACTCGGCACCACGGATGCCGGAGGCTATGTCTGGCACACCACTGGATCAGGCAAAACTCTGACTTCATTCAAAGCCGCGCAACTGGCAACCAAACTCGATGGCATCAAAAAAGTCATCTTTGTTGTTGACCGCAAAGACCTGGATTACCAGACTGTCAAGGAATACCAGCGCTTTGAAAAAGGCTCAGTAAACTCCAACACCTCAACCAAGGTGCTCCAGCGCCAGATCAACGATCCAAACGTCAAAATCATCGTTACGACGATTCAAAAACTCTCCCATTTTGTCGCCGCGAACAAGAAAGACGCGATCTACCAAGATCACGTTGTCTTCATCTTTGATGAGGCTCACCGTTCTCAGTTCGGCAAGATGCACGCCGGCATTAGGAAAACCTTCAAGAACTACAACCTCTTTGGCTTTACCGGAACCCCGATACTGGCGCAAAACGCCAAAACAGAGGGCAAAGCCCGAACCACTGAAGATCTCTTTGGCCCAATGCTGCACGCCTACAACATTGTCGATGCCATCGAAGATGGAAACGTTCTTCCATTCCGCGTTGATTACAACGAGACCACGGACCAAGGTCAAAAAGTCGAAGAGAAGCAACTCCTTGCCCCAGAGCGCATCGAAATGATCACCGCCGACATCTTGGAGAACTTCGACAAGAAAACCCGGCGTAACCGCGCCATGACAATTCAAGGCAAGAGACAACTGGGCTTCAACGCGCTGTTTGCTACTGCCTCTATTCAAGCTGCTAAAGCCTATTACCAAGCCTTCAAAGAAGCCCAAGCAGACATTCCCGAGGACCAACGCCTCAAAGTGGCTCTAATCTACTCCTACGCGCCTAATCCCGACGATTGGGACACCGACGAGGACTTAGACACCTCAGCCTTGTCTACGCCCGATAGAGACTTCCTAGAGGCCGCTATCGCGGACTACAACCAGATGTTCAAGTCCAACTACTCCACTGACTCCGCAGGCTTTGAGAAGTACTACAAAGATGTCTCAGACAAAACTGCCAAACGAGAGATTGACCTTCTCATTGTGGTCAATATGTTCCTCACTGGCTTTGACGCCAAAACCCTGAACACTTTATACGTAGACAAACAACTACAAAGCCACGGACTACTTCAAGCGTATTCACGCACCAACCGCATCCTCAATGATGTCAAGAGTTACGGAAACATTGTTTCTTACCGGGATCTACGCCAGGCCACCGATGAAGCCTTAGAACTCTTTGGTAACAAGAACGCCAGAACCACAGTTCTGTTGAAAGAGTTCGACGAATACTTCTCCGACTATGCCGCCAATGTCAGCAAACTCCAAGACACCTATCCCACCGGTGAAAACATCCTTGGAGAACAAGCCAAGAAAGACTTTGCGCGCCTGTTCGGATCAATACTTCGCCTACGCAACATCTTGGAATCCTTCGACGAGTTTGAAGACAACGACATCCTCTCACCAGGAATACTCGACTCTTACCGATCCATGTACCTAGATATCAGAGATGAACTAGGCGGTGACGGTGGAGATGATGAAGATGGCAAGCAGATGGAACTTGTCTTCGAGATCGAACTAATCAAACAAATCGAAGTCAACGTCGACTACATCGTTCGCCTCATTGCTGACTACCAAGAAGACCAAAAAGACGAAACCCGCGAAGAAATGCGCCGCCGCATCCTGGCAATCGTTGACGCTAGCCCGTCACTGCGACCAAGGCGCGATCTCTTCGATAACTTCATTAGCAATGTCGATCTTGACGAGTCTATTGATGAGCAGTGGGATGACTTTGTAAACACCCAGAGGCAACAAGAACTAGATCAGATCATCACTGAAGAGAACCTGCAAGGCGATGTTTACTCATTTGTCGAATCTGCATTTAGAGAGGGCAGCATCCCTCAGTACGGAACCGCGATCACAGATCTTCTTCCCCCGCTGTCACGGTTCACACCCAACCGAGACCACGGCAACAAGAAAACCCAAGTCATTGACCGGCTCAGCACGCTCCTAGAAAGATTCATCGGTCTGGGCGGGTGGCCACCACAGTAAGGGTTGTAGAAGTAGGAAATATCTTCCATGAGTAACCAAGAACCCGCTCTAATCTTCGCAAAAACCATCCGTCAAGCCCGTAAGAGGCGCGGTTGGTCCCAGTGGACCCTAGCAAAACAAGCCGGCCTCTCAAGGCCCACAGTGGCCCGTATAGAAACGGGAAAGTTCGTGAACACTTCAAGCCTCACCAAGATCGCTAAAGCGTTGGATCTGTCTGTCTCGATGGAACAACTGGGAAACAACTAGAACACCGCCAGAGGCGGCTACGAGATTCTCCGCGAGAGAGCAGCGGGTTAGGCGTAAGCGCGTCTATTCACTAGAGCAAGACTGCCAGCAATCCCCGTTGCCTCTCTCTTTCCACCAGCTAGGAAGAGGAGAAACCCCAATGTCCACACGCACTCTTGTAGGCACCCCGCGAGTCTGGGTTAGTAGCCACGGCGCTTACAACTCTGGTCACCTCATCGGTCTATGGGTTGACGCCGCAGAAGCCGTAAACGTTACGCCTGAAGATGTCTTCGAGCACAGTCTCTACGACTACTCACCTGATGAAAAACTATGGTGCTTCGATACAGAAAACCTGCTCACTGATTCCGAGATGTCGCCCGAGCGAGCAACACAAGAAGCGGAACTTCTCTCAGAGGTAGGCGGCAGCGTTGAGCAAGATGCCTTGCGCGCTTGGTACCGCGATGGCTCGCATGTTGAGGACTCAGATGGCTTGCCTGATCTGGCGGCATTCAGAGACCGGTTCCGTGGCGAGTACGACTGTTTCACTGATTTCGTTGAAGAGTACATCGAGAGCACTGACTTGCTCGCTGAGATGCCGTCAGAGTTACGCGAGTACTTCGATGTTTATCGGTATGCAGACAGCATCGAACAAGATTTCAATGTCGTTGAAGCAAGTAGCGGTTACGTGTATGTCTTTGCAGCGAACTAACAGCAACCACTTAGAAACAAACGATGCCCCAGGCCACATGGCTTGGGGCATTTTGTTTTTCAAACTCTAGAACTCTCGATCTTGTCGCTTCGCTTGTCGTTGCTCCAACTCTTGTTCTCTGCGTCTCATGGCAGCCAAAGTTTCTTCACTCAAAGCAGCCGCAGAGAGCCCATAGTTACCTTCCGACATCTCGCGACGAAGAGCCTTTGCCCTATCAACATTGCCCGCTTCAAACGCCTGTCTAGCCCTCTCAGATTTCTTCTGACGCATCTGTAACTGCCGTCTAAACATCGGATGCATCTTGTCACCGAGAGAATCAACCGTGCGCCCGCCAATACCCATAGTTTTCAGCCTTGTCTCATCAAGAGATCCGCCTTCAACCAGCAAAGGCACAGCCTCATCTTCGTATTCAGCCAATGCAGCAATGCGTTCCCGCATCGACTGCGAGCGCGCCTCTACTTCGTGCAACCGAGAGACAAACTCTTCAACTTCTTCCCTGTTTTCCCGCATGACCTCACGTGCTACTGAAGCGGCAGCGGCAGGCGCGGGAACATACTCTGAGGTAACCGCCTCTTTAGGCTGCACAGCCAGAGCGGCGGCGGCGGCAGCCTCATTCTCCAAACGTTGCTCTTCTTCTAAACGAAGCAAGTCTGCTTGTACCAATGCCTCGATCTGAGCGCCATACTTCTCTTCAGCCGTAGGCCCAGGCGCGACAACTTCTACTACCTCTTCTTCTACAACTGATGCTTCATCTTGAGCCTGTACCGAAGCGGCGCGGCGGGCAGGCTTGGACAATCTCTCTTCTCGATCTGCGACAAACTGCGCCAACAACTCATCGGCCTCAGCAGCAAGATCTTGCTTGCCGTATTCACGCATCAAGGCGTCAAACTTTGACTCAGGAAGATTTACTTCATCGAGTTCAGAAACCACTCCAACAGATGCAACAGTAGGCGCAACCATCTGCGCCTTTTGTTGCTGCAACAGCCGGTTGCGCTCAATGGCATCATCAACTGATTGCATCATAAAATCTGCGCCAAGTTTTGATGCTCGTCTGATATCACCGCGCGATCCAACAATGGGATTGCCCGCTGCATCAATGCGCAACATTCGATAAGTTATACCGCGGCCACCTTCACCGCGCTGTCTCCCATTGACGCCATATCTTTCCAACACACGAAAGTAATCCTTCAACGAAACAAACGAATCATCTTGCAATGCAAGCCGAATGCGATCTTTCAAGATCGCAACAGAAAACGGCTCATCACCAACTGGATTCTTCTCCCAAGTGTTGTACTTCTTGAGTGCGCGCTCTTCCGACTTCTCCGGAATGGAGCCTCGCTTCTTGAGAGTGTTTACTTGCTCAAGGTCGCAATCGTTGAGCAACACTTCATCATGAAGTTTTGCCAGTCGGAAGTGTGTCACTACGCCACTGCGCAGAGACTTACCATCAACTTTGGAAACAGAATCTAAGACAATGTGGTTGTGTATGCAGCCGGTATTTCCATCAATCTGAGTGGTGACAGTCGCATATCGATCATTACCGGCTAAAGCCTCCGCTAATGCGCGGCCCGCATCATGCGCGACATCAATGTCTACCGGATCATTTGGGTCAAGTGCACCATCTCCCTCACGAGCAAAACTTTGCACGAGTGAGTAAGCCTGGACATATTCACCTTCGTAAAAGCGATTGCCTTTTGTCCCGTCAGGAAGAATATCGATGCCCTCAATCATCTTGTTCTTCCCCCACCGCTGCCGATTACGCGACATCAGTGCTTCGGCGTACCGAGGTGAGCACCCATTGAGCCCACTTTGTGCAACAAAGCGTGGTTGGTTCTTCACCTTTGGGTTAGCAACGTACCTATTGAGTCTTCGTGACACTCTCGATGGAGAAGACACAACAATTGCGGCAATTGGGCGAGTCATAATGCATCACCCGACCACTTCATTGCTCGAATCAGCGAAAGCAACATCCATCAAGAAATCTTCAATGACATCCAACTTTGTTGTCAGATTTCTAAGATCAACTCCAACGGTAGACACAGCGTCTCGATCAACTTGATCCGTCACATTCGCAACGCGAGTAAGTTGATTCAAGTTGACACCAATCTTGCGTAGTTCGCTACGAAGATTTTCCAGTTGTTCAGCCGCACTGTCTAACGCCCCAGTCTGCATTGCTAAATCATCTGGAGATGGACCTTCACGCATTGCAGCGGCATACGCATCTGCATCTGTTGAGATCAACAGACGCACAACATCAGAAGTAGTCAGATCAGAACCTGCACCTACTTCTAATGCCTCACGTATCACTTCCAGACCGTCTAACTCAGTGTTAGACAGCCTTACAGTGATCCGATTTGGCCTCTCCTCTCGGCGGCGCGCCTTATGCGAATCTTGAACAAGATTTTTCAGCATAAGGCGGCTCACCTCCTTCCGAGGCCAAAGGTCTGGATTCTACGAAATCCGCTTCCACAAAAATTCTATCCGGGGCACTTTTTTCTTAAAAGAGCAACCCCGGATTTTGTGACGAAAATCGTAGAATCCAGACGGCAAGCAGTTCCGTCGTCAGCCAGAATCTTGGATTCTGCCTTGGAATCTACCGATTCTGACGGACTTGCTTGCTTTTTGCTCCCCTCCAGCTCGCAAAAAGATGTTAGGGGCTCTGCCCCTATCCCCACTACGTGGGACCCCAAACCCCGGCTACAACAAACCCGCCGCGCTGCTCTGTGTTTGTTGCAGTTGTGCTCGAAACCAGCGCTACCGCTTCTGGTTTCTGCGCGTACAAAGTTGCAACAAGTAGATGCATCTTTGGATGCCGACATTGCATAAGTCGGCAACAAAAATCCCGCCCACTCTCAGTCAGAGAACAGGCGGGATTATTTATTCCGGGCAGATCGTTACCCCATGTAACGGCTTCTCCAATCAGACGACGCAGACTGGTGCCTGAAGGGATTTTCAAACCCAGATGAAACCTCTTCAGGCTCATCTTGCTCTTCATTACCGTCAACCCCAGACTGCACCGAAACGGAGCGACGGGCAGGGCTGGGGACATTAGTAGGCGTATCCACAGTTGTTGCTTCAGTTACTTCTTCTGCGGCCTCTTCTGCATCAGGCTTGATGGAAGATTTCATCACGTCAATCATCTCTTGAGCGGTCAGAACCTCAGTCAAAAGTTGAATCTCTTCAACCTCATCAATCTTCAAACTTGTCTGAAGTTTTGCTGTTAGAGACTCCCAAGCCTTAGCGATTTGCTCTGCTTGATACTCTTCCTCTTGCGCTTTCAATGCAGCAAGTTCTGCTTCCAGTTTTGCTTGCTGCGCTAACTTCTTCTCTAACCTCTGCGCCCTAACCTTGGGCGAGAGTTTGGTAATCTGTATTTCTTTCATTTCAATAATCCTTATCAATCTCGACATTGCACTCCGCTACTTACAGAGCGCTCCTTGCCAGGAGCGAGACAGATGAAGAAAAATACCGATACACAAAAACTCTCACACCAGATCGCGCTGGCAAATGCGGTTCCCAAACCGCTGAACTATTTGTATGCACCGACGTAGGGAGGCATCAGCACCGGCTCACAGCCGTTCCTTTTTCGTAAACTGGAAGTCCCGCCCAGTGAGTATTCAATTCTTCTAAAAGCGCTATTTCGCAACGAAACTCAACACATCACTTCCGTGCGAGTCCTCTATAGGAAGCCTTCAAAGTCGGCGTACAAACATAGTCATCGTCCCGGCCGAAGTAGTCATGATTTTTCCAATTCTCCAAGGAGAAATCCTTGATCAAATACTCAGGCGATGACATTCTGCCACCTGGTCTTTGAGGGCTGTCTGTCCACTGCCACTCCGAGCCCTCACGGTCAACAATCCCCTCAAGCTGCGCCAAAAACTTGTTCCGCCCAAGCACTCTTCCAGATGGGTTCGTCTCCTGGAACCAAGCCTTGAAAAGGTCATATAGGAATGCGTTGGGAAGAAAATCCCAGGCAAATTGATCCTTAAATTCCACCCAGAAATCTAGCACCGGTTCGTTCTCAATCCGATATTCCTGCAAGAGCTCCCGGGCTCTCTTCGAGGTACCTAGATCGTAGTAGTCAGGTAATATCCTAAGCGCAAAGTATGCAATGTATTCGAGCAAGTCTTTGTTGCTCATCATCTCGCTCTTTATCCACTTTTTCTCTTTGCCGACAAACGTCTTTTCAAAGGGAATGAACAAAAATCGCCGCGCCAACGAACTGGTCTTATCCTTGCCCGCTGGCAACTCGTTCACACACTGAATCATCATTCCTTTAAAGGCATAAGAGATGGGAGACCGACCCTTGCGATTAATCATCAAGGGCTCGTGAGTGATGGCAGTTTTCAGGTTGCCGGATCGGTCGATGAAGCCGCCGACATCGTTTTCGTCAGTAATAACGGCATAAGCCCGAGTAAGAGGCTCCAGCATAAAATCCCGCGAAAAATCAACAATTGGTAGAGAGTGCGCGTTCTCCGGCCCAATCAAATTTCGAAGCATCTCGGCCAAGGTGCCCTTACCATTTGAGCCTTTAGTGTCGTAGAAAAAGACCGCTTTATCCCAAGAGACAGACCCGCGCAGCACCGCGCCGATAACCCGCCAAACGAGCCAAAAAGTCTCCTCGTCATCAGACATCAGATCAAAGAGCCATTCGTGGAAATTGAACCTCTCGCCATCAGGGCCAGACAAGTCCGGATGTTTTTTACCAGCCACGTAATCAACCGCGCATTTTGCTGTGAACACCAACTCGGGACCGTAGGGCACCAACTCTTTCTTGCCGTAGTTGAACACCCCATTATTCATTGGGACCAAGTCAGGGTCACTGCTCTCTACAACGCGTCTTGCGCGATCTTGCAATTGCTCCAGAACCTCGCCCACCGCTCGCGAGGAAAGCGTGGGCGCGATCCTGCGAACCCCACCCTGTAGGGCAGGAAGTGCAGACGTGTAAATGCCACGGTGCGCGTCATAAATTGCAAGCATGTCGTTACTTGGCGTTGCTGAAATGGACGTTGCAATATTTACGAAGCCGCCGAAATGACTTGCTAACTCAGCGACCTGGTAGATCGTCAAGTTGTCTCGCAAGAGTGGCACGTTCTCTCCCTTTTCAACCATCAAATTCCGGACCGAAATCGCGGCGTTGGTCTTCCTGAGCAACTGACTTTCAATATCAAAGAAAGTCAGCTCTTCCCCGTTGGCAAATCTTTGCTGCACTTCAGAAATGTAATCAGCCGTGACTTTGACGACGATCTCATTAGCTGTTCTCAGATCGAAGGGAGACAGTTTCTCTCTAGCTGCGTCGGACTTGTTCTTTTTATCTATTTCTTGTGTTTCAGTTGACATCTAAACAGCACCACCCACAGCGGCAGTGATGGCCTCTTTTTGGGCTTCAGAAAGCGTGGGCCAATTCTCCACAATCCGATCAACAGCGTTGTCAATCGCGCTTGGAACAGGAAGTCCGCCGGCAGGAGAATTCTCGATGTACTCCTTGAGTTCGGAGTAGAGGTAGAGGACTTTACCTTTGATTTTGCGGTAGGGAGGACCAATCCCTTGGGAGCGCTGATTTATGAGAGTACCCACGCTAAACCCCGTGAGGGCAGCAGCCGTATGAGAGTCGACTGAGATGGGTTCTATTTCAAGAACATCAACGGAAGAAGACACAATGCATCTCACTTTCTGAGTGAGACACACCCATCGTCATTTCGACGAAACGCCCCAGCTCAGGCTGTGAATGCTGGAGTCTGCGGAAAGTCCGC
Source organism: Actinomyces minihominis (assembly GCF_900187855.1). GTDB lineage: Bacteria > Actinomycetota > Actinomycetes > Actinomycetales > Actinomycetaceae > Scrofimicrobium > Scrofimicrobium minihominis. Next base: position 272,839 of record NZ_FYEG01000003.1, on the reverse strand, counting down.
TCATGCTGCTTCAGCCTGCCACCAGACTTCGTGCAAAACGAAAGCAGTCACCAACTGCTTGGTCTGGCCGCCGGTTGTGTGTCAGACTAACCGGCGAGAAAATTGTGCCTCATAAATAACATATTGTCAACCGTTGTCTCGCAATAGATCGATTCCCACGACAAATGTCGAGGTGACAGGGGAATAGAAGGCAAGAGAAGTCTAAACTGTTGGAAACAGTGATGTTCCCAGTTCGTAACTATAGGTATTGGAATATGTCTTATAGGTAGAGCCGTAGCAACAGCAGGGTTTGCGGGTCTGCTGGTGGCGGTGCTGAAGAGTGGGGGCGTGAAGGGGCTTCTCACGGGCATCATCCAGTCGGCGCTGTCTTTTTAAAGACCATGAAGAAAAGACACGTTCCCGTCCTCGGAGAAGGTTCAGAGAGGGACCACTCTGAGGACGGGATGGTCACTGTCGAGATTGCGATTGGCCTGGCTGCCCTGGTGTTTGTGCTCACGGTGGCGCTCATGGCTCTGGGGGCAGCACAGTCGCGGGCGGTGCTCTGCGAAGAGGTGAGGGTGGCGGCCCGTTCTCACAGTATTGGGGGTAGCCCCGGTGGGGGTGTTGAGGGTGTGGCGGGATCAACCATGGCGGTCATCCAGGGGCCTGGATCTTTCAGGGTGGTGGGGACCAGACCCGCGGCTTCCCTGGCAGGTTGGAACCTGGGAACCCTCAGGTGTGAGATTGCGGGGATCCCAGAGTCAGGACTGTCTTGGCTCTCTTCAGGTGGGGGGTCGTGATGGAAGACAGGGCCCCCTGGTCGGACTCGGAGAATGGGAGCGCGACCATCTGGATGGTCGCTGTTGTCTCTCTTGTGCTCATGCTCCTGTTCACCTTCCTCAGCGGTTCGGCAATCTATGCCAAACGTGCCTGGTTGCAGGGGGTGGCTGATATGGCAGCACTGACGGCTGCTGACTCAGCGCCCACCAGTATGGTCTTGGCCGGCCCCGAGTTCAGCGAGACTTTCCGCCAGGCGGGCTGCGCGGCAGCGGAGGTCGTAGCCACCTCTAACAACGCCGTGGTTGGAACCTGTCAGTCTCAATCAGAACCGACTGATCTGGACTTCTATCTAACCCTGAAGTCGGAGGTCGTGGTGCTGGGCCTCCCTCTGACGATTCAGGTCAGATCGCGGGCTGGACCGCTGGGCTCTTGAACGTGGCCGTCTGGTGATTAGCGTTTCGTCTGCCGCTGGGAAGTGCAGCCTTCCGTGCACAGCGAGTCTGCCTATTTCTCCGCTGGGTTGCATGTTGACTGAGGGGCATGGAGAGGATTCTTATCCTCGGCGGTACGGGATGGCTGGGTCGTGAAATTGCGCTTGCCGGTCGGGACGTAGGTGCCGAAGTTGTGTGCCTGGCCCGCGGAGGGCGGGTCCTCACCCCAACCACGGAAGGTAGGTTCGTCCAGATCATCGATGTCGCAGACCTGGCCCGGTGGGTTGTTCAAGCTGGTGGGACCGGGTGTGTCGGGCGTGTAAACGCTGTCGGTCCCAGTCACACATTCAGTAGCGTCCTCGAACAGGCGCGTGAAGTTACTGGGTTTGATGGGGAGTTCGTTGCTGTCTCTGATGAGGAGCTACTGGCACACAACGTCGCATACTGGGCTGGTCCGCGCTCCCTTCCCCTGTGGTTTCCAGCTCCGTATCGCGGCTTTGCTCAACGCGACGGCTCATCATTCCTTGCGAACGGAGGCGAGGCGCGCCCGCTACCTGTAACACTGAGCCGCGTTTTGGATGACGAGCAATCGCGAGGAATCAGTCGTAATCGTAAGTCCGGCCTCACCGAGGTAGAGGAGCGCGAAGTCTTGGCGGCCGTAGGCCTACAGTTTCCGGTCCGTACCGGCCGTTCCGGGGGCCCGTTGCCGAACTAGGTCCAACAGGGCAACTGCCCCCCGCTTGGAAAGTGGTTCATTCCGGTTGCCGCACTTGGGGGACTGGATGCAGGAGGGGCAGCCGTCCTCACACGGACACTCGGCCACCGCCTGGGCCGTCTTGGTAATCCACTCGGTGGCATGACGGAAACCGTACTCGGAATACCCGGCCCCACCGCGCATTGCATCGTGAACGAAAACGGTTGGCAGTTCGGTTTGGCTGTGCTCGGCTATCGACAGGCCCCCCAGATCCCAGCGGTCACAGGTGCCGATCAGCGGCAACATGCCGATCGCAGCGTGTTCGGCAGCATGCAGAGCACCCGGCAGGTCCGCGGTGTCGATGCCAGACATTGTTACGGCTCCCGGCTTCAGGGTGTACCAGGTCGACATGGTTTGCAGTTTGCGTTCGGGAAGGGAGAGCTCATAGTTGGCGATGAACTCCATGGCGGGCAGTCGCAGAAGGTCGTAGTCGGTGACCCTTGACGTTACCTCGACCTCACCCCTGTGCCACTCTACGAGTCCGTCATCCGAAACCCACGTTTCCAGTTCGTTGAGGATCTTGACATCGGCGTGACGTCCCGTCCGGGTTCGCAGCGGGGTGCTGACTCGCTCGACCACGGCCACCCGCTGCGGTTTACGTCCTGCTCCCGGGTTGTTGATTCCCGATAGTTCGAGGACGTGGAAGGTCTTGCCCTGGTGGATGTAGATGGCATCCGGGAAAACTTCCGAATCTGCCCTGTCCTCGGGGACCGTCCCGATTACCGCGCCGGTCTTCAAGTCGACCACCTGGACGTCTCCTCCGCCTCCGCGAATGTCGGTGAGGTCGTGGGGGTTGAGGGGTAGGGAGTAGTTCCAGTGCCAGCCCGTGGGGCGTTTCCACAGGTAGCCCTGCTCCGTCAGGGAATCGAGAAGTGCTGGTGAAGTCAGGCCAAACAGTGCCAGATCGTCCTCTTGAAGTGGTCTCTCAGCAGCGGCCGCACACAGGTGAGAGGAGAGAACGTAAGGATTCTTGAGGTCGAGGACGTTTGCCTCCACCGTCGCAAGTGCCTCTTCCGGATGGTGCGCCAGGTAGTTGTCGAGGGGATTCTCACCGGCAATGAAGACACTGACCCCCCTGCGACCGGCTCGACCGGCACGCCCCGCCTGCTGCATCAGTGAAGCTCTGGAACCGGGCCACTCGCAGGTGATGGTGGCATCCAGTCCTGAGATGTCGATTCCCAGTTCGAGGGCGTTGGTCGTCACCACCGCCTGCAAGGCCCCGCTGCGCAAGAGCCTCTCCAGCTCGCGACGTTCTTCGGGAAGGTAGCCTCCGCGGTAGGCGCTGACCCTTCCGGACCGTGACGAACCAATCCGGTCCAGGCGGTCCTGGGTTTGAGCTGCCACGGCCTCTGCACCGTAGCGGGAAAGGACGAAGGTGAGCAGGCGGGCGTCCCGTTCCATGAACGCCGCCCCGAGGTTGGCGGCCTCGGTCCAGGGACTGATCCGCAGGGTCGGAATGGGGTAGGCCGGTGCATCCTCAGTTCCAACCATCTCCATCTTCAGGGTCTCGGCCCGACTTAGTGCGGGTTGCCAGAACACCAGATGGCGGGGTGCGGCCGGGGAGCCATCATCCGTAATCGCAACTACATTCGAGGAGCCGACCATTGACGCAGCCAACTCCTCGGGGTCGCGAATGGTGGCGGAAAGCATGATCACCTGTGGATTTGCCCCCAGGGATCTGGCGACCCGGAGGAGGCGCCGCAGGACCAGTGCGACATGAGAGCCGGTGATTCCCCGCCAGTAGTGCAGTTCATCCACAATGATGTAGCGCAGGGAGCGCAGGAACCTGGTCCAGCGTTCATGTCCCGACAGCATGATGTGGTGAACGTAGTCGGGATTAGAGAGGACGATATCCGCATGGGCTCGTGCCCACCGTTTGGCATCGCTGTCGGTGTCACCATCAGCTCCCGCCACGTGAATGGGAACGGGAATGCTCGCGGTGATCCTGTTGAGGGACTCAAGCTGGTCGGCGCCCAGCGCCTTGGTGGGGGCCAGGTAGAGGGCAGTTGGTCGGTTCCGATAACCGGCCAGAGTCTGGTCGCTTGCGGCCTCGACGAGGTCGGAGAGGATTGGCACCCATGCCGGGAGTGACTTGCCTGATCCGGTGCCAGTGGAGATGACGACGTGTTTGCCAAGGGCGGTCGCTTCGAGAGCCTGCCTCTGGTGGGACCAGAGTTGGTTGGCCCCATGGTGTGCAAAGGCCTTGATCACAGCAGGGTTGACCGTGGCCGGCCACGGGGTGAACGTGCTGGGTCGACCCGGAAGTTCAGCGATATGGAGGAGCCTGTCGTCCTTGATCCCGATGGCTTTCAGATAGCTGAGAAGCGCCTCGGGATCGGCCTGCTTCTGGTTTCTCATCCCCGCGAGTACATCTCTCCGGTGGCCCATTCGACGTAGTCGATGGCTTTGGTGCTGGTGATGATGGCGGTTTCGACCTCGTCCTCAAGCTGGCTATCGGACAGGCCGTAGCGGCAGTGCAGAATACTGTCCGCCACTATGATCAGCTCATTTTCACTGCTGCGGTCGATGTAAACGGTGGGAAAATGGCGGGAGCGGTTCCACGAGTTTGCTGCTGTAAACAGGTAGCGGAGTGTCATCGGCGAGGGCGGAAACCATTCGAGTCGGATAGAGATGTAGTCCCGGTTGGAGAAAGGGGAGACCCGGAAGGAATGCCCTCGAAGATCAAATGTTCCGCCCTCCTCGGTAAGGTGCACGTTGGCGTCTGTGTAACCGAGGCGGGCGATGGTTGCCTCCAGGCGAGCCATGCTCACCGGGTAGGGGATGGTTGGATCCTCTGGGACTGCGTGCAGGTAGGGCTCAGGCATGATTACCGCCAGCGGGGTCCGAAATATCTGCCAGTTCAAAGTCCTGGAAGAAGGAAGCGAGCACGTAGAGGGCGTGCTCAAGGAACGCATTGAACTGGACCTCACTGAGGCCGAAGGTTATGAGGCGGTTCGACTCAGCCGAAACTGTGTACAGGCCGCTGACATCAAGAGGTTCGATATAAGCCTTGGGGAACACCCGATTTCGGTTCGACAGGGTGACGTAGCGGGCCAGACGGTCCAGGGTTTGGTTACCGTGGTAGCGCCGAGCCGACCGTGCCTTGAAGCGGAGGATCTTTCCTTCCTCTACGGTCCAGGTGGTGACATAGGTGTCGTGGTCCTGCTGCCAGGTGCCGGCTTTCACCTCGTGGAAGAAGTGGTCTCTGGACTGCAGCGCAGCTCTGACCCGGTTAATGTCTACGGGACGGGGCTCGGTCACTTTCTCTCCTTCCAGGCGGTTAGTCTTGTCAGAAATGTCAGGGTCCGGGATAACAGTAGTCGCAGGAAGTTACTGCAAAAGGAGGTTGAGGTGGTGTCAGAGACTTCCGGCGGACCCAACTGGCATTCCCATCGTGCCCCTCAGCGTGCTCCTTCGCAACAGAGAGCATCCTTCGCGATGCGTTCGATGAGGTTTCGCGCGGTGTCAGCGCTGAGCTGCGTCGTTGCAGTTGCGGTGGTTGGGGCACTGGCCCTGCTGAGCCATTTTGGTCAGGGGTTGGACACCTTGATCATGTACTCCTTCGAGGTCCACATGCCCCTGCAGGGGGTGCAGGAGACCCTGCTGCATTCCCTGGTTTCAGTTCCCGCGCTGCTCGTCATCGGGCTTCTTATCGGGCTCACGGTCCTCGCCCGCAAGCGCTTTGCGCTACTGCTTCGCCTGGTTGGTCTTCTGGTGGTCGCGAACGGTGCTTCACAGTTGCTGAAGATGTGGATTTCGAGGCCGAATCTCGGTGTGGGGCACATCCTTGCCAACTCTTTCCCATCCGGGCATGTCACCCTTGCCACCTCTGTTGGTTTGGGCTTGATTGCTGCGGTGCCTCACAGCTACAAGACGGCAGTGAGTGTGCTGTCATGGGTTGGGATCAGCTTTGTCGGAGGCACCGTTCTCTCACTGGGTTGGCACCGGCCCAGCGATGTTCTGGGCGCAATCCTTTTGGCGACGGCGGTCGCGCTGGTGGCACTCCCGTCGGAATGGTCAGGTCGGGGACGCCCGAGACGGGATCTGAGCCCAACGCTGGGAGCCTGGCTCCTCCTCCTCATATCGGTAGGTGGAATCGCTGTGGTGGGTCTGGCGCAGTGGCGCACCCTGTCGAACCCCATCAGTGCCGAGGGGCTCTTCGCCCTTGCTGCCGGAACGCAACCGGGTTTGATCCTGATGCTTTTTGGAGCCGCTCTGATCTTCGCGACCGCGGCTCTCAGCGTGCTGGGGGTGGGTCATCTTTCCTCTGCCGAACCGTTGATTTCTTCCCCCAGGCCCGCTGGACCAAAGTCCTAGATCAGTCTGGATTTCTGGTGTAGCTATTTCGCCAACACCCACAACATCTAGTGCTCTTCGGCGCGTTGAACTACCGCATGTAGTGGTGGGGGACTATCTTGAGGTTTGGTTACGGGATGGCTAATCTTCCCGTTTCTCTTCTCAAATCATTCCGGCGATCCGACGTAGAGAAGGTCTGGGTTGCAACCACTAAAAGAGGGGGTAGGACGATGACGCCCACCAACGTCGACGCGCTTGCAACTATTGACGAGTACCTTGGCCGATCTGACTGGCGTGTCAACGCCAACGCCAACCAGGGTTACTCGCTGGGTGGAATGATCCTCAACGTCGCTGGAAAGTTGGTTGCCAACTACTGGCTAGAAAAGTGCTACTCACCGGAGGCCTCGGTGGCGCACCGAAGTGGCGCCCTCCATATTCACGACCTAGACATGTTCTCGGGTTACTGCGCGGGCTGGTCGTTGCGTCGCCTGCTTGAAGAGGGTTTTAACGGGGTTCCGGGAGCCATAGCCTCCGCTCCTCCGAAGCACTTCTCCTCCGCGGCAGGCCAGATCGTCAACTTCCTGGGCACCCTGCAGAATGAGTGGGCTGGGGCCCAGGCGTTCTCTTCATTTGATACCTACATGGCTCCCTTCGTGCGTCTGGACAGCATGTCTCTTGAGCAGATTCGTCAGAACATGCAGGAACTGATCTTCAACCTCAACGTTCCCAGCCGCTGGGGGAGCCAGTGCCCGTTCACCAACCTGACTTTTGACTGGACCTGCCCTGAAGATTTGAAGGAAGAACACCCGATGATCGGCGGCGAGGTCTGCGACTTCACCTACGGTGACCTTCAGGAAGAGATGGACCTGATCAACCGCGCTTTCATGGAGGTGATGGAAGAGGGCGACAGTGAGGGGCGGGTTTTCACCTTCCCCATTCCGACCTACAACATCACCAGGGACTTTGACTGGGACAGCCCCAACTCTGAGCGCCTGTTCCGCATGACCGCCAAGTACGGTCTGCCCTACTTCCAGAACTTCATCAACTCCGACCTCGACCCCGGAATGATTCGCTCAATGTGCTGCCGCCTGCAGCTTGACCTGCGCGAACTGCTAAAGCGTGGCAACGGTCTTTTCGGGTCAGCGGAGCTAACAGGTTCAATCGGGGTTGTGACCATCAACCTGGCGCGGCTGGGCTATGAGTACCGGGGGGACCGTGACGGACTGATCACGGAGTTGGACCGGCTGATCGACATCGGTGCCGGCACCCTCGAGGTCAAGCGCACCATCATCCAGGAGCACATCGACGGCGGACTCTTCCCCTTCACCAGGCACTACCTGGGCACTTTAGACAACCACTTCTCGACACTGGGTGTCAACGGCATGAATGAGGCGATTCGTAACTTCACCGGCGACACCGAAGACATCACCACGCCGGCCGGTCATGAGTTCGCGGTGTTCGTCCTCGACCATGTCCGTGACCGCATGGTCGAACTTCAAGAGTCGACGGGCCACATGTACAACCTTGAGGCCACCCCGGCGGAAGGCACCACCTACCGCTTCGCGAAAGAAGATATCAAGCGCTACCCGGATATCCTTCAGGCCGGCACCCCCGACCAGCCCTATTACACCAACTCCTCTCAGCTGCCAGTCGGCTACACGGACGACCCATTCCAGGCACTGGCGGAACAGGAAGAGCTGCAGGGTAAGTACACCGGTGGCACCGTCCTTCACCTTTACATGGGTGAGCGAATGAGCAGTGCTGAAGCCTGCAAGGAGATGGTTCGCAGATCGCTGACCGCGTTCCGTCTGCCCTACATCACGATCACTCCGACGTTCTCTATCTGCCCCCGTCACGGGTATCTCGAGGGCGAACAGCCCACCTGTCCCCGCTGTGCCGCTCAGTTCCCCGATCGGGAGCCGCAGGAGTGTGAGGTGTGGACGCGGGTCATGGGCTACTTCCGACCGGTAACTTCGTTCAATATCGGCAAGAAGGGGGAACACGCTGAACGCCTTCCCTTCAAGGAGGTTGCGTTCGCTTGAGCGAACTAAACATTGCTGGTTTGGTTCCGTTTTCAACCGTGGACTGGCCGGGAAAGTTAGCAGCCGTTGTCTTCCTGCAGGGTTGCCCATGGAGGTGTCCCTACTGTCACAACTCGGGGATCCTTGATCCCCAGGTAAGGGGCTCGGTTCAGTGGTCCCAGGTGCTGGAACTGCTTGATCAGCGCCGTGGACTCCTGGACGCTGTCGTGTTTTCCGGGGGTGAGGCGCTGATGCAAGAGCGGTCTGGAGCCCTTGAATCAGCCCTGCGTGAGGTTCGGTCGAGGGGTTTCCTCACCGGACTCCACGCCGGCGGCGCCTATCCCAAGGCTCTCAACCGGCTGCTCAACGAGGGACTGGTGGACTGGGTCGGCCTCGACATCAAGGCGCTACCAGAGGACTATGAGGTCGCCACGGGTCGGGCCGGCGGACACCGGGCCGAACAGTCCCTGGAGCATCTTGCCGCCCACCCGGAGGTTGATCACGAGGTTCGTCTGACCCTGTGGCCAGGACTGGCCCCGGGAGGTGACCTGGTGGAGTATGCGGCTCGGGTGGCAGGTTGGGCACGAAGGCGCGGAGCTCGGAACTTCGCCCTCCAACGCTATCGAACGCCGCAGGGGGTACCGGATGCTCTTCCCGAGGTGGGGTGGCTGGAATCAGAGGCCAGTGCGCAACTGGGCCCACTGGGCTTTGAGTCTCTGATCATTCGTTGAACCCCACCGGCGACCATTGACTTGATCAGAGCGGGAGTGAGGCGCCGATCACGGGTAGCATGGCACCCATGAAGCCCTTTCTCTTAGTTTCCACCCGCGGTGAAGAAGAAGCCCTCGACAGTGAGTACCAGGCGTACCTGCGTGCCAGCGGCCTGGAAGCAGGGGAACTGCAGCTGGCTGAGTTCGACCTGTTAGGTTTGCCCCCGGTGGACCCAGAGAACTATGCCGGGGTGTTCGTTGCCGGATCCCCCTACGGTGCTGTCAGCGATGACAGCTATGTTCCGCAGACACAGAGGACGGTTCGCGCTGAGCTAGAGGTGCTTTTCAAGCAGCTCCTTGAAACAGGTACCCCCATTCTTGCCACGGGCAGTGCCATGAACATCCTCGGCGACATGCTGGGCGCCAAGGTCTCAGGTGAGAATGCTGAGTTGGCTGAACTGGTCAGCATTGAGCTGACCAGTGAGGGCCAGGAAGACCCGGTTTTAGCGGCTGCCCCCGCAGTCTTCAACGCCTACGTCAACCATGATGAGGCGATTGATGAGATCCCCGAGGGTTCGGTACGCCTAGCGAGGTCGCTCTACGCCCCGTTCCAGATCATTCGCTACGGAGACTCGGTCTATGCCACGCAGTTCAACCCCGAACTGGACGCGGATGTAATTGCATCAAAGACCAGGGCATTCGAGGATGCTGGGGATACGGGCTTCGGGGACGTCGAAGCCCTGGTGTCAGCGGGTCGATTCACCTCCGGCCAGCATGATGCCGCCGCCGTGATTCGCGGATTCGTCAAGCACTTCGGCGGGAAATAGCCCGCTAGTTCCAAGGGAACTGAGCCGGATCAACCGGTCCGGTCAGACTGTTTTGGTAACCGCCTCGAGAGATACCGAACCCGGCTCCGGAAATGGTGTTCCAGCAGGCAACCCCGAACTCAGACGAGGTGCAGGCATAGTCATCTGAGGCTGCAGAGTCGCCATAGGCCAGCGTCGTGGCTCCCGAAGCTGAGATCTGCGGCGCGCTGCAGTCCAGTTCGGAGGAGAACTCAGTGGCCCGGATGGTCAGTGGTCCGGCCCCGCAGTTCGCCAGGTTCGCATCCGCGAAGGCAAATGCATTCAGGGTGCACTCAGCGGCCTCCGGAGCAATCCGACAGGCAATGTTGCCACTGGGAGAGACAAAGTGGCTGACGTTGAGCGCATCGCTTGCGGCCGGGAAGCGGACGACTTTCTCTGCTTCCGTCTCTGCACCCTCATCTGCAGGGGCAGCGGTCCCGTCCTCGTCCGGGGCAGAGTCTTCACCGGATGCGTCTTCACCAACGGAGGAAACTGAAGACTGCGGGCCCGATTCGGCGACCAGATTGTCACCGGTCTCGGTTCCACGACCTCCGAACAGAAGGGCAAACCCCACGAACAGCAGGGCGACGAAGGTCAGGGCTAGACCCACCATGAGGGGTTTGCGGTTTGAGGTCGAAGGTCCACTGACCTGCTGGAGCTGACCAGTCTGGGTGCCAACTGGTTCAAAACGCACCTGTTGAGTAACGGCCGGAACAGGAAGCGGGGTGGGGTCCGTATCCTCCCGTCCCATCACTGAAACCCGTCGGGGCCCTGAAGCCGAGGCATTGTTAGCTGCCCCACGCTGCGCCAAAGCGACATTAATTGCGGGGTCATTAAGGTCAGCCAGCCACTGCACCAGGCCCGGGTAAGCCGTGGGGTTCATGGCGATTAGGGGACGCAGGCGGGGGTAGTTATTGGCTAGTTCCTGAAGGCGAACCGGCGCGGTCCGGGGGTTTGAGGCCTCTGCTTCTAGGTTCTCCAACTTAGACATCCTTCGAAAAAGTGAAACAGCCAGACCTAATCCTTGCCCATTTTGACTGCTCATCGCAATCTTACCCACCATGTGAAGCGCGGCGATGGGGTGACATTCCAACTGTCTTACGCTGGGATCCCGACCGGTATGGCAGCGAAATGGTTCGCAAAAGCAACTGATCGGAGCACCAATGGGCGCACGTCATGGACTCTTCAAATGGCAGATTCACGGTGATGGGGTAAAAGTAGACCCGGGTGAGGTCGTCCTTCCCAATGAACGCCTCTCATGGGGGCGCACAACCGGAATTGGAATGCAGCACGTGGTGGCCATGTTTGGGGCCACCTTTCTTGTACCACTTCTCACCGGCTTCCCCCCTAACACAACGCTCTTCTTCACCGCCATCGGGACGGTGATCTTCTTCCTGATCACCTCGGGCCGCATCCCCTCCTACCTCGGTTCCTCCTTCGCCCTGATCGCCCCAATCATGGCGGTGAGTGGGACGCTGGGAGCCAGCTACGCACAGGGTGGAATCATTGCCACCGGCGCTACCCTCGCCCTTGTCGGGATCATCGTTCACTTTGTTGGAGCGCGTTGGATCGACGTGGTCATGCCCCCGATTGTCACGGGTGCGATTGTGGCTCTGATTGGTTTCAACCTGGCCCCGGCCGCGTGGAACTGGGTCAAGGAAGGCGCTGTGACAGCGGTCGTCACCATCGCGTCCATCATCCTGATTACCGTTCTCTTCAAGGGCATCCTCGGGCGCCTCTCGATTCTCTTCGGCGTGCTGATTGGATACGTTGTGGCCCTGATTCAGGGCGAAGTCGATTTCTCTGCTATCGGTGAGGCCGCGTGGATCGGCCTGCCTACCTTCACAGCACCGTCCTTCGACGTCTCAACCCTGGGCCTGTTTGTGCCGGTGGTTTTCGTCCTGGTTGCCGAGAATGTGGGTCACGTGAAGTCGGTGGCAGCCATGACGGAAGAGAATCTTGATGGGCTCACGGGTCGAGCGTTGTTCGCCGATGGCCTCTCAACCATGCTGGCCGGCACCGGTGGCGGTTCGGGAACCACCACCTACGCCGAGAACATCGGGGTCATGGCGGCCACCCGCGTCTACTCCTCAGCCGCCTACCTCATCGCAGCTGGAACCGCCCTCGTCCTTTCGATGATGCCTAAGTTCGGAGCCATTATTGCCACGATTCCCCCGGGTGTCCTCGGTGGGGCGGCCACGGTTCTCTACGGGATGATCGGTCTGCTGGGCGTGCGGATCTGGGTGCAGAACCAGGTCGACTTCTCGAACCCGGTCAACCTCAACACCGCCGCGGTCGCCCTCATCGTCGGCATCGCCAACTTCACCTGGGCTCCCGGTGGAATGGTGTTCGAAGGGATCGCACTCGGTTCGATCTCCGCCATCGTCGTCTACCATGTCATGCGCTGGATCTCGAAGGCTCGCGGGACGAACCTTGAAGCAGCCAGTCCGGCCTCCGCACCTTCGGGAACGGAACTGGACTCTGAGGCCTACTCGCAGAGGCGCAGGCAGGTTCCCGCAACCGGGGAGGATGGCCTCGATGGGGTTTTGCCCGAGGAGGACATCTCACACATGTGGGACGGGGACCCGACCACGCCGCGCGTCGGCTAAGGAGCTTTGCTGAGTTGGCGCGGTGGGGGCGGATCTAGGAGACGTCTGCCTTCCACCGCGTCGCCCACGCCAGGACCAGGATGATAGCCCCGTAACCAGCGAGGACGAGGCCGCCCTGCCACCAGCTGAGTACGGAACCGGCCCCCTCAACCGTCATGACCGAGTAGATGCTCTGCCCAACAAACGCGTCTGAAGCCGCACCCGGAAGGAACTGGGTGATGTTCGAAACCACCTGGTTGAAGGCGCCCCCGAGGCGGGCAATCGGCTCAATGAACTGGGTGAAGACGAGGACGACCACGATCGCACCCGCCTGGGACCGAATCAGCGCGCCGAGACCCACACCGATGACCGCCCACAGCGCCATCACGACGACCGAACGGGCAAACATGGCCCAGATCTCTGCCTCATTGAGTCCCGTCGGGATGCCTGCCGCCATGAAGAAGAAGACGCTGGCGAGGACGGCACTGATGAGAGCAGCCACGCCGTAAATAGCGCCTATACCTGCTTGGACCAGGGCTTTTGCAGCGAGGACCGGGCCTCGCTGCCCCACGGAAATGAAGGTCGGTGTCAGGGTGTGGTGACGGTACTCGCCCGTGACTGACAGCGCGCCGAGCAAAACCGGGAACAGGTAACCCATTGCGGAACCAAGGGAGTAGACGGTGCCCGAAACGCTGATCCCCGCCAGTTCCCCGGCGGTATCCGGACCCAGTAACTCACTGGACATCAGGCCGATCAGGGCTGCGGTGAACGCAATGTAGACCACCATGACCAGACCGAGGATCCACCAGGCCCTGGTTGTGAAGACCTTGAGCCATTCGGCTCGAACTGCGTGCTTGAAACGGCTCATCGGTCCCCTCCGACCATCGAGAGGAACAGATCTTCCAGACCCGTGTTTTCTTCGCTGAGGTGCGTCAGAGGAATCCCGCTGATCACGGCGAGGTTTCCTACGTCCTCGATGGTGGCCCCTGAAACCCGCAGGGGTGCGCCCGGTTCCTCGATCACGCTGAAGCCCGCGACCGTAAGGGCATCGCGCAGGGCATCGCGCCTGGTCGAGTCTGCCAGAACCACGCTGCCGTGCATGTTCTCGAGCTCATCTATCTGTCCGCTCGCAACCAGACGACCCCCGTCAATGATGACGATGTCGTGGGCCATCAACTGAATCTCGTTGAGCAGGTGGGAGGAGAGGAAAACCGTCCTCCCCTCTTCAGCCAGAGTCCGCAGGAACTTGCGCAACCACGAAATCCCCTCGGGGTCGAGGCCGTTAGCGGGCTCATCCAGGATGAGGACGTTTGGGTCACCCAGAAGCGCGGTGGCCAGGCCGAGACGCTGACGCATACCCAGCGAGTAGCCTCCGACACGACGACCTGCATCCCTGGTGAGGCCGACGAGGGCGAGGAGCTCATCGATCCTGCCCTCACCGACTCCGCTTCCGGCGGCCATGACGCGGAGGTGATCCCGTCCGCTTCGACCCGGGGTGAAGTCATCGGCGGAAAGATGGGCTCCGACCTCGAGCATGGGCTGCTCAATCTCGTAGTAGTCGCGCCCATCGAAGGTTGCGGTTCCCGAAGTGGGACGAACCAGATTCAGCAACATGCGAAGAGTGGTGGTCTTCCCAGCCCCATTTGGGCCGAGGAACCCCGTCACGCGTCCTGGTTTCACTGTGAAAGATAGGTCGGATACGGCCTCTACCTTCCCAAAATTCTTTGAGAGGTGTTGGAAGTCAATAGTTGGTCCGTGCATGGGCCTTCCCGGGTGATAATGGACGACGAGTTTACATAGGCACGACCTCGGCAACGAGGCCTGATTTTGAGCTGTGCTCACGGGTTCTAGGGACCAGTTTACAGAGGGGACAATGGCGGACGGTACTGATCCTTCAAAGGATTCGGCAGGGAAGATCTGGACTATCCCGAACATCCTCTCCTATTTGAGGGTAGTTGTTTTCCTTCCGCTGTCCCTGGGACTGATCATTTCTGAGCAGTATGTCTGGTCGCTTATCGCCCTTTTCATCCTGGGCAGCACCGACTGGCTGGACGGCTACCTGGCCCGGCGTCTCAACCAACTCAGCGACCTGGGGAGGGAGCTGGACCCCATTTCAGACCGCGCCTCAATCCTGCTGATCTCCCTGACGTTGGTTTTCACCGGAATCATGCCCTGGGAGTTTATGGCGGTCATCATGGTCGTGGATGTGATCATGGCGGGTCTGGCGATCGTTCTCTTCAAGGGATACCCGACCACCCAGGTCAACCTGATCGGTAAGGCCCGCACAGCAGTCCTTCTTCTTGGTCTGCCCATGCTGCTCCTCGGAGAGGCGGCTCACAGCCCAGGTTGGCGGACAGCCGCCCTCGTCGTCGTCAGCATCGGTGTGGTCCTCAACGTGATCGCAGGGGCAACCTACGCCTGGCAGATGGTGCAGGCCTGGCGGGCGCAACGCACAGCCGTTGGAATCGGTTCCTAGTCCTCTTCCGAGGTTTCTTCACCGGACTGAGCGTCCGATTGAGCGCCGGACTGGGCCGACTGCGGTAGTTCCCAACCATCGGCTGGTTCTGCAACGGGCAGGCACCCCGAACGGGGCACGAGGGCGGAGTTGGAGTCACGAATAGCCGGACGTTCATCCTGCGGAACAAGTCCGTCGTACTTGTTGCCAAGAAGAATCGTCAGCGTCATGTCTTCGGCCGAGCTGAGGACGATTCGAACCTCTCCCGGGAAGTAGCGGGCAATGGCGTAAGCGGCATCAACGGCTCGCGGACCAGCTTCAATCCGGGCTACCCCGTGGTACTGCGGGGCATTATCGGTGGCGGCAATGGTGTAGCCGAGCACCTCGAAGGCGTTCGCCACCTGGCCCGCCAGTCCCGGCGTGGAGGTGGTGTTGAGGACCCGAAGGGAGACCCCCTCAGGTGAGGCGGCGCGCGCCCCCGGGGTCGGACACGGGGTATCACCGACTTCAGCGAAGATCTCTTTCTTCGAAAACTCCCCGCCAAAGGGAACCGGGAGGGCCCCGGTAATACCAAGAAAACCCAGTAGGAACAGCACAGCGAGGCCGATAATTGCCGAGCCAAAAATGACCGTCTGACTGCGAACACGGGCGCTCCGGAACTCCTGTCGAGGGCTCCGGTAGTGGTCCGGACTCACGTGGGTCCGGACTTCTCTCTGGTTACCGTCTGGTGGTGGCGCGGAAGTCACGCTAATAACCTACCCGAATCCGCCTGCACCAACGTATCGCTCAGGCCTGACGAATGGATCATGTCCGTCACCTTCTCGCGCTCTCCGGACACCACCATGTACTCGGTGTTGGTGAGGTGAGAAACCTTGCCAACCTTCTTGCCCTTGAGATCATGGATGCCGATCTTGGCGCCGACGTAGCGGTGGTGAGGAAACCCGAGGACAGCGACATAGTCACCACGCGCCCCGCACATCTCTACCAGGTCGGGCAGGGGGACGAACCCCTCATTGGAAAAGCTGAGGACGAGGACGTCTGCGTTCACGGCCGCCACCGTCTCAGCGAGGGCGGCAGGCATGGTTCGTTTGCTGTTGAAGGGACTCTTGGTTTCATTGTCACGCGCATCGATCCGCTTGCAGGCCGTGCCGTAGTGGTCGGGCTTGTCCCAGCGAATCAAGGTCTCCCAGACGTGGTAGTTCGTGAAGTAGCGGTGCTGGTTGTAGGGCGGATCAAGGTAGGCAAAGCCGACGTGAGGGAGATTAGGGGCCAGAGTTAGGGCATCCCCCCGGATGGCGCGACCCGTACCGGGGATCAATTTCGGAACCTTGAGGGTCATCCGGTTCAGAGCCCGGGGAGCCCACTGCTTCAAATAGGCCATCTGCAGGCCGACGGTAGAGTCGACAGCGTCTGCCGCCAGCAGCAGTGAGGTGAGGTAGATCGGCTTCAGCAGGTCGTCCGCATAGTCGTCCTCGATCGCCTGACGAATGGCGTCAACCCGCATGCCGTTGTCGGGATGGAGGTAACGGCTCTCTTCGCAGAAGGTCTGGGTGAAGTAGCCGCGAACACCGGGGAGGGCGTCCAGGCGCGCGAGGACGGCTTCGACCTCTTCGATATCCACCTCGGCGACGTCGGTTTCCACGAAGCACTGCGCGAGCACCTCGGAGTAGGTCGCGGTATCCACTGCCGTCGTAAAAGCCCCGCGCTGACACAGTTCCTGCGCTACCCGGGTGGTTCCTGTGAACAGGTCGAGGGCGGTTTCGGCGCCACTGGCCTCATAGAGGTCACCGATGGTGGTAACGAAGCGCCGCTTGGAACCGAGGTACTTGATCAATGATGCAGCTAGTCGATGGGGGAGGTGTCGGAGTCGGGGATTCCGTCCAGGTTCATGTCGGAGGTACGCGCCTTCTTTGCGTCGTGGCGCAGTGCGGTGGCCCCGAGAATGGCGGCAATCAGGGTACCGACGAGGACGCCAATCTTGGCGGGGGCAAGGTGACCGTTGGCGTGGAAAGACAGGTCAGTAATTAGCAGCGAGACGGTGAAGCCCATGCCCGTCAGGAAGCCGACTGGGATCAGGTCTCGCAAACCGATGGCGTCGGGAAGGTGCAGGGGGGTCAGCTTCACCGCGAGGGTGGTGGTACCAAGAACGCCGATGAATTTTCCGACGACGAGGGCGGTTGCAGCAGCGAAGAAGACCGGCTGGGTGAAGATCTCACCACCCGATCCAACGATGGTGACACCTGCCGCGAAGAAGGCGAAGATCGGCAGAACAATGCCTGAGGACAGGGGATCGAGGACGTGTGCAAAGCGCTCGGTACGGTCGTCCTTCTCTCCGTGAATGGGGCGTGCCGTCACGGACAGGCCCATGGCGACACCCGCGACCGTGGCGTGAACACCGGACTCATGCATGAAGTACCAGGCCAGAATCGCAATGATTACCAGCGGCAACACAAGCACCTTCTTGGCTCGCACCAACCATGCGAATGCTGCAATGAGCACGATGGAGATACCGAGGGCAATGAAGTTGAGGTGGTCGGTGTAGACGGCCGCGATGATAACGATCGCCAGAAGGTCATCGACGACTGCCAGGGTGAGAAGGAAGGTGCGTAGAGCGCGAGGCAGGCCCTTGCCGAAGACGGCGAGGACTCCAACGGCGAAGGCAATATCTGTTGCTGTGGGAATGGCCCAGCCGGTCAGGGCTTCCGTGTCTCCGGTGGCCAGGACGATTGTTACGAAGATCAGTGCCGGGGCGATCATGCCGCCAACAGCAGCAATCATCGGGACGGCCGCTTCCCGCGGAGAGGAGAGGCTACCAACCACCAGCTCGCGTTTCAGTTCCACGCCAACCACGAAGAAGAAGATGGCGAGGACGCCGTCGGCCGCCCATGTGCCTAGCGTTAGGTTCAGTCCGAGCGCTTCCGGTCCGATTACGAACTGGGACAGTGAATTGTAAGCCTCACGCCAAGGCGAGTTTGACCAGGCCAGGGCAAACACGGCGGCAATGATGAGGAGAATTCCACCCGAGGTCTCTTTACGAATCCATCCGTCGATTCGGGAGAGAGGCGAAGTGGTTGCTGTTTTGGTAGACATCGCGCCCAATTGTCCCACATGCGCCCATCGTTTCGGGACCGGTAGCTCTGAAAACCGGGGCCGCCTCGAAGAATGCTTGAACAGAGCACACCCTGGGTGCCTCTTCTTAGGTCGCCGGTCCCAAGTGAGGTTCAACGCAGAGACGGACCCGGCGTGGCGCAGGTCGAGCATCCGCCTGCTTTGGGTCCAACCCCACAGTCGCCCGAGTTTTCATCAGCGCCAGTATTTCGCTAGAGTGTGGACGTTGGAGAGGCCACAAGCCGATCCGACACCGGAGGATTCGCCTAGTGGCCTATGGCGCACGCTTGGAAAGCGTGTTGGGTGCAAGCCCTCGGGGGTTCGAATCCCCCATCCTCCGCTAGCAGCCCCGGAATCTGTTGAGATTCCGGGGTTTTTCGTTGAAAACACGGGGCAAAGTCCCTCCAGAAAGCCCGGGGCGTTCCGGCCCTGTTGATCATCCCTAACAGATCCCTTGCCGTAGCTGTTCCACATTTGTTCCACGATCCGGATCTGCTCCCCACACGAGTCAATGAGGAAGTCCGGGTAGATACTGCGACTGCACGGTATCGCTACCGGAAGGTCTGGTCCCGCCTTGGTCCTCTGGAAGTGTCTTGGACCCACGCAGGGGTTGTTTTGGTGTGTTTTGCACCCAGAAACCACCCTGCGGAGGACCGTCACACCTGCGGAGGACCCCGGTGACCCGAAAGGAACCTAACGGGGGGCTGTAATAGGGATCTGTGAGGGAACTGGAAATTGGTGACCTTCAGATGTCTTGCTGCTAGGGCCCTCGCGTAAGGCGAGTGGAATAATGTCGGCCAGTTGTCACCGTGTATGTGAGCAGGGAGTGTAAATGACAAAGGCAGATGCCGGATCCGAAGCCACTCATCGAGTGAAGGCTGTGCTCCCACAGGGAACATCACTGGTCAAGGTGATGGCAAAGTCGATGCATCCGTCCTCATTTCCCCTCATGGAGCTGCCCCACATCGCTCTGATCCTTGCCATCTCTTCCGGGCTGCTGAACTCTTGGGCTTTCAGTAACGCAGGAACATTCGGTACCGCGCAGTCAGGCAACGTAATTCAGATGGGCTACCAGGCCATGGCGGGGAACTGGCCAAAGTTCTTCTTCGTCTCCGGAGCAGTGCTTGCTTTCGGCGTCGGTGCGTTTGTCGCCGGAGGCATCATTGCCGTTTGCCTGCGCAGCGGAAAGCGCTACACCCCTGCACTGCAGGGTTTGCTGATGTTTGCCATCGGTATCGCCCTCGTCCTCATCGTCACAAAGGCCTTGCGGCCCGAGTACATCACCTGGATCATCTCCTTTGCAGCCGGAGTCCAGGGAAACGGATTCCACAAGATTAAGGGCATGGTCTACGGAAACGTGGCGGTGAACGTCGTGTTGCAGTTGGCCTTCAACTACCTGATGCAGTCCTTCTTCAGTAAGAAGGCGCCGAACGGAATGTCGAACCTCTACACCTCGGGCCTCTACTTCATGGTTCTAGTTGGATTCGGAGCGGGGGGAGGGATTGGCTTCCTCGCAGATCACCTTTGGAATGGGCTCTCAGTCGTCCTTGTCTTGCTTGTGAGTGCCCTACTAATCTTCCTGGCGCGAGAGGATCCAACCGATCCAGACCCGAAGGTCTAGCTGCGTTAATCCGGGCACTGTGAGGTTTGACGGAGTGGTCCGGAATCGTTGCAGTCCATTGATTCCTCCCGCAGCGTGAGTTTGCTGGAAGGGAGTCGACTCTGTGTAAGATGAGGACGATCCCCCGTGCGACGGCATCACCCGAACCTCCCCAGGGCCGGAAGGCAGCAAGGATACGGTCGCTCTGTCGGGTGCGCGGGGGATCATTTATATCTAGGCGCAGTTATCCCCAACTGGATGTGGGCGGTACTTTCCGCAGAGGTTCTTCTTCGACGGCGGCGCTGGCCCCGGAGGTTCTAAGGTCTAACCGTGAGCACAGCACTTTATCGCCGTTATCGGCCAGATACGTTTCAGGATGTCATCGGGCAGGAACATGTCACCGATGCCTTGAAGGCCGCCCTCGATGGCAATCGCGTCACCCATGCCTACCTTTTCTCCGGACCACGAGGCTGCGGTAAGACAACTTCGGCTCGCATTCTGGCCCGCAGCCTGAACTGCATTGAAGGACCGACCTCGCAGCCGTGTGGTGTCTGTGACTCGTGTGTTGAGCTGGCCGCGGGTGGCCCAGGGTCGCTTGACGTAGTTGAGATTGATGCGGCCTCAAACAACGGCGTCGAACACGCGCGTGCCCTGCGTGAGAAGGCAGAGTTTGCGCCGACTCGGGACCGCTATCGCATTTTCATCCTCGATGAAGCCCACATGGTGACGGCCTCGGGTTTCAATGCGCTACTGAAGCTGGTCGAAGAGCCCCCGGATCACACCAAGTTCATCTTTGCGACGACGGAGCCGGAGAAGGTCATCAGCACCATCCGCTCCCGTACCCACCACTATCCGTTCAGGCTGGTGGCGCCCGCTGTCCTGGTGCCCTACCTGAAGGACCTGGCAGTGAAGGAGGGCGTTGAGGTTGAAGAGGGTGTTTACCCGCTGATCGTTCGTAGCGGCGGGGGGTCCGTCAGGGACTCCCTGTCTGTCATGGACCAGCTCATGGCCGGCTCCAACGGGACAGTGACGGTGCAGAGCGCGCTCGACCTGCTCGGTTACACCGATGCGGCAATCCTGGAACGAACCGTGGATGCCCTCGGCGACTTGGATGGAGCAGAGGTCTTCGCCATCGTTGAAGAGGTGACCGATAAGGGCCAGGAACCACGACGTTTTGTAGAGGACCTTCTGCAGCGTCTTCGTGATCTGCTGGTTTGCGCGCTGATTGGTGAGCGGGCGGCGGACACTCTGATTGAGATTCCCGCTGATCAGCTCGCTGTCATGCATACGCAGGCCGGTAAGTGGGGGGCACGTCTCCTCTCCCAACGTGCCGACATTATTGAGGGCGCTCTTCGAGAAATGGTTGGCGCCACCTCGCCTCGCCTGCAGCTTGAACTGCTGATGGCTCGACTTCTGGTGGTTGATGGTTCAACGCAGGGTGCCACTCAGACTGTGTCCGCTCCGGCCCCGGCAACTGCTGTACCGCCTCGTCAGGCACCACGCGGTCCGCAGACCGCTGCACCTGCCGCACGGCCGGCCCCGCAGGCTTCCCCTGCCGCACCAACAAGCAGTACTGAAGTACCGAGGGTGCCCCGGGCCGGGACGACTCCGACGCCCGCAGCAACTTCGGTCCCGACCCGTCCCTCGCAAGTAGCGCAGCAGCCCCTGGCCGCAACCACTCCCGCAGCCAGCGATACCGTTGCGGACTCCGCTTTCATGCGGGCTCACTGGGCCACCATCACGAAACGAATGGGTGAGATGGGGTCGGCTTACCCAAGTTTGATGAAGAACGTTCGGGGCTCTGAAGCCGCCGGTTCGATCGCACACGTCTTCTTCCTGCAGCCTTCCAACGTCGCCCAGTTCAAGCGTTTTGGCGGTGAAGACAAGATGGCCGGTGTCTTCTCTGAGATCCTCGGGCGCTCCATCACGGTGATAGCTGAGTGGGAGGGCGACCGCGACAAGGTTGTGGCGAAACTAAAGGAGGGTGGAGTTCCCGCAGCATCACCCGAAGTCGCTGCTGAACCAGCGCCTCGAGCCGAGCCTGAAGTAGAGAAGCCGGCACCCCAACGACCAGTTCAGCAGCCACCGGAGAGCCACCCAAAAGCACAGCCTGAACCAGAGCAACCAACTCCGGTTCAGAAGGCTCCTGAGGTGCAGCCAGTGGCAGCGCCAAAACCGCCGATCCAACGCCCCGAACCTCCAGCCGAGCCAGCTGCCATGCAGGCGCCCCCGGTCCCAGCTGATCCGGATGGTGCCTACCGTGGTCGCCCCCTGGTTGATGTCTTTCTCGACATCGTTGGCGGCACAGTCATTGAAGAAAAACTCATCAGCACGATTGAACCAGAAGGTGATGTGCTGGGAGATGACGGGTTCCCTGAACCCATTGAGCCTGACGAGAATGCACTGTCAGGATTTGATCTTGGAGGTCATGAGTGAGCGGGTTCGACGGGGCAATCCAGGATCTAATCGACAACCTGGGGGCGCTCCCGGGAATCGGCCCCAAGAGTGCCCAGCGCCTTGCATTCCACATTCTGGGGGCCGATAGTGCTGAGATCCAGGAACTGGTCGCGTCCATTCAAGCGGTCAAAAAGAATGTCCACTTCTGCACCGTCTGCGGCAATGTGACCGAGGGTGAAGTGTGTTCGATCTGCGCGGATACCCGGCGGGACCAGAGCATCCTCTGCGTGGTTGAAGAAGCCAAGGACATCAACGCCATTGAGAAGACGCGGGTCTTCCGCGGCAGGTACCACGTCCTCGGGGGCGTTATTGATCCCCTCGCTGGGGTTGGTGCGGACCAGTTGCGCATGCGCGAGCTTTTTATGCGCCTGGCCGACGGGACGATTCAAGAGGTCATCCTCGCTACCAACCCGACGGTTGAGGGTGAGGCGACTTCGTCATACATCGCCCGCAGCGTGACACCGATGGGGGTGTCCGTTACGCGGCTCGCATCGGGCCTCCCGGTCGGGGGTGACCTCGAGTACGCCGATGAGGTGACGCTGGGACGGGCTCTTGAGGGGCGACGCAGCCTCTAGAGAACTGACTTAAGGCAAGAACCCGCAGGCTCCGAAAGGAACACTGCGGGTTCTTAGTTGAAGTCGTTACTAGTTGCCCTCAGCCTCTGCAACCTGCTTCTTGACATCTTCCATGTCTAGGTCACGGATCTGCTGGATGAGATCATCGAGGACGTGGCCGGGAAGTGCTCCAGCCTGGCGGAAGACTGCGATGCCATCACGGAAGGCCATCAGGGTCGGGATGGAAGTGATCTGAGCCATGGCAGCCAGTTCCTGCTGGGCCTCTGTGTCCACCTTGCCGAAGATGATGTCCGGGTTCTTCTCAGATGCCTTGTCGTAGACAGGAGCGAACTGACGGCATGGGCCGCACCATTCGGCCCAGAAGTCGACGAGGACGATGGAGTTGTCAGTTACCGTCGACTCAAAGTCTTCAACGGTGAGGTCTTGCGTGCTCATGTTTCTCCTCATGGATTCTTTGACTTACTACCCACCCTACTGACTTCGGGTAGCTTACGGGAGGCTAAAAGTGAGTTCTGTGGGCAATTCCAGTGCGCTCTAAGCGATACCGGGCCGGGTATCCACATTTGGGGGTGTTTGACTGACCTTGGTATTGCTTGTCCCGCGGTGGTCTATTTTCTTGCTAGACTTCAATGCGTCTTCATGACATGCGGATGTAGTTCAATGGTAGAACTTCTGCTTCCCAAGCAGACAGCGCGGGTTCGATTCCCGTCATCCGCTCCATTCCCACAGGGCCCGGACGGCCGGTCTTTTCCGCTCTATGACACGGGTTTCCCCACACCGCCGCACGGCCAGCTTCCGGGCGTGGCTGTCTGAACCTGCCTGTCCGACGTAGCGTTGTCCCATGACGCAGACCAGCACATCCAGCCGTAACAGCTTTGCCTCCGACAACTACTCGGGAGTGCACCCACAGATCCTTACGGCGATAGCCAAGGCCAACGTTGGGCACGCTTCGTCCTACGGGGAGGACGAATGGACCGGGGTCATGGATCAGATGATCCGCGAGGTGTTTGGTGATGCCGCCGAGGGGTTCCCCGTCTTTAACGGAACCGGCGCCAATGTGGTCTCGCTGCAATCAGTGTTGCCGCGCTGGGGTGCCGTCATCGCGCCCTCGACCGCACATATCAACAATGACGAGGGCGGAGCACCTGAAAAAGTTGGTGCCCTCAAGATCCTGGGGGTCCCCACCCCGGATGGGAAGCTCACACCGGAGCTCGCAAAGCGTGAAGCCTGGGGGTGGGGGGACCCGCACCGCTCCCAGCCCCTTGCCATCTCTATTTCGCAGGTCACGGAGCTCGGTACCTGCTACACACCCGCGGAGGTCCGCGCGCTAGCTGACTTCGCGCATTCCCACGACATGGCTCTCCACATGGACGGAGCGCGACTCTCCAATGCCGCAGCCCACATGGGCACCACACTGCGTGAACTCACCACGGATGCCGGGGTTGACGTCCTCAGCCTGGGAGGTACCAAGAACGGGGCCATGGGAGCCGAGGCCGTCGTCGTCCTCAACCCCGAACGTGCGACGGGTCTGCCCTACCTGCGCAAAACCAACATGCAGCTGGGCTCGAAGATGCGCTTCGTGTCGGCTCAACTCACCGAACTCTTCGGAACGGACCTCTGGCAACGCCTGGCCCAGCACTCCAATGAGATGGCAGCTCGCCTTCACAGCCGACTTAACGGTGCCGTTCCAATCCCCGTTCCCGTTGAGTCCAACGGCGTTTTTGCCATGCTGACCCCCGAACAGAAGGAGCGTGCTCGCGCGGTGTTCCACTTCTACGACTGGCCGGGCGATCCCGACCTCGTCCGCCTGATGTGTTCGTTTGATACCACGGTCGAGGACGTTGATGATCTGGCTGACCTAATCGTCGGGTCGAAGGGTTAGTCGCGATGACTTCTGGCTGCTCCCTCCTGTTCTTCCGGCTCCGTGGGATGATGTCAGCATGCTTCTGAGTGACCGCGATATACGACAGTCGATTGATGCCGGTCGAATCTGCCTGGATCCGCTGGACCGGGCCATGATTCAGCCGGCCAGCATTGATGTGCGGCTCGACCGCGTCTTCCGTCTTTTCGATAACCACAGGTACTCGGTGATCGACCCCGCTGCTGCTCAACCCGGGTTGACCAGGCGTGTTGAGGTCGACGAGGACGAGCCCTTTGTCCTGCATCCGGGTGAGTTCGTCCTCGGAGCCACCTACGAACTGGTCACTCTCGGGGACGATGTTGCAGCGCGTCTAGAGGGGAAGTCATCACTCGGGCGCCTCGGCCTGCTGACTCACTCCACCGCTGGTTTCATTGACCCCGGCTTCTCAGGGCACGTCACCCTGGAACTGTCGAACACGGCGACTATGCCGATCCTGCTCTACCCCGGCATGAAGATCGGGCAGCTCTGTTTCTTCAACCTCTCCAGCCCCGCAGAAACACCCTACGGAAGCGCTGGACTCGGCTCGCACTACCAGGGGCAACGTGGACCCACCGCCTCACGCTCTCATCTTCGTTTTGACCGCATCACCGTGGCCCCGACCGCGGATGCGGTCAAAGACGAAGAGGGCGAGGCGCAGAGGTAGGGTGCTCTGATGGCTGAGAACCAGGTCCCGGAACGCAGGTCGATACACGACCGGATGGCGAACCTGAAGAACAGTCCCAATCCGCTGGTGGAGACGGACCTGAACCTACTTGATGCAACCGGTACCTCCACCGCGAGTTTCAGTATCGATGAGACCGGGGAGCTGATGGTCGATGCCCTTGCCCCCCTGGCGCTGAACTTCGAGCGGGTCGAACCCCGCTCCAGCCTCGACATCACCACGGCCTCCGCCTACCACCTGCTGCTCCTTCCAGAGTCGGTGTCACCCGATGACTTGGAAGCACTGGCTGTCTCCGTGTGGAATGAGGCCGGCTGGCAAGCACCGGGCGTTCTGCGCCTGCTGGAAAATGTCACGCTTGAGGGCGCCTGGAGTCTGGATGAACAGACCGCTGAGTCCCTGGGAGTTCCCGCTGACAACCGTCAGGCCTGGATGCTGCGTTGCCCACCCCAGCGGGGGGCCAAACCCAGCGAAGAGGTGCAGCGTTTTGATGACTGGGCCCGGGCATTCCCCGGGGGGATGCCCGTAGGTGTCGAGCAGAAGGTCCTGGAGGTTATGAGGCGCTTCGCCAGACGCCTCGGTGGCAGCGTGCGTGTGGCGGGCAGCGGGGTGATCGTTCGCGCCAACTCAGATGCTTCCGTAAGCCTGCGAGTCCTCACCGACCAGTGGCTGACCCCGCAGGAAACCTGGGACATCCTCTCTCCCCACATCGAGGGGCTGAACTTCCCCGGTGTTCCGGGTGTCACCGGGGGGACCGTACCAACCTCGGTTGAGCCGGGCATGCCCTACGCGGTGATGGCCCCCGTTTCTAAGTCCTCCCAGGTCCTCATCGGGGTACGTCCCGAGACTTTCGTTCCCCGCACCCTGCGCTGGGAACGCTGGGCCAAGCCGCCGCTGGTGGTTTACGAGATCGTCTGGGCGGCCCCCGAAGATCTGGGTCCCCGCAGGATAGCTGGGCCCGGTATGGAACAGCGCAGGTCGCTTGCGGCCACCCCGCAGGTTCCCGTTTCGGGTCCCGCGCTTCGTTCCCGTCGGGTCCGCCTGGAGAGACTGCGTGCCGAAGCCATAGCTGAGACCGCTGCCGCCGCCCTCGCAACCGCGGTGCCTAACTCAGCTGTTATTGACGAGGACGGCTTCCTTCTTGCCCTCGATGCACA
The DNA here is from genome assembly GCF_900187855.1 of Actinomyces minihominis. Taxonomy (GTDB): domain Bacteria; phylum Actinomycetota; class Actinomycetes; order Actinomycetales; family Actinomycetaceae; genus Scrofimicrobium; species Scrofimicrobium minihominis. The sequence continues at coordinate 246,504 of NZ_FYEG01000003.1, read as the reverse complement.
CCTTCCAGAAGGAGGACAGCCACGTCCTTGATCTGCAGCTCAGCCTCGGAGGGGACGGCTGAGTCCAGCATCTGCGTGCAGAAGGGACAGGCGGTGGCAACCGTCGTTGCACCGGTTGCTAGGGCTTGATCAACCCGTGCGGAAGCGATGCGTGTCCCGCGGGTCTCTTCCATCCAGGCTCTTGCCCCGCCGGCCCCGCAGCACATGGCCAGCTCTCGGTTCTGCGACATTTCAACCAGTTCGAGGCCGGGTTCGCTTCCCAGTAGTTCCCGGGGTGCCTCAAACACCCTGTTGTGACGGCCGAGGAAACAGGGATCGTGGTAGGTCACCGTCTGCATCTCTTCGGGACTCGGGGGGATCGGGGTCAGTGTTCCCTCACGCACCAGGCGGTTGAGTAGCTGGGTGTGGTGAATGACCTCGTAGTTACCGCCCAGCTGGGGGAACTCATTACCAATGGTGTTGAAGCAGTGGGCGCACGTGACCACGATGCGCCGGGCCTTAACCTCGTTCAGGGTTTCAATCGAGTCTGACGCAAGCATCTGGAAGAGGATTTCGTTTCCGGCGCGTCGGGCTGGGTCGCCGGTGCAGCCCTCTCCAGATCCAAGGACGGCAAAGGTGGTGCCAGCCGTGTGCAGCAGCTCGGCAACCGCGGCGGTCGTCCGCTTGGCCTTCTCGTCGTAAGCGCCCGCGCAACCGACCCAGAACAGGTAGTCAAACCCGGTGGCGTCCTCGGCATCCTCACCCAGAACCGGAACGTCAAAGTCGAGGTTTTTGGCCCAGTCGAGACGCTTGCGGGGGGACTGGTTATAGGGGTTGGATTTGGTTTCCATCGCGCGGAACGGACGGGCCAACTCACGGGGGAAAGCGGACTCCATCAGCACCTGGAAGCGACGCATATTGGCGATGTGGTCAATGTGCTCAATGTCGACGGGGCACTGATCCACGCAGGCCCCGCACATGGTGCAGTCCCACAGCACATCGGGGTTGAGGACGCCGGGGGCGAGGGCCGCGTCGCCGCTGGGAACGCCGCCCGGTGAGGTTTTGGCCATGGTTAGCGCCCCGAGGACGTCAGCTGAATCAGGACCCGCCTGAGTCGGGTTGGTAAACCCTGAAGCTGAAACAGCGCTGTCCCGCAAAGCCAGGGTCAACAGCTTGGGGGAGAGCGGCTTTTCAGTGTTCCATGCCGGGCACAGGTCCTGGCAGCGTCCACACTCGGTGCAGGACATGAAGTCCAGTCTGTCTTTCCAAGTCAGGTCGGCGGTGGTGCCGAGGCCGATGACGGGGGGCCGATCATCCTCCTCGTCGGCGGCGCTTGCGGCGGCTTCATCAAGGGCTTCAAAGTCTTCTGCGAGGTTGGCTGAGGGGGATCCGGCAACCAGGGGGAGTGCCAGGGCACCCAGGGACTTGGCACCGTTCGCGTTCCGCCCGGCCGCGATGTTGACGGGGGCGAGGAAGCGGTGCCAGGAGATGCTCATGGCGATGTCATTGCCGACGACCAGCATCCACAGCATCGAGGTGACGATCTTGACGGTGAGGACGATGACGAGGGCATTTGCCAGCGCTGTGGCAGACCAGCCGGAGACCAGGTAGCCGAACCAGGCGGTGAGCGGATAGTGCCACACGTTGGCTGACGTCGGTGCAACCGCTAGTTCGAGGGCGAAGCGGAAGCCGTGGCTGAGCAGGATCGTCAGGGAGACAACGGCGACGACGGCCTCGACAAACCAGGCCTGCCAGCGGGTGGAACCAAAGAAGCGGGAGGAACGGGGCTGCCCGTCGCGGTGCGCCCTCAGCATGGTGACGGTCCGAACGACGAAAAGTGCTGCGATCGAGAGGAAACCGAGGGTCGCCAGGATTTCTACGATCCAGTTCCACGCCGCGAGTGAGCCGAGTACAGGCAGGGAGTAGAGGGGGTTGAAGAGCTGGCCGTAAGCGGAGACCAGGGTGAGGACGAGGACGACGAAGGAAACCATGACGATCCAGTGCGCCACCCGAACCAGGGGGCGGTTCCTGAAGGTGGAATGGGACAGAGAAACCCGAAGGGCCGTCCAAATGCGTAACCACGGTTGATTCCAACGCCCGCTTTCGGGGGCGCCTTCACGTGCGACACTGATAATCCGCGCTACGCCGTGAATGAACACGGATACCCCGGCCACGCTTGCTAGAAGTGCCAGGCCTACGCAGAGGTAGGTGACGGTATCCGAGGCCATAATCGCCCTCCTCAAAGTCCAAGATCTCTCCCATTATCCCTTGTCGAAGGCTTAGCCCAGCCATCGGGCAGGCTAGAATCGGGTTGGCCATCTGTTCGCTTGGGTTCTCACCAGCACAGCTTGTGCCGTCCCGCCTGGCCCGGCACAGATAACGAGAGGTACACACACCGTGATTGAGCTGCTCATCGTGCAACTCATAGCCGTCCTGTGCGCCCCGCTGGCTGTCAGGCTTTGGGGCAGGAACGGGTTCCTTGTCCTGGCACTGGCACCCGCATCGGTGGTGGTGTGGGCGATCCTGCAGGCACCCGCGGTGTTCCAAGAGCAGCGTTTTGAGTCCTTCCAGTGGGTGCCGGCCCTGGGCTTAGAATTCGTCTTCCGCCTCGACGTGCTCTCCTGGGTCATGATGCTGCTGGTTTCCGGGGTGGGTGCCCTGGTTCTGGTCTACTCCTCACGGTACTTCTCTCGAAGCGCTGGATCTTTGGGTAGGTTTGCCACCTTCTTTATGGCTTTCTCTGCAGCAATGTACGGCGTGGTGGTCTCGGACCAAACCATGATGATGTACGTCTTCTGGGAACTGACGGCCGTCCTTTCCTACCTGTTGATCGGACACCACTCCACGCGCCGCCCTGCACGCGCTGCGGCTCGGCAGGCCTTCCTGATCACCGGCTTTGGCGGCCTGGTCATGTTCTCCGGCCTGGTCATGTTCGGTATGGCGCCGGGGGGATCCTTCCGCAGCTCTGTCCTGATTGAGAGGTTCCAGGACGGAACCCTGCAAGCGAACCAGCCGCTGTTCATTGTCGCGGCCCTCCTCGTTCTGGTTGGTGGTCTCTCCAAGTCGGCTCAGGTGCCATTCAGCTTCTGGCTTCCGGGCGCAATGGCGGCCCCAACTCCGGTGTCCGCTTACCTGCACGCCGCGGCCATGGTGAAGGCAGGCGTCTACCTCATCGCCAGGTTCACCCCGGGCTTCACGCTGATTCCCGGCTGGTCGGCAGTGGCAGTCACCCTCGGTCTTTACACCATGCTGCACGCCTCCTACCGGGCATTGCGACAGCGTGACTTGAAGCTGATCCTCGCCTACGGCACCGTGTCTCAGCTGGGCCTGATGATTGCAGCGGTTGGCTTCGGGACCGCTGCAACCCTGACGGCTGGGCTGGTCATAATGATCGCCCACGCCCTCTTCAAGTCCTCGCTGTTCCTCACGGTCGGCGCCGTTGAGAGTTCCACCGGAACCCGTGACCTGTGGGAACTGAGTGGTCTGCGCAAGCGCATGCCCCTCCTGGCCGGCTTTGCGGGCCTCGCAGCCTTGTCGATGGCGGGAATTCCAGTCACGCTTGGCTACGTCGGAAAAGAGTCGCTGCTTGCCGGCCTGCTCCACGGTAGTTCCCCGCACCTTCCTTCCGGCACCGGGTTCGGATGGTTGATTGTGGTCATCGTTGCCCTCGGCTCGATGATGACCATGGCCTACGCCTGGCGATTCTGGTGGGGCGCTTTTGGAACCAAGAAGATTCTTGTCGACTTGCAGGTTCGCCCCCTCTCGCAGCTGATGATGGTGCCCATCGGGGTCCTAGCCAGCGGCGCTCTTCTCGGGATCGTCGCCCAGCTGTTCGATCACCTACTCAATGCCCCAACCGGTCCCGCGTTGGGTATGCCCGGGGAAGCACACATTGCGCTCTGGTCCGGTCTGGCACCCGCACTGGTCACGGCTGTCATCATTGCTGGCGGCCTCACCCTGATCTACCTGCGCCCGCAGGTTTCCAAGTTGCAGAGGGCACTGGAAACCCCGATCTCTGCGGCTCGCCTGTTTGCTGCCTCAATCAGTGAGCTGGAACTGATCGCCAGTCGTGTCACCTCTCTGTTCCAGAGGGGTTCACTTCCCGCTGAGGTCGGCACGATCGTCATGTCCGCGGCTGTCCTGACCGGCTACGGAATCCTCCGCACCAATCCGCCCCGGGATCTGCCCCCGCTGTGGGACTCTTCCCTGCAGGCAGCAATCGTCGTCGTTGGTGTCGTCGCTACAATCGCGACCGTGCGTTCACGGCGGCGGGTGCGGGCAGCTCTATCGCTCGGGGCAGTCGGCATGTCCGTCTCGCTCCTGTTCGCGATCCACGGAGCCCCCGACCTCGCCCTCACCCAGCTGGCTGTCGAGGCCGTCAGCATCGTGGTCTTCATTCTGGTGCTGCGCAAGCTGCCGACCTTCTTCTCAACCAGGCCACTGGTATCCAGCAAGATCAGCCGGCTCATCGTCGGTATTTCCGCGGGCATCATCACCTCACTCGGTGGTTACTACGCCTTCTCCGCGCGCATCCACCAGCCGGTTTCAGAACTGATGCCACGGGAGGCACTTGAGTTCGGCCACGGACGCAACATCGTCAACGTAATCCTTGTGGACATCCGTGCCTGGGACACGATGGGGGAGCTGTCGGTCCTGCTGGTGACCGCCACGGGCGTGGCCTCGCTGATCTACGTAATGTCGAGGACGGGGCGCATCGACCGCATCACCAAGCGTTCAGCCAAGCCAGGTCGGTTCCTTCCCGGTGCCACCGCCCAGCGGCCCCACGACCGCTCCCTGGTACTCGAGGTTTCCACACGTCTGCTCTTCCCAACCATGATTGTGCTGTCGATCTGGCTGCTACTCATCGGACACAACAACCCCGGCGGCGGTTTCGTCGGAGGCGTGGTTGCGGGCCTGGCCTTCGTGCTGCGCTATCTGGCCGGCGGACGCTACGAACTTGGTGAGGCAATGCCGATTCCCGCGGGCTACCTACTTGGAACCGGCCTGTTTGTCGCGGCTGCCGGCGGGGCACTCCCCCTGCTCTACGGGAATGTCCCGTTCCAGTCGACCCCGGTGGACATACCTCTGGGGCCCCTCGGAGAACTGCATTTCACCACCGCCATGATCCTTGACATTGGTGTCTACATTCTCGTCCTCGGGCTGATCATCGACCTGGTTGCCGCCCTCGGTGCCGAGGTCGACAGGCAGGGCGACCCGTCGTCACGAAGCTACGGATCGGTGGGTGCCTGAGATGTCATCACTAGCAATCTTCATCTTCGTCGGAGTTCTGGTTGGCTCCGGGGTCTACCTGACCCTGGAGAGGACGCTGTCCCGCATCTTTATCGGTCTGGCGCTAATCACCAACGGCGTCAACGTCCTCATCCTGGCAATGGGTGGGTCCGCGGGAATGCCCCCGCTGCTCGGAGAGGGGACGGACACGATCGTCGACCCCCTCCCGCAGGCCCTGATCCTCACCTCAATCGTCCTCTCGCTGGGAACGACAGCCTTCGGGCTGGCGCTCGCCTACCGCTCCTGGTTGCTGACGGGAAACGACGAGGTCGTCGATGACGTTGAGGACCGCAGGGTGGCCCGAACCGCACGTCGCCACGGGGTGACGGACCTCGATGAACTCTATGCGGAGGGAACCGAGGACGCCGAAATCTTCTACGACCAGGAGGAGCGAAGGTGACCGCCGCATCCCTCTCCTGGCTGGTGCCCCTTCCGGTCCTCATCCCACTGGTCTCCGCGGGTCTGGCGCTGATTCTTGGACGGCGCCCTCGTCTGCAGCAGCTCGTGGCACTTATCGCCATGCTGGTGTCCACCGTTATCGGCTTCGTCCTGGTCTTTGGGGCTAACAGTGACCCCATCGTCCTCGACGTGGGTTCCTGGGCGGCGCCCATTGGGATCACACTGGTGGCAGATCGACTTTCAACCCTCATGCTGGTGGTTTCGCAGGTGGTGGCCCTCGCCGTCCTCATCTACTCGATAGGTGAGAACGTTTCGGACCCTGTCCCGACCTCGCCGGTGGCGGTGTTCTACCCGACGTTCCTCATACTGTCGGCCGGTGTTTCCAACTCGTTTCTCACGGGGGATCTCTTCAACCTCTACGTTGGCTTTGAGATTCTTCTGGCGGCCTCATTCGTCCTCATCACGTTGGGGGGAACCCGAGGACGAGTCCGGTCGGGCACCGTCTATGTCATCGTTTCGCTGTTCTCCTCGGTTCTGTTCCTGATCGGAATCGCCTGGATTTACGGTGCGACGGGCACCATGAACATGGCGCAGCTCTCGGTTCGACTCGCGGAACTTCCCGCTGAAACCACCATGATCCTCCAGGCGATGCTCCTGGTCGCCTTCGGGGTGAAGGCCGCGATCTTCCCCCTGGCGTCGTGGCTTCCGGACTCCTATCCGACCGCTCCCGCTCCGGTAACGGCGGTGTTCGCCGGCCTGCTCACCAAGGTGGGCGTCTACGCCATCATCCGCCTGCAGTTCGTCCTCTTCCCGGGTGATCGCTTCAGCACACTCCTGGCAATCATCGGCATCCTCTCCATGATCATCGGCATCCTGGGGGCCGTGGCTCAGGATGACGCCAAACGACTGCTTTCCTTCACCCTTATCTCTCATATCGGTTTCATGATGTGGGGAATTTCCCTCGATACCGTGGACGGGCTGGGTGCGGCGATCTACTACGCTGCCCACCACATCGTCGTGCAGACTGCGCTCTTCCTCATCGTCGGGCTCATCGAGAGGTATAGGGGCACCACCTCGCTCACCAGGCTCTCTGACCTGGCACGAGAGAAACGATGGCTCTCGATTCTCTTCATGATCACGGCGCTCAACCTAGTCGGTATGCCCCCGCTGACGGGATTCATCGGCAAGCTCGGCTTGGCAGAGGCTTCCGTCCTCGTCAACACCCCGATGTCCTACGCGCTGCTGGCCTCCGGTATCCTCACTTCGTTCCTCACGCTTTACGTTGCCGTGAAGTTCTGGAACAAGGCATTCTGGCAGCCCAAGCGTGTCATCCATGACGACTTCGTGATGCCGGCGGAGGGCGAGCGGCTCTCCGGCCGCCAGGAGCGCATCATGCGCCGCCTCGAAGAGGTCCAGCGCGAAGGACGTGCTGACGAAAAGGCGCAGCAGGCGGCCAAGACCGAGATGGAAAAGGGTGGGGGTTCCTCCAACATCATCATGTACTCGGTGGCAACCACACTGGTGGCGGTTCAGATTGGCATGGCGATCTTCTCCGGCCCCATCTACGGTTATGCCCACGGTTCGGCCTCGAACATGATGGATAACGACAGCTATGTGAGGGCGGTTCTTGGCGAGGACGGACGTGGTCAGGGCGTTTCAAAGCTCCCGCCGTTCCGTCCGCCGTGGATCGACCCCAACCCCCTACCGCCACTGCTGCCAGCGCAACCGGAACTGCCTGAGATCGGAGGGAATGATGCCAACTAGAGTGAGGCGCCACGCCTCGATCTCAATGACGATCTGGTTGCTGCTGATCTGGCTGGCGGTGTTCCGCTCGCTGGACTGGCTCACTGTTCTCGGGGGGCTGTTGGTCGTAGTGCTTGTCCAAGTAATCCTGCCCCTGCCTTCAATGCCCGGTCTTTGGCATCTGAGGCCGTTCGCCTTCCTTCACCTGCTTGCTCGATTCATCTGGGATCTGGTCTGGGCTGGGGCGCAGGTGAGCTGGATCGTGGTGTCGGGACGTCACCACGATGACGGAATCGTCAAGTGCCCGGTGAGAAGTAGCAACCCGGTCTACATGACGATCGTCGCCGCGATGACTTCGATGGTGCCCGGCACCATCGTCATCCAAGCTTCACGTGAGGAACACGCCCTCTACCTGCACGTTCTGGACCTTCCCGCCCACGGGGGTATCGAGGGGGTGCGCCAGGAGGTTCTCACTCAGGAGCGCCTTGTCCTACTGGCTTTTGCACCCAATCACGTCCTGGAGGAAACCGGTGTTACCGGGGAGCACCCCCGTGAGGAGGTGGGGTCATGACTGCCCTTTCGACGATCCTGTGGATCAGTATGGGAGTTTTAGTCATTGCGCTGTTTCTCGCCCTGTACCGCCTGGCCATAGGGCCCACAGCTCTTGATAGGGCAGTGGCCCTTGATGTTTTTGCAGCCGGAATCCTCGGGCTGGTGGCCGTGTTGATTGTGGTTCGGGAACGCGGCGATCTTGCGGCGCTACTGATTGTCTTCGTCCTCACCGCATTCTTCTCAACCGTGACGGTCTCGAGATTCATCCGCTTCGGGGTGCAGAGGAACGCCGGCCGCCGCCTGGTCGTCAAACCTGAGTCCCAGGTCGGCCAGCGCAGACACCGCCTCGGAAATGAGGAGGACGAACAGTGACCGTTTTTGACACGATACTTGACGTTGCAGGCGTCATTCTGGTGCTAGCCGGAGCCCTGTTCACCCTGGTGGCAGCCCTGGGCCTGGTGCGGCTACCCGACCTGTTCTCACGAACCCACGCCGCGGCGAAGCCGCAGCTTTTGGGCTTGATGCTAATCCTTGGTGGTTCGAACCTGGTGCTGCGAACCTGGGCTTGGTTTGCGATCAGCCTGGCGGTTCTAGCCATCCAGGTGATTGCCGCCCCGGTGGCCTCCCACCTGCTGGGTCGGGCTGCCTACCGCAGCGGGCTCGCTGAAACCTCAAGTCTGGTCGTTGACCAACTTAGTGAAGAGTGAAGCGAAGAATAAGCCCGAGGGTGGGTGAGCTAATCCCGGTAGTCTTCCCAGGCGTCAGAGTATGACGAGGGTGCATCCCAAGAATCTTCCGACCACTTGTCGTCCGAGTCCGAGTCCTCATCAGGAATCGGCTCTAGTTTCGTGTCGTGTGTTCCGGTCAGTTCGCGCTGCAGAGCGTCAAGATCAGTCTCAGGACTGAAGTACTTGAGGCTGCGCGCCACTTTCATGTGCTTTGCCTTTTGACGGCCGCGCCCCATGGCGTCGACCCCCTCTACCTCTTGCGGGTCCGTATTCCGGTCCCCTGGATCCAATGAATTCTGTCGCGGGGACATTCTACCGCGTAGCCAGCATGCTTTTCCACACGACCACCCCGTGGTCGTGTGGTGAGCCTGGCAACGTCAGCGTCTGCGACGTCGAATCAGGGTGCGACGAAGAATGCAGACGCCCAGGACTGCCGCGCCAATGGCCGCTGCCTTGATGACCTTCTTACGCGCTTCGGGATCTCCGTCACGAGCAGCATCAATCGTGGTCTGGGTGACGTAAAGCGCCTCCTGGGCGCGATACTTGGCATCCGCAAGAAGGTACTGCGCCTGCGTCTTGGGCTGGGCCTCATTAATCAGGGTCTGAAGGGTTTCGGAAAGCTTTTCGCTGCTGGCATTCGCCTGGTTTTCAAGGTTGCTCACGGTGGTTGAAAAATCCTTACTCACTTGTCGAGTCCTTCCTTGGCCGAAGCGATGTCGCTCTTCAGCGTCTCAATGTCGTCCTCGACCATTTCCTTCGGGTTTGGAGCATCATTCTTGGCTCCGAGGGCAAGGATGATGCCCACGCCGGCAAAGACGAGCATGAGGACGAAAATAATGCCGAGGACGATCAGCGCAGCAGCCCATTCCGGGAGGACCAGGGCCAGCGCCACCTCGGCGGAGTGGAAGACCCAACCCACCATGAACAGCAGGAGGACGACGGCGATGATGAACATGGCGATTGAAGCGCCCAGCTGCTTGGCAGCACGGGTCGCCTTCAGTTTCATCAGGGCAATCTGGGCCTCAAAATAGTTCTTACCCTCTTGGATCGCATCCTGGATCAGGACGGCGATCGACGGGTGGGGTGCCGGTGGTGTCGGCTTGCGGCGGAACCCGCGCTTGGGTGCGGCCGGTTCCGACCACTCCACCTCTTCCACGGTGATCCTGAGGTCGTCTTCGCTTGGGGACGTCATCACGCTCTCCTCATTAACTTCTTCCGGCGGGACCGCTGCGGCCCGTAGCCCGGGGTAAACAACCGGTTTACATTCGCCCTAAGTCTGTCATGAAATCAGCCGCGAAAAGCACCGGGGTTACCTCTGTTTAGTTGCTCGGACCATTCTCTGCTAGCTCAGTGGCGAATGGGTCGGTTCCAAGTGCCATTGGTCCGGGAAGTTGCTCAAGAATGTGGCGGGCCTGGTTGACCAGCATCTCCTGGGTGGCAGAAAGGCCCCGGGGCGGAGCTATATCGTCGAGGCTGGCGGGAAGGAACTCAGCTTCAGGCTCGGCGCTGAACTCGGTGTCGCCGAGCCGAGCAATCACCTGCTCACTGCGACCACAGGTACGGAGAAGTTCCCTCACACGCTCTTCTCGGTCCGGGCCCTGCGGGTAGAGGTAAAGAACCTCCGGTTCGCCGGCCAGGGCACGGGCAATCGACACCCTGAATGCCTCGTCCTCGACCAGTTCAGAGGCCGGTCTGTCCAGCCGGTCACGCAGGGATAGTTCCACGACCAGACTCTCGACAAATCCGGTTGCGGTCTCAATGCCCGCGAGACGCCAAGGCAGTGAAATGTTATCGCGGACGGTCAGGCTGGGCAGCAGCAGGGGAGCCCCAAACAGGACGCCGGTCACCGGCTGGTTCGGAGCTCCACCCACTGAGTTGTCACCCACGAAAAGGCCTACGCCGGGCGAGTAGCCGGAGAGACCGAGTAGGTCTGCTCCGGATCCATCTCGCTCACCCCGGTAAGAACACCGTTGATGGCTGCCATCGTGTCGGCGTCCAACTTGATTCCAGAGGCCTTGACGGTCTCGTCAAGCTGATCGGGACGTGAGGCCCCGACAAGGGCGGCTGCCACATTGGGGTTCTGCAGGACCCAGGCGATTGCCATCTGCGGCATCGATAGTCCGGCTTCGGCTGCAATCGGCTTGAGATCCTGCACGGCCTGAAGGGTCTTTGTGTCCATGAAACGCTTGACGAAGTTGGCTCCGCCCTTGTCATCAGTGGCTCGTGAACCAGCAGGCGCAGCCTGTCCGGGAATGTACTTGCCGGAGAGGACGCCCTGCGCCATCGGAGACCAGACGATCTGGGACATTCCCAGTTCCTCACAGGTGGGGACTACTCGATCCTCGATAACCCGCCACAGCGCCGAGTACTGGGGTTGGTTTGAAACCAACTGGAACCCCATCTCGGTCGCCAGTTCGTGACCCGCACGAATCTGCTCCGCGGTCCATTCGGACACGCCAATGTACATGGCCTTCCCCTGACGAACGATGTCACCAAAGGCGCGCATGGTCTCTTCCAGCGGGGTTTCATAGTCGTAGCGGTGGGCCTGGTAGAGGTCGACATAGTCCACCCCGAGGCGCTTAAGTGAGCCGTGGATACCATCGAAGATGTGCTTCCGCGACAGGCCAACGTTGTTAGGTCCCTTGTTGCCAATCGGCCAGTACACCTTGGTGAAGATCTCCAGGTTCTCCCGGGGGATTCCCGCCAGGGCTTTTCCGAGAATCTTCTCCGCCTCGGTGTTGGCGTAGGTGTCAGCGGTGTCGAATGAGGTGATGCCGAGGTCGAGCGCGCGGTGAACTGTGGCGACTGCCTTGTCGCTGTCAACCTGCAATCCGTGCGTGACCCAGTTGCCGTAGGTGATTTCTGTGATCTTAAGTCCTGAGTTTCCCAGGTAGCGATAGTCAACCATGTATAGAAACTATCAGTGTCGACCCACTTCGCTACTCGAGGAATGCCGAAGAAGCCAAAAATCATCTGCCGAACCGGACGAAAACAGCGGACAATAGAGGTATGACTACAAACCAGGATGCAGTTGCCGGGGCCAAGACCGCCCAGGGCACCTTCGAGGCGCACTCCGCTGGAGCTCAGGTCAGCCGTTGGGACAGTGAGACCTTCGGGCCGCTCCTTTTCGTTTCCTCCGCAACTAACAGTGGGGTGGGCAGCACCATCAGGGGCGGTATCCCGCTTTGCTTCCCCTGGTTCGGCGCGTTTCGTGACCACTATGAGGGGGCTCCTCTCCTGGGGGTCGAACGTGGCGGAAAGAAGCACGGCTTCGCACGCAACCTGAACTGGCGACTTGTGGCTGACGAGGTCGGAGTCGCCGGGGCCTGGCTGGTCCGCTACGAACTGGACCAGGATGACGTTCCGATTGAAGAGGCACCCGGGGATGTTTCCCCCCTGCCCTTCCACGCCACACTGGAGGCCCTGTTCTCAGACACGCTGCTCGACCTCACCTTCACGGTCAAGAACACAGGGGAGGGCGCGTTTCAGTATGAGGAGGCGGTGCACACCTACTTCGCGGTGGCTGACTTAACTGGGACTGAGGTGACCGGACTGGAAGGGGTACCCTACCTCGATAAGGCTCCAGGTGGTGTGGACGCAGTCCAGGAGGGACCGATTACATTCCCGGGTATGGTCGATCGTGTCTACCAGTCACCCGCACCTGCGGTCATCATGGACCGCGGCAACAGCCGGCAGATCCGCATTGTGAAAGAGCACTCCGGAACCACCATCGTGTGGAACCCGGGTCCTGAGGCAGCCCGGGAAATGGCTGATCTCGGAGAGGGAGAGTACCGCAGGTTCATCTGTGTTGAGTCCGGGAACGCCCTCGATAATGCGATCACACTGCAGCCCGGGGAAGAGCACACCATGCGGGTGCGCTACGAGGTGGCAAAGATCTAGCCCGGTGCGCCCCTACTCGCGAGCCCGCCAGGGAGCATCACTGGGGCGAAGCGAGTCGAGCTGACCCCGCAGACGCGCCACCTCCAGGGCCATAACCCCCGAAACCAGGGGAGGGCTCTGGCAGTCTCCGGCCAGAATGGCCTTCACCAGGTCTTCGCGAGCCACGAGGTGAACCGACATTTCGGCCTCTTCGTCCTCGGGAGCAAAGCCCGCGGGACGTGGGGCCGGAGAGAGGTCGCGGGCCAGGAAGACACGCAGCGATTCCTCGCAGGCACCGGGGGTGGTGAAGATATCGACGAGGACGTCCCAGCGTCCCGCCGCCACCTCGGCCTCCTCTGCCAGTTCCCGCTGCGCCGCCACGAGGTAGTCCTCACCCTCGACGTCGAGCAGACCGGCAGGAACCTCGACCAGTTCCATTCCGACGGGGTGGCGGTATTGGCGCAGCACCAGGATCGTATCCTCGACCTCATCCCACGCCACTACAGCCACGGCTCCGGGGTGGGTGAGGAACTGTCGGTTCATCGTCTGCCCGCTCGGGGTGCGAACAACCTCGTTGACAAAGGTTGAGATGGCTCCGACCCCCAGGGTGGTCCGTCTAACCACCGGCCAGGACTTCTTCGTGTCTGCACGCATTTTCCCTCCCCTTTTCAAGACCATCATGGCCGATCTGAGTGGAACCCGTGACAATGGCGTGCTCAGCTTTCGTGGTGGCGCTTTGGGCTGGAAGAATATCTCTATGGCAGATAAGCGCGAAGTACTTGACTGGGACCAGTTCGGAGTTGCCTCTCGAGAGATGGCGGCAATGGTGTGGGAGTCGGGGTTTGAACCCGAGATTATTGTCTGTGTGGCTCGAGGAGGTCTGATTCCTGCGGGTGCCATCGCCTACGCGCTCGACCTCAAGTCGTTACTGGTGCTGAACGTTGAGTTTTACACGGGTGTGGGCACCACCCTTCCTGATCCTCGGTTAGTTGATCCCGTTCCCGCACACCACGGACTGCGCGATAAGCGCGTCCTCATCGTTGATGACGTGGCTGACTCGGGGCGGACCCTCCAGTTTGTCTACGATATCTGCGCCGAGTACACGGATCAGATCAAGGTGGCCGTCCTCTACCAGAAGGAACGGTCCGTCATCGACTGTGACTTCGTCTGGGAACACACAGAAGAGTGGATCTCGTTCCCCTGGTCATCGCTGCCGCCCATAACGGGTGCTGAGAACATCGACAACTAAGACCCGGGCTTATTGACTGGGGCCGCTAGAGCCCAGGCGGTGTTTTCCGGCCCGGTTAGGGTGATGCGGTCTGCTATTTGGCCGCCATCGCACTGCAGAAGGTCGACCTCGACGTGCCCGGGTGCTACCTGTGCGATGCGCCAGGCGCCCCCGAGGGCTTCCCAGCGGGTTACCTCCGGGGGCGTCGTTTCCTCTGATGACATCACGCCACGGTGACGGGAGTGAAGTCCAGGGTGACGCCAAACCTGGTTCGTACTTTGTCGCGGACTGCCGACGCGAGTTCGTGTACTTCAGCCGCCGTGGCTTCGCCCTGATTGGTGATGGCAAGGACGTACCTATCGGACAGGGCTGCTCCAGAGCTGTCACGAACCTTAAAGCCCGGGTGAAAGCCAGCGGCCTCGATCATCCATGCTGCCGACAGCTTGGTTTTTCCTTGAACCTGCGGGGCTTGCTTGTTCACTGAGCCGCTGACGAACATCGCCTGGTTGCGCACTGGGAAGCGCGGCAGGTCCCCCGGTAGTTTGCTAGCAAAGTCATCGCTCACGATCGGGTTTCGGAAGTATGACCCGACCGACCAGGTAGCGCTGTCCTCCGGGTCCCACAGCATGCCAGTCTCGCGTCGAATCTTTAGGATTTGCTCGCGAACTTCACGGGCAGGAACCCTGGTGCCAAGTTCCACTCCGAGGCGGTCGGCCAAACTCTGGTAGCGAATCGGCTCCGAGAGGCTGGCGCTGCGCAGCTGGAAAGTGACCTCAAGGACGACCCAGCGTCCCGTCGGACCCCAACTGTGTCCCTCACCCGGCGCTGTCGAGTCCATGGAGCGGCTGATGATTGAGGTGCGGTACCCGAAGTGCATATCAAAACGGCTCAGGGTGCGAATGAGGCCTGACTCCCGATCAAGCGCGCGGACCTGCGCGATGGTCTGAGCGACTTCCTGGCCGTAGGCGCCTAGATTTTGGACCGGGGCTGCCCCGACGGTCCCTGGAATCCCCGAGAGCATCTCGAGTCCCGCCAGATCGTTATCCAGGGTGGACTGCACGAAGGTGTCCCAGTCTGTTCCCGCGGTCGCCCGCATGGTTGAGCCTCCGCAGGCAACAAACGAGTCGACCTCGCTGATGTCCTGACGAGCGTCACGAATGAGGAGGCCGTCCCATCCTGATTCACTCACAACCAGGTGGGAGCCCCGCCCGATGACGAGGACACCCTCCCCCCGGGCATCAGCCGAAGTTATGGCCTCGACAAGCTCGGCCTCTGACATTGCTTCCAGGAGCGGAGGGGCCGATCCCCCGGTCCGGAGCGTCGTTAGTTCGGCGAACTCCATACTTCACCATACGTCTGAAACAGGAGGTTTGGAAGGGTCTTCTGAGACCTAAGTCCTAGACGGGGGTCGCCTCTTTAACTCGACCAACCGAGCGGTTGAGCAGTTCTGACATCACGAACATCACCACGGCCAAGAGTGCCAGATAGAAGGGGAACAGCCACATGCCCACCCCCTGGGCAATGAACCCAAAGAGTGGGGGCATCAGGGTGCTACCTAGGTAGGCCGCTGCCATCTGAATACCGATGATGGCGTGCGAGGTGTGGCGACCAAAGTTGGTGGGAGTGGAGTGGATGATTGAGGGATAGATCGGCGCGCAACCAAACCCGGCAGTCACCAGGCCGGCCAGAGCCAAACCATCGTTCTCCAGCGGAATCATGATGAGGACGACACCAACACCAACGAGGAGGGTACCGAGGCGGATCATGCCGCGGTCCCCCACCCGGTCAGCGATAAAGCCACTGAGGAAGCGGCCAGCGGTAATACCAATCAGGAACAGGGAGGCGAAACTGGCGGCCGTTGTCGCCGCTACCGCTCGGTCTTGGACCAGGAAGGTGGAAGCCCAGAGAATCGTGGTGGCCTCAATGGCGCAGTACGTGAAGAAGGCAGCGAGGACAAAGGGGACCCCGCGAATCTTCAGGGCCTGCGCAACGCTGATGTGAGGTCCTGCTGCTGCCACGTCCTCATCACTATCGTCAGCCTTGGTTACGACGGGTGGGTTGACCTTGTTCCACAGGGGAATCCCGGCAAGCAGAAGGAAGGTAATGATGATCTGGATGAGGCCGACGACGCGGAAGCCAGATGACCAGCCGAGCCCCTGGGTAAGCGAGTAGCTCATGATGAACGGGCTGATTGCCGCACCAACCCCCCAGCAGCTGTGCAGCCAACTCATGTGTCTTGAGGAGTAGTGCAGAGCCACGTAGTTGTTGAGGGCGGCATCAACCGCGCCGGCTCCCAGCCCGTAGGGAATGGTCCAGATCAGCAGCATCCAGAACTCGGAAGCGGTGGAGAAACCAATCAGGGCGGCTGCGGTGAGGGCGACGCTGGTGGTGGTGACAACTCCGGTCCCGAACCTGCGGGTCAGCCGGTCGGACTGCAGGCTAGAGACGATGGTTCCGACCGCGATCAGCATGGTGATGATGCCTGCGTAAGAGGTCGGCACCCCGAGATCCCCATGCATGACCGGCCACCCGGCACCGACCAGGGAGTCCGGCAGGCCAAGGCTCACGAAGGCCAGGTAGATCATTGCTAACAGCGTCGAGTACAAGGGCGCGCCTCCGATGGGGAACGGGGGGATCACCTGACAGAATACCGACTATGGATGGTGTCTTTCACCTGCTGAACCCGCAGGCTCTCGCCCTGGTTGACTCGCTTCCGCCCTACGATCCCCGCGGTGTCGAAGAGCTGTCACGCAGGCTGCGTGCCGAAGGGTATGAACCGGACCTGGTCGCCTCCGCCCTCACACAGCAGCATCTGCGGGCCCGGGGTGAGGCGAAGTTCGGTGAGGATGCACGGCGCATGCTCTTTACCGTGGCGGGGGTGCAGCAGGCGACCAGGGCGGTTGTGGCTGATCTTCACGCCTCCCGCTTTGCACGCGCGGGCTGCCGGACGGTCGCGGACATTACCAGTGGAGTTGGGGCCGACTCAATGGCTTTCGCCCGCGCCGGGCTGGAGGTGACCGCCGTCGAGTTTGATGAAGTTACCGCCGGGTGTGCCACGCATAATCTCTCTGTTTTTCCCAACGCGCAGGTAGTCAACGGGGATGGGCTCGACATTGAGTTCACGGACTTTGACGGGGTCTTTGCCGATCCGGCTCGGCGCGGAGCCCGGGGACGCACCTTCAACCCCGCTGACTACTCCCCACCCTTCGACCGGGTCCTGGCGATCCGCAACGTAGTTCCTAACCTGGGGGTAAAGGTGGCGCCGGGTATTGCCTACCCGGACCTTCCGGAGGACGCGCACGTCCAGTGGGTTTCTGTGAACGGAGACGTTGTCGAGGCCGGGCTGTGGTTCGGGGCGCTTGCGGCCAGGCCGGGTCGCTCCGCCCTCATCATCAGTGACGGTGAAATGGTCGAGTTGGTGGCAACGGACGAACCGACCTCGCCGGTGGTGCCGATGACTCCGGTGGAACTGGGGCGCTACATCTATGAGCCAGACGGGGCGGTGATCCGTTCCGGCGGCCTCCACGTCCTCGCCGGAAAGCTTGAAGCTGGACCGGTTTCAGAGGGAATGGCCTACCTGACGGGGGACACCCTGTTGGTCGGCCCGCTCGCCACGGCGTTTGAGGTGATCGAGGCGATGCCAATCAAGAAACTGAAGCAGTACCTGCGGATACATGAGGTCGGTTCCTTGGAGATACTCAAGCGTGGGGTCGACATTGTGCCGGATCAGTTCCGCAAGGGGCTCAAGCTCAAGGGCGATCGGGCAGCTTCCGTGATCCTGACGCGTCTGCAGGGAAGGCATTCGGCGGTGGTGGTTAAACGCCTCAGGCGGCACTAACCCACCGTTTGGTAAGGGAAGCGCCGCCCGAGGTACTGGACGAATCAGTCGATATCGTCGGCCTGGGTCTTGTGGATGGTGCCCTTCGCGTGGTGCGGGGGACCGTAGATTGAGTAGACCTTCAGCGGTTCATCACCGATGTTGATGACGTTGTGCCAGGTGTTAACCGGAATGAGGATGGCCCAGTCGTCGCTGACCTCAGCCTCGAAGGTAACCTCGTTTTCCTTCGGGCCCATGCGGACAAGGCCACGACCCTGTTCGACGCGAAGGAACTGGTCCTCATGGTGGTGGATCTCCAGGCCGATGTCGCCGCCCACAGGGATGTTCATGACGGTCATCTGCAGGTGTTTGCCCGTCCAGATCGCCGTACGGAAGTTCTCATTCTCGAGGGTTGCTTCCTCAATATTGATTACGAATGGTCCTGGGCCGTGATCGATGTGTTCTGCCATTTCCTTCTCCTTCACTCCATTGGTTTGGTCCGTCTGGCGTGTTGCGCCGGGGCGCCTCGCGATGCTTTAAGTCTATTGAAACGGAAGGGCTCATTCAAAAGATAAGGGCTTATCTTCTGCGAGGCCCGACGAAGACGTCGCTAGTTCCACCGCCACGGAAGTGCGAGAGAGGTGTCGCAGATCAGAGATAGTTCCAGTTTCCACAATGCGGCCGTCACGGACGATTGAGATGCGGTCGGCCAGGACCTCCACCTGCGCCAGGATGTGGCTGGAGAGGAGGACGGTCTTCCCCTGCTGCTTGGCCACAGCTCTACGTCGTCTGGAATATAGGCGACTCTTTGGTGCAGATCGACAGCTTTGGTCCACGGGGCGGATCCGAACACCTCTGCGTCTCCACCACTCTTGCGAAGCTGACCGAGCAGGATCCGCAAGGTGGCGGACTTGCTGGCCCCATTGGGCCCCAACAACCCCAAGACTTCGCCCTGCCGAACCTCTAGGTCCAGGCCGTCGAGAGCCCGTGTTGTTCCAAAGTTCTTGGTAAGGGCGGAGGTGTGGATGACGGGATTCATGCTGGTTTCGCATTGCCAGAGGGGTGGAACCAGGACTTTCTGGCGTGTTCCCGGGGGTGCGCGTTTCCCTATGTCACCGAGGCTGGCTAAGCTTGGGTGTTCACTTCACCCACCAATCGTAGCCCTGCGGGGCGCCTTTGCGTCCTCTGGAAGGATCCTTTTGTCACCGGTACTCACACATTTACGTGGGCTTCTACCTCGACCGTCAGACGTTGGCCAGATGCGGCGTTCCTGGCGAAAAGATCTCATAGCCGGAGTCACGGTTGGTGTGGTGGCGCTGCCGCTAGCCCTAGCCTTCGGAGTCTCTTCCGGGGTCGGTGCGGCTGCCGGCTTGATCACCGCCATAGTCGCGGGTTTCGTTGCGGCTGTCTTTGGCGGGTCGCGGGTCCAGGTCTCCGGCCCCACCGGCGCCATGGTGGTCATCATCGCCCCGATTGTGGCTGCCGAGGGTGTGGGGGTGCTGCCCCTTCTCTCCGTCTTGGCGGGGCTGATGGTGATACTTGGTGGAATCCTCGGGTTGGGCCGGGCGATCTCGCTGATCCCCTGGCCGGTGATTGAGGGCTTCACACTGGGAATCGCAGTCACAATCTTCATGCAGCAGGTTCCCGCTGCCTTCGGGGTGGAACCGATTCCCGGACTTAACAGTCTGCAGGGAGCTTTCCAGGCTGCCTTCTCAGCTAGTTGGCCCAACGCCGCCCTCACCCTGGGTCTGACCGCCGGATCAATCCTTCTCATCCTTGCCTTGGAACGCTTCGCCCCACGTGTGCCCTCATCCCTTGTGGTGGTCGTGGTGGCAACTCTTCTGCTGTGGCTGGCGCGCTGGGACGTGGCGCTGATCGGTGAGATTCCCTCGTCGCTACCCGCACCCGTGCTGCCCGCAGCGAACCTGGAGATAGTGGGTAGGTTGCTACCGGCGGCAGCTGCAGTCGCCCTACTGGCAGGAATAGAATCCCTCCTCTCGGCGCGTATCGCAGCCGGAATGATGCAGGGCGGAACATACGAGCCCGATCGGGAACTGTTCGGCCAGGGACTGGCTTCCGTTGCTTCGGGACTATTTGGGGGAATGCCTGCAACAGGGGCGATTGCCCGCACAGCCGTCAACGTGAGAAGTGGGGCTAGGTCGAGGCTGGCAGCCATCACCCACGCACTTCTACTTCTGATCGTCGTCTATGCAGCATCCGGCCTGGTTTCGTTCATCCCGCTCTTCGTACTCTCAGCGGTTTTGATGGTGACCACCTTCAAGATGGTCTCGGGGGAGACCATCATGCAGATCATGCGTTCGACCCGCTCAGACGCCCTGGTCTTCGTCATCACGGCGACCATCACCATCGGCCTCGACCTCATCTGGGCCATCGTCATCGGGGTTCTGGTGGCCGGGGTCCTGGTTCTGCGGCACTTCGCCAACCACTCCGGCGTTTACCGTGAAAACCACGGTGCTGGTCCCCGAGTGGCGGTGTTCCGCATGGACGGGTCGATGTTCTTTGGCGTTTCTGACCGAATCGAGTCCGAGATTTCGCAACTCAGTGGTGTTGACGTAGTTATCCTGCGACTCTCCAGGATCGGTGTCATGGATGCCACCGGCGCCAAGGCGCTTGCGGATCTGTCAGGGGATCTGAACCGACGCGGCAAATTGGTCATCATCAAGGGTCTGCCGAAGCAGTATCGCAGCCTGGTGGAACGCATGGGGCTGGTGGGGGAGCACTCGGGATCGGCCCTGCTGGTCGACAACATGGAAGATGCCCTCTACCTAGCCGGTCATGCTGAATCACACGCGGGCCTGCTGAAGTCCATCGCCAGGGATGGATCCGGTTCAAAGAGTGTGAGTCTGCGGGTTAAAGCCGTGATTCGCGAGGCCGAGGCCGATCATGAGGCGTTGGAGCTGGCCCACCAGGGAGAAACGCACCAAGAACCCGTCGAGCAGAGTGAGGCTCAGTAGATCCGGGAGCTAGCCGGGGGCGCAGAGGTTTCGCCAGAGCTTGGTGCTCGGCCTACTCTGGCTTCTCCGTAATGAGGTTGAGGAACTTCTGCAGGTCCGCGGGCATGTCTATCGTTGGATCCAGTAACCAAGCAGACTGCAAACCATCGGCCACTGCTGTGGCTGTTCGTACGATCCATTCGGGGTCGAGGTCGAGGCAGATTCGGTCGACCGCGACTATCTTGACCCCGGTCGCAGCGTTGATGATCGCGTAGAGATCCTTCTGAGTTAGATGACCCTGGAGGAAAAGGCCGGCCTGTTCTTCCAGAACATGATCACCATCGGTCCCAACGGAGAACTTGCCGAGGGCGACTCCGAGTTCGGCCTCCCAAGTACCGATAAGTACATCAATAAGAGGAAGATGAACCACTTCAACATCCTCACCGCTGCTGACACAGCAGAGGGGATGGCTCGTTGGCACAACGCGATTCAGAAAATGGCTGAGGAGACAAGGCTGGGAATCCCCATCACCATCTCCACGGATCCTCGCCACTCATACAGCAACAACCCGCTGGCAGGCATGCTGGCTGGCAGCTTTTCAGTGTGGCCGGAACCGATTGGTTTCGGAGCAATCGCCGATCCTGCATTGACTGAGACCTTTGGAGATATTGCACGCCAGGAGTACACCGCGGTGGGAATTCGCCTGGCCCTGCATCCCGAGGTCGACCTCGCGATACTTCGAGTCGATGCGCCTTACGAGGAGTGGCCAACCATCTTCGAGAACTTCTTCCATTCCGGTTCGCTGGACTTCCCTGAGGAGAAGATCGAGCACTTCAAGTCCGTAAACCTCCCGCGATGAATCTCGTGGGAGGTTTACTTAACCCAACCGGAGCAAGGAGTTAGGTAAGAATGACTCAGCCAGTCGAGTTCGTAGAGGTCGCCACGCGTTCGGGTGTTGTCCGAGGGCGATGGAAGGAAACGACGGGGGAGGGTGCGAACCCACGGTCAGCAGCGTTCCTTGGGATCCCTTTTGCCGAACCGCCCATCGGTGACCTTCGTTTCCAGGCGCCAGTTAAGAAGGAACCGTGGACAGGGACGCTAGACGCCCTAGAGTTCGGTGCCACCGCACAGAGGGGTGACCCGGGGGTAACGCTGATTCCTGAACCCAGCATTCCCGGTGAGAGCACGCTGAATGTCAACGTCTTTACGCCCTCACCCAAGAAGGCAGAGGCCGGGACGGGGCTTCCAGTCCTGGTGTGGATTCATGGAGGCGGTTACTTCGCGGGCTCACCCGCCAGTCCCTGGTACGACGGTCGTAACTTCAATCGGGATAATGTCGTCACCGTGACCGCGTCGTACCGACTGGGTTTCGATGGCTTCGGATGGGTAGAGGGCGCTCCCGCCAACCGTGGTGTCCTCGACTGGATGGCCGCTCTCCAGTGGGTGCAGGACAACATCGCGGACTTCGGGGGTGACCCCGGTCGGGTCACAATCGCAGGACAGTCAGCCGGCGGTGGCGCAGTGCTGACTCTGCTGGGAGTCGAAGCGGCGCAGGACCTGTTCCATCAGGTCTACGCCATTTCCAGTCCGATTCCCGACGTCTCGACCGAAGCGGCGAAAGAGTTTGCCGCCAAGATGGCCGAGAAGCTGGGGGTTTCCAACGACCTGGCAGGGTTCAGCTCAGTTAGTGAAGAGAAGCTCCTTGAGGTTCAGAAGGAACTGAGTAACCTTGACCCCTCCCAAATGGAGAAAATCCTCAAAGAGGGATTATCTCTGGGTCCCGTTGTCGATGGCACCCTGATCCCCAGGCGCACCATCGACTCCATTAAGAAGGGGGTTGGCGCGGACAAGCATCTGGTCATCGGTGCCACGGATGACGAGTTCACGATGGCTCTTGCAGAGATGGAGAGCAAGTTGAAGTGGGTTCCCAAACCCCTTCTGCTTCGGCAACTTGGCGTTCCCAAGAAGGCGCGCAAGGCGTACTTGGCAGCAAACAAGGATGTTGTTGAGGCCGGTAACTACCGCCTGGGTGGGCGTATCCTGACAGACCGCATGTTCAAGGTTCCCATGCTCGAAGCAATAGCTGCGCGCAGGAATGCCCCGACCTGGGTATACAGGTTTGCCTGGCCTTCGGGAACCTTCGGGTTTGCCGAGCACTGCCTCGACGTGCCGTTCTTTTTTGACTGCCTGGATGGGCCCGCGATGGCTCCGTTGGCCGGAGATGCTCCGCCGCAGTGCCTGGCTGATGAGCTTCACCATGCGGCCGTGCAGTTCATCCGCACCGGTGATCCGGGCTGGCCCAGGTACATCAAGAAGGACCGTGTAGTCCGTGTTTGGGACGTTCCATCACAGGACGTGCCAAATGGGTTCGCTTCCGTCTACCCGCTAGTCGGTTAGGGCGCACTCGTAGAGGGGGTCGGGGACTGTATACCCGGCCCCTTCTACACGTTAAGAAATGATGGACATGTTTCAGGGCGAGTTAAGCATGCCTTCGAGTCTTTGGGCTAACTGATTAGTGTCCATACGCGTTGACGCGACCTCAATGATTAGGTCGTACCACTCATCGTCGCTAACAGTGGAATCATCAAACCCGTTGGCTTGGAGTATCAGCGCGACAAGTAGAAAGCCCAGCCGCTTGTTTCCGTCAAGCAGGGGATGATTTCTCTGGATCGAATCGAGCAATGCAGCCAACTTGAACCAAAAAGTTGGGTACATCTCCTGTCCTGCGATGACAGTAAGAGGACGGTCAAGTGCAGAGGCAAGGAGCCCCCAATCTCTGGAGAAGAACCCCTGCCTCTGAAGCCATTCCTGGATGTCTTCGGTACGTGGCCACCAGAGGCTAACAGTCACTGAGCGAGTCTCTCCAGGAGGTTCTTGCGCCGGGCAGAAATGGAGTCAAGAAGATTGTCAGTAACTGTGCGTGATTGCTGCGCCTCCCACTCTCCTCGAACCAGGGTGGCAACGGTCTGGTTCTTGGAGAGACCGAGGTTTTTTGCGATCTCTTCGAGCATCGCGTCTTCGTCGGGATGTAGTCGTAATTGCATAGCCATGCAATAACGGTATCAGTATGGTACCAAGTTTGGGAAGAGATGAAATGCAAAAATCCCGGCAGTCCTAAGACCTACCGGGTTCTTGTGGCTCCGACGGGCGTCGATCCCGTGACCTTTCGATTTTCAGTCGAACGCTCTACCAACTGAGCTACAGAGCCAAAAGTCGGCTCTGAAAGCCGACTTTCCGCGACCCCGACGGGACTTGAACCCGCGACCTCCGCCGTGACAGGGCGGCGCGCTAACCAACTGCGCTACGGGGCCTAACCTGAAAGAAATCGGAACTTCTTTCAAGACCAATCTGTTTCCAGATCGTGGCCTGTGATCATTCTAGTAGTTGAACAACCACTCTCCCAAATCGAGAAGATGATGTTTAGATCACCAACTGCACCCTGGAAGATGTACCCCCAACGGGATTCGAACCCGTGTCGCCGCCGTGAAAGGGCGGTGTCCTAGGCCTCTAGACGATGGGGGCCTGGAAAGGTTGTTTTCTCAAACTCTCTCTCCAAGAAGGAAAGCATACGTGACCGATCAGCTCTCTACAAATCCACTTCGTTGAGGCTTTCAGAATGTAAGTGATGCCGTGGTTCCGTAGGCTGGGCCCATGGAAAGTGTTGACGAGGTTGTCGAATCCCTGAGCACAGGCCAATGGCCCTTCGCGGGCATGGTAATCGGCGCCCTGATAGGCGCCCTCATCGCATTGGTCGTCACCGTTGTTCTTTCGCTTGGTCTACGAAAGAACCTGGTGTTTGGTGACCTTAAGCGACGTACCTCACTACCGGTATCCCTGATGTTCATTAGTTTGGGGGCGTGGATGGGGTTTACCCTCACCACGCCACCCGAACCACCAGACTGGTACCAGCATGTTGCCCATGTGCTGCTGGTGGCAATAATCCTCCTGGGCGGTTGGACATTCTATGCGGGCCTTGCCATCCTTGGGGATAAGGCGATCCTTTCGGATGTTCGCACCGGGCGGGATATGCGCCGCTTCGCCACTCAGGCCCAGATCCTGCGTCGCGTGTCGCAGTGGGGTGTCGTTAGCCTCACAATCATCCTCGTCCTCCTGACCTTTCCCGCGGCCCGCGCTCCCATGGCGTCTGTCCTTGCTTCCGCGGGGTTGATGTCGATCGTGGCGGGTTTGGCGGCACAAACCACCCTGGGGAACGTCATTGCTGGACTACAGCTTGCATTCACCGATGCCCTGCGGGTGGGGGACAACATCGTGGTCCCGGGAGAGGAGCAGCCGGGCGTAGTTGAAGAGATCACGCTGACCTACGTTGTGGTGCGGATCTGGGATGAGCGCCGCATGATCCTTCCCTCCAGTGAGTTCACCAGTAAGGGGTTTGAGAACTGGACCCGTAAGTCACCCGCGCAGCTGGCTGCTTTTAGTATCCAGGTCGACTGGACTGCCCCAGTGGCAGAAATACGCGCGGAACTACAGCGCCTTCTGGAGGCTACGGACCTGTGGGACGGTCGGACCTGGAGCCTGCAGGTCTATGACCTCACCGGACCCTACATGACACTGCGGGTGACTGTTTCCGGCGAGAACTGGGCTCGATTGCAGGACCTGCGCGCCTACCTACGCGAAAACCTGGTGGGGTGGGTTCGCGAGAACACGCCCTGGGCCCTGCCGCGGGAACGGCTGGTCACATCGCAGGGTTCACAGGAACGCCCCGTTATGGCCACGGATGCCGTTGACAAGCAGATGCTCACCGGACCCTCGATGACCGGTCCCTACGGCGGTGGTGATTTCACGAAGGAGGAGCTGGTCAAGCCCGATCCAGACGCGGTGTTCACCTCACCGGAGCCCGCCCACAAGGTCCATGCGGCGCTGTTCAACACGGGCCGGAACGACTCCGCAAGCGGGACCCGCCTTTTCTCCGGCACTCCCGATGGACACCGCCGTTCCGCACTGTTCGCGGGGCCGGGGCAGGAGACGCTGTGGCATCGCACCCTGCGTGCCATACAGAGAAAGAAGGAAGAAGAGTCCATTCCGCAGTCCGGTTTCTTCGATGAGGACGTGGTGAAGGCGGCAGAGGTTCAGGCTGCAGCGGACACCCCTGGCGGGGGAGATGCCGAGAAGACTACCGTTGAACCGGATGCCTCGTCCTCGAAGAATGAGGACGTGAACTAAGGAGGACGGCTGTGGCTTTTGAACTGGATGAAGAGACCTGGCGGAAGCGTCTGTCGACTCTGGAGTTCCAGGTTCTCAGGCAGGCTTCGACAGAACGTCCAGGTTCCGGAGAGCTGCTATACGAGGAGCGGCCTGGAACCTACTTCTGTAAGGGCTGTGGGCAGGAACTGTTCGATGCCTCAACGAAGTTTGATGCGGGTTGTGGTTGGCCCTCGTTTTTCAACGCGAAACCTGATGCAATCACAGAGGACACGGACTATCTGCTCGGATACCCGCGTACCGAGATCCGCTGCTCGAACTGTAACTCGCACCTCGGACACGTCTTCGAGGATGCCCCGCAGACCCCCACGGGTCTGCGCTACTGCCTGAACTCGGTAGCCTTGAACTTTGAGCCTGTCGCAGAAGGGTCCGAAGACATCTGAACCGTCAGTCGACGGGACGATCAGCCGACTTCTGGCGCGGCGGACTGATACCCC
The DNA here is from genome assembly GCF_900187855.1 of Actinomyces minihominis. Classification (GTDB taxonomy): domain Bacteria; phylum Actinomycetota; class Actinomycetes; order Actinomycetales; family Actinomycetaceae; genus Scrofimicrobium; species Scrofimicrobium minihominis. The sequence continues at coordinate 220,279 of NZ_FYEG01000003.1, read as the reverse complement.
CACCTGCCCTTTTCATTGCCGCAGCGCTTTTTCAGTATGTTGGTGCGGCAATAGCCATCGGCCTTTTTGGGGTCCTCGATCCCAGTGCGGTGGTGTGGTGGCGGGTCGCGATCGGCGCCCTCGGCATGATTCTCATCTGGCGCCCGTGGAAGGTGAGTTGGACAGGACGCACCATTTTCACATCCGTCCTGTTTGGGCTGGCACTAGCTGGAATGAACCTTGTTTTCTACGAGTCGATTGCGCGCATTCCCCTCGGGGTCGCAGTTTCCGTTGAGTTCGTCGGCCCGGTGATGGTGGCAGTTTTTCGAGGACGAGGATGGGCGCCTCGAATCGCCGCGCTGATCGCATTTGGGGGAGTGGCGTTAATCGGGGGGCTCGGCCTCGACCTGACGGATCCCCGGGTGCTTGAGGGGTTCCTTTTCGGGCTTGGCGCAGGCGCCGCATGGGCTCTCTACATCCTGCTTGGATCGCACATTTCGCAGTCTGCTCCACCGGGGCCCTCCCTGGCGGTTGGAACCGCAGCCGCGGGCGTTGTTTTCTTGCCTTTCCTGTGGGGGCCTGTTGTTGCCGAACCTCTGGCAGTGGGATCCGTGTTTACGTGGACGCTGATTCTCTCACTGGTCGGAGTGGCCCTCTTTTCCTCAACCATTCCCTACTCGATTGAGTCGGTGGCATTCTCGAGACTGTCGGCGCCCACCTTCGCCCTCCTGACGGCTTTGCTTCCGGCTACCTCCACACTGGTGGGGGCCGTGGCGCTGCGGCAGATTCCCTCCGTAGCAGAGTTGGTAGGTTTGGTACTGATCTCAATCGCTGTCTGGCTGGCGTCGAGGCCGTCCCAGGCCGTTTAAGGAGTAGCTGTGTTGAACCTGCTGTGGATGATGGTGGTAGGCGTCGTCATTGGAATCGTCGCCAGCATGTTCGTTCCCGGGACCCGCTGGAGTGGAATGGGGTGGACGGTGTTCCTCGGTGTTGCAGGCTACGGCCTCGGGGGATGGCTTGGTTTTGAAATGGGGGCTTCCGTCCTCATCCAGTGGGTCATCGGTATCTTGCTGGCGACCATTTTGCTCACTGGTTATGCAGTGGTGGCAAACAGGAGCTCGTAACGGGCACAATGTGCTCATGCATCACTCACCGCTTTCCCTTCCGCAGAATCACGCCTGTCTCACGGTCCACGGACCCGACTCGCGCGGTATCGTCACCGCAGTCACGGCAATGGTGTCCCGCAACGGCGGCAACATCATCGCCCTCGATCAGTACGCGGATGAAACACGCGATGGCAAGTTCTTCCAGCGGGTGGTTTTCCACAAGGACGGTCTCTCGGCGGTTCTACCGGAGCTCCGTGAGGACATTGACGACACCCTGAGGCCATTCGGGTTGAAGTGGGAGTTGAGGGACCAGTCGGTTCCCAAGCGCATGGCGATTCTGGCGTCAAAGCAGGACCATTGCCTACTGGATCTGCTGTGGCGACGTAGGCGCGGCGAACTGCCTGTTTCCATCCCCATGGTGATTTCAAATCATTCTGATGCTGCCGAGGACGTGCGTTCTTTTGGGGTGCCCTTCTTCCACGTTCCCTCGCAGGCTGGGCCCGACAAGTCGAAGTCGGAAAAACAGATCCTCGGACTGCTGCGCGGAAACGTCGACTTCATAGTCCTCGCCCGTTACATGCAGATTCTCTCCGGTGACTTTCTGAGTGAGGTCGGGGTTCCGGTAATCAACATTCACCACTCGTTCCTGCCGGCTTTCATAGGGGCCAACCCGTACCTGAAGGCGAAGGAACGCGGGGTGAAGCTCATAGGCGCCACCTCCCACTACGTCACGGAGGACCTTGATGAGGGACCCATTATCGATCAGGACACAGTGAGGGTCACCCACGCGGACAGCGTGACGGAACTGGCGCGACGCGGGGCAGATGTGGAGCGCCAGGTGCTGGCACGGTCGGTCCTCTGGCACGCGGAGGACCGAGTCATTCGTGACGGAAACCAGACCATCGTTTTCTAGTTCCGGTTGACGCGGCTACTTCCGCTTTTCTCGCCTATCAATAAAGCGCCAAGGCTCATGCTTCGTTGAGGCGTAGTCGATTCCGATCCGCGGTGTGGAACGAAACTCAACCAGGGGTTCAGTGCGGGGGGTAATGAAGATGTCCCCACCGGTGAGGTCGGTGCCGTAGTCAGCCCCGGTTATAGCTAGCGCCTGGCAGAGTTTGCCAGGACCATCAGCGATATTCTTGCGACCAAAGCGCAGCTCTCGCATAGTCTCGGTTCCTTCGACCGGGTGGATTCCGCGGATGAGGACGCCCTCACCTGTGCCTTCGGGACGGGTGACCGCGTTGAGGTTCCACCACATGCCATAGATGAGGTAGACGTAGGCGTGGCCGGGTGGACCAAACATGACCGCGTTCCTTCTGGTACGCCCGCGGGCCGTATGTGCGGCGTCGTCCTTCTCACCCAGGTACCCTTCGGTTTCGGAAATGCGACCGACCAGCATCCCCCCGCCGAGCTCTTCGGGGAGTCGGCGGTGGAGGTAGCAGCCCACCAGGTCCTGGGCGACCACCAGGGTTTCCCGCTTATAGAATGACCGGGGTAGCGGCATGTTTGCAGGGTAGTCGTGTGCAGAGAGAACGAGTGTTTCTCCAGGTTCCTGCGCTGATTGGTCCGGCTTCATAGTTCGGATCCTACCGGCTTGTCGCAGGGGCCCACAGGGTGTGGCTGGACGGACACCGTTCCTGTCGGAGGGCATTGTTACCCTAACAAAGGTGACATCGTATGGACTTGAGTTGTTGGAGGTAGGCATGACACGGGTGGTGGTCTACGGGGCCGGGCGCCTCGGACAGGCGATTATCGCAGCGTCGGAAATGGATACTGAAACCCAGGTCAAGGTGGTTGCCGCAGTGGATGAGCACCTGGTAAAAACCCGGGGTGAAGACGCTCTGGCGATACCTCTCTATAGGTCGCTCAAAGAGGCATCTGTGGCATCCGACTTTGATGTCGTGATTGACTCATCGCGGGCCGACGCCCTGAACGAGGTGCTCAAGTTTGCGGTTGAGAAGGGGAAGCCCCTGGTTATCGCAGCTACCGGCCACGATGCCCAGCAGATAGAGCAGATTCGTCAAGCCGCTGAGAAAGTGCCGCTTCTTCGTTCTTCGAACCTATCGCTGGGGGTCAATGTTCTGCGGCGCCTAGTGGAAAATGCCGGGGCCATGCTGGGGTCGGTGGACACCGAGGTGGTTGAGGCGCACCACCGCCTCAAGGTAGATGCGCCTTCGGGAACGGCATTGACGCTTGCGGAAGCCGTCCGCGACTCCACGGATCCGTCGCGACAGTTCGTCTACGGCCGCCGTCCCGACGAGGTCGGAGCCCGCGGTAATGAGATCGGGGTGCACTCGGTGCGGGGTGGGACAGTAGTCGGGGAGCACACGGTGACCTTCCTTTTGAATGATGAGGTTGTTGAACTAAGGCACGTCGCCCAGTCCCGCGATGTTTTTGGTTTTGGCGCGCTGCGTGCAGCTGCGTTTGTGGCCGGCTTGCCGGCTGGTTATTACACCATGGAAGACCTGTTGGGTTAGAAGAGGATGTCAGTGCTAAACACAGAGTTTCAGAAGATTCCGGCCTCGTATCTTTTCAGCGATATCGCCAAAAAGGTCAGTGAATACCAGAAGGCCCATCCTGATAAGCAGGTTCTTCGCCTAGGGATCGGTGATGTGACGCTGCCGCTGGCTCCCGCGGTGGTGGCTGCCCTCCATGACGCGGTTGAAGAGCAGGCGCAGTCTGCGACCTTTGCCGGGTACGGTCCGGAACAGGGCTATGCCTTCCTCCGGGAAGCGATTGCTGAGGGCGAGTATGAGGCGATTGGGGTCTCTCTCGATTCTGATGAGGTCTTTATCGGAGATGGGGCAAAGTCTGATACAGGGAACATTCAGGAACTCTTCGCGGCTGATGCGAAGGTGGCGGTGGCCGATCCGGTCTACCCGGTCTACATCGATTCCAATGCCATGGCCGGGCGCCTCGGTGACTATGAAGGTAACCGCTGGACCAACCTGGTCTATCTGCCCTGTAATGAAGGAAATGGGTACAAGCCCCCCTTCCCAACCGAGCCGGTTGACCTGATCTATCTCTGCTACCCCAACAATCCCACCGGCACCACCCTGACGCGTGATGAGCTGGGGGGATGGGTTCAGTACGCCAGGGATAACGGGGCTGTCATCCTCTTTGATGCCGCCTACCGCGCCTTCATCACCGATGACTCCATTCCGCGCAGCATCTATGAGATTGAGGGGGCTGAGGAGGTTGCGATTGAGTTCGGAAGCTTCTCGAAGACCGCGGGGTTTACCGGCTTGCGCTGCTCGTGGACCGTCGTTCCGAAGGCCCTGGTAATCGATGGGGTCTCGGTTAACGCCATGTGGAACCGCCGTCAGGCCACCAAGTTCAACGGAACGCCCTACATCGTTCAGAAGGCGGCGGCTGCGATCTATTCACCTGAGGGGCAGGTGCAGGTTCAAGAAGCCGTGGACTACTACCTGCGCAATGCCGCGTTGATCCGTGAGGCACTGTTGGGTGCCGGAATCGAAGCGGTCGGCGGCGACAACTCGCCTTATGTTTGGTTCAAGTGCCCCGGTGGAATGGACTCGTGGGCCTTCTTTGACTTCCTCCTCAACAACGCCCAGGTTGTCGGCACCCCCGGGGTCGGGTTTGGGCCCGCCGGAGAGGGGCAGTTCAGGCTCAGCGCGTTTGGTTCTTTCGAGACCACTCAGGAAGCAGTCGCGCGGCTCACCGGCCTACTTCCACAGCTCAGCGCCTAGCGCAGCTGGCGGGCTTCCCGCTTTCCACCGGAGCCATCGACCCTAGACCTTCATACCTGCTAGACAAAGGACCACTTATGCCTCGCACAGCCCCAAGCCTTGAGAAGCTACGGGAGATCACCGCAGAGATTCCCACCCCGTTCCACCTTTACGATGCTGCTGGAATTAGAAAGAACGTCACCAGTCTGCAGCAGGCCTTTTCTTGGAACCAGGGCTTCAAAGAGTACTTTGCGGTCAAGGCAACCCCGAATGCGGCAATTCTTCAGTTGCTCAAAGACCAGGGTTGCGGGGTGGACTGCTCTTCCTACACTGAGCTGCTTCTAGCGGATGCCATGGGCTTTCGGGGCCATGAAATCATGTTCTCTTCCAACGTGACCTCAGCTGAGGAGTACCAGTTGGCACGCAAGCTGGGTGCCATTATCAACCTGGACGACATCAGCCACATTGATTTCCTCGCAGAAAATGGGGGGATCCCAGAGGATATTTGCCTTCGCTTTAATCCGGGTGGGGATTTCAAGCTGGGCACCACGGTCATGGGAGACCCCGGAGAGGCCAAGTATGGGCTGACGCCTCAGCAGATGCCCGTCGCGATCAATCGCCTCAAAGAGCTGGGTGCCAAGCGCTTCGGTATCCATTCCTTCCTCGCCTCGAACACCACGGACAGCGACTACTACCCGACCCTGGCCAAGATTCTCTTCGAACTGGTAGTCGACCTGCATAAGCAGTGCGATGCAGAGTTCTTCCTGGTCAACCTTTCCGGTGGAATCGGCATACCCTACAAGCCGGGACTGCCCAACGCCGATCTCGAGTACATAGGAAGCAAGGTTCACGCCGCCTACGAGCAGACCATAGGGACTTCCGGAATGAAAGATCTGGCGGTCGTCGCCGAACTGGGTCGGTTCATCACCGGTCCGAATGCCTGGTTGATCGCTACCGCCCTGCACCACAAGGACATTCACAAGCAGTACGTGGGTCTGGATGCCAGCGCCGTCAACCTGCTGCGACCCGCCATGTACGGCGCTTACCACCACATCACCGTGGCCGGTAAGGAAGATGCTGCGCTCGACCATGTCTACGATGTCACCGGATCACTCTGCGAGAACAACGATAAGTTCGCGATTGACCGTGAACTCCCAGAGATTGAGATTGGTGACCTGGTTGTTATCCATGACACCGGGGCTCACGGACATTCCATGGGCTACAACTACAACGGCAAACTGCGTTCAGCAGAGGTTCTCCTCGAAGAGGATGGATCGTTCCGCATGATTCGCCGCGCAGAGACCCCCCGCGACTACTTCGCCACGATCGCCGGGTTTGAAGTAACTGAGGACCTCGGAAAACCAGAACTTGATCCACTTAAGCAGGGGGACGCCACTTCCGCGTAACCTAGCGCCAAACACGGTAGGGATGCGATGGGATGCGTCCCTACCGCGACCTCGTCACGAAGGACTGAAGATGGCAACAGTAAACGTCGCGGTATTGGGTGCGGGCACCGTCGGTTCCCAGGTGATTCGACTGATTGAGGAGCAGGGCAGGGATCTGCGGGCGCGCGCCGGGGCAGAACTGAACCTGCAGTCAGTCGTGGTCCGGGATGTTTCAGCTCCGCGGGACGCGGAGATTGATCCGGCTCTGCTGACAACCGATGCTCAGGCTGCCATTGATAGTGCCGACCTGGTCATCGAGTTGATCGGTGGTATCGAACCGCCGCGGACCTTAGTTCTTGATGCCCTGCGAAAGGGTAAGACTGTTGTGACCGGAAACAAGGCGTTGATTGCGGCCCACGGACCGGAACTCCATGAGGCCGCGACCGCCGGCGGCGCCGACCTTTACTACGAGGCCGCGGTGGCGGGTGCAGTACCCGTTGTCTACGGCCTTCGAGAGTCAATGGTTGGTGACAAGATCCTGCGCGTGCTAGGCATTGTCAACGGAACCACCAACTTCATCCTTGATGCCATGACACAGACCGGCGCATCGTATGAGGATGCGCTGGCGGAAGCCCAGAGGCTGGGCTTTGCCGAAGCTGACCCGACCGCCGACGTTGAAGGATTGGATGCAGCTGCAAAGTGCGCAATCCTTGCCTCGCTGGCATTCCACACCAGGGTTTCAATCGAAGATGTGGCGGTTGAGGGGATCTCTAAGATCACCGCGGACGACATCGCGGAAGCCGAAGCCGGTGGCAATGTCATCAAGCTTCTGGCAATTGCCGAACGAATCACCCAGGAAGATGGGTCTGAGGGCATCTCAGTTCGTGTTCACCCCACCCTGGTTCCGCGCGATCACACCCTTGCGAATGTCCACGGTCCCTTCAACGCGATTGTGGTTGACGGCGAATCGGCCGGGCGCCTGATGTTCTACGGTCAGGGTGCAGGCGGGGCGCCGACCGCAACCGCGGTCCTCTCCGATGTTGTCGCAGCGGCTTCCCACATCGCTCATGGCGGCAATGCTCCCTGTGAGCTGGTCTACGCCAACCTGCCGGTTCTTGACGCCTCGGTGGCCGTTACCCGCTACCAGGTGCAGCTAAAAATCGCTGATCGTGCAGGTGTCCTTGCCGAGGTGGCCGGAGTTTTTGCAGACAACGGGATCTCCATCAAGTCCGTCAATCAGAAGGATGCTTCGGAAGGATCTGAAGACGGCAGCCGCGAAGAAGGTGGCACCGCAGTCCTCACCATCCTTACCCACCGCGCCACAGAGGGTGCACTAGCCACCGTTGTTAAACAGCTAGCCGCTGCAGACTCGGTCCGTGAAGTGGCATCAATCCTGCGTTCTGAAGTGAGTGCCTAACTCGAGGGAACTGCCGTTGACCGGATAAAGAGTGCGCAGCACTCCCCGGGCAGCACAGCTCCCTCCAGGGGGGCGCTGCTGACGAGCACGGTTTCGTCGGCTGTCTCCGGCGGCAGCCCAACTGGTTCGGGGCCAAAGTTCATAATGAGGTCGATAGTCGCCTGGTCGGGTGAAGACTCCGGCTCGGCGGGGTGGAACCGAATGTGCATGATGTCGGTGGTTGCCGTCTCCTCCGGAGTTTGAACCCACTGCACCAGCCCGGTTCCAAGAGCTGTAAAACTACGGCGAAGCTGAAGCAGGTGACGGTAGAGGCTCAGCATCGATGCGGGATCGTCTTCTTGGCGTTCTACTGTCAGTGCATCCCACTCGGCGGGTTGCGGCAGCCAGGTCGTCACTTCGGCCTCATCTGAGAACCCGAAGGGCGCCGCTGTGCCCGACCAGGGGAGGGGAACACGACAGCCATCACGACCTCGGACCTCACCTCCTGTACGGAAAAAGGCCGGGTCAGTCAGTACCCCATAGGGAAGGTCTGTAACTTCGGGCAAACCCAACTCTTGCCCGGCATAGATGTAGGCGCTGCCGGGAAGGGAAAGTAGCAGGACCGACATGGCTCGGGCTCTGCGCTTTCCCTCGCCAGGATCAAAGTCGTCCTCATCGTCATGAGCAGTGGGTACGTAGGCCCCGGACAGTGAAGTTCCCGTGGCGTAGCGCGTTACCGAACGGGTGGTGTCGTGATTGTCCGTGACCCAGGTGGTGGGGGCTCCCACCGTCGAGTATGCCGCCATTGACTCTTCTACGGCATGGGCGATCTGGCCTCCGTTCCACCCTGTTTTGAGGAAACGGAAGTTGAAGGCCTGGTGCATCTCGTCTTCCCGAAGAAAGAGGGCGACGATGTCGTCCTCGGCGCCGGTCTCAATGACGGCCATCGCTTCCGGATAGTCATCGATTATGCCGCGGAAATGGCGGTAGATGTCATGGACCGGACTGCTGTCGTCCTTCGGAATGTCGGGCCAGCCGCCTTCGGTGTTGGGCCAGTTGGTGTTCTTGATGAGGGCGTCGGAGACATCGATGCGGAACCCGTCAACACCACGGTCCAGCCAGAAGCGCAGAACGTCCTCGAAGAAGGTGAGTACCGCGGTGTTCTCCCAGTTAAAGTCAGGCTGCTCGGCAGCAAAGAGGTGGTAGTACCACTGGTCACGCTCGCCCTCGACGCCCTTCACCAGCGTCCAGCTGGGGCCTCCAAACACGGAGGTCCAGTTGCTCGGGGGTGTCAGAGGTTTCTCCGGGTCGGCATCGACGAAGTGGTACATCGCGCGTTGCGGACTGCCGGGAGGGGAAGCCAGCGCGGCCTGGAACAGTGGGTGCTGGTCAGAACTGTGGTTGGGGACGAGGTCGATGAGGATGCGCAGACCGCGGTTATGGGCGGCCTCGAGAAGCAGGTCGAAGTCAGCCAGACTACCGAAAAGCGGGTCGACATCGCAGTAGGCCGCCACATCGTATCCAGCATCCACCTGCGGGGAGGGGTAGAAGGGACTGAGCCACAGTGCATCCACGCCGAGACCGGCCAGGTAGTCGATTCTCCGGGTGATCCCGGCGAGGTCGCCCATGCCGGAGCCGGTTGAATCCTGGAATGACCGCGGATAAACCTGGTAGATGACCGCTGACCGCCACCAGTTACGATCAGCTTTCATCTAGATCAGACCCGGTGATGCGCCAGGCGGTAAAGGTGGTGGTGAAGTCGCCACGACGGGGCGAAGCCACGTAGGGGCCAGCCACCAGTGTCAGCCCCTCATTCATGGGGAAGAGACGGACCAGTTTGAAGGGGTCGGTGTCGACGGCCGCGTAGATTGCCATCAAGTTGTCACTCCAGGCAGCTCGAACCCGAATGAGGCGCCCGTTCCAGTCGGATACCCTGCACATTGACCGGTCAGACTGGCCTCTGGTCACAGTTGCGGTCAGACGCAGTTGGCCCTTGACAAGTTCCATGCCGGCCTTCGCCCAGGTGGTCTCATCCACCGCGAGAAAGATGCCGGCCTGGTCGTACTGCTCCGTCATATCGGCGATGAACGATACCTCCATGGCCTGATTCGGCAGCAGTTTGGTGACCAGCGCATTCTCCGAGGTTGCCTGCCAGTAGTTGTGGGGCCCACTCCAGGCGTCAGACATCGCACTGGCAGTGACAGAGAGTCCCAGCGCACCGTCGCGAACTGATTCTGGCGTGTTCGTCCAAACCCCGGTCTCCCAGGGCACGGTGAATGCTTCTGAAGTCTGCAATTTCCACTCCCTTGTGGTCGCTACATGGGACAGACTACCCAACAGGGCTTCGAGACACCCGTTGATTAGCGTTCCATTAGGGCAGGAGGACGAACTTTGTGTCCTAGTGGCGGTGTGTTTTCTCTTCCAACTCGTGGTCCACGGTTCGTCCTCGAACAGCAATGATTCCGGCCAGGGTCATCGGAACGGCGGTGAGGGCGAGGACGAGCATGATGGGGGTCCAGTTGCCCAACGCCCCAAAAATGACCCCCACGAGCAGGGGACCCACCGCGGCGAGCAGGTACCCGATGGGCTGGACAAACCCGGAGACGGCGGCGGTGGTGGTGGCGTTGTCCGTTTTCTCGATGATCAGGGTGAGGGCCGTTGGGAAGCAGAACCCAGAGATGGAAAGGCAGACTGCCCAGACCCATGGAAGCGTGGTGGGAAGGAAGGCAATCCCCAGGTATCCGACTGCGAGAAGGACGCCAAAGAGAGAGATTAGACCTCGTAATCCCCGCCCTCTGGCTACCAGCATGGGCATGAGCAGACCGCCGGGCACTCCCCCGAGGGCGATGATCGACAGCATGAGCCCAGCGGCTGTTGGATCGAGGCCTCCTGCACGGTAGGCGGCTGGGGCCCATCCAAACTGAATGTAGGCCTGCATGGACTGGAGGCCGAAGAAGAACATGAGTGCCACGGCCGTCCTCGAACGCCAAACAGCCGGTCGGCCGGTCCGTCCGGCCGCTGGCAGTGGTGATTCCTTCTGCCTTAGCTGTCGATCGCGGATATAGAGGAGGAGCCAGAGGATGAATGCCACCAGAGAGATGCTGCCCCAGGCGCCGATAGCAAGCCGCCACCCCTCCCCAACTCCCAGCCGCTCATCTCCGCTAGTTGCCAGAACGGGTGTGAGGAAGGTCGGTACGGTGGCGCCAACTGCGAGGAACGTTGTATAGGTGGTCGCCATCTGCGCAGCCCTGCGGGGGAACTCCTTTTTGATGAGGGCGGGTAGCACGACATTACCAATGGCCATCCCCGAGAGCGCGATGGTGGAAAACACTAGGAAGAGAACCCAGGAGTCAGTGAGCGCCCGAGAGACCAAACCTAGGGTAGAGACGAAGGTCGCAATAACAAGGGCTCCCGCAATACCTGTCCAAGTGGTGAGACGGTTAGAGAGCAATCCCACTACTGCGAAACAGATCCCAGGAAGGGCTGTTAGCACACCGGCGGTGATACCGCTCATTTGGAGGGAGGCAATTAGCTCTGGGAGCACGGGTCCGATCGAGGTTGCACCCGGCCGCAGGCTAGAGGCTGTCACGATGGAAGCAAGGATCATCAGGAGGACAAGGGCTCCGGTTCGTCCCGAGTTCACACCTCGACTGGGACGCGGTACCGAGTGGGGTATCTGCGACATATCTATGTACTCTAATTGCTGAATGCACTGTGCAGAATCGCGTTTTGCACAGAACAGTTGCTGACAATGCCCGCGCCCGCGCTATTCTGGAGGGCACTTCGCAACCAGTTCTGCGTGCGTTGGTGTCTGACGATGTCCAGCCCAGGCGGATTTGTGCCCGTTGCGGGGAACACGGAAAGACTTGGCCTTATGTACCGTTACCTATTCAGGCGGTTGTTGAACTACCTGGTGCTGCTCTTCATAGCAGTCTCCCTTGCCTATCTTCTGGCAGGCACGGCGCTTAACCCGCGCACGCAGTTCGACTTCACCAACCCCAACCTTGATGTTGATTCCGTTAACGCCATGCTGACGGCATACAACATTAATCCCGACATTCCTCTTCTTGAGAGGTACTGGACCTGGCTGCAAAATGTCGTCTTGCACTGGGACTGGGGTCGTACGCCTAAGGGTGACTACGTCAACAAGATTCTCGCCACCAGGATCTGGGTTTCAGTTCGCCTCATCACCATCGGTTCGTTTGTGGGCATCATCGGCGGTGTTGCCCTTGGTGCGTGGAGTGCCACCCGCCAGCACAAGTTCTCGGACCGTGCAGTTTCCCTGATATCGCTTATCATCATCTCCACTCCGACCATCGTCATTGCGACCCTCCTGCAGATCATGGCTGTTCGGTTCAACCAGGCCACCGGTACGGGATTCTTCGAGTTTGTCGGCGAGACCGGAAATATCGGTAACTATCCCGGTGCAGAGATAGTTAACCGTCTGCAGCACCTCCTGCTGCCCACCATCTCGATGTCGCTTGGTGGTATTGCCACCTACTCGCGCTACCAGCGCAACCTCATGCTTGACACCCTTGGTGCCGACTATGTGCGAACCGCTCGTGCCAAGGGCTTGCGTAAGGGGGCAGCAGTTCGCAAGCACGCCCTCCGCACAGCACTTATCCCCATGGCGACCTACTTCGCCTTTGTGATTGCGGGACTGTTCACGGGAGCGACGATTACAGAGCGAATCTTCTCCTGGCACGGCATGGGAATTTTCTCCGTCACCTCAATTACTGGCCATGACATCAATGGCACCGTGGCGGTGGTTGCGTTCTCAGCTGCGACAACCTTCTTTGGGTTGATGCTTGCAGATGTATTTACTGTTGTGGCCGACCCGCGCGTGCGCGTTAGTTAGGGAGGGGAGAAACTGTGGCTTTTGAAGATAACAAGAACAGCAGCGATCCTTCGCACCCGGAGTTCGACTCTCAACCCATTAGGCGTGAAGAAGAGGGTTACAACACGCGGGGCAGTCAGCCTGACCCCGCCGGTGAGCTAGGGCTCGACCCGGATGGCTTGACCACCCCCTATGAGCAGCAGGCAGACAGCGGTGCAGTCCCGGTCCTTGTTGCTAAAGCGGACAGGGCCGTGGCTGATGACGATGCTCTGCTTGCCGAGGGTGGTGGCTCCAAGCCCCTGACTCGTGGGCAGCTCATCTGGCGCCGCTTCTCTCGGTCTAAGACAGCGATGTTCGGTCTAATCGGCTTCATTTTCATCGTTATCTTCGCCCTCATCGGCCCGTACCTGAGCCCGTGGGACTACCGAGAAGTTGATAGTTCCAACTTCCTCCAGGGCCCGTCAGCTGAGCACTGGCTAGGAACCGGTCAGACCGGGCGTGACATGTTCGCCCTGACTGTTGCAGGCCTGCGTAAGTCCCTGGTGATCGGTCTTTCTGTAGCGGCAATTCAGACCGTTGTTGCGGCCCTAGTCGGTGCCTCGGCAGCTTTCTTTGGCAAGTGGTACGACAAGGCAGTCCTCTGGGTCATCGACCTCCTGCTAGTGATTCCGTCCTTCCTACTGATTGCGATCATCACGCAGCGCATGGGTGGCAGCAAGGGCTCGACGTTGACCTTTATCTTCCTGCTCTCAGCTTTCTCCTGGATGCTGACTTCTCGCGTTATTCGTTCAATGACGCTGTCGGTTACCAACCTGGACTATGTGCGCGCTGCTAAGTACATGTCTGTCCCGTCGTGGGCGACAATTACCAAGCACATCCTGCCGAATGTCTCGTCCTACCTGATTATCGACGCGACACTTGCCGTGGTGGCGGCAGTCATGATGGAGACGTTCCTGTCCTACTTTGGTTTCGGGGTTCAGCCGCCCGAAACATCACTTGGTGTGCTGTTGGCAGATGGTCAGGCAATGGCGACTTCGTTCCCATGGACCTTCCTGGCACCCGCGACGGTCCTCACCCTGATGCTGGTGTGCATCAACTTCATCGGTGACGGTCTGCGCGATGCCATTGACCCGACTTCTAAGTCCGGAGGAAAACTGTGAGCCGGCGGAACAAGAACCAGCCTGTGTTTGAAAGTTCAGCACTTCCTGAGCGAGGTGAGGGCGTCCCCGTCTTGTCCGTTCGGGACCTGAAGGTGACCTTCCCGTCCGAGGACGGCCCGGTTCACGCGGTTCGTGGAGTGAACTTCACCCTGCGCAACGGAGAGGTACTGGGCATTGTTGGTGAGTCCGGTTCGGGCAAATCGGTCACCTCAATGGCAATCATGGGTCTGCTTGATGAGGCCGCTAAGGTTGAGGGCTCCATCGAGATGTATGGAACCGAGATCCTCGGCAGGTCAGACGCCTACATGTCGCAGATTCGCGGCAAGGTGCTCTCGATGGTCTTCCAGGACCCACTTTCAGCTCTGACCCCGGTCTACACCATCGGAACGCAACTGGTTGAAGCGCTGCAGATCCACCAGAAGATGTCTGAAAAGGATGCGGAAGCCCGCGCGATCGAACTTCTTGGTCTGGTGGGGATTCCGAACCCAGAGGTTCGTATCAAGGCGTTCCCCCACGAGTTTTCCGGGGGAATGCGCCAGCGCGTCATGATTGCTATGGCGATTGCCAACGATCCCGATCTGATTATTGCGGATGAGCCAACCACCGCTCTCGACGTGACGATCCAGGCGCAGATTCTCGACCTGCTTCGCACACTGCAGAGAGAAACCGGCGCTGCCGTCATCATGATTACCCATGACCTCGGGGTCGTGGCGGGCATGGCCGACAAGGTCTCCGTTATGTACGCCGGCAAGGTCGTAGAGTCCGGACCGGTTGACGAAGTCTTCTACCGCCCCCACATGCCGTACACGATTGGCCTACTTGGCGCTCTTCCTCGTCCGGATGAGAAGTCAGATTCGGCCCTAGCGACCCTGGACGGTAACCCACCCTCGATGCTGAAGAAGCCCACGGGCTGTCCCTTCGCGCCGCGCTGCCCCATGGCCGTTGAGGCGTGCCTGCAGGGCGAACCGACCCTACAGCTTCTGTCCGAGCCCGTACTAGCGATAGAGGAAGCCCGCGTCGAAGCCGCGGGTGAAGATCGTGGCCCTGACTTCGGTCTACCTCACCGTGCAGCTTGTATCCGTCAGGATGAGATCGCGGAGCACGGCTGGCACTACAAGGATATCTACCCGATTCCCCGCCACATCGATCGCATGGCGGGGCGCCGCAGCCGTGATGAACGTGAGAACATCCTTGAGCTCACCAACGTCGTGAAGACCTTCCCCCTGATGAAGGGTGCGGTCTTCAAGCGACAGATTGGCTCGGTGCACGCCGTCGACGGAATCTCCTTCCGTATCAAGGCCGGAGAGACCATGGGTCTGGTGGGTGAGTCCGGTTGTGGCAAGACGACCACTCTTCTCGAGATCCTCGACCTGCATGCCCCAGAAGAGGGCAAGATCGTGGTTCTGGGTAGGGATACCGCGCAGATTGGTAAGTCTGATCGCAAGAAGGTCCGTCAGGATCTTCAGGTTGTCTTCCAGGACCCCATGGCCTCGCTTGATCCACGCATGCCGATCTCTGAGATCCTGGCTGAGCCCCTCAAGTACAACGGCTACAGCAAGACCCAGATCCAGGAGCGCATCGCAGAGCTGATCGAACTTGTTGGTCTTGAGCGCGCGCACCTAAACCGGTACCCCCGTCACTTCTCTGGCGGTCAGCGTCAGCGCATCGGCATCGCCCGGGCCCTGGCTCTAGAGCCGAAGCTGCTGGTCCTTGATGAGCCCGTCTCGGCCCTGGACGTGTCGATTCAGGCTGGTGTAATCAACCTGCTGGATGAGCTCAAGGCCAAGCTGGGACTGTCGTACCTCTTCGTGGCCCACGACCTCTCCGTCGTGCGTCACATTGCCGACCGGGTTGCGGTCATGTACCTGGGTGTCATTGTTGAGAAGGGTGACGTGGAAGAGGTCTTCCGCGCCCCGCAGCACCCCTACACCCAGGCTCTGCTCTCCGCTATTCCGATCCCCGACCCCCGCCTTGAGCGCTCCAGGGAGCGAATCCTGCTGAGTGGTGACCTGCCCTCACCAGCTGACCCTCCCTCGGGTTGCCGTTTCCGCACCAGGTGCCCGTTGTTCAAGCTGCTTCCTGAAGACAAGCAGCAGCTGTGTATTGACGAGCGCCCGGAGCTGAAGCCGCGCGAGGGTTCCTATGACATGCAGACCGCATGTCACTACCCGGAACCGCTTAACCCCTTCGTCCCCGATGTTGTCCACGATTTGGACGAGGAGGCAGCAGAAAACCGCTAATTTCTGTGGCCGCCCTCTCAAATTGTGGGTATTTGGTCACGGTTTAGGCTCAAAACGCACCGGCTCGCCCCTCTCGGGCGAGCCGGTTCTGCATGGCCGCCTAAGGTGGTCAGGTCTGTACACGATTCAATATGGAGGATTTTTGATGCGACGCTCATTGCGTGTCTTCGCAGCAACCGCCGCCGTAGCTGCCCTGGGTCTTGCTGGTTGTTCCAGCGGTTCCAGCGGCCAGTCCGGTGACGCAAGTGGTTCGGAAAACGGTGCATCCGAAGCCGTACCAGCAGTCAACATCAACGCTCACGACCGCGCTGATCTCGAAAAGGGCGGCGTCCTGCGTTTTGCTATCAGCTCGATGCCCACCACCTGGAACACCCTGAATGTCAATGGCAACCAGGTTGACCTCTCCTCGACCATGGCGACATTCATTGCTCCCAACAACTGGATTTACCAGGGCGATGGCACGTTCGATGTCAACCCCAACTACGTAGAGAGCTACGAAGTTCAGGATGGCGACGGTGCTGACAAGGACCAGGTCGTAACCCTGCGCCTCAACAAGAACGCAGTCTGGGGCGATGGCACCCCGATCACCGTTGCTGACTACCAGGCCACCTGGAATGCCTGCAACGGCGAAAATGATGCGTTCCTCTGCGCTTCGACCGACGGCTTCTCCGACATGGCAAGTGTCGAGCAGGGCGCCGATGAGTTCGAGGTCGTAGTTACCTACAAGACCATCTTCCCGGACTGGTCCGCTGCACTCTCGACCGTTTACCCGGCTGCCGGTGTCTCTGACGCCGATACCTTCAACGACGGTTGGGACGAGCCGAACAACGACTGGCTGGCCGGTTCATACCAGGTCGCCAACGTTGACGTTGCCCAGCAGGTCATCACCCTTGAGCCGAACCCCACCTGGTGGGGCGAAGAGCCCATGCTTGACTCCCTGAGCTTCCGCGTCATGGACTCCGCCGCAACCGGAACCGCTTTTGCTGGTTCTGAGATCGACGTTCTGACCGGCATCATTTCCGCTCAGGAATACCTTGAGGCCGCTACCCGCGCCGACGGCGAGATCCGCCGCGCCGGTGGCCTGCAGTGGCGTCACTTCACCTTCAACGGTGAGTCAGGCGTCCTCCAGGACAAGGACCTTCGCGCTTCGATCGCCCGCGGCGTTGACCGTGTTGCCATCACCGAGTCCGACCTCTCCGGTATCCCGGATCTGGTTCCTTCGGAACTCGTCCTTGGTAACCACTTCTTCATGCCCGGCCAGGAAGGCTACCAGGACAACGGTACCGATTACTCCTACGATCCTGAGCGTGCGGGCACCGAGCTCGACGAGCAGGGTTGGGTTCTCGAAGATGGTGCTGAGTACCGCACCAAGGACGGCGCCACCCTCGAGTTCGACTACATGATGATGCCTGATGTCTCCACCTCGAAGAACGAGGGCGAGCTGCTGCAGGCTCAGCTGAAGCAGATCGGCGTTAAGGTCAACATCCGCAACGTTGAGACCGCGACCTTCTTCGATGAGGTACTTGCTGGCACCTTCGGCGTAACCTCATTCGCATGGCAGGGTACCCCGTACCCGATGGCCAACATCAACCAGCTCTACTCCTGCAACGCGCTTGCCCCTGAGGGCCAGAACTACGCACGCATCTGTGACGAGCGCATTGATGAACTGTCGGCAGAGATTGCCTCTGAGCCCGATCACGCAACTCGCCTCAAGCTGACTAACGAGGTCGACCAGATTATCTGGGAGAACACGATGATCCTGCCCCTGTACCGCCGCATGGAAATGACCGCTGTTCCGGCCAACCTTGCTAACTACGGTGCATTCGGCATGTCTTCGATCCAGGGTGAGAACGTCGGCTTCCTCAAGTAGCCAACCGTTCACTTAGGCGGGTTTCGCCCACGCCCGGTGACTAAAGCAGTCGGCCCCGAGCCTGTTCGAAAGAACGGACTCGGGGCCTTCTGCTATCCAAAACGAGTGGGTGCTACATGGAGAAGATGCGCCAGAGCCAGTAGCCAGCAATCACGATGAAGACGCCGATCTGCAGCCAGTTGTAGCGAAGTTTCAACCCTGCAAAGTCAGCCCCTTCAATCTCGAAGGCTTCCTTGGAGGCATGGCTCTCAGGCCGCTTCTCAGGGTTATCCAGATAGAACTTTTCCTCTTCGATGATGCGTGCCACCACCAACGGGGTGGTGCGAACAACGACGTGGTTGCGGCTTTCTAACTCAAGGGGCGGGATGCTCGGGGCGCCCTTATCAGTGGCGTGTTTGAAACCTCCCCGGGCCGGAACGGCAGAGGCGTAGATTGCCTTCTTGCTCGCCAGGTCATCGGGATCAAGGTTGACCGGGTCGACATCACCGATGGTGAGAGGCCGCCCCGCCTCCCTCTTGGTGACTGCCTCCTGAGGAGAGGGTTTGACCTCAACCTTATCCGGGGTGGCGTAGAGGTAGAGGCCCCAGCGAGCCTCGGCTTTCGCCAGGGCATCCCAGGAGATGTCTGCTGTCCGGATCTGATTGCGGACCCTAATTCCACGTCGATCGGCAATCACGGCGGGGAAAGACCAGATCCACCATGAGAAGTAAACGAGGCCGATCGGGAAGGGAAGGGCCGCAAGCATCTGGACGAAACCATCCATGTACCAGACCATGCCGAGGAAGAAAACGCTGAAGCCAAGAAGGCCCCAGGCTGCGAGCTGACCGTATCGAGAACGGAAGACCAACTGGTAGTTCATCCCTGAAGTTTAGGCCCCGTGGTGTCGAAGCTCGCACGCCGTAACCCCGGTGGCCCTGTATTCATGCGACATCTGGCCGTTAGACTGGGTTTTCGGCTTCAGCGGAACTGAACTCGGAGGTGCACAGTCATCCCTGAGTGCAGATATTTCCACTGAGATCCGAACTTTTACTCGTGTAGCAACCTCTGGGGGAGGCATCTCAATGCCCGTACGTCCCGATATCCGTAATCTCGCAATCATCGCCCACGTCGACCACGGCAAGACCACCATGGTTGATGCCATGCTCTGGCAGGCAGGCGCCTTCACCGAACACCAGTCCCAGGAATCCACCGGGGAACGGGTCATGGACTCAGGCGACCTTGAGCGCGAAAAAGGAATCACCATTCTCGCGAAGAACACCGCGGTGAATTACAGGCGTAAGAACCCCGACGACGGCAGTCTTGAGGAGATCACGATCAACGTGGTCGACACCCCGGGTCACGCCGACTTTGGTGGTGAGGTCGAACGAGGCCTCTCCATGGTCGATGGGGTTGTCCTGCTTGTTGACTCCTCCGAGGGGCCGCTGCCTCAGACACGCTTCGTGTTGCGCAAGGCCCTGCAGGCCAACAAGCCGGTCATCATCGTCGTCAACAAGGTTGATCGCCCCGACGCTCGTATCTCCGAGGTCGTCGATGAGACCCAGACGCTTTTGCTTTCGCTTGCTGACGACCTCGTCCACGACGGCTATGACATTGATGTGGATAAGGTTTTGGACGCGCCGATCCTGTTTGCCTCGGCGAAGGCTGGTCTGTCATCAAAGACCCAACCGGACGACGGAACCCTGCCTGACGAGGACCTTGAACCGCTGTTCAACACGATTCTTGATCACATCCCCGGCCCGTCCTATGAGGAGGGCGCGCCGATGCAAGCCCAGGTGACGAACCTGGACGCTTCGCCGTTCCTAGGCCGCCTGGCGCTGCTGCGCGTCCACAATGGCACCCTGCATAAGGGCGATACCGTGACCTGGATCCGCGGAGATGAGACCAAGAAGAACGTGAAGATCACCGAGATCCTGCGAACCAAGGGACTGCAGCGCGAACCCGCAGAGTCTGCCACCGCGGGTGACATCGTGGCTGTTGCGGGCATTGAGGACATCACTATCGGTGACTCACTGGTTGATGTGGATGATCCGAACCCCCTGCCTGCCATCCATGTGGATGAGCCAGCCATTTCGATGACCATTGGAATCAACACCTCGCCGCTCGCAGGCAAAGAGAAGGGTTCCAAGGTCACGGCAAGCCAGATTAAAGATCGCCTCGACCGAGAGTTGATTGGCAACGTCTCGATTCGTGTTCTTCCCACCGCTCGCCCCGATACCTGGGAGGTCCAGGGCCGCGGAGAGCTCGCCCTTGCCATTCTGGTCGAGCAGATGCGCCGCGAGGGGTTCGAGATGACCGTCGGTAAGCCCCAGGTTGTCACCCGGGTTATCGACGGGGTGGTTCACGAGCCGATGGAGCACCTCACCATTGATATTCCCGAGGAGTACCTCGGTTCGGTGACACAGCTTCTGGCTGCTCGCCGCGGACTGATGCAGTCGATGGCCAACCACGGCTCCGGCTGGGTCCGTCTTGAGTTCCAGGTGCCGGCGCGCGGCCTGATTGGTTTCCGCACCCAGTTCCTGACCGAGACCCGTGGCACCGGTATCCAGTCCGCTGTCTTCGACGGTTACAAGCCCTGGCAGGGGGAAATCGTTCGTCGTCCCACCGGATCCCTGGTGGCCGACCGAGCCGGTGTCGCAACGGCCTACGCGATGGTCCAGTTGCAGGAACGCTCCACCCTGATGGTTGAGCCCACCGATGATGTCTACGAGGGCATGGTCGTCGGCGAGAACTCGCGAGGCGATGACATGGACGTGAACGTCACCCGTGAGAAGAAGCAGACCAACATGCGCTCGGCAACAGCGGATGCCTTCGAGTCAATGACTCCGGCTCGCAAGCTCACACTTGAGGAGTCCCTGGAGTTCGCCTCAGATGACGAGTGTGTCGAGGTCACTCCGACCAAGATTCGTATCCGTAAGGTCGACCTCGACAAGACGGAACGGGCGAGGAACGCTTCGCGTCGGAAGCGTCTCGACGCGACCCACTCCTAGACACAGTGACCCTCGACCCTCAGGTCGGGGGTTTTCTGTCCCTAGCCCAGGTGCGGGGGTGCGCCCCAGGGTCGGGGCGGTTTGACGATGCGTCCGATGATCATCTGCGTGGCTTCAACCCGCACTCGGCCTCGTCGTGCGTCAATGACAACGTGGTCGGGTTCCGTCTCGACCAGGGTGCCGAGGGCGTCGCGCGTGCTGCCGTCCTCATCCACATACCTGACCACGACACGCTGACCCGCAGTCCACTCCAGCCAGGGAAGCGCAGGGGGCTGCGGATCGGGTGCTGGTTGTTCGAAAGAGCGCATTTTTGAAGTCTAGCGATCTGGACACGGGGGTTAAGCTAGTTCTCAGGAGGAGCAATGACTTACATCATCGCGGAACCATGCGTGGACATTAAAGACCGCGCGTGCGTTGACGAATGCCCAGTGGACTGCATCTATGAGGGCAACAGGATGCTCTACATCCACCCGGAAGAGTGCGTGGACTGTGGGGCCTGCGAGCCGGTGTGTCCGGTTGAGGCGATTTTCTACGAGGACGATCTGCCGGATAAGTGGTCGGACTACTACAAGGCCAATGTGGATTTCTTTGACACCATCGGTTCACCCGGCGGCGCAATGAAAACCGGTGTCATCGAGATGGACCACCCAGTGGTCGAAGCGCTGCCGGCGGATATCAACGACCACCTCAAGGACTAGGTGACTTCAAACACATTCACCCCTGTAAGCTGTAGTTTCGAGGTGTTGAGGTGCGCGTCACGGCTGTACTGTTAGCGACGTCCAGTGTGGGACGAACGTCCCTATCGTGACCGGGCCAACACCCGAAACGCCGGTGTGAGGCAGACTGGTGCTCAGGCACTCAAGACAACACAACTTATAGGAGCAGTGGGTATGGCTGAACAGAACCTGGACGCTGAGGTAGCTGTAGAAAAGAAGCCGGATGGGCTTCTGACGGTTGGGGACACAAGGGTAGAGCTACCTCGTGTCACCTCGACTGTAGGCTCCGATGGTTTCGCCATCTCAAAGGTGCTTGCCACAACCGGCGATGTCACCCTTGACTACGGGTTCGTCAACACCGCGGCCTGTGCCTCTGACATCACCTATATCGATGGTGATGCGGGCATTCTGCGCTACCGGGGCTACCCGATCGACCAGCTGGCCCGCCACTCCTCATTCCTCGAGGTGGCCTGGCTGCTGATCTATGGGGAGCTCCCCAAGGCTCAGGAGCTTGAGAGCTTCCTGCGTCGCATCCAGCGTCACCGCCTGCTACATGAGGACTTCAAGGCCTTCTTCACCGCCTTCCCCCACAACGGCCACCCCATGGCTATTCTGCAGGCCGGCACGGCGGGACTGGCGACCTACTATGAAGAAACGCTGGATCCACACGATCCCGAACAGCTCGACCGGGCCCTGGTGCTCTTGATCGCCAAGATGCCCACCATGATCTCGTACATCGCTAAGAGGGCGGCGGGTCTTCCCCTGCTCTACCCGGATAGCCAGCGCGGTTACACCGAAGACTTCATCCGCATGACCTTTGGTATGCCCTACCAGTCCTACGACATCGACCCGGCACTGGTGCGCGCCCTTGACATGCTGCTGATCCTGCACGCCGACCACGAGCAAAACTGTTCGACCTCGACCGTGCGTCTGGTGGGTTCCTCTGACGCGAACCTCTACTCATCTGTTGCCTCCGGTATCGGGGCGCTTTCGGGCCCCCTTCACGGTGGCGCTAATGAGGCCGTCCTCAAGATGCTGAACCAGATCGTTAGCGGCGGTGGTTCGGTCAAAGAGTACGTCGATAGGGTCAAGAACAAGGAAGCCGGAGTGAAGCTCATGGGCTTCGGTCACCGCGTTTACAAGAACTATGACCCTCGCGCCGCCATCGTTAAGGAAAGCGCTCACGACGTCCTCTCCCGGCTGGGTAAGAAGGACCAGATGCTTGATATTGCGATGGAACTCGAAGAGATCGCCCTCGGGGATGAGTACTTCATTCAGCGCAAGCTCTACCCGAACGTTGACTTCTACACGGGACTCATCTATTCGGCCATGGGCTTCCCGCCGAAGATGTTCACCCCGCTGTTCGCCCTCGGCCGCCTGCCCGGGTGGATCGCTCAGTACCGAGAGATGATCAACGACCCGCAGACCAAGATTGGACGTCCGCG
Organism: Actinomyces minihominis; assembly: GCF_900187855.1. GTDB lineage: Bacteria > Actinomycetota > Actinomycetes > Actinomycetales > Actinomycetaceae > Scrofimicrobium > Scrofimicrobium minihominis. The sequence goes on along the minus strand of NZ_FYEG01000003.1, from coordinate 197,469 downwards.
CCAGGTCTACCGCGGTGAGGTCATGCGGGACTACGTGCCGCTGCGCGCACGGGCCCGTCGCGACGGCTAGTTTTTCGGACAGACTGAAGGGGCTGTTAGCAACCACTAGGAATCGGTTGCTGACAGCCCCTTTTGGTGCTGGGGCCTGCGGCTAAGCCCCTTCTCCGGAGGCGAGGATGATGGTTGAACCTCCGCGTCCCAGTGCCTCGATGGAACCGGTCAGTGAGTTGCGGCGGAAGAGGACGTTTGAGGCCCCGGCGAGGCGTGAGGCCGGAACCAGCTTGGGGTTGATGAAGGAACCGTTAGAGTCTGGGACCACACCACCGCCGGGAAGAAGTGAGACGCGGGTGTTGGCGGTGACGAAGACACCGGCTTCGACCACGCAGTCATCCCCGAGGGGGATGCCGAGGCCGGAGTTGGAGCCGAGGACACAGTTGCTGCCCAGGCTGACCCGTTCGTCAGCCGCGCCGATAACGCGGCCCATGGTCGAGGCGCCGCCACCGACATGCGTTCCCTCTCCGACGACTACGCCCTGGGAGAGGCGTCCCTCGATGGTGGCGCGTCCGACTGACCCGGCGTTGTAGTTGACGAATCCCGCGTGCATCACCACCGTTCCGGCGGCGAGATGGGCGCCGAGGCGAACCCTGGCACCCGATGCGATGCGTACGCCCTCGGGAACCACGTAGTTCACCATGGGCGGGAACTTATCGACGCCGGTGAGGATAACTGGGTGCTGGTAGTGGGCCCGCAGGCGGAACCGTGTCTCCTCAAAGTCCTCTACCGCGCATGGTCCCGCAGAGGTCCACGCCACCACCGGCAGTCGCGAGCGGATCCCGTCGAGGTTAATGGTGTTTGGGGCTGCTAGCCGGTGCGACAGCAGGTGCAGGCGCAGGTAGGCGTCCGCGGTTGAGGTCGGTTGATCCCGCAAATCCGAGGTGACACGGACGACGGAGGTGTGAACCCGTCGCGTTTCATCCCGGGCTTCTAGGCTGGCCAGTTTGGCCAGCAGATCTGGATCCCCGCCTTCCGGCGCGGGGCCCAGGTGTGGTTCGGGATACCAGACGTCAAGTGTCTTACCCGAGTCGGTAACGGTCGCGAGGCCAATGCCCCATGCCAACATTTCACTCATGTAACTACCTTAGCCGTGTGGGACCCAGGTCACTTGCTGGTCCAGAAGTCCGGCCAGAAGATGCCGAGCCTCGACACCAGGTCGCGAAGCAGGGGAAGCGAAACTCCGACGACGGAGTGGGGGTCGCCCGTCACACCCCTGATGAAGGGGCCGCCCAGCCCATCGATGGTGAAGGAACCCGCCACCTCCAGCGGCTCACCACTGGCAACATAGGCGTCAATCTCCTCATCAGAGATGTCCCCAAAGTGAACGATGGTTGAGGCGGAGGCTACCTGGGGTGAGCCAACTGCGCCGTCCTCGGAAACCTCAACTACAGCGTGTCCCGTCCACAGCACCGCGTCACCGCCGCGCATTTCGCGGATGCGTTCCTTCGCCACCTCGGGAGAGTGGGGTTTGCCCACCATGCGCCCGTTGATGTGCAGCATGGAGTCGCAGCCGAGGACGACCAGGCGTGTCCTGTCGTCGACCTTGTCGCGCTTGATTTCGGTGGAGAGCCCTTCCGCTACCTCCATCGCTTTGCCGAGGGCGAGGGCCCCGACAATCTGCTCGGGAGTCGCGGCGGGGTCCAGTGTTGCCAGCAGGGCGTCCTCGTCGAGGTTGGAAACCACCACGATCGGGTCGACCCCCGCATTGCGCAGGGTGGAGAGGCGGGCCGGAGACCTGGAGCCAAGAACCAGGCGCACCCGGTCCGACCGGCTCAAGCGGCGCCCCCTAGGACCGCGCGTCGCAGGGTATCCATGGGTAGGGAGCCCTGCGAGAGTGCCAGGGTGTGGAACTTCTTCTCGGAGTCGCTGTAGATCTCACCCTCTGGGCGTGCGGCTATGTAGTCGCGTCGCAGGTTGACCCAGAGGCGCTGGCCAATCTTGTACGAGGGCGCCTGGCCCGGCCAGCCGAGGTAGCGGTCCAGTTCAAAGGCACGCTGGCCCTGTGACATTGCGCAGTTGTCGGCCAGGAATGCCTCCGCATACGCCGCATCCCAGACTCCGGCCCCATCCGGACGCTGCTTACGGAGGTGGACTCCGATGTCGAGGACGACGCGAGCCGCACGCAGACGCTGGGCGTCCAGCATGCCCATGTGGTCGCCCGGATCAGCCATGTAGCCCAGCTCTTTCATGAGCTGCTCGGCGTAGAGGGCCCACCCCTCGCCATGCCCGGAGTTCCAGGAGCCGAGGCGGCGCCACAGGTTCAGCGAACCGGCCTCGTACATCGCCTGCCCGATCTGCAGGTGGTGGCCCGGAATACCCTCGTGGAAGACGGTGGTCTTTTCCTGCCAGGTGTGGAACACGTCCTCGCCCTCGGGAATGGACCACCACATCTGCCCGGGACGTGAGAAGTCGGCTGACGGTCCCGTGTACCACACCCCACCCTCCTTAGAGGGTGCGATGCGGGCCTGAAGAACCTGCAGTTCAGGGGCAATATCAAACTGCTTACCGTTGAGGTCCGCGATGGCCCGGTCCCCGGTGCTCTGCAGCCAGGCGTGCAGTTCGGCCTCACCGTGCAGCTGGTAGCGGGAGTCGGCATTGAGATTGTCGAAAGCCTGAAGGATCGGGGTGCCACTGCCGTAGAGCGTGTCCGCAATGCGCTGCTGCTCCGCGACGATGTCGGCTAGCTCCGCGAGACCCCACTCATAGGTTTCGTCGAGGTCGACTCGGGCTCCGACGAACAGGGCGGAGAACAGTTCGTAGCGTTCACGGCCGACAGCGTCCTCTTCTGGAGCCAGTGGAAGCAGGTTGTCCTTGAGCCAACCGCTGAGCCAAAGATATGAACGGGAGGCTTCAGCGACGGCTTCATCGATCTTCTTCTCGCCGATCTGTCGGGCCATGCCGGCCGGACACTGCCGCCCCAGCTGCTCGAAGAACGCACCACTTGAGCCGGGGGTGCCGATCGCCGCGGCCTGCCTGATCCCGATTTCGACCTGACGGCGGCTTGCCACCCGGCCTCCCTCGGCTGCGTAGGCAAGTGAGTGGGCGTACTGCCGCAATGCCCGCGGGACATTACGCATGCGTTCGAAAACGGCCTCCCAGTCCCCAGCTGTCTTTGTGGCCATGAGTGAGAAGGCATCCTTGACACCCTGCAGGGGGGAGGCGATGTTGTTCAGTTCGCCGCTATCCTCCCGGCCCGCGTGCAACTGCTGAGCCAGGGTGAGGCGGTCGATCAGGGCATCGGCGGTGATGCGGTCGACCTCATCTTCAAGTTTGATGTTGGGAAGTTCAGCCAAGAACTTCTCGTCGAGTGCGGCGCGAGCGGCGAAACCTTCGGGGGAGAGGTCGGGTAGGGCGCTGGGATCATCTCCCATTCCCCAGTCGGTTGCGGCGATTGGATCAAGGTCGACGATGTCGTGGATATAGCGGTTAGCCGCCCGATCCAGTTCGCTCCAGTTGCGTTGGTTCGATTGAGGTGATGGTGTTTCTGGATTTTCCATAGATCAACCCTACGTTGTGAGGCCAGCCCGGATGGGGAGCGGTGGGATGTGGCGCAATGACGGCAAGAAGTGTCAGGGCCGCCATTTTTCCGTTCTAAGCTGATGTCCTGAAGATTTGACTGTCACTACGGGGTAAATGGCCAGACACCGGCGGTAGGCTGACTAGGCGAATCTCAGCACGAGGGTTACACTTTGCAAGTGACCCACGCCACACTTGACCCTCTGGTTGATCGGGGCATCAAGGATGCCTCGGAAGTGATGCGCGCGCACGAACTACCGGAGCTGCTCGAGATGCGCAGTGGGGTCGATGACTTCGGAATGGTTGCTGGAAATGGAGAGCTTGTGGGCCGCGAGGTTGAGTCGAGGACGTTGGATGAGTACCGGGATCTCCTGCTCGGAGGCGAACCGACCCTAACTGCCAATGACTTTGCCGAGCGATCGGGAATTTCTCTCGAAGAGGTGCATACCTACCTGTTAGAGATGGGTTTTGCGCCCAGTGAACACGACCAGGTCAGCTTCACCGAGCGCGACTACGAGGTGTTTGAGAACTGGTTTAGCGCGACTCTCCGCGCCAAACTTGCCCCCAACACCGCCGCCTCCCTGGCGCGAGCCCAGGCCCACCTCACAGACCGGCTCGCCCTCTGGGAGATCGAGGCTCTCGTTGAGGGGGTTGAGCGCCGACTCGGCCTTGATGACACCTCCGCCCGCGTCGTCGCCATCGATGAAATGCAGCAGATGGTGCAGCCCCTGGAAGAACAGATGGTGTACGCCTGGCGTCGCCGGATGTACTCACTCATCGAACGTATGACGCGAGAGATCGCAGCCCGGGGAACCGACCACTCGAAGCGCCGCTTCCCCCTCAGTCGCTCCTTTGGGTTTGTCGACATGTCCTCCTACACCCACACCGCCTCGGTTATGGGCGCCGATTTGGTCGGGCTGGTGGAGCGCTTCGAGTACCTCTGTCGCACCGTGGTCACCTCTGCCGGGGGACGGGTCGTCAAGATGATTGGTGACTCCGTGTTCTTCATTGCCGATGACCTCGAAACAGGCCTCGAAGTCGTCACCAGTCTTATCGATAGCCTCAAGATGGCGGAGGGCATCCTTCCGGTTCGTGCCTCATTCATCCAGGGCGATGTCTTCTCTCGCAGCGGCGATGTCTTTGGCCCCTCGGTGAACCTCGCTGCACGCCTGGTTGATATCGCCCCCCGCTGGAGCATCCTCACCGATGCCAAGACTGCGACCGCCATCGACTCGTCCTCGGTTCGCAGCGAGTACGAGATTCAAGAGTTCCCCTCCACCGAACTTCGTGGCCTGGGACGCGTCTCTCCCTATCGACTGCGCAGGGTGAGTGAGTGAAGGCGGTTCTGCAGCGGGCCCTGCGCGCCTCCGTAACAGTTGGGGGCGAGGTGGTCGGTGAAATCAATCGTCCCGGACTGGTTGCCCTAGTTGGTGTTCACAGGGAAGACACCGTTGAGGATGCAGAGAAGCTGGCGCGGCGCATCGCGACACTGCGGATCCTCGAGGACGAGCAGTCCCTTGAGTCGGTGGGAGCTCCCGTCCTCGTGATCTCCCAGTTCACCCTGCAGGCCAGGACGAAGAAGGGGACGCGCCCCTCGTGGTCCGATGCCGCGCCCGGACCGGTCGCCGAACCCCTGGTCGAGGCCGTGGTCGAAGCCCTCCGTCAGCGCGGGATAGAGACCGCCACCGGTCGATTCGGCGCCATGATGGATGTTGCCCTCATCAACAACGGCCCCGTCACGCTTATTGTTGATACCCGCTGAACCCACGCCTTCAGCGAACATTCCCCCCGTCACCACCGGGGCGCTCTACTCTGTCAGTAGTCGGCGCACCATATCCGGAGCGCCCTGAAATACCGGCCACACCATCCCAAGGGGGTTGCCATGTTCGAGAGATTTACCGACCGGGCCCGCCGTGTCATCGTCCTCGCCCAGGAAGAGGCGCGCGGACTGGAGCACAACTACATCGGCACGGAGCACCTCCTCCTCGGCCTCATTCATGAGGCCGACGGGGTGGCTGCCAAGGCGATGGAAATGACCGGTATCAAGCTTGAGGACGCCCGCGCGGCGGTCACCGAACTGATCGGTGAGGGCGAGAAGCCTGTTGAGGGGCACATTCCCTTCACCCCGCGTGCCAAGCGCGTCTTCGAACTGTCGTTCCGCGAGGCACTGCAGCTCGGTCACAACTACATCGGCACCGAGCACCTCCTGCTCGGCCTGCTGCGTGAGGGCGATGGCGTTGCAGCCCAGGTTCTGCACAAGCTTGATGCCAATCCCCAGAAGATCCGCAAGGCCGTCATGCAGCTACTGCAGGGCTACCAGACCCAGGGCGATGGCCGTGAGGCCGTGGGAACCAGCGGTGCGCCGGTGCGCGATAAGGAGCGCGGTAACTCCGCCCTCCTTGAGCAGTTTGGCCGTAACCTCACCCAGGCGGCCCGTGAGGGCAAGCTCGACCCCGTCATCGGACGTAAGTCTGAGATGGAACGGGTTATGCAGGTCCTCTCACGTCGCACCAAGAACAACCCCGTCCTCATCGGTGAACCCGGTGTGGGTAAGACAGCGGTAGTAGAGGGCCTGGCGCAGGCGATCATCCACGGAGATGTTCCCGAGACCATCAAGGGCAAGCAGATCTACAGCCTCGACATGGGTTCGCTGGTGGCAGGTTCACGCTACCGCGGTGACTTTGAAGAGCGCCTCAAGAAGGTCCTCAAAGAGATCCGCACCCGGGGCGACATCATCATCTTCATCGACGAGATCCACACCCTGGTGGGTGCGGGCGCCGCTGAGGGATCGATTGACGCCGCCCAGATGCTGAAACCCATGCTGGCCCGAGGTGAACTGCAGACCATTGGCGCCACCACGCTGGATGAGTACCGCAAGCACATTGAGAAGGACGCCGCACTTGAGCGTCGCTTCCAGCCGGTTAAGGTCGATGAGCCATCGATGGAAGAGACCGTCGGCATTCTGAAGGGTCTGCGCGACCGCTACGAGGCCCACCACAAGGTGGTTATCACCGATGAGGCCGTTGAGGCTTCGGCGACGCTTGCGGACCGCTACATTTCGGACCGTTTCCTTCCCGACAAGGCGATCGACCTGATGGATGAGGCCGGAGCCCGACTGCGGATTCGTCGTATGACTGCGCCGCCGGAAATCCGCGAGCTCGATGACAAGATTGCCGAGGTTCGTCAGGCCAAAGAGTCGGCCATTGACAACCAGGACTTTGAGCGGGCGGCAAGCCTGCGTGACGAGGAGCAGAAGCTTTCCACCCGTCGCCAGGAACGTGAGGCCCAGTGGCGCGGAGCTGGTGAAACCGAGATCCTTGAGGTCACAGAGGAAGACATCGCCCAGGTGTTGGCCATGTCCACCGGCATTCCGGTCGTGAAGCTGACCCAGACTGAAACCACCAAGCTGATCAAGATGGAGGACGAGCTGCACAAGCGCGTCGTCGGTCAGTATGAGGCGGTCAAGGCCCTGGCGCAGTCGATTCGTCGCAGCCGCGCGGGTCTGAAGGACCCGAAGCGTCCCGGTGGTTCGTTCATCTTCGCCGGACCCACCGGTGTCGGTAAGACCGAGTTGGCCAAGACCTTGGCCGAGTTCCTCTTTGGTGATGAGGACGCGCTGATCCAGCTGGATATGTCCGAGTACTCGGAGAAGCACACAGCATCGCGTCTCTTCGGTGCGCCTCCGGGCTACGTCGGCTACGACGAGGGTGGACAGCTGACTGAAAAGGTCCGTCGTCGTCCCTTCTCCGTGGTGCTGTTCGATGAGGTCGAGAAGGCCCACCCGGATATCTTCAACTCGCTGCTGCAGATTCTTGAAGAAGGTCACCTGACGGACTCGCAGGGACGCAAGGTTGACTTCAAGAACACGGTCATCCTGATGACCACCAACCTCGGTACCCGCGACATTAATAAGGGTGTCATCACCGGCTTCCAGTCCGGCGACGCAATGACCCACGACTATGACCGGATGAAGGCCAAGGTCAACGAAGAGCTGAAGCAGCACTTCCGCCCCGAGTTCCTCAACCGCGTAGACGAAGTGGTGATCTTCCCGCCGCTGACCCGCGAGGATATCCGGACCATCGTGGACCTGATGATCGACCGTCTGCGCAAGCGCATGATGGAGCAGGACATGGGTCTGCAGCTGACGGATGAGGCCCGCGAGCTTCTGGCTGATCGTGGTTACGATCCGGTTCTTGGAGCCCGTCCTCTGCGTCGCGTAATCCAGCGCGATATTGAGGACGCCGTCTCTGAGAGGATTCTCTTCGGAACCATCAAGCCCGGTGACGTTGTCACCGTTGGAGTTCAGGAGGTCGATGGCAAGCCCGAGTTCTCCTTCAACGGAGAGGTCAATCCGGTCTTCCCGGACGTAGAAATGCTGATTGAGGGCTAGCAGCCTGTCAGCGCGAGGGGTGGAGTCGATTGGTTCCACCCCTCGCGTTTTTCTATGCCCATAAGTAACCTTTGCGACTCCATGACTTAGCTGACGCGGGTTGCGTACGTTTAGGGCGAAAGTCCCCCGATTAGAGGCCTGTGCCACAAAGTGAGCAAATAGCTCGGGGGGAATGATTGCTAAACTGGCCCTCGTGCGTCGCAATGTTGTGACGAATTGGCAGCCGCTCCCGGCGCCGACGAACTAGCACGGAGGCTTGATCGACAAATGGTCAAATACGTTTATGACTTCTCCCAGGGTGACAAGGATCAGAAGGATCTTCTCGGTGGTAAGGGTGCCAACCTCGCAGAAATGACGCGCCTGGGCCTTCCCGTTCCCCCCGGATTCACCATCACGACTGAGGCATGCCGCGTCTACCTTGAGTCCGGCTCGGTTCCCGAAGAGCTGTCGACCGAGGTCACCAAGGAACTGCGCAAGGTTGAAGAGACCATGGGACGCGAACTCGGTGACTCGGAGCACCCGCTTCTGGTTTCGGTTCGCTCGGGCGCAAAGTTCTCCATGCCCGGCATGATGGAAACCGTTCTCAACATCGGACTCAATGATGAGTCGGTCAAGGGTCTGGCACGCGACGCCGACGAGCGTTTCGCATGGGACTCCTACCGCCGCCTGATCCAGATGTTTGGCAAGACCGTCCTCGACGTTGATGGCGATCTGTTTGGCGATGCCCTGGAGGATCTGAAGGAAGAGCTCGGCAAGGAGGCCGACACCGACCTCACCGCTGACGACTGGAAGAAGCTGGTCGCCAAGTACAAGGAGATCGTTGAGAAGGAGACGGGTAAGCCGTTCCCCCAGGATCCCCGCGAACAGATGGACATGGCCGTTGAGGCCGTCTTCCGTTCCTGGAACACCGAGCGCGCCAAGATCTACCGCCGCCGCGAGCTGATCCCTGAGGACCTGGGAACCGCTGTCAACGTTCAGACCATGGTCTTCGGCAACCTGGGTGACACCTCGGGTACCGGTGTCTGCTTCACCCGTGACCCCTCCACCGGCCACTCCGGCGTTTACGGTGACTACCTGATGAACGCCCAGGGTGAGGACGTTGTTGCGGGTATCCGTAACACCGAGCCGCTGGCGGCACTTGAGGATCAGGATCCCGCGGCGTACAAGGAACTGCGCGCCATCATGCGCAAGCTTGAGACCCACTACCAGGACCTCTGTGACATCGAGTTCACGATCCAGGAGGGCAAGCTGTGGATGCTGCAGACCCGTGTTGGTAAGCGCACCGCTGGCGCCGCCTTCCGCGTTGCCATCCAGCTGGTCGACGAGAAGCTGATTACCCGTGATGAGGCTCTGGAGCGCGTCACCGGTGAGCAGCTGACCCACCTGATGTTCCCGCAGATCTCAGCTACCGCTGAGAAGACCCTGATCGCCAAGGGCATGGCTGCTTCACCGGGTGCCGCTGTTGGCCGCATCGCCTTCAACAACGACCAGGCTGAGGCCTACGCCGCCGCCGGCATTGCCTGCGTTCTGGTTCGACGCGAGACCAACCCGGAGGATCTTCCGGGCATGGTTGCAGCCGAGGGCGTTCTGACTGCCCGCGGTGGTAAGACCTCGCACGCCGCCGTTGTTGCCCGTGGCATGGGCACCACCTGTGTCGTTGGTGCAGACGACCTCGACATTCGCGCTGCCGAAGGCACCGTGAGCGTCGGCGACTACATCCTCACCACCGAAGATGTCATCACCATTGATGGTTCAACCGGTGAGGTCTTCCTCGGAGAGGTTGAGGTTGAGAATTCTGCAGTTACCACCTACCTTCTCGAGGGCCTTGAGGCCGGACTGGCAGCCGCGGGTGATGACTCTGAGACGGCTGAGCTGATCGACTCGGTTCACCGTATCCTCACCCACGCCGACGAGGTTCGTCGCATGGAGGTCCGTGCCAACGCAGACAACCCGATGGATGCCCGCCACGCCATTGACTTTGGCGCCCAGGGGATCGGCCTGTGCCGTACCGAGCACATGTTCCTCGGTGACCGTCGTCCGCTGGTTGAGCGTGTGATTCTCTCCGAAGCCGGTTCTGAGGACCAGCAGGAAGCACTGGATGCCCTCGAGGTTCTCCAGAAGGGTGACTTCCTCGAGATGCTCCGCACCATGGATGGTCTGCCGATGACCATCCGCCTGATTGACCCGCCGCTCCACGAGTTCCTTCCGGACCTCACCAGCCTCGAGGTTAAGTCGGCCGTTGCCAAGGCAATGGGCGAGGAGATCTCGGCTGAGGACGAGCGCCTGCTGACCGAGGTGCGCCGCCTCCACGAAGCGAACCCGATGCTGGGTCTGCGTGGCGTCCGCCTGGGCCTCTACCTGCCCGGCCTCTTCAAGCTGCAGGCCCGCGCGATTGCTGAGGCAACCGCCGAGCTGAAGACAGAGGGACTGGATCCTCGCCCGGAGATCATGGTTCCGCTGGTGGCTTCGATTCGTGAGCAGCAGCTGGTTCGTTCCTTCCTGGAGCCCGAGCTGAAGGCTGTTGAGGAGCAGTTCAACGTCAAGCTGGACATTCCGATCGGCTGCATGGTCGAGCTGCCCCGCGCGGCTGTTACCGCCATGGACCTGGCTCGTGAAGCCGACTTCTTCTCGTTCGGCACCAACGACCTGACCCAGACTGTCTGGGGCTTCTCACGTGACGACGTTGAGGGCGCCTTCTTCGACGAGTACATCGAAGCCGGTGTCTTTGGGGTTTCACCGTTCGAAACCATCGATGTCAACGGTGTGGGTCGCCTGGTTGAGATGGGCGCAGAGCGCGGCCGTTCCACCAAGCCTGAGCTGAAGCTCGGTGTCTGTGGTGAGCACGGTGGCGATCCGGCTTCCATCCACTTCTTCAACAAGGTGGGTCTGAACTACGTTTCCTGCTCGCCGTTCCGCGTTCCGGTTGCTCGCCTTGAGGCAGGCCGCGCCGTCGTAATGCAGGGCGAGTAAGCCAGTAGTTTGGGGCCCGATCTTCCGCCGCAAGGTGGGGGTCGGGCCCCTGTCTTTGCTCCCAAGCGATTCTTGGGACCAAGGGCCCAAACGAGTCGGGGTGTGGGGGAGATCCCCCATTTACGCAACATAACCTGCACGAAATATCTATACGGGAGCTTAGGTGAGGCTTACCATAGGGGTATGAAGCTTGCGAAGTGTCCCGTGCGCAGTCGGGCGCGGATTCTCAGTGTCGACGTGGACCGAGAGTTTGAGTTGCGCCTTCGGGAACTGGGTATTCGGGTGGGTGCGGAACTCTCCGTGGTAAATCGGGCGGCCTTTGGCGGCCGGGTCATCAACATTGCGGGCACACGCATTGCGGTTGACCACCGCAGTTCACAGCGAATCCTGGTTGAGGACATCGCGCCGTCGGGTTCGCTCCGGTGAGCTGCTCCCACTGCTCCCCGACCTCGGGCCCCCACTCCATTGCACTTTCGGGAACCGCTGGAATAAAGGACGAGTCCGGCGAACCCACCATTCTCCTGGCGGGTAACCCCAACGTCGGCAAGTCAACGCTTTTCAACATGATTACCGGTTCGCGCCAGGCGGTGGTCAATGCTCCGGGCACGACCGTAGAGGTCGCGGTGGGACGCTCGGTTCGGGGTGGGGCGCGCATTGTTGATATGCCGGGAACCTACTCGCTGGTGGCGCAGTCCCCTGATGAGAAGGTAGTGGTCGACACCCTGGCGGGGGTAGCCGGATCATTCACCGATCCGGCCAGTGGGCGCTCCGTCGACCTGGTGGTGTGCGTCCTCGACGCCACAGCCCTGACACGCTCCCTGTACCTGCTGGCCCAGGTGGCTCGCACCGGCAGGCCCATAGTCGCCATGGTGACACTCACAGATGTGGCTGAGGCCGAGGGCGAGCACATCTCGATTGAAGCTCTTGAGAAGACCCTCGGGGTTCCCGTCATGGCCGTGGATTCAAGGAACTCTCGCCAGAGAGACGAGGTCGAAGACTTCCTCGCCCGGGGACTCCAGCTACGACCTCGGGTGCGGGGGGTGCAACCGCAGCCCACGGCTCCGGGTTACAACCAGGTCGCAGCGGCCGCCGCCCTCGCCACTCAGAACTGTTCGACACCGGCCCACCTGGTCGGTCAGGTCAGCTGTCACTGCCAAGAGACCGGCGTCTGTGCCCACGCGGCCGTTGATTCGACCTCGGCCCTCCGGAGCGGGCAGCTGATTGATGAGGCCGAAGAGCTGTTTGACTGGGTCGACGGGGTCGAAAAGGAGTTGGGTCACCTCGTCCTCGATCAACCCCGGATGTCCCGTTCCGATCGTATCGACCGCGTTCTGCTCAACCCGTGGCTGGGTCTGCCCATTTTCTTCGCCCTCATGTGGTTGCTGTTCAAGATCGCGGGGGAGTGGGTTGCGCCGGTCATGGACCTGTTCGACGGTCTTTTCACATCGGATGTTCCCGGGACCGCCTCGCTAACAAACCTCACCAACTCGCTCCTCACCTCGATCGGCTGGGAGCAGACCTGGGTGCAGGGTTTCCTGGTTGGGGGACTACTCACCGGACTGGGTGTTGTGGCCTCTTTCGTGCCCCTGATGTTCATCATCTTCCTGATGATCTCGCTGTTGGAAGACTCTGGCTACATGGCGCGGGCGGCATTCCTCGGTGATCGACTGATGCGCAAGATCGGCCTCGACGGTCGGGTCATTATGCCGCTGATCATGGGGTTTGGCTGCAACCTTCCCTCCCTGGCCGCGGTGCGTTCCCTACCAAACGCACGCCAGCGCATCGTCACCGTCCTGATCACTCCCTACACCTCCTGTGCGGCGCGGCTGACCATCTACCTGATGATTGCCCGCATCTTCTTCCCGGAGAACACGGGGACCGTCATCTTCGGCCTCTACATGCTGTCGATTGCCATGGTGGTGCTGGGGGCTCTGGCTCTCAGGCCGATCTTCACGAAGAACCAGACCGAGGCACCGCTGATGCTGGTGCTGCCGCCCTACGGTGTGCCCAGGATCCTCTCGACGGTGCATAAGACCTGGTTGCGTTCGTGGTCCTTCGTCAAGGGGGCCGGGAAGATCATCGTGGTCATGACCATGGTGGTCTGGCTCCTCGCTTCTATCCCCACGGCCTCGGGATATGGATTCGCCGACCCCGAGATGCCGATGGAAGACTCCGCCTACGGAGCTACCGCCCAGATGCTGGTGCCGGTGTTCAAACCTGCGGGTTTTGGTGAGTGGCACATGACCGGCGCACTAATGACCGGGTTCGTGGCTAAGGAAACTGTCATCTCCTCGATCGTTGTCTCCTACAACATGGACGTTCAGGATGCTGGCGATGCCGAAGAGGGAGGCGAAGATCTTGGGGCACTCCCGGCCCTCGTGACGGGTTCATTTGAGAAGGCGGCGGGATCCGCGGCCCCGCTCGGAGCCCTGGCCTTCCTGATCTTCGTCCTCACCTACACGCCGTGCCTCGCCACCGTCGCGGAACAGGTGCGGCAGATCGGTGGTCGCCTCACGGTAGCGGCTGTGGGTGTCCAGCTGGTGGTGGCGTGGTTGCTCTCCGTTGGTTTCTTCCAGATCGGACGGCTTTTCCTGTGAGTACCGCGCCGTTCTCCCTTGCCGAGCGAGTCCGTGCCCACCTTCGAACCGGGGCCACAGTTTCGTCCATAGCGGGAGCCGAGGGCGTCAGTCCGGTGCTGGTGGAGATCCTGGTCGACGATCTAGAGAGGCGAGGACTGGCCAGTCAGGCAGAGTCCCTCTGCGCCTCGGGACTGGGTGCCTGCAGCGGTGGCGACTCGCCCCAGGTAGCGCTCCACTGCGCGGGATGCCCCCTTGTGCCACTACGGCCGCGTTCCGCGTGACACAATAGGGGGTAGTTACGCACTTTTTAGGGGTAGACGATGGCACTTTTTGAGCTTGAGAACGGTCGGCTTGTCCCAGCTCAGTTTGGTCACGTGGTCCCCGATGGGTTCAGTGAAGATGTCTTGCAGGCGGTTCGCTCGCAGGTCCTTGAGATAGTTTCGCGTCCACTTTTCCCCATCACCTGGGAGGGTGGCTCGGATGAAGCCAGCGATGCTCCTCGTCTAACAGCACTGGATGCAGCGGGCCAGGTGGTGGCAGTCGAGGTCGTTCGGCTGCTTGATGCCGACATTCTGATTGATGCCCTTTCACGCCTGGCTGACTCAGCCGCGATGTCGTGGACCGATCTGGCCCGCCACTATCCGCATGGTATCGAGGGTTTCAAGGCCGGTTGGGCTCGTTTCCGCGAGTCGATGCCGACCTCGCCTCCCAACGGTCCGCGCATGGTTCTCGTGGCGGCTGAGATCACCCCGGAGGTACGTCCAGCGCTTGATGTCCTGTCCTCCTCCGGCGTCGAGGTTCACGAGATGTCGTTGCGGCGCACCAGCAACGGTCGCGCCTTCCTCGAGGTGGACCCGGTCGGTCAGAGGCTGTACAACCACCGCTTCACCCCGGTGGTTGAGAGCGGCAACCTGGTTGCCACACTGGAGTCCTCGGGGCGCAGCACCCGCAGAAGCGTTTCGGTTGAGGGCGAACCGGCGCCCGATGTGATGGCGCGTCGTCGTGATCCCGAGGTCCGGCGTGAGGCAGAGAAGGCTGGCGAAAAGTCCGCTCCAGTTGCCGAACAGGTTCCCGTTCCCAAGCCGTCGGTTCCAACCACCACCGCCCCCGGCGGGATGCCGACCCGCGCCAGTCGTTTTGCGCGTCGTCGAGCTCAGGAACAGGCCGTCGCCGAACCGGTCAGCCCCCTGCCCAGTCGCAGGGCCCGTCGCGCACAGATGCAGCGGGCGGCTATGGCGGAGGTGCGGATGGATCCCGTTGGCCTGCGATCACTTGCAGTCATGCTCGGAACGGATACCCCGCTGTCCCTGCGCCCGGCGCACCGCACACCCGAGGGCGCCGTCCTCACACTCGAGGGTCGCGTGCTGGTTCCAGCCGGAGCGTTCTCCGATCCCACCCAGGCCCTTCGTGCCGCCGGAATCTACGGTGAGGATGGGTGGACTGCCTGGCACCTTGGAGATGAGGCCGGACCGACCCTTCGAGAGTCGATCGATGAGGTCAACCGGGGCGCCTAGTCGTCCTCGCCAATGAACTTCATCCACCGGGAAATGGTGGTGAAGATGTCGCGGCGAACCGGTGGGTCTGATAGCAGCAGATCGTGTTTGCCGGGGAAACGGGCAATCGTGACGGAATCGGAAAGGTTCCCGGCGCGTTCGGTGATGACATCTGCGTCGAGGACGACATCACTGTTGAACACCGCCTCGGTCCACTCTTCCGAGGGGTCGTAGTTCGTCGATGCCATCGCCAGAACCGGGCAGTCGAGGTGAACGTGGTCCTGGACCAGTTCGTGGCCCTCAAGGATCCCTACCACCCAGGCGGCCGGGGCCGGGTAGGAGTAGGGGAGTTTCCATTCCGGAATGATCTTCCAACCCACGTTGGCGCGGTCCTCGAGGTTCTCGGCAAAGTAGTCGGGCGCGTCGAACCCGCTGCCACCCCATCCACTGGCAAGCGACCTGAAGTAGTAGTCGTTCTTGGAGACACCCATGATGGCGGCCCGGGGGCGAATCCGGGCCACGCGCTTAGCAACCTGGTGAATGGCGTTGCGCATACCGGTGTGGACCTGCAGCTCAAGCCAGGCGGAGTTCAGGATCAGTCCCGAGAGAACCCCCGGGTTCCTCCACGCCCACAGCGTTGCAACCAGTCCGCCCATGGAGTGAGCGATCATGAAAACTGGGAGGCCGGGGTGATCCTGTCGAATCACGTCGAGGGCAGCGTTGATCTCTTCGTCGTAGTCAGCGAGGTTGAGGGTGTAACCGATGGTCTGCCAGGGTCGAAGGGAGCGTCCGTATTTGCGCAGGTCCAGGGCATAGAAAGCAGCGCCCATCTCGGAGAACTTTTGCGCTGAGTCCGGGTGAAAGAAGTAGTCGTTGCGGCCGTGGACATGCAGCATGACGAACTTGGGCTTGGACTTTTTCGCCGCTTTAACGTGCAGTGCCTGCATCCAGGACCTGGTCTGGGTGCTTCCCGCAGGCTCTTCATGGGGCTTCTGCCGCACCAGGGTTGCCACCAGCTCACCCTCTTCGTCGGGCTGCAGCGGGATGGTCTGGGCTTCGAATCCTTCCCCGAGGACGTCGGGACCCCAGCTGCCGGTGGGTGGGGGGCCGAACTCTTCCCACGGCGCGAGGACGTCGATACTTCCCCTGTCCTCAATGTCTGTCAGTCGGGCCTCGGCCTCATCAAAAGTAGCTTCATCGAGCAGGGCCTCATCAGTGAGGGCGGACTGCCCGGATGGTTCATTCGAAGCGGGCCCTCGGCTGCGGCGCGTTCGAACCTCTCCCAAACGGGGATTATTCGGTCGGTTTCGCATGATCCAAGGGTAGAGGAGGCCCCCGATCTCTTTCCAGAGATCGAGATTACGGTCGAAAAACCTGGTGCAGTTGGGATGAATGTTGCTAGTGTTGCGAATGTTGCAAAGGTTGCCGTGAGGATTGGTGTATCTGCGTCGATGCTCAGTTCATGCGACACGGCCTCCACTGCCGCAGGTAAATGGAAGTCGAGATTCAGGATGGTCACGTTGGCACAGTCAAAAGCTGCAACCATTGGTGCCTCAAAACCAAAGAAGGCTGCAGGGCTGATCGCTTCGATCGCGCTTGCATTCGGGGCGGCACTTGGCGCCCAGTCCGCCTTCGCGGCCCCCTCGCAAGAAGATGTCAACCGGGCTAAACAGGAGGTTGCCTACGCCGAGATGTCGGTGGCGCAACTTGAGATCCAGCTGGCGGCTGCGGCGCAGTCAGCAGCGGAAGCCCAGGTGGCTGCCTCCGTTGCCGGTGAGGCCGCTAACGAAGCCCAGGTCAAGCTGGATGAGGCAAGCGCTGCGGTGGTGACCGCAGAAAAAGAAGCTAAGAAGTCCTACGAAGCCTTTGAGGTGGGTCTGAAGGAGTTCGCCAGCGTGGCCCAGGTGGCCTCGCGAGGCGGCACCGGAGCCCTGGATGCCCTGGCCCCCTACCTGGAAGCCGACGGACTGAAGACCCTGGAGCAGCGTCGCAACGCCGTCTCCTCCTTCGGTCTGGCCGCTGACAACCAGATGCAGCAGGTTGCGGCCCTGAAGCAGGTTGCCGATCTCATGCAGGTGGCAGCCGATGAAGCCAAGGTGAAGCAGGAAGCTGCCTTCGAAGATGCGAAAGCCGCTTCGGACCAGGCCAGTGCGGCCGCTGCTTCAGCCCAGCAGGTTGTCGCAGAGGTTGATGCTTCGCGTCAGCAGATGATCGTGCAGCTGGCAGAAAAGCGCCAGACCTCAGTTGAACTAGAGACCGCTCGCATCGAAGCGGCTGAGCAGCAGCGTGAGCAGGAGGCGCTCGACGACCTCCTCAACCAGGGCGGCGGAAATAACTCTGGTGGTTCGAGTAACTCGGGAGGCTCTAGTAACTCGGGTAGCTCGGGTGGTTCCAGCAACACGGGTAACTCCGGTGGTTCGGGTAACGGAGGAAGCACCAACCCGCCGCCTGTGACCACCCCGGATCCCCCGGTTACGGTGACCCCGCCGCCGGTTTACGTTCCAGACCCCCCGGTCACGGTGACCCCGCCGCCCACAACCGGTCAGTCATCAAGTGCGCTGGAGTGGGCGAAGACGCAGATTGGTAAGCCCTACGTCTGGGGAGCATCTGGACCAAACTCTTACGACTGCTCCGGCCTCATCTACCGCGCCTACCAGAACCTGGGGAAGACCATTCCTCGAGTTTCATCCGCGCAGTACTACGGGGGCACCCACATTCCGTTCTCTCAGGCCCAGGCCGGTGACCTGATCTTCTGGTCGTCTAACGGAACCCAGTCGGGCATCTACCACGTGGCGTTCTACCTGGGGGGTGGGATGATTCTGCACGCACCCCAGCCGGGTTCCAACGTTCAGATCGTCGGCCTCTACCACGTCTCCAGCATCATGCCGAACGCCGTGCGTATCTGATCGAAACTGATCCAAACACAAAGAACCGGACCTCCTCAAAAGGGGGTCCGGTTCTTTGCTATCTGACTAGTGCCAGCTCTTGCCTTCGGCCTCAGCGTGCTTCAGTCGTTCGAACGACCTTTTGATTTCACGCTCTGCCTCTTCGCGGCCCACCCAGTGGGCGCCCTCAACAGACTTGCCGGGCTCGAGGTCCTTGTAGACCTCAAAGAAGTGCTGGATCTCAAGGCGGTGGAACTCAGAGACATCCTCAATCTCTGTCCGCCAGGCGGCGCGGTGATCTCCGGCGGGCACGCAGAGGACCTTGTCGTCGCCACCCATCTCATCCTTCATGCGGAACATGCCGAGGGCGCGGCAACGAATCACGCAGCCGGGGAAGGTGGGTTCCTCAAGAAGGACCAGGGCATCCAGTGGATCCCCGTCCTCGCCCAGAGTGTTGTCGATGAAACCGTAGTCGTCCGGGTACCTGGTTGAGGTGAACAGAAGACGGTCAAGGCGGATGCGCCCCGTTTCATGATCGATTTCGTACTTGTTTCGGTTTCCCTTGGGAATCTCGATCGTTACATCGAACTCCATTGTCGACCCTTCTTTGCGAGTGTTAGGCATGGGCTGCCCCAGCGCCCTCAAGTAATGTAGGACGGTCACCCTACCTGGAGGAGGCGAAGTGCGACGCCGTGCATTTCCCGCAATTGTAGGGGTAACCATCAGCATTTTGGTCATTGTGCTGGTTTTGCTTGTTCTAACAGTGGGTCGTTGGACTCCATTTGTGGTTACCTCGGGTTTTTCTGCGCCCGTTTCTCCGCCCCCCATCCCGACCATTGCGGTTGATGAGGGCGGCCAGAGCGGAGCCGAGCCAAGCCTCCAACCCCTGGATCAGGCCCTGATCGCCACGGCTTGGCAGGAGGTCGAGGAGGTCGCTAAAGCGGGGAAGTGGACCCCCTGGGTGCGGGTGATTGATACCTCAACGGGCCGGGTGGTGTTGGCCGCGAACGACGGGTCTGCCCACACCCCGGCCTCGACCATGAAGATCCTCACCACATTCTTTGCCCTCTCGATGCTGGATCCAGCCCAGACGCTGAAAACGGGCGTGTCACTTGCGGGTTCGGACCTGTTTCTCTGGGGCGAGGGCGATCTGCTACTCACCGCCGGAGCGGGGGATGCGGGGGCCGTCAACGGCCGCGCTGGCCTCGACGATCTGGCCGAGCAGGCAGCTGCTGCATTGAAGCAGGCGGCAGTCACCGAAGTGAGCCTCTCCTACCAGGAGGCGCTATTCGAGGGTCCGCTGCGACCCCCGGGCTGGGTGGAGCAGGAGGTGACGGACTTCGGTGGAGACGTCACGGCGTTCGCCATCGATACAGGACGGACCTACCCCGGGGCGTGGGAGTTCGTCGCGGACTCAGCCAAGTCGGTGGCAGACTCATTTGCAGACTCGTTGCAAAGTCGCGGGATCAAGGTCACCTCCGTGTCACCGGGATTACAACCGTCAACGGCCACCTGGATTGCCTCGGTTGAGTCGGCCACCGTCCTCGACCAGATCGAGTTCATGGCCATAACTTCGGATAACACCCTGGCGGAGCAATACTGCCACCTTGCAGCCTCCAGCTACCTGGGAACCTCGGCTAGTTTGGCCGAGTCTGTCGCAGCACTCTCGTCCTTCCTCAGTGAGTCCCCGGTCGATAGTGAAAAGCTCAAGGCCTACGACTGTTCCGGCCTTGACTCGAGAACGAAGGTTAAGGCCCAAACACTGACTGACACCATCATGAACTCAACCGAGCAGGGAGCCATTTCGCTCACCCGATTCTTTCCCGTAGGAGGCGTCAACGGAACGCTTTCAGAGCGTTTCCAAGAGGGAAGCGCCAGTGGCAATGTGACGGCTAAAACCGGCTCGCTTGGCAGCGTAGCCTCCCTGGCGGGACTGGTGACCACCGAGTCGGGACACACGCTGGTCTTCGCTGTCGGAGCGGATGAGGTGCCGGACTTCGGCGCAGCATGGTATCGCAGCTACCTTGACGACTTTGTAACTGCGCTGGCAGAGAGCTGACCGGGGTGGACGGATTGAGTCGCGGGATGACGCCCTCGGCGGTGGTGGGAGCAACCCCACCTCGAGCGGCGCGACCGGTTTCCCTGGCGATCCGCGACTACCTGGGACGTAACCATGACGAGGCGAGGGGCCTGGTGCTTGCGGTGTCCGGTGGGGCTGACTCGCTGGCGCTGGCAGTTGCGACGGCCGACCACGCCGAACGGATGAACCTTCCGTACACCGCTGCGATCGTCGATCATGGCCTACGGCCCGAGTCTGCGCAGGAAGCCCTGCTGGTAGAGCGGCGACTCCGCGCGGCTGGATTACCGGAGGTAGTCATCCTTGGGGGACAGGGTGGTGAAACAGAGGTCTCGCATCCCCTTGAGGGCGAAGCACGCCAACTACGCCACAGACTTCTAGATGATTACGCGCTCTCGTGGGCTGAGAGCTCCGGACTTGAGGGCGTGGAAATCCTCTACGGGCACACCATGGAAGACCAGGCCGAAACCGTACTCATGCGTCTTGGGCGCGGAGCTAGTCCGCGTTCGCTTGCGGCGATTCGTCAGCACGTAGATACGGGACACAGCTCACCTCACCTTTACCGCGGACGACCCCTGCTGACGATTCGTCGTGGGGATACAGAGGGGTTCTGCAGGGCGTTGGGTCTGGAGTGGGTTGATGATCCCAGCAACTCTGCCGAGGGGTCCTGGCTTGGTGCATCTGGTCGGCCGCTTCCGCGGACTGCCCTGCGCCACAGCGTGTTGCCGGCCCTGCGCGAGGCGCTGGGGCAGGACCCGGTGCCAGCCCTGGCGCGGGTTGCCCAGATGCTAGGTGAGGACGAGGACCTTCTTGCAGATCTGGCGCAAAAAGAACTTGCGAGAGTGCGCGATGGAGCCCACCTAGAGCTCACCCCCCTCGCCGATCTCCCCCCGGCACTGCGGCGTCGTGTCCTCGTCTTGCACTGGGATGATTTGGCTGAGGGGATGATCACGGCCGAGCAGGTCGAAGCAGTCGACCAACTGGTCACCGCAGCCCGGTCTGGACCCCGTTCGCCAACGGGTAAATGCATTGCACTCCCGGGGGGTTGGCGGGCCCGGAGAACCCGTGAAACCCTAGTATTGGAACGACTTTAGGGTTGAGAACTCCGGGCAATTGCACGTCGCAGAAGACTGTTTTTCTTTGACCGCGTGGGGGAAAGCCGTGGTCACGCGCTAGAGTGGGGGCAGCAATTTCGTAGGCCATCACCCCTTAGAGCCCCCGAAATTCCAGGCACCTTGCCACTGACATCGAAAGGGAGCGGTGTGGACGCAAACGATATGGGCGACGCCCTCGAGAAAGTCCTGATTTCAGCTGAGCAGATTGACCAGCGTCTCACGGAGCTGGCTGCTGAAATTGACCGCGATTACCCCGACGGCGACCTGCTTTTGGTGGGTGTCCTCAAGGGGGCGGCACCGGCAATGGTTGACCTGTCTCGGAAGATCCACCGGCCAATTGAGATGGACTGGATGGCAGTGTCGTCCTACGGGGCGGGGACCAAGACCTCCGGGGTGGTTCGCATCCTCAAGGATCTCGATGCTGACGTTCACGGGCGCAATGTCCTCATCGTTGAGGACATTATTGACTCGGGACTGACACTCGCGTGGCTGAAGGAAAACCTGATCAATCGCGGCGTGAACTCCGTTCGTATCGTAACGATATTGCGTAAACCCGATGCGGCCCAGGTCGACGTTGATGTCGACTACGTGGGATTTGATATTCCAAACGAGTTCGTGATCGGATACGGCCTCGACTACGCAGAGCAGTACAGGCACCTGCCCTTCATCGGGACCCTGGCTCGTCACGTCTATGAAGTGGAGGGCGAATAGCCGATGGCAGAAGCTCAGCCCAGGGAGAAGAAGACCAAGAAGGCAAAGGTCTGGCCCTACATCGTCATACCACTGATCGCACTTTTAGTGATCGGGTGGATGGTTTGGCGCCTCCTTCAGCCGGGAGTCGTCAACACCTCTGAGGGCCTGGAGATTCTTCGTACCGAGACGGTCAACAGCGCCGTCCTCAACGATGGCTCGCAGCAGGTCACCATGGTATTGGAAGAGTCCTACACCCATGAGTCCACCTCGGTTGAGGACCCTGAGAAGGAGCTCGGCAAGAACATCTCCTTCACATATGCTCGCGCCCAAACCGATGAGATTCTGGGCCTGATTGAGAAGGCTGAACCGAAGCTCGGCTACAACGCGATGTACCCGCAGTCCTCTGCGTTCAGCGCCATGTTGCAGCTGATGATCCCCATGCTGCTGATCCTCGGTGCGTTCTGGTTCCTCATGTCTCGCTCCACCCGCGGTGGCATGATGGGTTCGTTCTCTGCTTCTAAGGCCAAAGAGTTTAATGAGGAGAATCCGCAGATCACCTTCGCCGACGTGGCGGGTGAGGACGAGGCGGTTGAGGAACTGGAAGAGATCAAAGAGTTCCTGGTTGCCCCGGAGAAGTTCACTTCGGTCGGGGCCAAGATTCCCCGCGGTGTTCTTCTTTACGGCCCACCCGGAACCGGTAAAACCCTGCTGGCCAAGGCTGTTGCAGGTGAAGCTAAGGTGCCGTTCTTCTCCATTTCTGGCTCCGAGTTCATGGAGCTTTACGTTGGTGTTGGCGCCTCCCGGGTCCGTGACCTCTTCACCAAGGCTCGCAAGGCAGCCCCGGCCATCATCTTCGTCGATGAGATTGATGCGATTGGCCGCCACCGCGGCTCCGGCATTGGCGGTGGCAATGACGAACGTGAGCAGACACTAAACCAGATGCTTGTTGAGCTGGACGGTTTCGATGCCCGCACCAACGTGATCATGATTGCCGCGACCAACAGGCCCGATATTCTTGATCCGGCCCTGCTGCGGCCGGGCCGTTTCGACCGCCAGATTGCGGTTGAGGCCCCCGACCTCAAGGGACGCGAGGCCATCCTGAGGGTTCACTCCCAGGGCAAGCCATTCACGGATGACATCAACCTTCACCAGATTGCTAAGCGAACCCCCGGCTTTACCGGCGCTGACCTGGCCAATGTTCTGAACGAGGCCGCCCTGCTCACCGCGAGGTCGAATGCCGACCTCATCGATATGCGGGCGATTGATGAGGCCATTGACCGGGTGATTGCCGGACCGCAAAAACGCACTCGCGTCATGAATGAGCACGACAAGTACGTCACCGCGTACCACGAAGCCGGTCATGCCGTTGCGGCGGCGGCCCTGCAGTACACGGACCCGGTGACGAAGGTGACGATCCTGCCCCGCGGGCGCGCCCTCGGGTACACCATGGTGATGCCAACGGAAGACCGCTACTCGAGGACGCGAAACCAGCTGCTCGACGACCTCGTCTATGCGATGGGCGGTCGAGTTGCGGAAGAGATCGTCTTCCGGGACCCCTCAACCGGGGCTTCGAATGACATCGAGAAGGCCACCAAGACTGCGAGGGCCATGGTCACCGACTACGGCATGACCAGCAGCGTCGGCATTGTCAAACTGGGGCACCAGGATACCGATCCGTTCGTGGGTCGTGAGATGGGCCAGGGCCGCGGCTTGAACATCTCAGACCACCAGGCCACCCTGATTGACGACCAGGTTCGTGAACTGCTCGACAACGCCATTCGTGAGGCGTGGACGGTTCTAACCAACAACCGCCATGTCCTCGATACCCTCGCTCTGAAGCTTCTCGATATTGAGACGATAGATGAGAAGGGTCTGGCAGAGATCTTTGTCGATATTAAGAAGCAGCCCAAGCGTGAGGTGTGGAACTACGGTCACCACGGCGCAGTCGAGGGGGCAGTCCTCGGTAACCCCATCGGGCTGAATCCGAAGGATATTGACCCTCCCGCACCCTTGGAAGAACAGTTGTGAGCGGACGGGACAGCTCGGCTGAGGGCGGCGCAAACTTCGATGCCGCCCTGGTACAACACGCTATCCGCCAGCTCCTAAGCGGGGTTGGTGAGGATCCGACTCGTGATGGCCTCGTGGAGACGCCAGAGCGTGTGGCACGCTCATTCGCAGAGTTGTTCAGTGGCTTGGGCGAGGATCCGTCCAAGCACTTGGAAAAGACCTTTGAGGTTGATGCTGACGGTCTGGTGATCGTCAAGGACATCGAATTCTTCTCAATGTGCGAACACCACCTGCTGCCCTTCTTCGGCACGGTTTCAGTCGCCTATTTGCCCGCGGGTGGTCGAGTGACGGGACTGTCGAAGCTGGCTCGCTGCGTCGAGGGATTTGCCCGCCGACCCCAGGTACAAGAGAGGCTGACCAGGCAGGTTGCCGAGGCGGTGGAGGCGGCTCTGGCACCGCGCGGCGTGGCGGTCATCATCAGGGCGGAGCACATGTGCATGACCATGCGGGGCGTCAGCAAGGGTGGCTCGGAGACGGTGACAACGCACTACTCCGGTGAGCTGCGTGAAACCGGTAGGCGCCAAGAGGTTTTGGAACTTCTCTAGGAACCGAGGCTGATGTTTACCACTACGAAGCCGCCCGTTCCAGCGCCCCTCCTTCGCGGGGTTCCACTCGGCGGCGGCAAGACCTCCGTCATGGGTGTCCTCAACGTTACCCCGGACTCCTTCTCGGATGGGGGCCTTTGGCTGGATCCGCTCATGGCCGTGGATCACGGCTTGAGGATGATGGATGAGGGCGCCATCATCATCGACGTTGGCGGAGAGTCGACCAGACCGGGGGCCCGCAGGGTCTCCGTTGAGGAAGAGTGGGAGAGGGTCGGTCCCGTGGTTGCCGCCCTGGCACGTCGCGATATCACCACTTCGATCGACACCGTCAACTCCGAGGTGGCGCGCCGGGCCATTGAAGAGGGCGCCGACCTCATCAATGATGTTTCAGGCGGGGTTCACGATCCGCAGATGACCCGGGTCGCTGCCGAGGCCGGACTGCCGATGGTCATCCAGCACTGGCGAGGTTTCCCGTCCCAGAAGGATCTCAACCAGGACTACATCGAGGTTGTGGGTGATGTCCTCGAAGAGGTTGAGGGCCAATTACGCCTCGCTTTGGAAAACGGGCTGCGTCAATCCCAGATGATCATTGACCCCGGGCTAGGATTTGCAAAGAAGCCTGAAGATTCCTGGGGCGTTGTGTACTCCCTCAGTTCTCTTACTGCGCGGGGCCTTCCCGTTCTGGTGGGGGCCTCGAGAAAGAGGTTCGTTGTCAGTCGGTACCCGGATGATGTTGAGGGTGGAACGCTAGAGGTAACTAAGAGGTGTGTGGAGGCGGGAGTGTGGGCCGTTCGGGTCCACCACGTTGCCGGACACGTTCGTCTTATTGACGAGCTGTCATGATTGATAGGCGGGGGCTGCGGTGAGCAAGTGGGATGTCATCACGCTGAGTGGGCTGACGGCTGTCGGCAACCACGGCGTGTATGACTTTGAGAGAGACGGCAGCCAGGAGTTTGTCGCCGACCTGACCCTGTATGTTGATGCCCGTAAGGCCGCGCAGTCGGACGATGTTGCCGACACCGTTGACTACTCCAAGGTGGCTGAGGACGCGGTTGCTGTCCTCTCTGGACCCGCAGTCTTCCTCATTGAAACTCTTGCTTCCCGACTGGCAGAAATCGCCCTCGGCTACCCCGGGGTACATCGCGCCAAAGTCACTGTTCACAAGCCCATGGCCCCGCTGGAACAGCAGTTCACAGACGTCTCCGTCACCGTGATACGAGAGAGGCGTCAGGGTGTACCAACCATCGATGCCAACCTGCCCTCCGCAGCGAAGGTGCAACCGGCGACGAACCGTCCTCCTGTAGAAACCAACCAGGGGCGACCGAAGGTGCTAACTCCGCCCCCGCCTGCCCCACCTGCGCCCAAGCCGGCCAAGGTTGCACCAGAGGTGAGGCCGGAGCCAAGGAGCCGGCACACGGGGAAGCACGGACGTCCAAGCCCGGAACCCACCTACCGCGCCACCCCTTCCCGACCCAAGCCGCACGTCTATGACGTGGTCTTAGCGCTCGGCGCTAATCAGGGTCCCGCGGTGCAGAACCTGCGGGGTGCCGTCGAGGCCCTGGGAGCTGTGGACGGCTTTGAGATTGACTCCGTATCACCCCTGGTGCGCACGCAGCCCGTCCTGGAACAGGGCGCGCTCCCTCAGGACGATTATTACAACGCGATTGTGGTTGCCAAGACGGTTCTGGCACCCCCGGCACTGCTTGAGGCGACCCAGGGCATTGAACAGAGATTTGGTCGTGTGCGGACCAGCCACTGGGGAGCCCGAACACTCGACATAGACATCATCGACCTCGACCACATGTTGCTCAACCTGAAGAAGTTGACGCTGCCCCACCCGCGGGCTCATGTGCGTGCCTTTGTGCTCTACCCCTGGCTTCTCGCGGATTCGCAGGCCCACCTACCCCGACACGGGTTTGCTCGGGATTTGCTGCCGAGGACGGACGACCTCGGGGGCATACTGTTTGAGTATCCCGACTGGTTGGAACAGCAGGGGAATGACCCCGGTGCAGCGGTCGAGGTGCATCTGGCCCCGCGCCCTGCCCGGTCGAGGCAGATTCACCTCGATGGAACCTCCCCGCAGGTGGTGCTTCGCGGTCAGGGTGTTCGCCTGGCAGATGTTGAGGGCGATCCGATTTTCCAGAGCCTGCTTGACAGGGAACAGCGGGAAGCGCGGAAGACTCCACGCGCCCGGGCCCAGGCGAAGCCCCGCACAGTGGTTAAGCCTCCGCCACCACCTCGGCCCAGGTCGCAGGTTGCACCCACCCCGGTGCGAGAGGCGGCGCCCACCCCGGTGCTTCCCCGAGCGTCCCAGGATCTCCCAGCTAAGGTTGTGGACCCTTCACCGCAGGTGAAGAGTCGGGTTCCAAGCCTCCCGAACTGGGAGTTCGCCCAACGCAGTAGACGGGTCCGAGTGGTTGATTCGGTCGATGCCCCGGATGATGTTCACGCGGTTGAATCCATCCAGACTCCGCTGGAAGGGATTGATGTTCAACAGTCTCTCGCCCGGCGCCACGCCATTGAAACAGAGGCGGAGCGTCCCAGATTGAACGGCCCTACCACAACCGAGGAGCGCTCTCCCATCACCCCTGCAGGATCGATTCCGAAGGTGGCCCGCCACGTCACAGTTCGTCCCACCCCGACGGGCTCGGTTCCGGTCTTCCGCTTGCCGAAGAGGGGTAATGGAAGTGGCAAACACAAGGCATGAAACCACTTAATCTTCTTCTGGTTGCTTCAATCGGTGTTGTCACACTTGCCCTCGGAGCTCTAACCTCAGCGCTCCTGGTCCGGGCCGGAGCCCACCCCTTTGTTGTCACCCCCTTGATCTCTCTCTTCTTTGTCCTCATCGCGATCTGGCTACTGGTCGGGGGAAAGGCAGTCCGTCGCCTGCGGGCTCGTAAGGACACCTGGGTGACCCCTATTGGCGCAGCGCGCGTTGCCGTGCTGTCGCGAGCCACCGCTTACGTCACCTCCGGTTGCGGTGGGTTCCTGGCGGGGGTAGCGATCGTTGGTTTTACCCGGCTCTGGGCTCCTGCTACAGCACTGTCGGCCTGGAGCGGCCTGGCGGGGGCTGTCACCGCGTTTGCCGCCTGCGCAGTCGCCATTCTGGTTGAGCGCTGGTGCAGGGATTCAGGCAGTGATGATGACAGTTCGGTATCTTCGGGGCGCAAGACCGGTCCCCGTGCCCCGGAGGTGGGTTAGGCGTGACCGCTAGTCGTTCACAGCAGGTTCCCTGGGCTAGACGGATTATTTCGACCGCCATCCTGCTCGCCTTGTTGATCGGGCTCATCTTTGGCATCACCAAGGGGGTGCAGTGGGTGATGGGTATTCTCGGTGAGGAGCACGCCAAAGTTACTGAGAGTGCGGCTCCGAAGCCGGTGGAGATTCTGCCCTGCGCCGGTGATGACCTGGGGGTACGCCTAACACCTTCTTCAGGTGTTGTCGACGAGGGGATTGGGTTCACCCTGGGTGTGCAGCTGGAGAACACCGGCAAGGTCGACTGCAGTGTCGAAACCTCAGAGGTTGACATTAAGCTCGCGGGAGCAACCACTGTGGTGTGGTCACCATCTGCCTGCGATGCGGACTGGTCTAAGACTCTGCTGCTGGCACCGGGGGACACCTGGGAGGGTTCACTGACGTGGAACGGTCACATCTACGAGGGGTGTGATGCCGTGGCCGCAGAAACCGGGGGTGCCACCGCCTCGCAGGGCACCTACACCCTGACGGCACTGGCCCCGGGCGCATCAACGCCGCAAACCGTGTCGATACAGATCCGCTAACTACCAGGGCAGATTGGGATTGCTGGCTGCATTGGCTCGCTGCCGCAGGTGATCAACAATGGTTTGGGCCCGGTAGGGTCCGATTCCCTCTATCTGCTGGAAGTCCTCTGCGGTCAGCTCACGAAGATCTGACAGGGTGGGCCAGCGGTCAGAGATCTGCTGGATGAGGCGCCAGGGGAGGCGCGGGATGACTGCCAGGGCTCTGATCCCACGGGGACGCACCACTTCATCAAGGTCAGCCGGATCGTAGACCGACATCCCCAAACTCTCAGCGATTTGAGCCAGGTCAACCAGTGATTCACCCGAGAGGGCCGCCAGACGTTCCTCTACTACCTCTAGCATCGAGGGGTCGGCAACGTAGTCGCGAAGTACCAGGGCTCGCTCTGACGCTGCGCCGCGCAGGAGGTCATCGACCTGGAGTGAGAGCAGACGGCCCTCATCTCCCAGCTGGCTGAGGAAGCCATCGATCTCTGAGGTGATGCGTCGGATCATCTCCATTCGCTGAACCACGGTGGCAATATCGCGAACCGTCACGGCCTCACGCATCTCAAAGATGGCCATCGAAGCCAGCACCTCATCCAGGCGCTGGCTGTAGCGCTCTAGGGTGTCGACCGCCTGGTTGGCCCGGGCCAACAGCGTTTCTGGTTCCTCTACCGTGTGGTGCAGCTTGCCAACATAGATTGAGATCAGACGCATCGAAGCTGATAGTGAGAGCACGGGGATGTTGGTTTGGCGAGCAACCCTCTGGGCGGTGCGGTGCCTCATTCCGGACTCATTCGTGGGGATGGTGGGATCGGGGATCAGCTGAACATTCGCCTTACGAATCATCCAGGTGTCCGAATCGATCACGACTGCGCCATCCATTTTGCACAGTTCGCGAAGGCGGGCTGGTGAGAAGGGGACCTCAAGCTCAAAGCCCCCCGAGCAGAGCGCCTCAATCTCAGGGGTGTAGCCCAGGATAATGAGTGCGCCGGTATGGGACCGTTGTATGCGTTCCAGACCTTCACGAAGTGCGGTGCCGGGGGCAACCAACTGAAGGGCCTTGCGCAGTTCAATACTGCCCGAATCCACCTGCCACACGCCCCTTCCTGTTAGCTAAACGCATGGCGCACAGCTTCGCCAAGACTATCGACTGGGAACAGCCTAACGCCCCTGGGAGCCCGTATCTCACTGATTTGGCCCGCGGGGACGATAGCTGTGTCCCAACCGAGACGTGCGGCCTCAGAAACTCTTCTTGACAGGCCGGTTCCGCCCCTCACTTCTCCGGTGAGCCCGACCTCTCCGAGAGCAACAATGTGACCCGAAGGCCTCTTTCCGCGGGCTGCCGACCAGATCGCCAGGGCAATGGCGAGGTCGACGGCGGGTTCGACGATCTTGGCTCCCCCAACCGTCGATACGTAGACCTCTTTCTGGGAGAGGTCGAGGCGAAGGTGGGCCTGTACGACAGCCATGATCATGGCGACACGGGAGGACTCAAGACCCGAAGTGGTCCGTCGCGGACTTCCGCCGCTACCGGGGGCAACCAGGGCCTGAATCTCAGTGAGGAGCGGTCTGTTCCCCTCGAGGGTCACGGTGACAAAGCTACCCGGCGCCTCACCCCTTGAGCCTGATGTGAACAGCTTCGATGGGTCCGACACCTCCCGGATTCCGCTGTCGACCAGCGTGAAACATCCGACCTCATCCGTTGAGCCGTAGCGGTTCTTTACAGTGCGCAGCAGCCGCAGTGATCCCGTCCGCTCTCCCTCAAACTGACAGACGACATCGACTAGGTGTTCAAGGGTCCGGGGGCCGGCGATGGTGCCGTCCTTGGTGACGTGGCCAACAAGGAGCGTTGGCAATGCATTGGCCTTGGCAGCGTTGATAACCACCTGGCTGACTGCCTTCACCTGGCTGACAGAACCCGGTGATCCCTCGGCAAGGGAGGACGTCATGGTCTGCACCGAGTCGACAATCAGCATCGAGGGACTGTGGGTTTGCACCAGGGAGGCGACGGACCCCACATCGCCCTCAGCTGCCAGAAGCAAGTTTGATTCGAGGGCGCCGATGCGGTGCGCGCGCTTGGAAACCTGGGCCACCGACTCTTCGCCTGTGACATAGAGGACCGGACCCAACCCGGAGGCGGTGGCTGCACGGGCATAGCGAGCCGCCACATCTAGCAGCAGGGTTGATTTCCCCACCCCGGGTTCCCCGGCAAGCAGGACAACAGAACCGGGGACGATGCCACCACCCAGTACTCTGTCAAACTCTCCCATTCCGCTGGGCCGGGCATCAGCGTCCTCGACCCGCACCTGGTCCAGAGCCACCGCCACGGCCCCCATCCCGGATCCGGAACTGATCATGGGGGCGCCCTTACCGGTGGCTACGGGGACCGGAACGTACTCTTCCAGGGTTCCCCAGGCCTCACACTGGCGGCACTGCCCCAGCCACTTGGGACTTTCCCACTGGCACTGGGCACAGCGGTAGGCAGTCTTGATCCGGGCCACGGCTCCCCCTCGGTTGGTTCTTCTTCCCCGAGGGTACCCAGTCCCTCCGACATCAGAGGAACGCTGTGGAAAAGCCGACTCAGCGCGGTCTCTCCGAGAAGCGGATGACATCGACAGAGCTACCGGAGACAACCAGGACGTCCTCAAGGTCAATCCGCGTGGTCGCATCGGCGTAGCGGAAGGGCTTCCCGCCGCGCAGACAACCGATGATGTGAACGCCATACCTGGTCTGCACCTGGGACTCGCCCAGCGTGAAACCGTCCAGTTCTCGCGGGGGACGCATCTTGGCAATCACCAGTTCTGACTTGTCCATCTCGATGTAGTCGAGCATCTGACCACCGACGAGGTGTGCGGTTCGCTGGCCCGCGTCGTACTCCGGGTAGACCACGTGATGGGCTCCGATGCGTCGCAGAATCCTTCCGTGCTCACGCGAGGTGGCCTTCGCCCAAATGTTCTCCACCCCGATGTCGACGAGGTTGGCGGTGATGAGGACGGAGGCCTCGAGGGATGTTCCCACCCCGACAACCGCACTGGAGAAGTCCTTGGCGCCCGCCTGCTCCAGGGCATCCGGGTCGGTGCCGTCCCCCTGAACCAGGGGGAGGATGCCGCTGTAGTGCTGAACCCTGCTGTAGTCCTTCTCCATTGCAAGGACTTCAAAACCAAGGTGTTCAAGCGTGACTGCGACGGCGGCGCCGAAGCGCCCCATCCCGACGACGAGGGTGCCGCTGGTCTTCTTGGTTCGTGATGCCACGTCTGCTCCTTAGAAACGGATGAACTGATTGCAGTCAGGGGTCCGAAGGTTAACCCACGATAGGGCGCTCCTCTGGAAGGCGCAGGAAGCTCTGCTTTTCACGCAGTGCCAGCCCGGCCGCAAATGTCATGGGACCGATTCTTCCGATGACCATGAGCAGGGAGAGGACGAACTTCGCCGCGGGAGGGAGTGCGGAGGTGATCCCGGTGGAGAGGCCCACGGTTCCAAACGCGCTGATCACCTCAAAGATAATGCGGTCCAGGGTGAACGGGGTGATAACCAGCAGGACGGCCGATGCTCCGAGCACCAGCACCACGGCGGCAAGGAGCACGGCGACTGCCTGGCGAATAGTGCCGAGGGGAAGGCGGCGGTGAAACGCCTCGACGTCCCGACGCCCTCGGGCCTCTGCCCATGCCGCCAAGAGCAGGATGGTAAATGTCGTCACCTTGATGCCACCGGCGTGTGAGGCCGACCCACCGCCGATGAACATCGAGATGTCCTGAACCAGCCAGGAGGCGCCTGTCATCTGTGAAACATCAATGGCACTGACACCCAGGGAGCGGGTGTTAATGGCTCCGACGATGGTGCTGAGGGACTTTCCAGAGAAGTCGAGGGCTCCGAATGTGTAGGGGTTGTTCCACTCCAGTGCCGCGATGATAAGGCCGGTGATGACGGCGAGGCTGATGTAGGTAGTGATGGTGATCTTGCTGTGCAGGCTGAGCGAACGCGGCTTGCGCCAGTTCCGGCGTAGGTCAACGAAGACGGGAAAGCCGATCGCACCGACGAATGCAGCCAGCACCAGGGGGAGCAGGACGAACCAGTCGCTGACATACGGCGCCACCCCGCCCTCCATATTCACGAAGCCGGCGTTGTTGAACGACGAGATCGAAATGAACAGGGCGTCCCAAACCGAGGTCAGGAAGGGGCGCCCCTGCCTAAGGAAAGCGGGGGCGATGACTAGGAAGAGGACGACCTCGGCAATGACGGTGGTGATAAAGACGGCTTTGACCAGGGTGACCGCGTCCCCCATGCGCCCCTGGGTGTCATCCTGTGCCATCAGTCTCTGGGTGAGGCCGAGGCGCCGAGAGACAGCCAGTGTCAGCAGGGACGCCATGGTCATGACGCCCAGGCCGCCGAGGGCGATACCGGCGGCTATTACAGCCTGACCAAATCCCGACCAGTAGGTGGCGGTATCAACCACAGACAGGCCGGTGACGCAGACGGCAGAAACCGCAGTAAATAGTGCGTCGATGAAAGGGGTGAAGTGCCGTCCCGTGTTTGCGATCGGAAGTGAGAGCAAGAGGGTCGTGACCGCGATCAGGAAGGTGAACACCAGCAGGGTGAGGCGTGCCGGGTAGCGCATGGCGAACTGGTTGAAGGAGAGCCTTGAGCGGTGCAGCCACGAGCGCCCCCCACCGGAACGGATGAGGAGGTGATCCGTGCGAAGGGGTGTGTCGACGTGACCGACCGGTTCTGAGTCTGCGAAGTGCGAATCCCCCAGGGCGCTGTCCAGGGCTTCAGAACGCAGAGGGTCGCGGCGCCAACCTAAGCCGTGACGCGAGTCGCCCCTTCGTGAACCCAATGGAAACCCTCCCCTGAAATCATCCGGCTAGTTGTAGCATCCTGCGCTAGTATTCAGTCTATGGTGTGGGAGGGGTGACCTACGGGTCTCCGCCCCGTGCCAGTTTTTCAATCCGGTTCTTTTTAATGGGATTAGGTAAGTCGATGGAAACTCAGCCTTCACCCCGCTTCATGACGGTAAGTGAAGTCGCGGACGTCATGAGGGTATCCAAGATGACTGTCTACCGCTTGATTCACGCCGGGGAACTGCCGGCTATTCGGGTGGGCAAGAGTTTCCGCGTGCCGCAGTCAGGGGTGGCGCAGCTTCTTGAAGCTTCGTGGAACGCCGGTGAGGACCGTGAGGTCGGCAGCTGAGCCTGCCTTCGAACCTGTGACGTTTGGCCGGTTTTCGGCTGAGGTTTATCAGTAGGTCCCCTTCGTAGTATTGTGGGGACGTTCAAAGCCATGTTGGTTCGGTGAAAAACCGACCAATCAAGAAGTGATGTTGTTGGAGGGAGTGACCCTATGGGTTCTGTGGTCAAGAAGCGCCGCAAGAGGATGTCGAAGAAGAAGCACCGCAAGATGCTGCGCAAGACCCGCCACCAGCGTCGCAACAAGAAGTAACCTGACGCAGTCTTCGAAAGGCCCCGCCCCGTGTAGGAGCGGGGCCTTCGCGTACCCTCTTGGCCTTAGAGCCCTCGACCGTGGATGCTCATGGTCTCGCCCTCAACTTCGACTTCAACCGCAACGTAATCAGGTGCGTCGTAGTCGAACTGGATACCGTTGCGAGTGACGTGAACGTGTAGTGAGTAGCCGTGGATCTGCAGGGTGAACCGCATCCCCGACCAGTTGACGGGAAGGCGCGGTGCGAAACGAAGCGTGCCGGTGTCGTCACGCAGGCCGGCAAAGCCCATGATCAGGGCGCTCCATGTTCCGCCGAGAGATGCGATGTGCAACCCCGCATCGGTGTTCCTGTGCAGGTCCGCCAGGTCGATCTTCAAAAGCCTCTCAAAGTAGGTGGCCGCAAGTTCGGGGTGCCCGACCTCGGCCGCAACGATTGACTGAGCGGCCGACGAAAGCGATGAGTCCCCGGTTGTAATGGCATCGTAGTAATCGAAGTTCGACCTCTTGACGTGGTCTTCAAACTGCGAGCCCAGCAGGTAGAGCGCGAGGACGGTGTCGGACTGCTTCAGAACCTGGTGGCGGTAGATGACCAGCGGGTGGTAGTTGAGGAGCAGCGGGTAGTTCTCGGGAGGGGTCCCGGCAAAGTCCCACACCTGCTTGTCGAGGAAGTCGACATCCTGGGGGAAAATCTCCAGCGCTTCGTTCCACGGGATAAACATGGTGTCCGCGATGCTTGCAAACGAGGCCACCTCTTCATCAGAGAGGGCAAGACGGCGGATAATCTCCGCGTAGTCCTCAGGGAAGTCATCCTTCGCGACCGTGAGCCAGTGGTAGGCGTACCGCAGGTTCGCCTGGGCCATCAAGTTGGTGTAGGTGTTGTCGTTGACAACCGCGGTGTACTCATCGGGGCCCGTCACCCCGTTGATGTGGAACTTTCCGTCGCGCCCGCTGGTGAAGCCCAGGGACATCCACATGCGAGCGGTCTCGACGAGGACGTCCACGCCCTCCGCCAGCATGAACTGCATGTCACCGGTGGCGTTGAGGTACTGGTCCAGGGCATACGCGATTGCCGCATTGATGTGGTACTGCGCCGTTCCCGCGGGGTAGTAGGCCGAAGATTCCAGGCCGGCGATGGTGCGCCAGGGGTAGAGGGCGCCACTCTCATGCATCTCGATCGCGCGGATCCGCGCGGCATCTAACGTGCGGTAACGGTAGTGCAGCAGCTGCCGGGCGGCCTCGGGATTGGTGTAAATGAGGGCCGGAACCAGGTAGATTTCGGAATCCCAGAAGTAGTGACCGTCGTACCCGGAACCGGTGAGCCCCTTGGCGGGAACCCCCGTGTCACTGATGCACGAACTGGCCTGGAGGATCTGGAACAGGCACCAGCGCACCCCGGCCTGGAGCGAGATTGACCCCTCGGACGGATCATCAATGATCGTCGCTATTCGGGACATGGGGGCGGCTGACTGCTCAATCGTGATGTCGGCGCGCTCCCAAAGCTCTGCGAGGCGGGCGGCTTGTTTCGTGAAGAACTGTTCGGGGTCGATCGCAGACACAGTAGCCAGGGCAGCTTCGGCGCGGGGGGTGGGGTTGCCGGGCCACGGTTCAAAGAGATCGTCCCGGGCATAGGCCAACCGCTTGGTCATCACCAGCGAGTTTCCCCGTTCCACGAGGGCAGAAGACGACCAGGCCAGGCTTTCACCGAGGTTGGGCTCCACGGGCGTGGTAGCGACATACTCGGCTTCGACGGACCCGCCATCATGGATCGCTGTCACCACCTCTGAACGGTTGCTGACGGAGAGGGCGGCGGCCATTTTGGAGGCCCGCACCCGATACGAAACTGTGGCTCCGTGGGTGCCGGGAAAGACCTCGGTCTCAACTACGGCACCGGCAATCAGCTTGTTGGCCTTTCGGGGATCATCCAGTTCGAGGATGATGCCCTCGGTGATCAACACCGGGGGGAGGGCCGGGGTGTCGACAATCGAGCGAATCTCCAGTTCACAGTCGCCGGTCAGCGGTGTCACTGAGATTTGCAATGTCGCCAGGTGGGAGTCGAACAGTGCTACGGCAGAACGCTGTTCGACCCGCACGCTCTTGCGATGAGCCGGACCCATTTCTGCGCCGCGCCAGGTGATTCGTTCGATGAGGACGCCTGCCTGCAGGTCGAAAGTGCGGCTGCGGAAGAGGATCTCGCCCTCGTCCTCATCTGTAATCGACACCCCGTTCACGAAAACGTCGAAACCGGTCGCGTCCGGGAGGGTGACCATCGACTGGCCGATACGGGCGAAACCGTAGGCATCCTCAGCGTGGGTGATTGGCCAGACCTCGTGAAGACCATTGAGGAATGTTCCACGAGTGTTCTCATTGAAGCGGAGCCCGACATCACCGCGCATACCAAGGTAACCGTTGGTTTGCGCCAGAAGGGAGGCTTTAACATCGGGCCCCTCCACCGTGAACTGGGCCTCGCTGATCTGCCAGTCGGGGTCGTTGTTAACGGGATAGCGGTAGGGGATATCGAAACCGGGACGCATCTCTGCGACGGACTCGTGGGGGACTAGCTGCGCGAGGTCGTCTACGACCAGGGTGGCGCCATTTTCTGCGAGGACGTCTGCCCCCGCACCCCGGTCAACCCCAATCACCATTCCGAAGTTGCCGTTACGGCCTGCCTGAACCCCTGAGACGGCGTCCTCGACAACGGCGCAAACCTCTGGTGCAAGACCGAGCTGAGAGGCTGCTTCCAGGTAGGTGGCAGCATCTGGTTTGCCGGGAAGGCCGCCCTGAGCCGCCACGTTGCCATCGATAATGACGGGGAAGTGGTCGAACAGTCCGGCGGCGCGAAGGACCTCGGGGGCATTCTTTGAGGAGGACACCACAGCGACCTTCAACGGGGGGCGCTTCATGCTGGCTTTGTCACGCATGTTTCCGGCGATGTAATCGAGGAAGAGGAGGGAGCCGGGGTAGGGCTGGACGCCCTCGGAAGCGATGGCGTGGTTGAACTCTAGGTTCTTCCTGTTGCCGAGGCCGCAGATGGTGAACGCTTCCGGCGGATCAGAGGGATCGCCGTAGGGAAGGTGAATGCCGCGAGCCTCAAGGATGGCTGCTACGGCGTCGTAGCGAGCCCGACCATCGAGGTGTTCGAAGTAGTCCTCATCGGTGTAGGGGGCCACTTCGTGGTCTTCGAAGAACCTGCTAAACAGGCGCCTCCAGGCCTCTTCATGAATGGTTGCCGTCGGGGTCAGCACACCATCAAGATCAAATAGGACCGCTTCGATGTCTGGGTTTAGCATTTAGGTTCCTGTTCCATGGGCAAAGGCTATAGCTGGCGGGAGTAATCAGGAAGGCTTCAACTCAGGCAACTCTGCTTGAGCTTCGCCACGTTTTACATCCGCCGTGTCTTGTTAGCGCGAAGGAGCCTATTACAATGACTTCCGATGGGCCTATAGCTCAATGGTAGAGCAACGGACTTTT
This sequence comes from Actinomyces minihominis, assembly GCF_900187855.1. Classification (GTDB taxonomy): domain Bacteria; phylum Actinomycetota; class Actinomycetes; order Actinomycetales; family Actinomycetaceae; genus Scrofimicrobium; species Scrofimicrobium minihominis. Next base: position 160,420 of record NZ_FYEG01000003.1, on the reverse strand, counting down.
AATCCGTGGGTTCCGGGTTCGAGTCCCGGTGGGCCTACTACGCAAGGGCCGCCTTTCCCACATTGAACTGTCCCCAGGAAGATGGACTGCGAAGCCAGTTTCCATGTCCTTGGCAGTTCGAAGTAAAACTCAGCCCCCAGACTCTTCATCTGGAGGGCCGCAAGTCGAAGGCCTAGTGGGTTCGTTTACAGGCAGGTTTCCGAGATCATTGCTTGCCGATCTTGCTGCCGATCCGGTAGAGAAGCCACAGTAGCATCACGGCAAATGCGATGCGCAAGCCGATTCCGAGGAAACCGAGTGCTGCTGCCATGGTCATCTTGATCGCTCCTTTAAAGGAATGAGTCTGCTAGGGAACATTGGTTAGTTCCCCGACGTCATTGTCTTTTTCCAAAACGTGATCCTTGCTTCGCTACTTGATCCTGAGTCAGCTGCGATCTGTGCTGAAGCGGGCGTAGGAAGTACGTTGGCGGCAAGGTTGACACCAGGGAGCCCGGCCCGGCCCGGAGTCATGGCTACCGTTCAGGAGAATGGCAGGGCTAGCAAAGGCCAATATACTCATTAAAGGTGAGCTAGAACACAGGTCTGCTACGATTGCAAAAGTTCAAGAACTCTGCAAATATGTTCGCATGTTTATCAAAGCAGATACTTTTCGCGCATGGAGCGACGCAGGTTACCCCCGGCCTCAGCTTTGTCGACCTTCATGGACGTCACTCAACGGTCTTTGGGAGTTTGCTCCTGATTTGCAGGATGTTGGAATATCCCAAAGCTGGTACAACCGAAGCGAAGTCTTTGCTGACAGCATCGTGGTCCCCTATCCCGTCGGCAGCCTGCTTTCCCAATGGAGTGGTGAGGTCCCCGATATCTGCTGGTACCGCCGTGTAGTCAGGCCGGACGAGGTGCAGGGGACTGGCTCGAAAGTCGTGGTTCATTTCGAAGCTGTGGACTTTGTGGCTGATGTTTGGGTTAACGGCCAACATGTGGTCCGACATGAAGGCGGGTTTACTCCGTTTGAAGTTGTCATTGATTTCGCGAGCATCGTCGATGGAATGGTGTTGGTGGTCCGCGCAGAGGACAGAGCGGAGGATATAGACAAACCTCGTGGCAAACAAGATTGGAATGAAGAACCGCACGGCATCTGGTACCAACAGTCCGTTGGTATTTGGCGCGACGTTTGGGTTGAACGTGTGCCGGAGACGTCGATTGCCTCTGTCAGTTGGTCTTCGGACTTGGATCGGGCCCTTGTCACGGCCGATGTGACTCTTCGTGGGGCGGTATCGCCGAACAGCACCCTGTGTATTGAGTTGTCGATGGGAAGTCGCCTGCTCGCCAAGGCCACGGTGCTCACTTCGGTGACTCACTCTCAAGTCACGCTGAATATTCCATGCCTGAGAAATCGCCATGAGTGGGACGAACTAGCATGGTCGCCAGATCACCCGAACCTTGTCGACGCCCGGGTGACGTACCATGACCCTGTTTCAGACGACCAAGTTTTGTCGTACTTGGGAGTTCGAAAGATCTCTTTGGATAACCGTTACCTCCAGGTAAACCGCATGCCTGTCTTCCAGCGCGGTGTGCTGGACCAGGGTTACTGGGAAGAAAGCTACTTTACGGCGCCCTCTCACGAAGCAATTCTTGAAGATCTGAGACTGGTTCGCGACCTAGGATTCAACATGGTTCGTGTTCACGAGAGATCTGCAGACCGTCGCTATCTCACCTGGGCAGATCGCCTCGGAATCATGGTTTGGTGTGAGAGCGCATCAGCATATGGGTTTAGTCCGTTAGCAGTTCAGCGGACTCTTGCCGAGTGGGTTGCCCTGGTTGCCCGCGACAAATCGCACCCGAGCATCGTGGTATGGGTACCATTCAATGAAAGCTGGGGAGTTTCTTCTATCGCTGATGTGCCCGAACAGAGACATTTCGTCAACGCTTTGGTAAGTGCGACCCGCGCTCTTGATCCAACGCGCCCCGTGATAGCCAATGACGGATGGGAACAGCTCGACACGGACATTGTCAGCACTCATGACTACGGCTCAACCGGGCAAGAGTTGGAAATCGCCTATCAAGACGTGGAGGCAATTCGGCAAACTGTCTCGGGCACTGGCCCACAGGGTCGAAGGATACTCCTCTCCACCACTTGGCAAGACGACAAACCAATCATGGTCACTGAGTTCGGTGGTATTTCCCTGCAGGAGTCATTCAAAGACGCGTGGGGTTACCGAGTTGCGAAGACCAAAGAAGGCTTCGAGGCAAATCTCGCCGAGCTATTTGCTGCACTATATGCCTCTCCGGTACTTGGCGGGATCTGCTACACGCAGCTCACTGATACCGGACAGGAAACCAATGGGCTATGCGACGCCAATCGGAAGCCCAAGCTGCCCACCGCAAGTATCCACAGCATCGTTACCAATACTGAGCCTCACCGGAGCCAGATTCGTCCGCGCACCATAACAGAGGTTCGTGCCAGTTCCCCGGTATTAGCGAGGGAGTGATGATGGCACCATAGTGGCAATAGAAGGCCAATAACATCCTCGGTTCGCCGATGAACCATTACGTACATAGCTCACCCGTGGTCCAGACACTTAAGCGGGGCTCAGTGGGTGAGTCAATCACGACGGTTTCCAATGCAATGTCGCACATAGAACGAGGGATCCGTCAGCTCTCAATACGTTGAACCATATACGCATAGAAGAAAGCGTGACCAATGAAAGAGAAGTTTCTCCGTTATCTGGGAATGAATAAGCTCAGCTTTACGGTCTTCCTAACTGTAACTTTCTCCACCAGCATCTACTGGTGGGGTTCCATACGAGGCGTGCTCTATGAGCCGTTTCGTGAAGCGCTCGGGGTGAGTAATACGCAGCTGGGGTTCCTGCTCGGACTCGTGGGATTTGTCCAGATCTTTGGATATGTTCTACTCGGCTGGCTTCAGGACTTGATTCCAATCAGGAAGATGATCGCGATTGACATGGTCGGTTACGGCATTTTTGCTCTAATCGCATCCCTGGTTCCCGACCTTCCGTTCTGGTATCTGGTTATTACCTTTATTGCATTTGGTTTGTTTGGGGACGCGATCTACTGGCCCACTGTGCAGAAGGCTACCCGTGGAACAGCATCGGATGCCACGCAAGCCGCCTCCTTCTCAACCCAGGAGGCAATCCGTTCAGTCAATGGTCTGATTATCAACAGTTTGACGTTGGGGCTGTTCTTCATTGGTGGTTCAAGCGTTTTCGGTGTTCGACTGGCGATGACGTTCTACTCGGTGTTCATGATCCTGTACTCGTTGGTCGTCCTGAAGCTGATCCCGAATGATTTCTTGCAGAGCACGATTCTTCAGAAGAAAGAGAAGACCAACAAAAAAGAGGCACTGCTGATGCTGGCAAAAGCTGCCAAGCTTCCGATTGTTTGGACCACCGGCTTTGGTGCTGCGGGCGGATACCTGGTCTTTGTCGCCGCCAACACTTACTTCCTTCCCATAATCCAGAGCACCTTCGGCCTTTCCTCGGGCGTCATGGGATTCTTCGGGATTCTTAACATTGGGGTTATGGCAATTATTGCGTCGCCACTTTCAGGCATGATGGCGAGCTGGAAGTTCAAGTCCAGTGCACAGTGGATGGCCGTTGTCTTTGCAGTAATCGGTCTGCTTTGCGTACTAATGCTGGTCATCCCAAGGGGTGATGGCTACATGTTCGTTGTCATTGGGGTAGCGCTACTCATCTCCCTATGCTGCTACGCGGTTCGCGCTGTCTACTACGCTCCGATCGGAGAGTACGGGGTCAGCCGTGGGATCTCGGCGACTGCTATGTCTTTGGCATCGGCAATCGGGTACTCACCAGCCTTTTTTGGATACCTGATTTTTGGCGCGTTGCTTGACAACTACTCAACCGAAGATGCCTACAGTCGGATGTTCATCATCATGGGTGTTTTCTGTTTGGTATCGGTCCTAGTGAACATACTTGGCGCCTACCTCATCAAGCGAAATGGTGGACGCTCAACAGTGACGACGGAACAGGATCGGTCAACGACAGCCGGGGTTGGGACCGGAACTGAAGTCGACCCGCTGGTTGACGTAGTCGACTAGAAGTTCCATTACGAGAAAAGAGGAGGATATGCGATGAAAATTCGACAAATGGGGACGGCAGCAGCCGAACGAGTACCGGCAATTTTCTGCCATTGTGAGACTTGTGAAAACGCACGAACCGTACGTGGTCGGGAGATTCGTACTCAGACTCAGGCGCTGATCAACGATGAACTGCTGATCGACTTCCCCGGGGATACTTACCTGCACACTCTGGAGCACCCATTTCCACTTTCTGACATCGAAGCACTATTAGTAACACACTGGCATTCGGACCACTTTTACGGTGAGGACTTGGCCTACCGAATGGGGTACTACTCAAACGGGCTCACAGGTTGCCTGGATGTCTACTCGACACACACGGTTCGGGGAATGTACGAGCGTGCTCTCATGCTGGAGCAGATGGTTGACGAAACGAAGCTGAAGTTTCACGAGGTCAAGCATGGTGACAGATTTAGAGTGCTAGACAAGTACGACGTGTTGACGCTTGACGCACGCCACGGATTCAATTTCGGTGACTGTGTTATCTACGCTATCTCCCATGGGGAGAAGTCCCTCTTGTACGCGCACGATACCGGGTTCATCTCGGACAAGACTTGGGCTGCGTTAGCAGAGTCGGGGCTTTGCTTTGACTATGTCTCGCTTGATTGTACCTTTGGTAACACGGATATTGAGTCCGAGGTGCACATGAACTTTAGTGAGAATCTACAGGTGCGTGAGCGTATGGAGGAAATGGGTTTGGTGAAACCAGACACGATCTTTGTGGCAAACCACTTCACTCACAACATCCCATGCACCTACGAGTCAATGTGTGAAGTGGCCGAGCCAGAGGGCTTTGTTATTGCATACGACGGGATGGAGATAGAGTTTTAGCCCAACGCCACCAGTGTTAGGCGAGCAGACTTTGGAGTGTCAGTCCAGGAACTCTCTCCCTGTTTTGATTGGGAGTGATGATTCGCGGATCTTGATGGAATGTTCGACAAAGACGTCGCCGGCGGGGGTTGGGTTGCCTTCAATGAGTGAAATCAACCCCCGCACCGCGTGCTGAGCGATTGCAGCTTTGTTAGGGGACACCGTAGTCATCGATGGGGTCGCGTACTTGGAGATTACTGTTCCGTCCCATCCCGTGAGTAGGACCTCTCCGGGAACATTGATTTCCGCGTCGCTCAATGCGCGCAAAGCTCCTGCGGCCAGTAGGTCATTGAGGGCAACGATCGCGTCTGGCAGAGGATTTCTTCGAACCCATTCGGCAACGTGGGCTCTCCCTCGTTCAGCCGTCCACGGTGAGGCGGGGAGATGATCATACCGTGCGGTTCCTGCTGAAGTCGTGACTCCCGCCTCGACCAATGCCTGCTCAAACCCTGCTCGACGAAGCACACCAGCCGAGGCAGTTGCCTTGGTTGCTGTGGCACCCAGGAGAGCGAATCGCCGTACTCCCTGGCTGTGGAGGTGCCAGGTTAGCTCGCGAGCCGCTTCGACATTGTCGATTGTGTAGTGAGGATGAGTTGCGCCAGAAATCATCTCACCAAGGAGGACTAGGGGAGCGTCTATCCGAAGGTCATCGAGTTCCTTTGTATCCAACTCAATTGAGGAGAGGATAACGCCATCAATCAGATTGGTACCGAGGTTCGAGAGGACAGCGGCCTCACGTTCTCTAGAGCCTTCGGTCTCTGCGATCAACAGTCGATAGCCGGCGCGCTGAGCCTCCTTCTGCACCAGGTGGGCGATCTCGCCAAAGTAAGGCCAGGAGAGATTGGGAAGCACCAATGCGATTGTCTTGGTGACACCCATCCGTAGCTGCTGGGCAGCGATATTGGGTCGATACCCGAGTTGCTCGACTGCGGCCAGCACTCGATCTCGAGTGTAAGGAGTGACGTGAGGGTATTTACCAAGGACATTAGAGACGGTCCGTTGTGAAACTCCGGCGAGCTCTGCCACGTCCTTCATTGATGGGCGTGAGCGAGAAGCTAGGTCTTCTTGGGGTGTCTCCATGGATGCCTATTCTACCGGGCAGCCCCGGGCAGCTCTCTTGGTACGCTTCTTCGCGTATTGATTTGTCAGTTTCGCGTAGCGATTTTTTCTCTCCATCCAGAGTTGCCTGGTAGGTTCCGCGCTGCACCTGCGCGTACCCGAGGGTCGATGGCTCCAGCGAATCGACGGGTACTGTGCCCTCCTTGAAGAATTCCTGGACACGCAGCCAGTCTCTATACGAGGGCCCATCTCCGCTGTGGCTCAGGGACCGCTGGGCATCCTCACCTGACATGTTTAGCCATCGGTCGATAACGGCATAGTGGTCGCTGGGGATCTGGTACTTACTCCCTGCTTTGATGAAGTCCGGGTACTTGTCAAGGTGTTCAGAGATTGCGCCGAGACCGTAGCGTACCCCTGCTGCCACGAACTTCTGCTGGATGGCGACGCCGTCGCGCAGCAGGTCGATAGGCCCGTTGTCATTGACCCATTCGTACACGGAGGGTTTACCGAGGATCTGTTCCCTGGCGTTGCCTATGCCCATTTCCGAGATCTCGGCGATAAAGCCGTGCATTCCTTTCTGTCCGCCACGGTTCACGTCGACGACGCTTCGGCCAATCTGCTCCAAGGCATCCTGAACACTTGACAGAGCGTTACCCAAGTTCATGTCCTGTTTCGTTAGTGCATCGACAAGACGATCCAGGCGAACCTGGTTGAGGTAGTTGATCCATGAGGCGACTGCTTGCTCTTGGTTACTCTTGATGAGCTTTTCGGCATCACTCACCGTCTGGCACCTCTACTGTCTCGTCATCTGATATTTCATCGGACTTCTCTTCAAAGCGCTCGCTCAGAAGCACAGAACAGGCCTTGGCGCTGTTGACGAGGGAGGCGAGTCGGACCTGCTCATCACGGCTGAGTTCTGCGTAGTCCTCTCCGAAGGTCGGAAGGGAGCCCTCGTAGCTCTCGACAAGACGCTCACGGAGTACTTCAGTCTTCTGCGCCAGTGCTGCGACCTTGGCAGTCATGCGGTCCGTGCTCGCGGTATTCCTCTTGCCCTCCGAGAGGACCTTTTCCTTCTCCTTTTTTGACCTCAACTTCGTGTTGGTAATGACCACCACAGAGGTGAGTACCGTGGCCCCGGCGATAGTCCACCACACAGGTCCCGCAAGGGCAAGGAATGCAGACCCTGCTGCCATTCCGCCACCGCTTGCGGCGAGGGTCCCCCCACCCAGCCATGCGAGGGCAGCATTTTTTCTGCAGCGCCGGAGAGTGAGGAAATAGCAGCTCCTGTGGATGCTGTGCCGAAGGTGGTGGCGACCCACATGGCTGCGGTCGGGGCGATTGCAGCAACGCTCGCTCCAGTGGCCACACCAGCACCAGCACCAACAGCGCTCTTCCGGACGGTCGCAAGCTCATTTTCGGCGAACTGTGTAAGAGAACTAAAGTCCTGCTTGTGGGTCTTGATTTCGACGAAATCAGCGTCGAATGACTTGGAGGTTCGGGCAATGCTGTTCACGAGAAACTCGATCAAGTCGAGCAAATCCACCGTGCGCTCACGCTGGCCAAAGAGCTGCATTCCTGCGTCGTTCAACTCCATGTAGGCGTCGTTGTATTCAATGACTGCTTACTCATGAGGGGTGGGCTGCTTCGCAGCTTCCTTCTCCGCGGCGTTCTGCGCTCTTTGTGACTTCATCTCATCGATCTGGGAACCGATCTTCTCAGAGGCACTTCGACCACATCGGCGGCACTTCCGACAGCCTTTCCAACCGCGTCTTTCGCATCACCGATGATGTCTTTCATTTTGCTGAAATCAGGCGTCTTGACCATCTCGACCTTCTACTCCTTTGTGTCAGTTTCATGGCTAGAGACGGTCTGCTAGGCCGGGCGGGGATGCGAAGTCGGCGACCAGCATAGAGTCGCAGTTCCGTAGGGAAAACGGGGAGCAGATCGCTACCTTTACGCCGCCTTGGTCCTCCGGGGGTGCGGTGGTCCTGCGCAGGGGCCATTTGGGACCCAAATCTGGCTAAATCTGCACCGGTGAAGGACCAAGGCGCCTCCGGAGGACCGCGGGGCCCAAAGTGAGAGCCGAACTCAAGCTCAAGGCTTCATATTGACGAGATCTCACGCACAGGGACAGGGGTTCGAGGAGTTGGCAGAGCGGGGCCCGGTAGCCTGCTGGGGGAGCAACAAAGGTACCGCCCAATTGCGGTGTTGCCAGTTCGCTTCCGTAGGTGACGCAGGATTTGAAAGTGAGTTTCAATGGCCACCCCGGCTCAACACGACTCTCGACCGTCTGGTTATCTGGCGGTCAAAGCATCCGCAGTATCCCAAAGCGGGACAGGGGCTCCCAGGCGCTATCTGGTTGGTGTGCAGGGGCTGCGAACCGTGGCCGCACTACTGGTTGCGGTCTACCACATCTGGTTTGGCAGGGTCTCCGGTGGGGTCGATGTCTTTTTCGTCGTCGCGGGCTACTTTGCGGTGGGATCCTTGTACAGGTCATTCCACAGGTCAACAAGCTTCAGGGACCTGGCTCTTCGCCTGCGTGACTATCTCCTGAGGACCGCTCGCCGCGTCATTCCCTCTGCTGTCGTCGTCATCCTCGGAACCATCATGATCGCAGCCCTCTGGATGCCGCGAAGTGCCCAACGGGCAGCGCTTGGTTCGGCCTGGGCCTCGGTTGGTTTCTTCGAGAACTGGCAGTTGATCGGTGCCGCAACCGACTATGCACAGCAGGATGACGCTGCCTCGCCGTTCCAGCAGTTCTGGGCCCTGGCAGTGAACGTGCAGTTTTACATCCTGTTCGCTTTGGCCACGTGGCTGATTGTCACATTGGTTCGGGCGCGACACGGCTCAGATCGGGACCCACGACGAGCACTGATTGTCCTAAGCGGCACCATCTTTGTGGTTTCTTTCGCCTACTCTGTCTACACCACTGAAACCAACCAGCCTGCGGCCTACTTCAACACCTTTGCCCGACTCTGGGAGTTCATGGCGGGGGCACTGCTCTTCCTGCTCATGAGGCGAGAGTTCCGCAGCCGGCAAACTGCGAAGATCCTTGGTTGGCTCGGCCTTCTGACGCTTCTTCTCCTTGGTGCATTTCTGGATCTGTCACGACTGCTCCCCGGCTACCTCTCGCTGATCCCGGTCCTTGCAGCCCTGGGGATCATCACTTCTTCTTGGAACCGCGTCGAGCCCAAGCCGCTGACGTGGAAGCCCGTCCTGGTGATAGCCGACTCTTCGTTTGCCTTCTACCTGTGGCACTGGCCCCTTCTTGTGGCATACCGCTACCAGTTTGGATCGGAGGTCTCCCTGCTCGGAGGACTGGGTATCATCGTCCTCGCCCTAGTGCTGGCAGTGGCGACAACCAAGCTGATTGAGGACCCGCTTCGGAAGTCAAAGGTTTTGACGCGATCCTGGCGCGCCACTTTGATGGTGTTGGTTCTCCTTTTGGCGCTGCCCGCCATGGCCATTACCTTCTGGACCGGACAGTTGGACCGCCGGGACGCCCTCGACGTGGCGGCAGCAGCCAAGCTCTCTGACCAGATCACCATTACGGACCTGGGTGAGCTGACACCCGCCAACTCCAACGACGACCTTGTTCCGCACCCCTCAATTGCGAAGGATGACTTCTACCGACGTGTGGTCGAGGAGGGCTGTGTGCAAGAGATTACGAAGCCCGAAGTACTCACCTGTGAGTGGGGGGATGAAGACTCGGACCTAACCGTTGCGGTGGTCGGGGGATCCCACTCCCAGCAGTGGGTTGAGGTTGCTGAAAGGGCCGCAGAGGAGGCAGATGCCCGCCTCCTTACGTACATTAAATCGAGCTGTCTCTTTTCAAGCGATGTTGATTCCGAGTTTGAACTGGATTCGACTTGCGCCGAGTGGAATGAAGAGGTCATGCAGTCCCTTTTGGATGAGGACGTCGACCTCGTTGTGACCATGGGGACGCGAGCCCGGATGAGTGGAGAGTGGATTCCCGATGGTTACACGAAGGCTTTTGAGACCCTGTCTGCCGCCGGGGTTCAGGTCCTAGGGCTACGGGATAATCCAGCAGGTGGGAACCTAGCACCCGTGTGCCTGGAATCAAATCCCCTGGAGAAGTGCGCCATTTCAAAGGCTGATTTCTACCGGCCTTTTGAGGATCTCGATGTTCCGCAGATCGAGGGTGTGACTTTCATGGACCTGGCGGACATCTATTGTGAGGGGGACATGTGCCGTGCCAATGATGGGGTGGTTACCATGTACCGCGACTCCCACCACCTCACCAGTACTTGGGTCCAGCTTCGTGGCGATGTGGTAGCTGAGCAGATCACTCGCCTTCTCGAAGGAGTGCGCTCCAGCAGGGGGTGAAGGGAGTATGGAGCCCTAGATCCTGAAGGTGCGCAATGAAATGCCCAATGGGGGCTGCAGTTCTCGGAACGCAGGCGGTGGAAAGTGAAACTAGCAGCTGATGTGCCAACACCCCGGCTTGTCGATCGCTCAGGCAACCTGTATGAGCTGTCCGATCCAAGATGGCGGGGCGAAGACGGTACTCCCCTGGCCGTGACCCCTTTGGTCGGGTTAACCAGGGAGCAGGTCGATACGGGTCGGCGGTCGATTTGGCGATACCACCGAGTTCTTCCGGTTGATGTTGCCGGGGCCGTGAGCCTGGGGGAGGGGTACACCCCGCTGGTCGAAGGCGAATGGTCAGGACTGCGGATCCACTTCAAGCTGGAATGGTTCAACCCCACCTCCAGCTTCAAGGACCGGGGCGTGAGCGTGATGATCTCCCACCTTCGTTCCCTGGGGGCCCGGGACGTCCTCGAAGATAGTTCGGGCAACGGGGGTTCATCCGTCGCCGCCTACGCCGCGGCCGCGGGAATCCGGGCCAAGATCATCGTTCCGGCCTCAACCTCAGAGGCCAAGATCCTGCAGGCCCGCGCTTTTGGGGCCGAGGTCGAACGGGTTCCAGGGGCCCGGGACGAGGTCGCTGCCGAAGCAGTCCGCCAGTCTGAGTCCATCCCCTATGCCAGTCACAACTGGCACCCCATGTTCATCCAGGGCATCAAGACCCTGGGCTACGAGATGTGGGAGATGCTTGGCTTCCAAGCCCCCGATAATGTGGTTATGGTAGCGGGTTCGGGCAGCCTCGTCCTCGGCTGCGACCTAGCATTTACAGAGTTGTTGGAGTCCGGGGCGATTGAGAAGCGTCCGCGACTGCTCGTGGGGCAACCAGAGTCTTGGGCCACCATTGTGGATACGGTGAACGAGGTCGATCCCGCATCTAGAAAACCGAGGTCGTCGACCAGCGCTGAGGGCGCTTCGATTGCGCATCCGGTGCGGCTGCCCGAGGTCGTTGACGCAGTGCGGCGTTCCGGAGGCCTGGGATATGCGGTTCCCGAGGACGAGATCACCAGTGCAACGCGGGGTCTTGCCAGGCGCGGACTCTATGCCGAACCAACCAGCGCCGTTGCTGCGGCAACCCTTGAGCACTTCATTGCTACAGGCGTGATCAAACCGGAGCAGACCACGGTTGTTGTGCTGACTGGGTCGGGCTTGAAGGCCGCCGAGCAGATGGTCGCAATCTTTGGTTAGTTAACCGGCGGCGGACCCCCTCTGGATTGGTGGCAGTTCTCCCCCCCTATGGTGTGAGCATGATCTCACTAACAGAACTTGGCGAAGTAGAACTTGAAAGAGCCCGTGAAACATCCTCGGGGCGGGCCGCCCACACCATCTACGGGGGTCATGAGCACTCGTTGCGTCAGACCTTGATTGCCCTCAGGTCGGGGGCGGAACTGGCTGAACACGCCAGTCCGGGCGAAGCCACCCTGCAGGTCCTGCGGGGTCACGTTCGGCTGGTGAATACCGAGGACGGCTCAAAACAGGAAATGCGGGAGGGAGATTTTCTCATCATCCCTCCCGCATTTCACGCGGTGGAAGCACTCGACGACTCGGTAATGCTCTTGACCGTGGCGGTGAACAGGAACCGAGCGAAGTAGTTCGCGCCCTAGCCGTTCTGCAGGTCCCGGTCCTCTTCCAGACGGCGCATCTCTTCCGGGTGGCTGTCGATGTAAGCCTGACGGGCACTGCCCCTGCGGAAGGACACGGAGGCCTTTCCGGTGTTGAGCTGCCAGGTGAACCAGAAGACGTACGCGACTGCGATGACGGCGTTGAAGACCCCCACCAGTGGTTGAAGACCGGATCGAAGACCGAGATCGGCATGATAACGGGGAAGATGTCCCAGCAGGCCCGAATCAGCAGGTGTGCCGCCAGGGTGTAGATGCGGGCCATGATGTACAGCTCGGGACGGCGGGCCAGCAGTGGATAGATCTCGGCAGCAAGAAGAATGCAGACTGTTCCGGCAAAGTGGGCCGTCACCAGGGCCCAGGCCCTGGTGCGAAGGCTTCTGACCCCCTAGGACTGCTTGGCCGAGGGCGTTGTGGCTTCCTCCTTCGAGGGCTCCTCAACCTCCTCGATTTCCTTGGTTTCCTCAACCACGTCCGCCGGCTCAACGGCCGGGTCGTCCTCGGAGTTCTCCTCAGAAGTCGATCGGGGACCTAGCGTTCCCAAAGAGGCGTGACCCGCCCCCCGGGAGTCGATCCAAGCCAGACGTGCCCGAGCGAACTCGACTAGTTCCTTCTTAATGTCGCGGCGCTGTGCCAGCGTGGCTGCCCCGACCTCGTCCTCGTTCGGGTAGTTGTCAGGCAGCAGTGCGGCGTCGTAGGGCAGCGGGTGGTTGCGTTCGCGCAGGTAGGCACCAAGCAGGATGAGGGCGACCGCCACGGCCATCCAGATCAGCAGGACCACCACGGTGGCGCCGATGATGCCCGGCCTACCGCTGCCGGCGATCATGGCCCGGAACGACAGTTGGGTGTAGGTCATCGGAAGCAGCGGGTGGATCCAGTTGAAGAACCTGGGCATCGTTTCGATCGGGAACGTGGCCCCCATCGACGCGATCTGCAGCAGCAGGAGGACGATCGAGACGAACCGCCCCCGGTAACCCATGGTGGCGATGAACGCCTGGTTGATGGCGACGAATGTCAGCGAGGCGAGGACGGCGATGCCGATCATGCCCCAGATCTGAGCGGCGTGCAGTTCAACCAGCAGGTTCGTGAGGACAACAGCCAAGGTTGCCTGTGCCACCGCGAAGATCGATGCCGTGGCAGCGGGACGCGCCGCAGCCATCCACCAGGTTTCTCCGGGACCGGGACGGCGGTCGAGGGCGGGCAGCACCAGGAAGATTGCGATGCCGCCGACCCAGAGGGCCAGGGAGAGGAACATGGGGCTGAAGCCGGCTCCGGTGCCGGCTACCTCATGGTCGCGAACCGGGGTGATCTCAAGAAGATTGGATGAGGTCGCAGCGATCTCATTGGCTTCCGAGGATGAGTAGTTGGGGATCTGTGCCTCGCCCTCAACCAGACCATCCCTGAGCTGTTCGCTACCCTGCACGAGGGACTTGGAACCGTCGGCCGCTGTGGAGATTCCCTCTGCGAGAGTACCGAGACCTGTGCTCAGTTCCGTGGCGCCCGACGCCAGTTCACCGGCTCCGGAGTCCAGCTGCGTGACACCGTCCACCAGGGTGGGAACCTTGGAGGAGAGTGTGCCGGTTCCATCCTTTAGTGCCTGGCTGCCGGCCAGCAGCTGCTCTGCGCCACTGCGCAGGGACTGCGAGTTGCCCGCAAGCGTCGTCAGCCCGTCATCAATGGAGTTGATTGCTCCGAGGACAGTCTTGTTGGTAGCGGTGTCCGAGGTCGATCCCACTGAGGACTTGAGGTTGGTGAGACCCTGGCTGACCTGTTCGGATCCGTCGGCCAGCTGGTCCATGGCGTCCTGTGCCGCAGCCACACCGGCAATCGCCTCGTCAGCATTGGCGGTGATGTCATCGATCTTTCCGAGGATCTCGTCCTGGTGTGTTGTCAGCTGTTCAACGAGGAGGCAGAGGGGGTCGGAGGCTCCGTTCTGGGCGACGCACTTTTCGTAGAGTCCAGCAATGTTGCCTGAAAGTCCGGTCAGGAGGTCGCGAATCTCGCCGGGAATGGGGGCGAGGCCGGCGATCGGCTCACTGATCTTCTTGAATGTCTCGTCCAGCTGCTTGTTACCCGCAGCGACCTGGGCAGAGCCGTCCTGGAGTTCTGCAATCCCCTGCGCCAGCTCAGGGGTTTGGGAGCGCAGCGTGCTGGCTCCGGCTGCCACCTGGTCGACGCCGGAGGTGTACTGGTTCAGCCCGCTGTTCAGGGAACTGGCTCCACCGGCAAGCTGCGCGGTGCCGCTGTCGAGGGCGCTGACGCCCTCCTGAAGGGCTGGAACCTGATCCGCCATTTGGTTCAGACCGGCTGCCAGCTGGTCGGCGCCGTCAGACAGCGTGTTCGATCCGGTGGCTGCGCTTGCAGCGCCCTCGTTCAGCTGGGTGAGGCCGCTGGCCAGGGTGGTCGAACCATCTGTCAGCTGGGTAGCCCCGTCTGCGGCGGTTCCCATGCCGGTGCGGATGGTCCCGAGTGAGCCCAGAAGGGCCTCGGCGTACGTTGCCGATGCCTCTGAGGTGATGCGGTCCTCGAGGGTTGCCGCCACGGTCATGGCCAGGGTTCCGGAAAGGTAGTTGATGCCGTCATCGGTGACGAGCCTGATCTGGGAGGGGATCGTCTGGGCGGCCTCGGCCGTACCGATCTGCGCCACCTGCTGGGAGAGATCGGCGGGGATGTAGAGGATGGCTCGGATCGACTCGTCCAGAATGTCCTTCTCGGCTTCCTGCGCGGTCATGGCGTGCCAGGTAAAGCCGGTGTCCTCGCCCTCTGCCGGATTGACGAGGGCGTCCGTCAGCATGGCGCCGACATCGACGGTTTCGGTCTCACCGGAGACCAGCTGCGCCTGATACGGGGTGTCCTCGTTAACCACGGCAGCCTGGATGTGGTTGATGCGCCCGACCGGGTCCTGGTAGGCGGAGGTGAGTACGCCGCCGTACATGAGGGGGATGAAGATGATGGCGACGACCACCAGCAGGTTCGCTAGGGTGCTGCCGGTCATCTTTGGTCTTCCGACCACTTTCGGCTTCTCAGAAGTCGGAACCTTACTCATCACTGAACCCTCCGGGAGTCAACGCCCCTGCCTGGCCAATCAAAACACCTGAAATTTACCTTTGATTGCAAGGGTTTTCGATGGGAAGTGACGCTGGTCATCCAGAGTGGTCACAGAGAGTCGGTGGTTTAACTGAAAGCTTGCGGCGTCTCTGGGACCTTTGGCGAAAAACACCCCCAAACTCATGGTGACTAGATTCTCAGGCGGGCCTGGGAATACTACCTATCGCATGGATCTAAGACAGGTACCTCCCTGCCTCGACGGGGGAGCCTAAGCTTGGGGCATGGAGAACAATCTGGATATCGCGGCCGTAAATCTTCGACTGAACCTAATCGGTTTACCGATCCCATCTGTTGCAAGTGCAACGGATGAAGCGAAGCTGGTGCAGCCGATAATTGCGCGTCAGCGGGAAATGGACCGCAGGCTCTCACACCGACTTTCGGCGGTTGACAGCCGGATTCAGTCGTTCCTTGATTCCTATCTGGATGGCACCGGGGTCTCACCCCAGTTGCCGCGCGTCACCTTCGTCCTCGACCAGCCGGGTCTGGCTCGCACCCTGTCGCTGCCAATTGGTGGGGATAAGTTTGAGTCGGATCTGCTGACCTCGTACCGCACCCTCAACGGTGTCCTCCACAACCCCGCCAATGACCGCCGTACCACCAAGGGCGTCTTTCACATTGCCGACGGGGGACTGCCGGTTCAGGATGACAAGATTGAGGTCCCGCGCGCGGTGTTTGGCCGTTTGATGGAGCGTGCCTTCCAGCCGCCAGAAGACGCCATGACCCTTCCTTACAGCTCTGATTCGGAAAATCCGGTTGGCGCGTGGGTCTCCCTCCAGCTGCGACCCGTGGTGGTCCCGGAGGTGCCGAAGTTCAGTGCTGAGCGCACCATGGAGGTGCGTTTCATCGCCCCGGGTTCCCTGGTGGCGAACCTCGACTTCGTTGAGGGAATCTTTGGCAACGGCGGCGATCCCTACGTGCCTGAGTTTGATGCCTCGCTCGATCCCGACTCGTGGACGGGAACCACCGGCCTCGTCGTCCTTGCCCCCCACCTGACGAAGGTGACCAAGAAGGAACTGGGCCTGCCGAAGTGGGAGGACGCGACGGAGCGTCAGCGCCGCGATGGCATGTGCTGGGAAGATTCGGACGAGCTTTACAACGGTGGTTCCGCATTCAAGGTGTGTGCGCGTGACGAACGCGGTGTCATCACCACCGTCATTGCCGACAACTACTTCGGCTACTGCAAGAAGGAAGTAAAGGCGCAGATTTCCTACTCCGCCAACCTGTTTGGTGAGGTCGAGGAGGAGCACGCGGGTGGGGCGAGGGTCTACCCGCGTTACAACCTCGGTCAGCACTTCACGGACAAGGAGTCCGATACCTCCTACTCGCTTGCAGAGGTTGTCTGGCGCGACCCGCAGCGCTTTGCTACCCAGCCCGAGGGGTACGTCCTCGACCTCGAGGATGAGCGAAACATCCTGGTGCCGGCGGGTGCAACCTACTCGCTGTGGGACAACTCGGTGTCGTGGGAGCACGAGGGGCAGACCCAGTCGATCCCGCTGCGCAGCGAGAAGCTCTATGTTGCCCCGGATGGCTACTACACCCAGCTGATGCAAATAGAGAATGATCCGACCCAGTGGACCCTGATCGGCACATCGCCGCGCTCCACCACCTGCCACAAGCCGGCCACGGTTTCCGGTGGCGGCAAGTCTGAAATTTCAAAGGCCATCACCGATGCTGTCATCAACGGGGACTCCTACTCGCCCGACTTCGATGCGGATATGGCGCGCGTGGCTGAGATCCTCGAAAAGGACTTCACCAACCGCTTCATCGATCCGGCGAACATCAGCGCTGACAGTCGCTCCGTCCTCTCGGATAAGCGGTCGATTGGCTCCGTCGTCAAGCTGCTCACCCCGAGCCCTGATTACACCGATGAGTACAATGCGTGGCTCAACACCCTGCCCGGGTACATCATTGAGTTGGTTTTGATCGTCAAGCGCTACTACCAGCCCGAGTGGGGCGATGACTGGGCCAGCCACTTCACCACCGGGATGGTCAACGGCCGCAAGGGCACCATGGTGCATGCCGACCGGGACAAGGTGCGTGTCTCCATGCTTCGCGTGGGCTACGAAGAGGACGGTTCGTGGCGTCTGTTCGGTTTGCGCTATGACTTCCACCCCGCAGCCAAGGTCCAGACTGAGGACGATATCACCGCCTCCATCGTGGTTCCCGGTAAGGACGGCGCCCCTTCACGCAAGTACGTGGACAACTGCGAGAACCTGCTGTTCCAGCGCCCGGATGACGCGATTATCCGCGGGTACGACAAGCAGGCTGAGAAGGATATTGCGGGTCCCGGCGTCTTCCTCTCGAACTACGAGGCACTGACACGGGAACAGGCAGTGGCCATGGTCGAGGATGCGGTTGGTTTCAGCCAGTTTACGAAGCCGATGCGTAAGGTAATCAAGCAGGCGGCCTTCGGTCCGAAGGATCAGCCGGCCTACGTCGTCTCCTCCTCACAGCCGCGCATTGTTGATGGCAAGCCGTCGAAGAACCCGCGCTACCTGCAGATTCGCCCCGACCTGGCCCACCCCCTCGCCACCGCCAACGCCGACCTGGCCTCGCGCCTGTACGCGCGGGTGCCCATGGATGCTGAGTTCAAGCAACCGGTGGACATCGTCGTGGCCGGACGTCGCAACAACCCCGCTGAAAATGGGGTGCCCCCGCTCGCCTCCTACGGACCGCTGCACTACATGGAACTTCCCGAGCTGTTCATGGAGTTCATTTCCTCCATGACCGGAAAGTCGCCCTCGACCACGGGTGCCGGTTCAGAGGGTGCGATGACCAAGGGACCGTTCAACGCCCTTCCCTCTATCGTCGACCTCAATGCGGCCCTGCTCTCGTTCGCGCTCACCGGCTACGATGGTTGGCTCTCCAGTGCCGGCTACGTCGGCCCCAAGGTGAAGGTTGATCACGACATCTCGATGCTGATCCCAGAGCTGTTCTCACGTATGAACGACGATGAACGTAAGGCTGCCAACCTGATTGCCGAGGGCGCCCTGGAGCCGGTTCCGGACCTGGTCATCAATGGTGAAGAGGTTCCGGCCAGTCGCCTCGGCTACCGCATGACCGAGAGGTTTGCGACCAAGTACTTCGGACGCATTTTCCTGCACCCGAACCTGGTCTTCACCCCGGCCATGCTGGCTCCGGAGCTCCAGGACGAAGAGGTCTACGCAGAGTCGATTGCGACCATCGTCAAGACCCACAGGCGTGTGGCTCAGTCCTACATTGATGACGGCACCATCGCCCTCGGCATCCCCCCGATTCGCGCCCTCCTTGAGGTGATGGCCAACGGGGAAACCGCCGATGGCCTGACGCTGAAGGACCCAGAGTTCCGCGCGCAGTTTGAGCGGGAGTCAATCCTGGCTTCGGACTGGTACCGTGAGCGCCTCCAGTCTGAGAAGGATGGTCATATCGCCTTCTTGACCAGGTCAGTTGCGGCGGTTGAGGACTTCCTTTCGCGACCCCATGGTGCCACTGAGGATCGCCGGGAAGTATTTGAGGAGCGTCGGGATGCCCTCACCAAGGAGCTGGCTGAACTGCAGGCAGCGCCCCTGGAGAACTACTCAGGGACGCTGGGACGCCAGACGAACTGGCACATCTAGCAGCGGGGGTGGTTAGCCCCCGCCGTGGGGCTAACCGAACCTGCCGGAGACGTAGTCTGCTGTCTCCTGGTGTTTCGGGGCTGAGAAGACCCGTGAGGTGTCATCAAACTCCACCAGTCGGCCCGGCTTTCCCGCGCCCGCCAGGTTGAAGAAGGCGGTCTTGTCTGACACTCGGGCTGCCTGCTGCATGTTGTGTGTGACGATGACGATGGTGTAGTCCTCTTTCAACTCACCGATGAGGTCTTCAATCGCCAGGGTTGAGATGGGGTCGAGGGCGGAGCAGGGCTCATCCATCAGGATCACTTCGGGCTCCACGGCAATCGCACGTGCAATGCAGAGGCGTTGCTGCTGTCCGCCCGACAGGGACGATCCGGGTTTGTCGAGGCGGTCCTTGACCTCTTCCCAGAGGTTGGCTCCCCGCAGAGCCTTCTCGACGATCGCCGCCGACTCAGACTTCGAGAGTCGTCCACCATTGAGTTTCACGCCCGCCAGAACGTTGTCTGCGATCGACATGGTGGGGAAGGGATTGGGGCGCTGAAACACCATGCCCACATTGCGCCGAACATCCACCGGGTCGACCTTCGCCCCGTAGAGGTCTTCGCCATTCACCATGACCGTACCTTCGACGCGCCCGCCGGGTACGACCTCGTGCATACGGTTTAGGGTGCGCAGAAAGGTGGACTTCCCGCAGCCGGAGGGCCCGATGAGGGCGGTGACCGAACGCGGCGCAATGGTCATGGTGACGTCCTCTACGGCGAGGAAGTCACCGTAGTAGACATTGAGGTTCTGGGTATCAATCTGCATAGCCATGCTCAGCGGCTTCCTTTCGGCCTGAAACGGGAAGCAATCAGGCGTGCAACCAGATTCAGGGCCATAACAATGAGGATCAGGGTGAGGGCGCCGGTCCAGGCGCGGTCGACGTAGGCGGCGGCATCCACGCCCTGCGACATGTAGGAGTTGTAGACGAAGACCGGAAGCGTCATTATCGGCCCGTCGGTCAGGGAGTAGTTCATCGACTGGGTGAAGCCCACGGCGACCAGCAGGGGGGCGGTTTCACCGATGACGCGGGCCACCGCCAGCATCACACCGGTGGCGATGCCGGCCATTGAGGTGGGGAGGACGACCTTGGTGATGGTGCGCCAGCGGGGGACCCCGAGGGCAAGGGAGGCCTCACGCAGTTCGTTCGGAACTAGGCGCAGCATTTCTTCACAGGAGCGAACGACTACGGGGATCATGAGGACGGAGAGCGCAATCGCCCCGGCCACCCCATTTTGCGAACCCGGCCCGAACACCAGCAGGAAGAGGGCATAGGCGAAGAGGCCGGCCACAATCGAGGGAATGCCGGTCATGACATCCACGAAGAAGGTTACGGCCCGCGCCAGTCGGCCCCTCCCGTACTCAACCAGATAGATTGCAGTCATCAGGCCAATGGGAACCGAAATGAGGGCCGCCAGGCCCGTGATCTCCAGGGTTCCGACCAGCGCGTGCAGGGCGCCTCCGCCGTCCCCGACGATGTTCCTCATCGAGTTGGTGAAGAAGGTGGTATCGAAGCGTTCGGCGCCGCGCGACACGACCGTAAAGACCAGGGATGCCAGCGGAATCATGGCGAGGACGAACGTCCCGTAGACGGCGATGGTCGCCAGACGGTTCTTTCGTCGGCGCGCGCGAAGGTCGCGGTCGGCCCTGTCGGTCTTGAAGGGGGAGGGCGCTGGGGGGAGGGGCACGCTGCGGTGAGAGTCGTGTGCCAGCTCGGGCAGCGCAATGATCTCCGCGAGGATGGCGGGGCCCGCCGCCGCCAGTTCCGAGGGACGGTCGGTCTTCGAGGTCCCCCTGGGGGTACGAATGTCTTCACTCATGCGTTTGCTCCTGAGAACTGGGCCCGACGCAAAATGGCCCAGCGGGCCCCGATGTTGATGACCAACGTGATCGCAAAGAGCACCAAACCGGTGGCGATCAGGGTGTTGATCTGCAGGCCAAAAGCCTCCGGAAAGTTGAGGGCGATGTTGGCCGCAATGGTGTTCGGGTTCTGGGTGGTGATGAGGGCGAATGAGATGACCGCCGCGGGGGAGAGAACCATGGCGACGGCCATGGTTTCACCGAGAGCGCGGCCGAGGCCCAGCATCATGGCGGAGATGATTCCGCTGCGGGCGCCGGGAAGAACTGCCAGGCGGATCATCTCCCAGCGGGTGGCTCCCAGAGCCAATGCGGCCTCCTCCTGGAGGGGTGGAGTTTGCAGGAACAACTCGCGGCACACCGCCGTCATAATCGGAAGGATCATCACGGCGAGGACGATGGCGATGGTGAGCACGGTTCGTCCAGTTCCGGAGACGGGGCCCTCAAAGAAGGCAGTCCATCCGAAGTACCTGTTGAGCCAGACGTAGATCGGCTGCATCAGAGGTGCCAGCACCAGGATGCCCCAGAGGCCGAAAACCACGGAGGGTACCGCAGCCAGCAGGTCCACCAGGTAGCCGAGGGGAGTCGCCAGCTTGCGCGGCGCATAGTGGGAGATGAACAGTGCGACACCGATGGCCACCGGGGTGGCCAGGATGAGGGCGAGCAGAGCCACCCAGAGAGTCCCGAAGGCGAACGGGGCTACGTACTGCCAGATGCTCTGGGGCTGCGCGCCTCCGACCTCATCCCCCGCGATAAATGCCGGCCAGGCCTCGGCAAGCAGGAAGACGGTGACGAACCCGAGGATCGCCAGAATGAGGGCGCCCGCCCCCACCGCGAGTCCCTTGAACGCCCTGTCAGCAAAGACATGGGAGGCATGGGAACCCGGGTTGGGGCGGTCGACCTTGGCATTTTCGTTAGCCAATACTGTCAATGGACTCAACTACCTTGGTGGTGGTGGCTTCCGAGAGTGGGGCTGAACCGGCACCTGCCGCAGCGGCCTGCTGTCCCTCGGGGCTGACGATGTAGCCCGCGTAGGCCTTGATGAACTCGGCTGTGGCGGGGTCCTCGTACTGCTGGCACACCAGCAGGTAAGAGATAAGGACCAGTGGGTATGAACCCGACTCGGTGGTGGTGCGGTCGAGGTCGATGGCGATGTCGTGGGTCGAGCGACCCTCAACGACCGGGGAAACCTCAACCACCTTTGCGGCACCTGCGGCTGAGTAGGGAACGAACTCATTGCCAACCCTGAGGGCAACGGTCGCCAGGTCGGCGACCTTGGAGGCATCGGCGTAGCCGATGGTGCCGGTTCCAGCGGAGATCGCCTGAACTACCCCCGAGGTCCCCTGTGCTCCTTCGGCTCCTGCAAAGGAGTAGGGGAACTTGTCCTCAGGCTCGGCATCCCAGATGGTGTCCGCGTTATCAGACAGGTAGGCCGCGAAGTTCTTGGTGGTACCCGAGTCATCTGATCGGTAGACAACCGTGATCGGCTGTTCCGGCAGTTCGGTACCGGGGTTCAGGGCAACGATGGCAGCATCGTTCCACGAGGTGATTGAACCCTTGAAAATGGCTGCGATCGTCTCGGCGTCAAGGTTGAGGGCATCGACACCCTCAAGGTTGAAGGCAACTGCGATCGGGGAAATGTAAACAGGCAGGCTGAGAACATCGGTGTCAGCTGCGCAGGGGGTGAAGGTAGAGGTCAGTTCATCTTCGGACAGGTAGGAGTCCGAGCCGGCGAAGGCCACGGCCCCCTCGATGAACTGCTTGCGACCGGCACCGGAACCAACCGGGTTGTAGTTGATGGTGACATCCGGGTTGGCGGTTTGGAAGGCGGCCACCCAGGAGGCCTGTGCGGCTTCCTGTGAAGAGGCGCCTGCGCCACTGTAGATCCCCGAGATGGCAGAGGAGACGGCGCCAGACTCAGCACCTTCTGTCGAAGTGTCGGGGGTGGCCTGCTCATTGGCAGCGCAACCAGCCAGGGCCAGGGGAAGGGCTGCGACCAGGGCCGCGGCGCGAAGCAGATTCTTTCGTTTGCTCATGCTCCAAGTGTTTCGACCCCGTGTGAACCTGGGTTTGAACCAATGTGAACAGAGTGTGAACGAACGGTGAAGATTTGCTGAACTCTGCTTGATGGTGGGCGCAGATAAGGTTCAGAAAAGCTGGCGGCCTAAAATAGACCCATGGATAGACAGCTTATGGCGGTGTTGATCGCCGCCGGGGTCTTCCTTTCCCTGCTCGCTACGGCAGGCCTGGTCATCCTGACTATGCGGCGCCTCGAGAGGGTACCCCCGACACGGGAGAAGCTGGATCCCACCACCGAGGCGCTCTTGGCTACGATTCCGATGCCCGCGGTGGTTTTTGGCGAGTCAATGCGGCGCACCTATGTCAACCCGGCCTACGAGGCAAGCCAGGGCCTAGTTCGCCGGGTGACCAGACAGGAGTGGTTCCAGCGGGCGCTGATGGAAAGCTTCCTCACCGGGGAGGCCACCTCGCGTCCCGCCAGTGTCGAGTACCCCGAAGACATCTATCTGATGCCACTTCCCGGACCGAAGGTGGCGGCCATCATCATCGACCAGATGGAGCGCTACCAGACCGCCGCCCTGCGCGAGGACTTCATCGCGAATGCCAGCCACGAGTTGAACACTCCCGCCGCAGCCATCTCCCTACTCGCAGAAGCGCTGGCCAAGACCGTAAAGCAGGGGAGCCGTTCCGAGGTGTTCGCCCAGTCCCTGGTTGAAGAAGCCGGTCGTCTCACCTCGCTCACCCGTGACATAGTTCTTCTCTCCGAGGTGCAGCACGCTACCCACGGCGTTGATGATGCGGCTCAGCAGCATTCCTTCGAGGTCGATGAGGCCGTTCGTGAGGTGGTTGCCGGTCACGCGGCCCTCGCCGAACAGGTTGGTGTCACCCTGGTTCACACCCCAGCGGGTGAGCTGCTCCGGGCCTGGGACACCAGCCAGCAGTTTGAGGTGGCGCTTGGCAACCTGGTGGAGAACGCGATTCGCTACGCCCCTACCCACACGTCGGTGACAGTTGAGGTTCGGCGGCAGGGGGAGTGTGCAACGGCCTCCGTTACCGATCTGGGAGAGGGTATCCCAACCGCCATGCAGCAGCAGGTCTTTCAGCGTTTCTTCCGGGTTGACCCGGCCCGCAATCGCTCAGCCGGGGGAACCGGACTGGGTCTGTCCATCGCGCGCAACACGGCCCGTCGCATGGGCGGTGACGTTACCGTCATCTCTCAGCCGGGCGCTGGAGCAACCTTCACTTTCTCAATGCCGGCGGTTCCAGTAGCGTCGACTGAGACCGAACAGGGGGAGCACCCATGAGAAAACGCCTACTTCTTGTCGAGGACGAGGCAGCGATTGCGCTGCCACTGTCATTCCTGCTTGAGGAGGAGGGTTTCAAGGTCAAGGTGGTGTCCGACGGACTCTCTGCGTTAAAGGAGTTCTCCCGTAAGGAGCCCGACATCATCCTGCTTGATGTCATGCTGCCGGAAATGTCGGGGATTGAGGTGTGTCAACGGGTGCGACTCACCTCCGATGTTCCCATCATCATGCTCACCGCGCGCGGAGCGGAGATTGATAAGGTCGTCGGCCTAGAGGTCGGCGCCGACGATTACGTCACCAAGCCGTACTCTTCCAGGGAGCTGATTGCTCGAATCCGTTCGGTGATGCGACGGTCACGGCCCGCGGGGGTCGACTTTGAGGACCCGGAGGACGAGGTTCTTGAGGTCGGTTCTGTAGTTCTCGACTCCGGGCGCCACACCGTGACCGCGGGTGGGGTCGAGGTCGAGATGCCACTCAAAGAGTTCCAACTGCTGAGGGAACTGATGAGGAACAGTGGGCGGGTAGTCTCCCGCACCCACCTGCTCAACCAGGTGTGGGGGGCCGACTTCTTCGGTGACCAGCGAACCCTGGATGTCCACGTTAAGAGACTGCGGAAGCGGATCACCCCGGAGGGCTCAGAGACCAAGCTGATCAGCACGGTTCGTGGAGTGGGGTACCGCTTCGAAGAGGCCTAGGCGGCCTCGGCCTGAACCTGGGACTGAATCGAGAGGATCTCTGCGATGACCTTTACGGTGGTCTGGTTGTAGTTCTCCACCTCGTCCCGCAGCGACTCAAGGTTGGACTCACCGCGTTCGACCTCGATCGTGCGATCCCGAACGACATCCAGGTGAATAGCCAGGTCTGCGATGTGGTTCATGAGAACCTGGACATCGGCACTCGAAGCCAAGAACTGGGACCAGCGGGAAAGCGTCACGGCAATCTCATCGCGCTCATGAACCACATTCACGAGGAGATCGTCCAGCACCCCAGGATCCGTTGAGGTCGGGAGAGCCAGGGAGCGTGCGACAACCTGCCCCCTGTGAATATCGCTTTCCTTATCATCGGCGACAGTGTGCAGGATATCGGCCAGGGCCAGCAGGGTGACGGGAGCCCACTTGAGGTGTTCGCGCCGAGCAAGGGCACGTTCTAGAAACAGGGCGGTGAAAAGGAAGGTTACGAAACCAGCTGCGACGCCGGAGAGGATCACCGTTTCCTGCCACACGGAGGAGGTGACATCAATCCAGATGATGACTATCAACAGGACCAGTGTGATGCACGTCAGCACAATGTTGATGACCCGTGCCGTCGAGACTTCTTTACCCTTCAGTGCCAACGCCATGCCTCTTTCTCGAAGTTTTTGCCGACCCTTCCGACCATACGTGAATCTCGGCTAGCGTGGAGGATCGTTGAAGAGAGGCGGTCGTGGTGATCATCGAGGTCTGTGTAGATGACGTCGCCGGGGTAGAGATCGCAGGTAGGAAGGGTGCCGACCGTGTCGAGCTTTGCCGCGAACTGGACGTCGGGGGCTTGACTCCCTCCCTGGAGTCGATTGGAAAGGCGCTTGCGGTCGCGCCAACCCACGGCGTGCGGGTCCTGGTGCGGGAGAACCGGGAGAGCTTCTTTCTGTCCGAGGACGAGGTCGAGGAGCAGGCGAGACTGATTGAGCAAATCAGGAGGACGTTCTCGGGAGCTGAGGTCCCCCTGGGGTTCGTCGTCGGTGGCCTAGAGCGGGGACCCGATGGTGCCGTCATTAACCAGGCTGGCGCACAGCGCTGGCGGGAAGCCGCGGGGGAGCACAGCCTGATTTTCCACCGCGCGTTTGACGAACTTGCCGAACCCACCGCCGCCCTCGGACTACTCTCTAAACTTGGTTACACGGGGATTCTTAGCGCAGGGTCGACAACGGGCTTGGCAAACCCGGCCGCCCTCGGAGCCTATAGGAACGCGCAACCGGACCTGGCTGTGATCGGTTCCGGGGGGCTGCGTGCCCACAACATCGCTCAGGTCATCAGGTCTGCTGGTTTGAGCGAAGTGCATTTCCGTGCTCCGAGGTCTGGCAAAACCGGCACCTCAGAGCAGGTTGTAGAGGAAACTGTTGCCGCAGTACGTTCTCTGACCAGAAGCAATTAGCCCTGCGGTACCGTAGAATTAGGGCCCTAGAGTAAAGAGTCTCAGGCTACGAAGATGTCCCGCGGTTTACCCACCAAGATATCCAGTACCCACGATTTTGAGGAGGAAGCCCATGTCTGAAAGGTCATTCCGTCGTCCCGCGTCACTGGAGCAAGCTGATGCGGAAATGATTGTCGGGGACGAGGATCCGGCAGCTGAGTCCGAGATTGCCCACACCACCGCCTGGGCCCTGCTGGGTGTGACCAGCGGAGACTTTGATGAAAAGGCAGTAGCCCAACTGCAGTCCTCGGTTCGCTCCGAAGGTGTTGATATTATCGCCGCCGCCTGGGCGCGCTCACCCGAGTTCACGCTGCCCGGAGCTCTCTGGCGCGTCTACCTGCTGTGGCAGTGGCACCAGATGAACCCCGAGGTGATCGAGGAGCGCTACCACGAGGGTGTTGAGGCGATGCGAGAGAAGGGTTTGGATGCCGATGTGCAGCCACCTCTCTCCGAGGTGATTCGGGGTATCGAGGGCGTGCTGGCTGGCTACGCCAACGAGGATGATCTGGCTCCCGTCTTTGCTGCCACAGCCCAGGCCATGCGTGTCATGGCCATGGGGGTGCGCTTTGGTCCCAGCTGGATCGAAGAGGACAGTCACCTGCTCGCGCACACCGTGACCCGTCGCCCCCAGGCCCTGCTGGACACCGCACGCGAACTGGATGAGAGCGCTCGGCAGGCCGCGGCGGGCACACTGGACTAACCAGGGTCTTCGGCCAGGACACTGACAAATGCCGCAAACCGGTGGTTTTGAAAAGGACAACATGACTACGGATGAGAAACCGACGATTGCCAGTGATCGGGCTGCACTCAGAGCAGCCGGGGACGTGGATGAGTTTGATACGGTTGACTTCGCGGTTGACCGTCCCGAGGTGATCCCCGTGCTTGAGACGGCACGTCCCTCCGAACTGCTGCTTCCCGCGGACTCTGACATGCTGGTCGGCGAAGAGCACGAGGACGATGAGTACGATCTGGGAGAGGGACTGCTCGGTGACGACGACTTCGATGACATCGGAGTTCTCATTCCCAGCGGGGTGCCCGTCGATACTTCGGGACCGCTCGGCCTCGACCATCCTCTTCCTGAGGGGCGCTTCGCGGATCGGGAGCTGTCCTGGCTAGCGTTCAACCAGCGCGTCCTCGAACAGTCGGAAGATGAGTCGGTGCCCCTGCTGGAACGGCTCTGGTTCTCGGGTATCTTCTCCTCCAACCTTGACGAGTTCTTCATGGTGCGCGTGGCGGGTCTCAAGCGCCGCATCAACGCGGGAATTGCCCGGCCCGGCGCATCGGGTCTTCCCCCTCGCGAGGTCCTGGAGCACATCACCTCGGAGACTCGTGAGCTGGTAGAGCGTCAGGCCGCCAACCTGAAGGATGAGTTTGTGCCCGCCCTGGCCGCTGCGGGCATCCACTTCGGGGACTGGGACACCCTTGAGTCGACGACGCGTGACCGGCTCTCCTCCTACTTCCGCCACCGGGTCTTTCCGGTTCTGACGCCGCTTGCGGTCGATCCCAGCCACCCTTTCCCGTACATCTCGGGCCTGTCCCTCAACATTGCGGTGGTCCTTAAGAACCCGGTCTCCGGAAAGCAGCACTTTGCGAGGGTCCGTGTTCCAGAGACACTGCCCAGGCTTATCAACGCGGACGCCGCACTTCGCGAGGGACGCCCTGAACAGTACGTGCGCCGGGATTCTGGGACCACTTTCCTCACCATCGAGGAACTCATCATCGCGCACCTCGACCACCTCTTTCCCGGGGTGGAGGTGATTGAGGCTTACACCTTCCGCGTGACCCGAAACGAAGACCTGATTGTCGAAGAGGATGACGCCGAAAACCTGCTCACCGCGATGGAAGAAGAGCTGCGTAGGCGGCGCTTCGGTGATGCTGTGCGACTTGAGGTCGAAGAGGCCATGAGTCCGTTTGTTCTCAACTTCCTCACCGAGAAGCTAGAACTGAGCAATGATGATGTTTTCAAGTTGCCGAGGCCGCTTGACTTCACCCTCTTCAATGAGCTGCACGCCCTCGATTTGCCCCACCTCAAGTACCTGCCGTTCGTGCCGGTCACCCCGGCGGGACTGACCGAGGTTGAGTCCTCGAAGCCACAGGATATCTTCGGCACTGTCTCCAACCACGACGTCCTCCTACACCACCCCTACGATTCGTTCGCCACTTCGGTCCAGCACTTCATCAGTCAGGCTGCGCGGGACCCCCAGGTGCTGGCCATTAAGCAGACCCTCTACCGCACCTCCGGTGACTCACCCATAGTCTCCTCCCTGATTGAGGCCGCTAGGAACAACAAGCAGGTCGTCGCAATCGTCGAGGTCAAGGCACGTTTTGACGAAGAGGCGAACATTGAGTGGGCTCGCAAACTGGAGAAGGCCGGGGTCCATGTCGTCTACGGCATGCTCGGCTTGAAGACCCACTGCAAACTGTCGCTGGTTGTGCGCCAGGAGGGGGAGATTCTTAAGCGGTACTGCCACGTCGGGACCGGCAACTACCACCCGGGGACCGCGCGGGGTTACGAAGATCTCGGGCTGCTTACCGCCGATCCGGAAGTGACCCAGGATCTGACCAGGCTGTTCAACCAGCTCTCCGGATACGCGCCCAAGTCGACCTTCCGCAGGCTGCTGGTGGCCCCGGTGTCGATTCGCAGCGGACTCATCGAGCGAATCGAAGAGCAGACGCGACGGAAGCTAGCCGGTGAGGACGCTTGGATCGGCATCAAAGTCAACTCGATCGTTGACGAGCAGATTACGGATGCCCTCTACCGAGCCAGCCAGGCCGGGGTTCGCGTCGATATTGTCGTGCGTGGCATCTGCGGGGTGAAACCGGGGGTCAAGGGTCTGTCTGAGAACATCCGGGTGCGGTCCATTCTGGGGCGCTTCCTAGAGCACTCCCGAATTTTTGCTTTCGGACCCTCCGGTGAGGAAGAGGTGTGGATCGGTTCCGCCGACCTCATGCACCGCAACCTTGATCGCCGGGTGGAGGCATTGGTGCGAATCGATAACCGCGACCATGCCGACTACCTTGCCGGACTGGTGAGGACGGAGGCGTCTCCCTCTACCTCCGCTTGGAGCCTGAGGAAGAGTGGCCGCTGGAACAGGCGCACCCACGACAAGTACGGAGCCCCGCTGCGAGACATCCAGGTGGAGTTGATGAAAGAGGCATCCTCCCGGGTAGTTGGACGTTAGGACCGCTTTCGGTCGGTAAGGTTGCCGTATGGCAAGTCGTGCGCTCGTGTTCCCCAAAGGTATGGTTCGCTCCGCAGGGGCGGTTGTGTGGAGGGCGGTGCCCGGCGTCGAGATTGTGCCGGGACAGCCTCTAGCGCCAACCGACCTGGAGTTTCTTCTGGTCCACCGCCCTCGTTATCGGGATTGGGGCTGGCCCAAGGGCAAGGCTGAGACAAACGAGACCCTGCCGGCCGCGGCTGTCCGTGAGGTTGAAGAAGAGACCGGCTACGCCGTCACCCTCGGAACACCCCTGACCACCCAGCGCTACCGCCTGGGCTCTGGTCACCTCAAAGAGGTCTACTACTGGACGGGAATGCTGCTTGAGGACAAGCCGGCCCTGGCCTCAAGGAAGCCCGTCAAGAGGGCGCCGAAGAAAGAAATAGACATCGTCCAGTGGGTTTCTCCGGCCCGCGCCCGCCTAATGCTGACGCGCCGGGGCGACCGTCGCCTGCTGACGGAAGTCATCAACCGTGCTGGGCGCGGTGAACTGATCACTTCAACCACGGTCATCCTTCGCCATGCTCGGGCGGTTGACCGGGCCAAGTGGGATGGCAAAGAGGGAATGCGGCCCCTGAGTCGCCTTGGTGGGGCTCAGGCTCTCGACCTCGTTCCCCTCATGTCTGCATTCGGGATCGATGTCGTTCACTCTTCCCCCTGGATGCGCTGCGTTCAGACGGTGGTCCCGTACTCAGCAGTCGGTGGGGCGAAGTTCAAGACGCATGCGTTCCTGACAGAGAAGGCGGTCAACATTGATCCCGGTCCTTCAAGCGCGCTGGTTGAGAAGTTACTAAACAAGCCGAAGGGGGCTCGAGCGGTCAGCATGCACCGTCCTGGATACCAGGCGCTGCTGGCACCGATTCGTGACATCACCCCACGGCGCATGATGGCGCTGATTGAGCAGCCTAAGAAGAACCTTGACCGGGCAGAGATGCTGGTGATTCACGTCTCGCACGCTTCGGCGCCACGGGTTATCGGGGTCGAGCGTCACCAGCCCCTCACCAAGTTTTCGCTGGGATAGCCGGTAGGGAAGCCTAGCGGTGGGAGCCCTCAAAGCTAGAGGATGACTCGCCCTCGCCGTGGATAGCGGCGATGCAGGCGACCAGGGTATCGCCTTCCTCCCAGGCCTGTTCTGAGGGAATCAGGGGGAAGAGGTCGAACACGGAGGTCAGAGGGCTGGTCCCGATGAACTCTTCAAAGGCTTCCTCACAGGGAAGTTCGGCCTCAGCTGAGAGAAGGTCGACGCCAGGGTAGGGTCCGCCGACAGGTTCATAGAGACCGACGACCTGACCCCGGTGAGGATCCTCGCAGTCAACGACATGTATGGAGCGGGACCCAGCGTAGGGATCACGCAGACAGTCACCGGTCTCCAGGGATGTGGAGGGGGCGGAGCACCCGGACACTCCAAGCAGAACCACCAGGCCGGTCACCCCCGCACCCGCAAGGGCGCGAAGGCGGTTTGGCCTGGTGGTTGAGGTCTGCCTGGTCAGCAACACGGTATGAACCAATCTTCTCTAGACCGGAATGACCCAGTGGAAGACGAAGTACATAACGGCGGAGACACCCGCAGCTGCTGGGAGCGTAACAACCCACGCCACCATGATGTTTCCGACCACTGACCAGCGAACCGCGCTGAGGCGCTTGGTCGCACCGACACCGAGGATGGAGGCGGTGATGGTCTGTGTGGTGGAGATGGGGGCGTGCAGCGCGTAGGCAGCTGTGTAGAGGATGCCGGCTGCAACCGACTCGGCGACGAAGCCTCGGGCCGGGTCGAGGTCGATCATCTTCGAACCGAGGGTCTTCATGATGCGGTAGCCACCCGAGTAGGTGCCGAATGCAATGGCGCTTGCAGCTGCGACCTTGACCCAGAGGGGGATTGTCATCTCTCCGGTTGTGAGGTCGTAGATGTTGTGGGTTTCGCCGTAGCCACCCGCAAGAAGCGCCATGACGATGATGCCCATGGTCTTCTGCGCATCCTGCAGGCCGTGGCCGAGGGCCATGGCGGCAGCAGAGGCGGTCTGTGCGTAACGGAAGCGACCCATGGTCTTGTGGTAGGGCTTATTCGCGAACCAGCGCAGAACCAACTTCATCAGGATGAAGGCGAGGACGAAACCAATGATTGGTGAAGTGATCATCGGGATGATCACGGTGTGCAGAATACCTGCCCACTCAACCTGGGTTGCGGAAGCCAAACCTGCTCCGACCAGTCCACCGATGAGGGCGTGGGAAGACGAGGAGGGGAGACCGAACCACCAGGTGATGTAGTTCCAGGTGACAGCGCCGACCAGTGCGGACAGAACGATTATCAGACCCGCCCTCTGCATGGCGGCATCATCAGCCAGAGAAAATGAGTCGATGTCGATGATGCCCTTACCGATGGTCTTTGCGACCTCGGTGCCAAGAAGAGCACCGATCAGGTTCATGACCGCGGACATCGCGAGCGCGGTGCGGGGTTTTAGAGCACGCGTCGAGACGGAAGTTGCGATGGCGTTAGCAGCATCGTGAAAACCGTTGGTGTAGTCAAACAGCAGTGCAATCGCAATGACTACAATAACCAGGATCAGGTTTAGATCCACCTGTCAGGACTCCTTCACCGCGATGCCCTCGACCGCATGTGCGAGCGACTCGAAGGCATCCGTGGCCTTTTCAAGCGTGAGGACAACGTCCTTCAGCTTGATGATGGTGATGGGGTCGAGACCCGAATCGAAGAGGTTGGCAATGGTGCGACGGTAGGCCTGGTCGCCCTGGTTCTCAAGAATGTTGATCTCAAGCCAGTAGGGCTTCAGGTCCACGGGCTTCTTCAGCTTGGGCATGGCCTGAGCCGTCAGCTTCGAGCACTTGCGAAGAACTTCAACCTGCTTGCGCAGGAGATCCTCGAATGGGGCGGGAATGTCGTCAATCTTGTAGAGGACGATCATGTCGCCGGCCTCATCCATCAGGTCGACGCAGTCATCGAGCAGGTGGGCCAGTCGTGCCAGGTCCTCACGGTCAAACGGGGTGATGAAGGACTGGTTGATCTTCGAGATGAAGACATGGTTCAGTTCATCTGCTTCGTGCTCGACGTCGTGAAGACGGTCGCGTACTTCAACACGTTCCGAACCTTTTGAGTTGAAGATGTCTCGCAGTAGAGCCGATGCATCCACTAGCTTTTCGGCCTGCTTAGTAAGAAGGTCAAAAAACGTTGGTCCTCGGTCAGCTTTTATTGCCACAGTGTTCTCCGTTTACTTAGAAAGTTTTGGGCACTAAATCGATAACACGAACAGCCTAACCGGTAGATTTGCAGGCTGTTAACCCGCTATCTCTCACCCCGGCAACAATGTGATCTCAGCAATGTGAGTCAGACCACGCGGGGGACTTAACGACCAGAAAAATCCCCGGTTCTATTGGGATACTTAGGGGGCAGATTGAAGGGGCGACCAGCCCCATGGCAAGCCCTTTTACTAGGAGGCAAGCAACATATGTCCGTCACTGAAATGGATGTCCGGGCCGCAGCCCCGGCCAACGCTCCTGAAGATGTAATCGACTGGGTGACAAAGATCGCCGAGCTTACGAAGCCTGAGCGCGTTGAGTTCTCGGATGGCACCGAGGAAGAGTGGAAGCGACTCACCGACCTGATGGTTGAGAGCGGCATGATGATCCGCCTCAACGAAGAAAAGCGTCCCAACTCATTCCTGGCACGTTCACTTCCCTCCGACGTTGCACGTGTTGAATCTCGCACGTTCATCTGCTCTGAGAAGGAAGAGGATGCGGGTCCCACCAACCACTGGGCAGATCCCAAGGAAATGAAGGAAATCCTTCACGGCAAGTTTGACGGCTGCATGAAGGGCCGCACCATGTACGTGATCCCCTTCTCGATGGGACCCGTGGGTGGTCCGATCAGCCAGCTGGGCATTGAGATCACGGATTCACCGTACGTTGTCACCAACATGCGCATCATGACCCGCATCGGAACCCCCGCAATGGACCTCATTGCAGAGGGTAAGGAATGGGTTCCCGCTGTTCACTCGGTTGGTGCCCCCCTTGAAGAAGGTCAGGAAGATACCACCTGGCCCTGCAACGATGACAAGTACATCACCCACTTCCCAGAGACCAATGAGATCTGGTCCTACGGTTCCGGTTACGGCGGCAACGCCCTGCTGGGCAAGAAGTGCTACGCACTGCGCATCGCCTCGACCATGGCCCGCGACAACGGCTGGATGGCCGAGCACATGCTGATCCTGGGTCTGACCCGCGAATCAGACGGCCGCAAGTTCTTTGTCACCGCAGCCTTCCCGTCGGCATGTGGCAAGACCAACCTCGCCATGCTTGAGCCCAGCATTCCGGGCTACAAGGTTGAGACCGTGGGTGACGACATCGCCTGGATGCGTCCGGGTCCGGATGGTCGCCTCTACGCAATTAACCCTGAGGCCGGCTTCTTCGGAGTTGCCCCGGGCACCTCGTACAAGACGAACCCGATGGCCATGGAGTCGATGAGGGCTAACGCCATCTTCACCAACGTCGCACTGACCGACGATGGCGATGTCTGGTGGGAGGGCATGTCTGATGACACCCCGGCCCACCTGATCGACTGGCACGGCAACGACTGGACCCCCGAGTCGGGCACCCTGTCGTCACACCCGAACAGCCGCTTCACCGCCCCGGCATGGCAGTGCCCGATCATCTCCGAGGACTGGGAGGCCCCCCAGGGTGTCCCGATCGACGCCATCCTCTTTGGTGGACGTCGCGCCACCAATGTTCCGCTGGTTGCCGAGGCCTACAGTCCCGACCACGGCGTTTACATCGGTGCAACCGTCGCCTCTGAGGTAACTGCCGCCGCGACCGACGTCAAGGCCGGTTCGCTGCGTCACGACCCGTTCGCCATGCTGCCCTTCTGTGGCTACAACATGGCCGACTACTGGAGCCACTGGGTTGAGATGGGTGAGAAGCTGGGAGATAAGTTCCCCCAGATCTACCAGGTCAACTGGTTCCGCAAGGATGACGACGGCAAGTTCCTGTGGCCGGGCTATGGCGACAACGCCCGTGTCCTCGACTGGATCGTTCGTCGTTCAGCCGGTGAGGTTGAAGCAGTCGATGGTGTCACCGGTCGCTACCCCAAGTTCGAAGACTTCAACATCGAGGGACTTGAGGGCTTCACCGAGGAAGACTGGAACGCTCTCTACGAGATCGATCCGGAAGCCTGGGAGCTTGAGACCGCTGACTCGGAGACCTACTTCGAGCAGTTCGGTGACAAGGTTCCCGCAGAGGTTCGCGCCGAGCTTGCCAAGCTTCAGGAGCGCATTGCCGCTGCTAAGAACTAGTAGTTCGTAGGACGAAGCCCCGGCTGGCCATTTTGGCTGGTCGGGGCTTCGGCCGTTTGTGGGAGCGCTATCGCTAGACGGGGAGTCTTGGTGTCGGTGGCTCGTGCGAAACTAGGTTGGAAGCAACAGGGTTCAAACCGGTACAGCGGAGGTCGCGTGACTAACGAAGTTGAGGTCGAGGTGGAAACCTCGCGCCACCTGAGTGAGGCTGAGACGAAGAGGGCCCAGGAACTCATCTCCAGGGTTGAAGCCCTCTACGAACTGCGCGTGGTGGGACAGGAAGACCTGCGACGCACCCTGCTGGCCACCCTGATGGCCCGGGGGCACCTCCTCATTGAGTCTGTCCCCGGACTGGCAAAGACGACCGCCGCACAGACCCTGGCCAGCGCCGTGTCCGGAACCTTCCGACGCATTCAGTGCACCCCGGACCTGATGCCCTCCGATATCGTGGGCACGCAGATCTACAACCAGGCCACCGGGGCTTTCGTCACCCAGCTTGGTCCGGTGCACGCCAACTTCGTCCTCCTTGATGAGATCAACCGGTCATCAGCTAAGACCCAGTCCGCGATGCTTG
The DNA here is from genome assembly GCF_900187855.1 of Actinomyces minihominis. Classification (GTDB taxonomy): domain Bacteria; phylum Actinomycetota; class Actinomycetes; order Actinomycetales; family Actinomycetaceae; genus Scrofimicrobium; species Scrofimicrobium minihominis. The sequence goes on along the minus strand of NZ_FYEG01000003.1, from coordinate 125,197 downwards.
AGGCGATGCAGGAGGGGCAGACGACAATCGGCGGTGAGAACCACAGGCTGCCCAGACCCTTCATGGTTATGGCCACCCAGAACCCGATAGAGGAAGAGGGCACGTACATCCTCCCCGAGGCACAGATGGACCGCTTCCTCATGAAGGTCGTCATTTCCTACCCTTCCGCTTCTGAAGAAGTGCGGGTCCTTGAAATGATTGACAGGGGGGTTTTTGCCGAGGACGTAGTCGGTGAGCCCATCTCTCTGGAAGAGTTAGAGGAGCTGCAGGCATACTCGGCCAGGGTCTTCGTCCACGCCGCTATCAAGAGCTACATCGTCGATATCGTCAACACAACCCGCGGGGGTGGACCCAGCCCCCTGCCTGACCTGGACAGGTACCTGCGCATGGGGGCTTCACCGCGTGGTGGTATCGCCCTGATGAAAGTGGCCCAGGCCATCGCCCTCATGAATGGGCGTAACTACGTGATTCCAGCTGATATCAAAGCTATGCGCCACTCGGTGCTCCGCCATCGGCTGGTGCGGACCTGGGATGCGGTGGCAGATTCGGTTTCAGTCACCGGTTTGATCGACGCTGCTTTCAACGTGGTTCCGGTTCCCTAAGCATGTCGTCACCGCGCCTCCACGACTACTCTCGGCTGGTCTCCTACCCGGTTCAGAAGAAGCTGCTTTCTCTTCTGGACGGGTACCACCGTGGCGAGGGCGCGGGAAGCAGCCATGAGTTTCTGGATATGGCTGAGTACAAACCCGGGGACGATATCTCTGCCATGGACTGGAAGGGAACTGCCCGGCTCTCTCAGCCGGTAATCAAACGGTTTGAGTCGACCGCAGTGCTCAGCATCATTATTGCCTCGGACACGGGGGCCGCCATGGCGGCTGCCGGAGAGGACGGCGAACCGAAGAGTGCGACCGCCGAAGAGTTAGTGCGAGCCCTGGCCTGGCTGGTTTCCTCCCACGGGGACCTCCTCGGCCTCGTCAGCGGTAACGCCAGGTCTGTCAGGACCATGCCGGCCCGCGCGGGGGTGGCGCACTCTGAGACGCTGATAAGGGTGGCATCTGCCTCTGAGACCAGCGGGGGACCATCGGACCTCCTGGCAGTCCTGCGTCACGTCGAGGTCGGGCGACGTCGCTCGGTCATCTTTGTCATTACTGACGAAAGTCAGATTAATGCCCACACGGCCGCGGTCCTTCGTAGGTTGAGCGCGCGCCATGAGGTCGGTGTGTTTCTTATCGGGGACTACGATCCGACCGGGATCGGTGAATCCGCCGATATCCAAGATGTTGAGGCCGGCGCCATTCCAGCCTTTGTAGAGGGCGACCAGATTCTTGAGTCACAGTGGCGGATGTACCGGCGGTTCCGCAGCAGAGAGGTGGATGCACTGCTCGACGCCATTCCCCTTCGCTATGTCCGCCTGGGGGGAAGAGACGGTGTCCTGGACGCCCTCATTAGTGTCATGGGAGGGGGTGGGCGTGGCTCCTCAGCTCCGTGATCCCCTGGTCTACTCCAACTGGGTGTGGCTTCTCGGGACGCTCCTCATTGTCCTCGCCCTGGCATGGGTGATAACGCTTCTGGTTCTCTACCGTGTCCGCAGGGTTGAGAAGAGGATTGGCGTTCGCACCCTGGGACAGTTGCAACGAGCCCGCTATAACCGTCACATCCAAGAGGTCCTTACCGACTTTGAAGAAGGCAGGCGAAGTGCCCGCGACTCCCACTTCGCCCTCGCCTCCCTGGTGCGTGCGGCTGCTTCAGAGAAGACGGGCTCAAACATTGAGTCACAGACATCCGCCGAGGTGGCGGCTCACCTCCCGTCGTGGCCCCTCCTCGTCAGCGCACTGGAGTGGTGTGAAGATGAGACATTCCCGCCGGAACGCGCCACAGAGCAGGTGCGTCGCGGGGCCGACTTAGCTTCGGAGGTGGTGAACGGATGAAGTACCCCTGGCTGTTCGCCCTCGTTCTGATTGCGCTGGCCATTGTGGCGGCCGCAACCTGGTGGGCCCAGCGCGGTCAGTCTGATCGCTCAGTGCGCTGGGTTGCCAATACTGCCGCGATGCGTCGACTGCCAGCCTTCCAGAAGGCACGACGAACGACAATGCTGACCACGGGCGGTTCACTCGTGGCCCTCCTCATCCTGGTGGGGGGTATCGCCGTTTCCGCGGGCCTCCCGGTGAAACGCGCCGTTGAGCACCCCGTCCTTGCCAGTCGCGACATCGTCCTTTGCCTCGATGCCTCCGGGTCGATGCTGCCCTACGACGGGCAGATCCTGCGGAGCTTCCAGAAGATGGTTGAGAGTTTTGAGGGAGAGCGGCTCGCATTGCAGCTGTGGAGCGCACAGACCATCACACGTTTTCCGCTTACGGATGACTACGAGCTGGTGTCTTCGGTACTGAATGAGGCAGCCGGGGTGATTGACCGTGGCTACATCGGTCCGGACGGAGAGTACGTCCTCGTCACGGCTGAGCTATCGGCCTACCTCGACGGAGTGGATGCTCCCGACGGTCAACCGATTTCCTCCCTGGTAGGTGACGGACTTGCCACCTGCGTCATGGGTTTTGATGCCCTGGACACAACTCGTTCGAGGACGATCATACTGGCGACAGACAACGAGGTGATGGGGGAGCAAATCTATACGCTCGCCGAAGCCGTTGACAGCGCAGCGAGCCGCAACATCGACATCGTTGCCCTCTACCCAGCCGTAGGTGGGGTTCTCAAGGCCGAGGGCGAACAGATGAAAGCCCTGGTTGAAGGGGCCGGGGGCGATTTCTACGATGCCTCGGACCCCGCGGCAATCAGTCAGATCATTGACCGAATTGAAGCGGAGCAGCTGGCGGACCTCGAGGGGGAGGTGAGGACGGTTGAAAGCACCGTTCCCAAGACCGCCCTAGCGTGGACTGCCGTGGGTTTGCTGGCCTTTCTCGCCGTGGCAGCTGTGAGGCGAAGATGATCTTCCAGCCTTTGATCTCTTGGTTCACCCTGGTCCTGTTTGCCCTTGTCGGCCTCGGTCTGGTGATCATCACGGCCTGGCGTGGGACGGGTGAACCTCGCAGGGTTCGCCTGCTCACGGCTGTTCGTCGCGGTGCCATGGTGTTGGTCCTGGCCGTGGCATTTGCCGGTCCGGCGCTGCCGGTGGAACAGGAGGAGGTTGTCTCCAACGTCGAAATCGTCTTTGCGGTTGATCGCACCGGATCGATGGCAGCAGAGGACGGTCCGGGGGGTACGACCCGTCTTGATGCTGCCCGCCGGGACATTCGCGTGCTGGTGGAATCCGCCCCCTCCGCGAGGTTCGCGGTTATTACCTGGGACTCCTCCTCTCGGGTTGAGCTCCCGGTGACCACCGATAGCTCGGCCGTGGCTCGTTTTGCAGACAACCTGCACCAGGAGGTTTCGGAGTTCTCTACCGGATCGACCCTGGACCGGCCTGCGCAGACTGTTCTTGACCTGCTGCAGAACTCCGCGGAGCAACGTCCGCAGAACCTGCGCTACCTGGTGGTGATCTCTGACGGAGAGTCGACGCAGCAGGGCGGCGAAGCCGAGACTGAGAACCCCTGGGCCGAGGTGGCGCAGCTTATCGACGGGGGCGCTGTTCTCGGCTACGGTACCGAGGAGGGGGGTCCCATGCGCGTCTTTGGTGTGGGGGGCATCGGGATCACGGAAGAGTACATGTTGAATGAGGACGGAGAGCGGGCGATTTCCGTCCTCGATCAAGATTCTCTCCAACGGCTTGCCTCGACCCTCGGGGTTGCCTTCCTTCTGAACCCGGACCAACCTGTTCTCAACCAGCTGGGGAATGACTTTATCGAGGGGGCGCAGTCGGTGATTGAGGGGCGCTCCTCAGTGGTCACCTACTGGTACCTGACGTGGGTTCCGGCCCTGGTGCTGGCGGCCCTGGTGGGTTGGGAAACTGCGGTTTTCACCGCCCGACTTATGCGGCTGAGGAGGACGAATGCGCTCTGGTGATCCAAGTCGTTCCCGTCCCGGCGAAGTTGGTCAGCCCTTTGGGGCTATTACGAACCCCGCTCCGCCCCCCACCGAACGCAACCCGCGCCTTTTGAAGTTGCTGTGGTGGACCATGCCGGTGGTAGTAGTCCTCATTCTTGCTGGGTCTGCACTGGTGTTCCTCTGGGTATGGAGCTGGTCTGCGTCCCGGTCTGCAGTTGAGGGCGACTGGTCACAGACAGCCGCTAACTACCAAAATCAGTGGGAAATATCGCGTAGTTTTCCACAGGCGTGGCTTACTGATTACAACCTCGGAAGCGCCCTTGTGGATGAAGGTGAGGTTGAGGGCGGAAGGGACCTGCTTTTAGGCGCTTTTGACAGAGTTCCCAAAGCGACGGTTCAGGAAGATGGCAGTATCGGGGCCTTTTCTTATGAGTGCACGATCCGGTTCAATCTCTCAGCTGCCACAGAGTTGCTGGGGGATGAGGCCGTCGCCCAACTCTTTGACGCCCGAGCGACCGAGCTTTACGAAGAGGCGCTGCGCTGGGTGGCTCCGTGCCAGGTCTCAGGGGGGTCCGGGCAGGGGCAGGAAGGGGATCCTCAAGGCTCCGGTGATGGGGGCCAGGAAGAACAGAACCAGCAGGTCAACCCAGAGATAGAGCAGGCTACCGGAGAGTCAGCCGACCGACTCCAAGAGAAGCTGAACCAGCTCAACGGCAACGGAACCGATGGGGGAGAGGGGGATCAAACCGAGTCTGAGAGCGACGGTAACTCCGAAGGATCCGGTGGGTCGTCCGGGGAAAACCCGGAAGAGACCGAGGCTGAGAAAGAGCGTAGAGAAGCCCTAGAGAAAAAGAACCAGGACCAGAGTGAGCGGCAGCGAGAAAAGGAAGAGTCATACGGCCGCAACCCTGGTACGGGGGGTTGGTAGGGGCTAGACACTGGCGTTTTTTCCTGCAATTTCTCTACTTCCCACAGGGTTTTCCCCAAGATATTCACAGGATGTCATAGATGATTCCCATGCCCTGTGTGTAACCCTGTGGATAAAGCTCGCGTGGGGGCCAACGGGTCGAACCTGGCTTTCTACCGTGAACTTCACTTCAACACCACTTTTGATTTTCGAAAAATGGACGGCCCTAACGCGAGTTGGGCAGACAGCGTTTAATGACTCTGCCCGCGTCCCCGTGGGCCCACAGACCGGTGGGAGAAGAGGGAGAGGAACACATGCACCCGCAAGTTGAACGCACACTAGAGGAAGTCAAGCGCAGGAACCCCGGCGAGCCAGAGTTCCAGCAGGCAGTCTTCGAGGTCCTGAACAGCATTTCACTGGCGGTAGATCGAGACCCCTCCCTGGCTGATCACGCGCTGCTTGAGCGCTTGGTAGAGCCCGAGAGGCAGATCCTCTTCCGCGTCCCCTGGGTCGATGACTCCGGAACGGTCCGCGTCAACCGCGGCTACCGGGTTGAGTTCAACTCGGCGCTCGGCCCCTACAAGGGCGGCCTGCGTTTTCACAGGTCCGTCAACCGCAACATCATCAAGTCCCTTGGCTTCGAGCAAATCTTTAAGAACGCCCTCACGGGACAGAGCCTGGGCGGTGGCAAGGGTGGTTCCGACTTTGACCCCCACGGCAAATCCGACTGGGAAGTGATGAACTTCTGCCAGGCCTACATGACCGAACTGTCCCGTCACATCGGGGACAAGACGGATGTCCCGGCAGGCGATATCGGGGTGGGGCAGCGTGAGATTGGGTTCCTGTTTGGCCAGTACCGTCGCCTGAAGAACCGCTGGGAAACCGGCGTCCTCACCGGTAAGGGGCTCGACTGGGGTGGCTCACACGCCAGGCGCGAGGCCACCGGATACGGAGTCGTCTTCTTCGCCCGTGAGATGCTCCTGAAGCGCGGTGAGGACCTGGAGGGCAAGATTGTCACGGTTTCGGGTTCCGGCAACGTGGCGATCTACGCCATCGAGAAGGCCCTGCAGTTCGGTGCCAAGCCGGTTACTTTCTCCGACTCCTCCGGGTGGGTCTATGATCCCGACGGAGTTGATCTCGACCTCCTCAAAGAGATCAAAGAGGGGCGCCGTGGTCGCGTCGCCGAGTATGCCGAACGTCGCCCCCGGGCTGAGTTCCACGCGGAGGGGCGCCCCTGGTCGGTTCCGTGCCACGTCGCGCTTCCCTGCGCGACTGAGAACGAACTGAATGAGGACGATGCGCGTGAACTAGCCAAGAATGGCTGCGAAATCATTGCCGAGGGCGCCAATATGCCGTGCAGCCACGACGCGGTTGAGGTATTCGCCCAGTCGGGCATTCTCTTCGCTCCCGGTAAGGCGGCCAACGCGGGTGGTGTGGCCGTCTCGTCCCTGGAGATGGAGCAGAATGCCGCTCGGGCCCGCTGGACGTTCCAGGAGGTAGAGGGCAACCTGGCGGAAATCATGCGGGATATTCACACCAACTGCCTCGAGACGGCTGATGAGTACGCGCGGCCTGGCGACTACGTTGTCGGCGCCAATATTCGTGCGTTCATGCGAGTTTCTGCCGCCATGCACGCCCAGGGTGTCTTCTAGGGCAGCTGTGGCAGTAAGACGAATAGGGACTGATGAGGGCGAGGCGGCCTGGCGCAGCTGGCGTGAGTCCGCAGCCGGTTCCACCGGTGCCGCCCGCCCCATCATTGCCCTGGCGGTGCGTTACACCCTGCAGCTGATCACAGATCTGGCTCCGGGGGGCGCCGTTGAGGTGCGGGTGATTCCGTTTGGGGCCACCCAGATCCTCGAGGGCGCCAACCATCGTCGTGGGACCCCACCCGCGGTGGTTGAAATGTCAGCCCAGACCTGGCTGGAACTGGCCACAGGTTTGCTGACGTGGCAGGAGGCAGTGGACTCCGGGGCAGTTGATGCCTCCGGAGTCATGGCTGACCTCGGTCCGCTCCTTCCCCTTCTGGGACGGAGCTACGGAAACTAGGACTTCGTGGCCTCGTCCTGAAGAGTCGGGGCGTCTGCGCCGAGCTTGGCGTCGGTGCGGTACTTGGCGGTCATTCCGTACATAAGGTACTGCGAAGATGCCACCAGGACCGCTGACAGGGCGGAGAAGACCAGGATCGGGGCCAGCTTGCTACCGGTGTCCTCCGAAGGCGGCTCGCTTCCAGTCGCAACCTTCCACGCCATGGTCGCAATTTTGGGGACAACAAATGAGGAGACCGCCATGGTTGCAAGTCCGATGATTTTCGCCTGGACGTTCATTCGTGTTCACTTTCGATAATGGCGCCGTGACGCGCGCCAGTGAGAGTTTGTACCAGGTACAAGGGTAGCCTCATAGCGTGACTCCTGAGACCTCTACTCACTCTGTCAGACGTGCTGACTTTCGCCGCCCCGTGCGCGCAGCCGTTGCGGTTGGGGCCGCGGCCATACTGCTTGCCTCCTGCACCTCCAGTATTCCAGCTGAACCCGGACTGACCTGGGGAGGTTCGGCGCAGAGTGGTGAGACAACCGAACTTGTGACAGTTGCAGTTCCCGAGGGTTCGATGCTTCCCCTGGACGGGCTTGAAGCACTTTCAAAGGAGCTTTCCTTTGGGTTCCGCCAGGTCGTCCTCGACCCACCGGCAGTAGCCGAGGGAGGTCTTGAGGGGGTCCTGGAGGATGTGGATGCGCTCCTGGGAGTTGATGAGACGTGGTTGAACACCAGCGGGGTCCAGGAGGCTCTGGACCTGACGGACGGGGAGATGAAGACCGTTCCCTACGGCAGTGACAGCGCCTGCGTGCTGGTTGACCGCAGTTGGTTCTCGGCGAACAACCTGGCGATTCCGAGTGAGCTGGCGGCCGTGAAGCCCAAGGAGCTGGAGGGGATTGTCGCAACTTTCAACCCGATGGGTTCGCCCTACGCCCTCGCCCTCCTTCCCCTGTGGAAGGACCACTGGAAGTCCTGGCAGGCAAGCCGGGAAGAGGCGGAAGGGACACAGAGCGGTACGGAAACCGCGTCCCCGGTAGTGGCGGGCATGATTGGGTCGGTTCTGGAACCCCTGCGACACCCGAATAACCTGGGAACCGACACCCGCTACCGGGTCCTCGCCGATACCTGTGTGCAGAGGCAGGCGTCGCTGCTCGCGGTAACAGCAAACCCGGAACGTTCGGCACTGGTGTCTGAGCTAGCGGACCTACTCACCTCAGCTCGTGGTCAGGCGATTGTCGCCGACTACGCCCTCGCATTCCCCCTGGGTGAGGACGTAGAGGCACAGGAGCCGTTTCCAGTCGAGGAAGTTATCGCGGGGCTCAAGAAATGGACCGAGCTGTTTGCCCCCGCGGCTTCTAGTCCAGAAGATCAGTCGTGACCGCGGTTTCCGAACCGATTGCCATCGGAGCGATCGAACCCTTTTGACGCAGGTCAAGCATCCTCTTGACGACCCGTCTCTGGACGCGCCAGGGGTCAATGGTGTTGAGGTAGATCCGGCTTCCACCCTCAAAGCCCGCCAGGGTTGAAATCCTCCACTTGACGAGGATGCGCCAGCGCATCGGAATGTTCACAGACGGGGGACGGTAGTACCACTCTTCGTTGGTGGGAATCTTTGCTCCGGTCGCCGCGTGCACTGCGTGCAGCATGTCGGAGACGCCTCGAATCTGCTCCGGACTGGCTTCCCAGGGGGTGTAGGCCTCTCCGGTGGGCCACACGGCCACGGTCGGGTAGCGATGACCAAAGCCCGCGAGTGCGACGGCGTGGTCGTTCTGGGCAATGATGAGGTTGCGCCCGGTGGCGACCCGCAGAATGTCCCGGTAGATTGCGGGGTTCTTCCTCAGTCTCTCCAGCTCAGATTGGGACTGCACCGAGAGTTGATCAATGGCAACCAGCTGCTTGTGGAGGTGGTCGAAGGAAGCTCCGGCGGGCTTGAGCCAGTTCTGGAATGCCACCACGTAGCGCACGGACTGGTTGAGGTCGTAGAGATTCCTCATCGAGCTGATGGTGAGGCGAATGTACTGCTCATGCTCCTCAGGCGTCATTGTTCCCGAGGCCGCCAGCTGGTCGGTCTGGGTCGCCCCGTAGCGATAGTGATGCCGGGGGACGATGAGGTCGTGGCCACCCGAGAAGAAGCCATTGGCCTGCTGCAGCAGCTCGGAGTCGCTCAGACCCTCAATGTCTTCTTCCTTGGTTCCCGAAGCCCTGAGTCGGGCCTGCACAAGGCGCATGATGTGGTCGTAGCCCGAGTCGGAAGCCAGGTACTCTGCCATCCGCCTGGTCTGTTCCTCAGAGGGGATATGCCCGTGATTGAGGTGCCAGTAGTTGTAGGAAACGATCTCAAACAGGTTGGGGATACGCCGGAAGTCGGCGATGGTGTCGAAGAGTTCGTCAGCCCCAAGTCCGGAGAGGTGTTTCCACTGCTCTTGACCCACCCGGACCAGCCGCTCTTTCTCAGGCGGGGTCTCGAGGTACCTCTTCTCGCAGAAGGCACAAAAAGCGCCACCTTTTTCAAAGTCGATTGGGTGCGGTTCAGGTAAAGCAGATGGAAGAGGGCGATCACCACGTCCGGGGACCGTCCACACTTCAGTTCCTGTGAGGAGGTTAGTTTGCTTTACCGTGCCGTCTGCCATCCGTACGATTGCTTCATCGCGATACGTCGCCGGTAACGTCATGGTCCAATGTTACCCCGGGTTCCCCCCGGGGTGGGAAGGCGCGAGAAACGCCTACTCGTCCTCGGACTCTTCCACCAACCAGCCGCGCGCCTGCTGCGAGAGGTTGGCCAGCATTCCCACCACTTCCTGAGCCTTACCGGCCGGAACGAAGAAGTGGTCGTGGAAGAAACCAGCGATGACGTTGCAGGGGATTCCGCGCGAGGCAATCGTCTGGGCGATGGTGGCGGTCAGGCCAACCGAGACCAGCTCTGTCACAGCTGCCGGTTGAATGCGGGCAAACTTCTTGCTGCAATCCAGGCCGTAGCGTGCCGCCTCGACGGCCTCAACGATCAGGGTGAGGCCCTCTGCTTCGCGGATCACCGCGAACGGCTCAAGCCCGGCGGGCACCGTGTCGGTGGTGGCGAACACGTAGGTACCTTCAACCTGTGCGTTCAGGTTGGCCAGGGTTGCGTCTAGTGAATGATGTGACTCCATGGGATAGGAGTCTAGTTAAGGCTCGCGTTTGCACAGAGCCCGTCTCAGAAAGAGAGGGAGTGGCCGAACTAACCGCGCATGTCTACGGCTGAGTAGAAGAAGTCGGCCGGGAGGGGAGCGTAGTCAAACAGCTGGGAGACAGTCACCAGGGTGAAACCGCGTAGGAGCAGGCCATCCGCAATGTCTGCGGCCGCCGCAACTGTGCCTTCATGGATATCGTGCATGAGGACGATCCCGTCGGGGGTCGCCTCCCATACGGCCTGGTTCACAAGCGTGTCGTAGGACGGCTTCTGCCAGTCATTGGTATCGACGGACCAGAGGATTGCAGGCATGGCTCCGGCTGCTAGAGTACGCGCATTCAAATCCCCGTACGGGGGGCGCAGCATGGGCACGGGTGCCCCGGTGACCGCCGTAATGGCCGCATTGGTGTCGTTGATCTGAGCGGCAACCGAAGCGTCATCCAGGGTGGTCAAGGCCGGGTGGCTCCAAGAGTGGTTGGCAATCTCGTTGCCCTCGTCAAAGGCGCGCTTGACGATCTCTTCGTTGCCGGCAATGTTCTGGCCGAGGACGAAGAAGGTGGTTGCCGCGTAGGGACGCTCGGCGTACACGTCAAGGACCTGCGGGGTGAGGTAGGAGGGGCCATCGTCGTAGGTGACCGCGACACAGGGGACGAGGTCGCAGTCCACGAACTCACGCCCCGACGGCTCGGGGGCCGGACCAGCCCAGGCCTCGCCCTCGGTCATCGAGGCCGAGATGCCTGCACCGAGGGGGGTGAGCATTTCAGCTGCGCGCTCCGCGGGAATGCGCAGGGTGGTGGGCAGGACCTCTACCTTCGGGTCTCCCGCCGCGATAAAAGCGATGAAGTTCTGGTCGACTGTGACCAGGACGTCCCCGTTACCATCGAAGCCGATGTTTGAAAGGGAGGCGCCGAGGTCGCCGAGGGTAGCGGCGTCGGGGGCTAGCACCTGGTCGCCACTCATCGGAGGATCGATCTTGAGCAGGTCCAGAACTGCTTCGTAGAGAGCAGGTAGGGCCGCGGGGTTGATGAGGTCGCGTCCCCTGGCGACCTCGCCGGTGGCAGTGTTGGTGTAGATGATCTCTACGAAGTCGCTGGCGACCTCGGTGGCATTTCCCCGGACGAAGCGGAGCTTCTGGCCGTAGTTGGTTCCGGAGGCCAGGATGGTGTCGCAGACGACCGCCAGGGTGGTGTCACCACCGGCGGGGAGGGCGAGGTTCGGATCGTCGAGGATCTCGCGGGCACCGAGGGCAGTTGAGCCGGCGACACAGCCTCGCTCAAGCCAGGATTGGCTCTGCTCGTGGGTCTCCGGAGAGTAGACTGCGTCGTGCCTCGCAGCCTGGGCTTCCAGCTGGGCGCCTACGGTTTCGGCCAGAACATCATTGAAGGGCTGCTGTCCCGGCAGGTAGGCCCAGCGCGCGGCAGAACCGGTCGAGTTGGTTATCTTCTGGCCGGTCAGACCCTCAACAACCAGGTCTGTGGGGTGCACGAAGTACTCAGCCAGGGTGATCTTCGCGGCAGGTTTACCTGAGTTGGCAGAACCTAATTCCCCACTCTGGGAACCGGTCGAGGTGGTGCAGGCCCCAAGAACCAGGGCCGTGGCAGCTACACCGGCTGCGATAATCGAGGCGTTCGTCCGTCGTGTTGTTCTGGCGCTCATGGCAAGCAGTCTCTTTCGTCCGGCCGCTAGGGCTCAAAAAGGGGCCCTAGAATCTGCTGGTCAAGTAGCTACACTAGCGCCGTTCTTGGCGAAAGCACTAGCAAAATGCGGGGGAGCCGCCAAATTTGCGGGTCGTTTCACATCCTATTCATAACATCGGGATGCTTGCCGGTCCGCCCTTCTTCCCCTCGGTCAAGGGCGTAGATTTGCGCCATCTCGTCCTCGCTCAACTCGAAATCGAAAAGTTCCAGGTTGGTCTTCTGCCGCTCTGGGGTTGAGGACTTGGGCAGGATGATGTCGCCGCGCTGCAACGCCCAACGCAGTGCCACCTGGGAGGTGGACTTTCCGTGGTCCTGGGCAATCTGCGTCAAGGTGGGATCCTTGAGGACGGTACCCCGGGCCAGGGGCGACCATGCCTCAGTCAAAATGCCGTGGCGGGCGTTGAAGGCGTGGAGTTCTGGTTCCTGGAAGTAGGGGTGGGATTCGATCTGGTTGACCGCCGGAACCACCCGGGCGGTTTCCAGTAGTTTCTCAAGGTGGTGGATCTCAAAGTTGGAGACCCCGATGGCACGGGCCCGACCGTCCTCAAGGAACTCTTCCAGGACGGCCCAGGTGGCGCCGAAGTCACCCCCGTAATACATCGGAAGGGGCCAGTGAATCAGGAAGAGGTCGACGTAGTCTGTCTGCAGATCGTCGAGTGTCTGCGCGAAGGACTCTCGGGCCACCCTCGGTTCGTGGTTGGGGTTGTTGAGCTTCGACGTGATGAAGAGCTGCTCCCGCGGGACCCCGGCGGCTCGCCAGCCATCCCCGACTTCGGGTTCATTGAGGTACATCTGGGCGGTGTCGAGGTGTCGGTAGCCAACCTCGAGAGCACTCTCAACAATCGCTGCCGTCCCCTCCGTGACCTTGTAGGTGCCAAAGCCAACCTGGGGAATCTCGATTCCACTTCCGGTGGTGAGGTTCGGGACTTCGGACATGAGGTTCTCCTGTCGAGGGGACTGCGCGATTCTTAGAAATTAATCTACTCGTTGGTGGGATCGTAGGGGCCGGCAAACTGGGCACGGTAGAGACGAGCGTAGGCTCCGTCGACTGCCAGCAGCTGGTCGTGGGTGCCCTGTTCGACCACATCTCCGTCCTGCATCACGAGGATGAGGTCGGCGTTGCGGATCGTCGAGAGACGGTGGGCGATCACGAAGGCGGTTCGCCCCTGGCGCAGGTTATCCATCGCCGCCTGAACCAAGACTTCGGTTCGGGTGTCAACGGATGAGGTCGCCTCATCGAGGATGAGCATTTCCGGGTCTGCGATAAAGGCGCGGGCGATGGTCAACAGCTGACGCTCACCGACTGAGAGCGTGTCACCATCGTCAGAGATCCTGGTCTCGTAACCTTCTGGGAGCTGGCGGATCAGGCGGTCGACCGAAGTCTCCCGCGCGGCCCGGCGCACCTCCTCCGGCGTGGCACCACTGCGGCCGAACGCAATGTTGTCCTCGATGGTGCCGTCAAACAGCCAGGTCTCCTGCAGGACCATTCCGATGTGGCGACGCAGTGTGTCCTTCTTGATCTCGGTGATGTTGATACCGTCCACCAGGATCTCTCCGGAGTCGACCTCATAGAAGCGTTCCAGCAGGTTGACAAGGGTGGTCTTCCCGGCACCCGTGGGGCCGATGATGGCCACCATCTGACCCGGGGCAACGTCTAGGTTGAGGTTCTTGATGACGGGCTTATCGGGGTTGTAGCCGAAGCGAACGTTTCGGAACTCAACGTGACCCTCACCGGAGGGCTTCTTGGTCCCTGTATCCGGGGCCATATCGGGGGCGTCAAGGAAGTCAAAGACCCTTTCGGCGGATGCCAGGCCCGACTGCAGCAGGTTGGCTATCGACGCTAGCTGGCCCACCGGCTGGGTGAACTGGCGCGAGTACTGAATAAAGGCCTGCACCTCACCGATTGTCAGGGTTCCGGCGGTAACCATCACGGCACCACCCACGGCGATGACGACGTAGGAGAGGTTGGAAACGAAGCTCATCACCGGGTTGACCAGGTTCGAAATGAACTGGGCTTTGAACGAAGAGCGGTAGAGGTGATCATTCTCCGCGCGGAACTCTGCGTCGAACTTCTCCTGCAGGTTGAACAGGGTGGCAACGGTATGCCCGGTGACACTTTCTTCGACAACGCCGGAAACTGCTCCGGTAGCCTTCCACTGCTTGCGGAACTGCGGCTGGGCCTTCTTCATCAGGATGCCTGCGACGATCGCACCGACGGGGATAACGAAGAGGGCAATGAGGGTTAGTGACCACGACATCGTCAGCATCATGACTGCGATGCCGATGATCATGAACACTGAGGAGAGGAACTGCGTAATGGTCTGCTGCAGGGTCTGGGTGATGTTGTCGACGTCGTTGGTAACGCGAGAGAGGATGTCGCCGCGGCTGTGACGGTCGAGGTATGACAGTGGCAGGCGGTTGATCTTGTCCTGTATCCGCTGGCGCAGGTTCCACCCGGTGTTCTGGACGACGACACGGGCAATCTGCCCGGAAGCCCACCCGAGGAAGGCCGACCCGACGTAGATGGCGACAACCACAAGCAGCAGGTTGGCCAGGGCGCTGAAGTCGACTCCCTGCCCCGGAACGATATCCATTGGGCCCAGCATGTCAGCCATGCGGGTCTCGCCCTGGGCTCGCAGGCCTTCGATCACTTCCTGCTTGGTTGAACCCGCGGGCATCCTCGAGGAGATGTACCCGTTAAACACCGTGTTGGTGGCGTAGCCGAGGATCCGGGGTGCCAGCACTCCCAGGATGACCCCGCCGATGCTGAGCAGGGCGACTGCCCCGAGCATCCACCAGTAGCTGCTGAGCATCTTGAGAAGACGCTTCAGCGTGCCCTTGAAGTCCTTAGCCTTGGCGGGTGCTCGACCGCCCGGACCACCGGGACCGTGACCTGGACCGCTCATCAGTCTTCCTCCAATGCCATCTGGGACTCAACGATCTGACGGTAGGTGGGCGAAGTTTCGACCAGCTCCTCATGTCGTCCTCGGGAAACGATTTCGCCGTTGTCTAGAACCAGGATCTGGTCGGCGTGGCGAATAGTCGCGATACGCTGCGCAACGATGAGGACTGCGGCCTCCCCGACGTAGCGGCGCAGACTGTTGCGGATGGCCGCATCTGTCGCGTAGTCGAGGGCGCTGAATGAGTCATCAAAAACGTAGAGGTCAGCCGACTTGTAGAGTGCGCGGGCCATGGTGAGTCGCTGGCGTTGGCCACCTGAAAAGTTGCGTCCTCCGGGATCGACACGGGTGTCGAGGCCGTCCTCGAGGGCGCTGACAAACTCGGTCGCCTGGGCCCCATCAAGTGCCCACTGGATCCGCTCCCTTTCAGCCTCTGTGGGACTGTCAGTCCCGGAGATAGTTGAGGCGATCGTTCCGGAGAAAAGGTAGGCGGACTGGGGGACGAAGCCGATGTTATCGCGCAGGGTTTCCAGCGAGAGCTCACGGACATCAGTTTGATTCGCACGCACCGATCCACCGGAGGGGTCGAGAAGGCGGGGGAACAGGCTGGCAAAGGTGCTTTTACCGGAACCGGTTGAACCGATGACGGCGGTTGTCGTGTTAGGCAGAAGGTCGACGTTGATGTTGTGGAGGACGGGCTCCTCCGCGCCGGGGTACTGAACCCGAACGTCATCCAGGGTGAAGGTGACCTGACCGGAGGGGAAGTTCTCTGCCACCTCGGGGGTCGTGATTGAGAGGGGAGTGGTGAGCACCTCGTTGATGCGGCGTGAGGTCACAGCCGCCCTCGGCAGCATAAAGAAGAGCATCGAGGACGTCATGGTGGCCCCGAAGATCATGGCGAAGTAAGAGATGAAGGCGAGGAGGGCGCCGATTTCCATTGAACCGGAGTCAACCAGGTGGCCGCCAAACCACACCACGGCAATGGTCCCCAGGGAGAACACCAGCTGAAGAAGCGGGAAGATGACGGCAAAAACCGTTCCGATTCGCATGGCGACCCACCGCAGTGAGTCGTTGGCGCCCGTGTAGCGCGAACCGAAATCATCCTGGCGGACAAATGCTCGGATGACACGGATTCCGCTCAGCTCTTCACGCAGGACGGTGTTCATGTTGTCCAGGCGATCCTGCTGGCTGCGGAACAGGGGCGCCAGGATGAGGAATGCAACACCGATAATTGCGGTGATGACTGGAACGAGGATGATGAGCAGACTTGCGAGGCTGGCGTTCATGCGCAGGGTCATGATGATGCCACCGACCCCCATGATAGGAGCTGCGATCATAAAGTTGAAGATCATCAGGACGACCATCTGGACCTGCTGGACGTCGTTGGTGGAGCGGGTGATGAGGGACGGTGCCCCGATCTCGTGAACCTCACGCGAAGAGAAGTCCTGCACGCGGTTGAAAACCCTGGTGCGCAGGTCGGCACCGAGACCCATGGCTAGTTTGGCTGCGATGTAAACGGCGAAACCGGCGCTGATTCCCTGAGCTGCGGAAACAGCCAACATTATGAAGCCGAGCTGCCACACTCGGTTGACGTCTCCGGTGACCACGCCCTCATCGATAATCGAGGCGTTGAGGTCGGGCAGGAAGAGCGCACTTACCGTTGCGACGACCTGCAGGGCAATGACTATGAGGAGCTGCCCCCAGTGTTCCTTTAGATAGGGCCATGTAACCCGCCAGAGCATAGGCTCCCTCGCTGACTTCTCGTTCTTTGACTAAGTTCCTACTCTATTGTGAAATCGCAGGAGCCACACTGAACTCTGTCTCACGTTCCGCCCAGCGCGATTGACGGCGGTAGGGTTCGAACCAGGGGGCATGACGGCAGAAACGGGTGCGTAATGGCTATCAAAAAGGTTGTGAAAACAGAGGTAACGTGGTCCAGTCGGGGAGCCAGTCTGCCCATAGAAGCGGTCGAGTTGGGTTTCTGGGCGGTCGTGGCTACCGCTTCCGGTTCTGAGGGGGACCAGGTCGAGAGTGCGGCGGTTGAAGCATTTGGAAACCACGTCCGCCAGTCGATTGAAGAGCGTTACCGACCGGGCGCCGACAGGCTGCTTCGGCTCGCACTCTCTCTAAGGGACCAGGTCAGAGGGGGTCGCTCCGTGAAGATCTCCAGCGCGGCGTATGAACGTACGCGCATTGAGATTGCAGCGAAGAACCAGGTTCAGCTCACAGCCGGACAGGCTGCTTGGCCCCCGGGCAATCAGACTGTAGCCGCACGCTTTGGCGGGGGATCATGGTCTGAGGCCCTCGGGCACTTCGGGGTTGCTCCGAGCGGGGGCGGCCGAACCCGCGGCAGGAACACCCTCCCGGATGAAGACTTCACCCGTGCGCTCCGGGCATTCCAGGCCCACTGTGAGGAACAGGGGTCGGCCCTAACCCACGCCGGCTACGGACGGTGGGTCAAAGAAGAGCGTGCCGAGGGGCGCCCTCGGCCGGCTGCCGCCACTATGCGCCAGAGGTTTGGAACCTGGGCCGGAGCTCTCGAGGCGGCGGGACTGAAGTAGGCCGTTCGCTAGCGGCGAGAATGCTTTGCCCACTCTTTGCCACGAAGTTCCTCAAGTTCGCGCCGTTCCTTCTTTGTGGGCCGACCGGAGCCCGGATCACGCATGGGGATACCCCCGTGAAAGCGGGGCCGCGGCGGTGAGTGGTCAATGTAGCACTCACGCGCCAGCGGAGCCCCGAGCCTCTTTGGAGGCAGTGAGACGACTTCGATAATCCTGTCGAAACCCTGTTCACGAACCTTGATCAGGTCCCCGGGAACGACTTTGTAGGACGCCTTGACCGGCTGGTCGTTGACGCGCACGTGACCGCCCCGCACCGCCGCCGTTGCCAGCGAACGGGAACGGAACTGCCGTGTCGTCCAGAGCCAGGTGTCAAGGCGCATGAACTAGCCCAACCAGAAAGCCCTGATGGCACTTGAGAGGTAGACGGGATCAACGACGTGGCTGATCTCGCGGGTGGAATGCATGGAGAGGATAGGGATCCCCACGTCCACCGTCTCGATTCCCAACCGGGTGGCGAGGAGTGGTCCGACCGTAGAACCGGCGCGCATGGAGCTGTGGGAGACGAAGACCTGGGTGGGAACACCCGCGTCGCGGCAGGCCTTGCGCCAGGTGGCCACACCTCCCAAAGAGGTGGCGTAACTCTGGTCGGCATCCATCTTCAGTGCCGGCCCCTTACCCATCACCGGGCGTGTCTCAGGTCCGTGCTTGTCTTCATAGCCCGGGTTGACGCTGTGTGCGGCATCGGCGGAGAGCAGGGTGGAGGTCGCGAGGGCCTGGGCGCGAGCATCACCATCAAGCCCCAGTGCCAAAGAGATGCGTTCCAGGACCTCTTCGAGAAGCGGCCCGCGCGCACCCGTTGGGGTCCCCGAGCCAATCTCCTCGTGATCGAACATGGCGAGGACGGGGATGCGCGGGAGTGCTTCGTCCTCATTCAGTTCAGCAACCAGCTTGGTGAGGGCGTGGAAGCCGGCGAACGATGATGACAGGTTGTCCTGACGTCCCGCGGCAAAGAACTGGTTGTCGACGCCGAAGACCTCGGGGGCCTGGGTGGGGACTAGGAACAGTTCGCTTGCGGCAATGTCTGCGGCAGAGTCAAAACCGGCCAGGTCAGCGATGACGGCCATGACGTCCCGCTCCTCACCGATGGTCCAGACGGGCTGCATGTGACGCTGGGGATCCAGCTTGACGCCCTCGGCATTGACGCCGCGATCCAGGTGCGGGGCCAGCTGGGGGATGAAGGCTATCGGACCGGTGTGGATGAGGCGACGGTTGCCATCCCAGTCGACGACGGCGCCGGCAACCTGTAGTTCACGGTCCAGCCACGCGTTGTTCAGCGGCCCACCGTAGACCTCAACCATGAGCTGCCCCCAGCCATCCGCTGTGGTGCGTTGGGGAATGGGCTTCAGCTTGAGGGCGGGGGAGTCGGAGTGGGTGGCTGTGATGGCGAACCCGTGGGATCGCGGATCCTGCACCCAGGCAACCAGGGCGCCGTCCTCGACCAGGAAGTACCGGCCGGCTGCGGTGGGCCACTCTCCCTTGCGATCGACCTCGGTAAAGCCGCTTTCCGTGAGCAGCTGGGCTCCCTGATCGGCTGCGTGGTACGAGGTCGGGCTGGAGAGGATGAAGTCTGCGTAGTCGGCCGCGTAGTCGATGACCTCCGGGCTTGCGGGGGTCAGGGCCGACTTCTCTTCCACTTCGCTGTTACTCAACGAGTTACTCATTTCTGCTGGTGTCTACTCCGTAAAGCGGTAGACGTTGGTTTCGCGGCGTTCAAACCCGCAACGAACGTATAGGCGGTTGGCGGCTTCGCGAGACGGACGGGAGGTGAGGTCGACTGTGGAGCAGCCGAGGACCTTCGCCTGGTCAATGGCTGCCTCAACCAGGGCCTGTCCCGCTCCACTTCCCCGAGCGCCCTGATCAACCACAACGTCTTCGATCCAGGCCCGCTTGCCCGTCGGAATCTCGAAGGTCACAAGCGTGAGCATGCCGAGGATGGGGTCGAGGTTCGGGACGGGTGCCTCACCCACCGGAACGGCGCGGAAGGTAAAGAGGTAGACGCCGGGCTGGGAAATCAGCTTCTTGATGCCCTTTTTGCCAAGGGGCTTGGCGGAGGAGGAAAGCTGGGGGGTGAGGGACTCAAAGGCCTCAACCAGATCGGGCGTGACTTCGGTGACGAGATCGACGGTCATAAGGCGCTCTTTCGCTTGTCTGTGCCAACTTTGAACCCTTTAACAGTACATCCAGTTCAAAAGTGGTAGGGCTCACACAAAACTCCAACACTGCATTTTTGTTGGAATTGCAAGGAAAACTGCAAAGTTGAGTCTAGCGCGCTCAAGTTTGGCGGAATTGGGGGTTGCGTCCGCACGTATCAACTTTTAGAGTTGAGTCCATGAGGCTCAAGGCAGGGAAAGCCTGGGTCTGTAGACCATCTAAGTAAAAACAGGAGGCCGACAAATGGGTCGTGCAGTAGGTATTGACTTGGGAACCACCAACTCCGCACTGGCGGTGCTGGAAGGTGGCGAGCCCACGATTATTGTGAACGCCGAAGGCGCTCGCACCACCCCCTCGGTGGTTGCGTTCTCCAAGTCCGGCGAAGTTCTTGTTGGTGAGATTGCCAAGCGTCAGGCAGTCACCAACGTTAACCGCACCATTTCCTCAGTGAAGCGCCACATGGGCACCAACTGGTCACAGGAGATTGATGGCAAGGCATACACCGCTCAGGAAATCTCCGCGCGGGTGCTGTCCAAGCTGAAGCATGACGCTGAGTCCTACCTGGGTGAGCCCGTCACCGACGCGGTCATCACGGTTCCGGCTTACTTCAACGATGCTGAGCGTCAGGCAACCAAGGATGCCGGTCAGATCGCGGGCCTCAACGTCCTGCGCATCATCAACGAGCCCACGGCTGCTGCACTCGCCTACGGCCTCGACAAGGGTAAGGAAGAAGAGCACATTCTGGTCTTCGACCTCGGCGGCGGAACTTTCGACGTCTCGCTGCTTGAGGTTGCTAAGGACGAGGACGGGTTCTCGACCATCCAGGTTCGTGCGACCGCCGGCGACAACCGCCTCGGTGGTGACGACTGGGACCAGCGCATCGTTGACTGGCTGATCCAGCAGGTCAAGTCACAGACCGGCGTTGACCTGGGTAAGGATCCGGTGGCGGTACAGCGCCTCAAGGAAGCCGCTGAGCAGGCCAAGCGTGAGCTGTCGACCGCAACGACGACCAACATCTCGCTGCAGTACCTCTCGATGAGTGAGGCCGGCCCCATCCACCTGGATGAGAAGCTGTCGCGCGCCAAGTTTGAGGACATGACCAAGGATCTTCTGGATCGCACCGAGAAGCCGTTCAAGGACGTCATTCGGGAAGCCAATGTTTCCATCTCGGACATTGACCACGTAGTCCTGGTGGGTGGCTCGACTCGTATGCCGGCCGTCAGCGACCTCGTTATGAAGCTGACCGGTGGCAAGGAGCCGACCCGTACGGTGAACCCGGATGAGGTAGTCGCCATTGGCGCTGCTCTCCAGGCCGGTGTCATGCAGGGCCAGCGTTCCGACGTTCTTCTGATTGACGTGACCCCGCTGTCGCTGGGCATTGAGACCAAGGGTGGCGTAATGACCCGCCTGATCGAGCGCAACACTGCGATCCCGACCCGTGCGACCGAGGTCTTCTCGACCGCTGAGGACGGTCAGAGTTCCGTTCTGATCCAGGTCTTCCAGGGTGAGCGTGACTTCACCCGCGACAACAAGCCGCTCGGAACCTTCGAGCTGACCGGTATCGCCCCGGCTCCCCGTGGTGTTCCGCAGGTTGAGGTTTCCTTCGACATTGACGCCAACGGCATCGTGCACGTTTCCGCTAAGGATCGGGGTACGAACAAGGAGCAGTCGATGACGATCACCGGTGGCTCAGCCCTTCCGAAGGAAGATATTGAGCGCATGGTCAAGGAAGCCGAAGAGCACGCTGAGGAAGACAAGAAGCGTCGCGAGGATTTGGAGACTCGTAACCTTGCCGAGCAGACGGCCTACTCGATTGAGAAGCTCCTCAAGGACAACGAGGACAAGGTTTCTGAGGACACCCGCTCCTCCGTTCAGTCGGCTATTGACGATGTCAAGAAGGCGCTCGAGGGCGAAGACACCGATGCTGTCAAGAAGGCATTCGACCACCTCAACGAGGTCGGCATGAAGATTGGTGAAGAGGTTTACCAGCAGGCAGCCGCTGAGGCAGCCGAGGAAGACCTGCCCAGCCAGGAGGATGTCAACGCCGAGGAAGAGGTTATCGACGCTGAGATCGTTGATGACGAGGACGACAAGTAACCGCTGTTCCTCACAGGGCAGATAACCGGGAGAGGGGGTCGCGTCTGCGGCCCCCTCTGCCGTCTGTAAAGACTGGAGTAGAACGCGTTGCCGCAGGGCAGGTGGAGAAGAGAGTATGACTGAAAACAACAGCGTGGATCCGCAGCAGGATCCACAGGAACAGCCGGGTGAGAACACCCCTGAGAATGCGGACTTCGCGGCCTTTGAAGATGACTTTGGTGACGGTAGCGAGCTGCTGAAGGTGCAGGGTGAGCTCGAAGAGGTTAGGGACGAGTTGGCTCGCAGCCAAGCAGAGACCTACAACGTCCGTCAGGAGTACGCCAACTTTGTGCGCCGCTCCAAGGCAGAGGCAGCGAACCGAAAGGTCGAGGCCCGGGTGGATGTGGTTGAGGAACTGCTGCCCATCCTGGATGACATCGAGGCTGCACGCGCTGCCGGGGCCCTCGAAGGGGGACCGTTCGCGGCTATCGCCGATAAGTTCGATGAGGTTCTGGGAGGCCGGTTTGGTCTCGAGAAGTTCGGTGCGGCAGGGGATCTCTTTGATCCGAACCTGCATGACGCACTCATGGCCAACAGCAACCCGGATGTTGAGGAGGCCGTCATCAACCAGGTTCTTCAAGTTGGCTTCAAGGTTGGTGACCGGGTCCTGCGTCCCACCAAGGTGATCGTTGACAACCCTGCCTAGGGTGAGACTAAGAAGGAGTACCGATGGCAGAACAGGACTGGTTGGACCAGGACTTCTATAAGGTCCTCGGGGTCGACAAGAAGGCTGACGAGAAGGAAATTCGTAAGGCCTACCGCAAGCTCGCCCGCAAGTGGCACCCGGACCAGAATGCCGGTGATGCCAAGGCAGAGGCCAAGTTTAAGGAAATCGGTGAGGCGTTTGCGGTCCTCTCCGACAAGGACCAGCGCGAGCGCTATGACGCGATCCGTGCCATGGGAGCCGGGGGAGCTCCGTTCCAGGGTGCAGGTGGGGGCCAGGCAGCGGGGTTTGAGGACCTCTTTGGCGGCATGTTCGGCGGGGGTGCCCCGGGTGGTCAGTACCAGGGGGGTGGGGCTGGGTTCGGCGGCGCCGAAGACATCTTTTCCTCCCTGTTCGGTGGGGGAAACGCCTCCTTTGGTGGCGGTTCGCCCTTCGGCGGTCAGCGCGCCGCTCCGCGCCCGCAGAAGGGTGGGGATATCTCGACCTCGACCACCCTGACATTCAAGCAGGCGTACGAGGGCGAGACCCTGCAGTTCACCATGGACGGGAAATCCATGAAGGTGCGCATTCCGGCGGGGGTGCGTGACGGACAGAAGATCCGTCTGCGCGGCAAGGGCCAGCCGGGTGTGGCTGGTGGTCCAGCCGGCGACCTGGTGGTTCAGGTTGCCGTTGAGAAGAGTGCTGCATTCACGATGGATGGGGCCAACCTGCGGGTCAAGGTACCCGTCTCCTACCCCGAGGCAGCCCTCGGGGCGAGGATCGACGTCCCCCTTCCCGATGGAACCAAAGTGGGTGTCAAAGTTCCTGCCAACACCTCGTCAGGACGTGTTCTGCGCGTTCGTGAACGAGGCGTGAAGAGAGCCAGTAAACGCGGCGACGTCCTCGTTGAACTACAGATCACCACGCCGGCGGAGCTTTCTGAGGGTGCCAAGGCCAGTATCGAGGCACTAGCTGCGGAGCTCGGAAACTGGGATCCCCGTGAAGCACTGAAGGTGGCGGCTGCCAAATGAGTCAGGGAGTAGCGTCAGGTTCAGGTGGAGTGACGGGGCAGGCGACCTACACCGTGTCGGTCGCTGCCACCCTGTCGGGAATGCACGCCCAGACGCTACGCCAGTACGACCGAATCGGCCTGGTGGTTCCGGGTCGCACCAAAGGGCGAGGACGCCGCTACTCTCACTCAGATATTGAGCGCCTCCGCTACATCCAGCAGCTCACCCAAGAGAGTGGGATCAACCTGGCCGGGGTGCAGCGCATCCTTTCCCTTGAGGACCGGGTCCGTGAACTGGAGGCGCAACTGGTTGACCTTCACGGTGCGCTGGCCAAGAGTCGCGTCCCGGTCAAGGGTGTTTACACGGCGGACTCTACCGGCAGGGTCCAGTTCCGCCCCCGTCCGGTCTCGTCCTTGTCCATCCCGGTCCACGGTGAGGACGAGGTCTCGGAGGCCATCGAGATGAGCCGGGAGGTTCGTCTTCCGGTCCCGAGTCGGACCGGGGCTGAACTCGTTGGGCTCACGGAGGCGCAAAGAAGAAACCCGGCTGTACAGTTGCCAGTGCGTCCCGGAACGGCCCTGTCTAAGCAGGGACTTACCGGGTGGCAGCTGTTTGCGGAACTGCAGCTCAGTGCCCTGGCGAGAAAGCGCCATAGACGTGGAAAGAGCTCATGAGAGGGACGAAGTTGCGACCAAACAATCTCTCCCCGAGGTCGCGAGTCGCGATGTTGGCGGGACTGTCAGCCCGAAACGCCTCCAAACTTCTAGGGAAGGGTGCCGGTGGGATGTTCGGGGGGCGCGTCGCCCTGCGGCTCAACCCCTCGATGATTGATGAGCTGGCGGCTGGTAAACGCTCCGTCCTCATCACCGGAACCAACGGGAAATCCACCACGACGAAGATGGTGGCCTCCGCCCTTGGCAATCTTGGCCGAGTGGCCGGGAATCTCGGTGGCGACAATATGCAGACCGGGGTGACAACCGCCCTGATGGTCGGCCGCAAGGCGCATCTCGCAGCCCTCGAGGTCGATGAGATGAACATGCCTGATATCGCGGGTCGGGTTCGTCCCGAGGCGATTATCCTGCTCAACCTCTCCCGTGATCAGCTGGATCGGGTCGGAGAGATCGGGGCGGTTGAGAAGCGCATCCGCGAGGCCGTCAACGAAAATCCGCAGGCAGTCATTGTCGCCAACTGTGACGATCCCCTGATTGTCTCCGCCGCCTGGGATGCCCCCAACGTGGTTTGGGTGGCTGCCGGAGCCCCGTGGAAGAACGATGCGGTCTCATTTCCTCGCACAGGTTCCCTCGTCCTTCGCCAGGGTGAGGACTGGGTTGTTGAGGGCGAGGGCAGCTACAGGCGCCCGAGTCCGGACTGGTGGATCGGAACCGTGAATGACGATGGCTCATTCGTCCTCCACGGTCCGGACGGCCTCGAACTAACTGTCCGGCTTCGCCTGCCGGGACGCGCCAACAGGGGAAACAGTGCCCAGGCCATCGCGGCTGCCGTGGCCCTGGGGGTCTCTCCTCAACGCGCAGTTCATGCGGTGGAGGGTGTTGACGGGGTGGCGGGACGCTACCAGACCTACGACGTCCAGGGCCGGGTTACCAACCTGCTGCTGGCGAAGAACCCTGCGGGTTGGCAGGAATCACAGACTGCTATTCCCCCCACCACAGAACAGGTGGTTGTGGCAGTCAACGCGCAGCGGGCCGACGGCACCGATACCTCCTGGCTCTGGGACGTTGACTTTGCACCTCTGGCCGCCCTCGACGCACGCCGAGTCACCGCCAGTGGTGAGCGGGCCGCAGACCTGGCGGTTCGGCTTGAGTACGCCGGGATCCACGTCGAGGTGGTGGACAGCCCCCTCGAGGCCGTTCTTGGAATGGAGCCCGGGGCCGTCCAGGTCCTTGCCAACTACACGGCTTTCCGCGACCTCAAGAAGGAACTGGAAGTCCGCCACACGGAGGTTGGACCAACCGAGGGAAGTGGACGATGACTGAAAGCAAACTCCGCATCGGTGTCATCTACCCCGAGGTGCTTGGCACCTATGGCGATACCGGCAACGGTGACGTTCTTCGCGAGCGAGCGCAGCGTAGGGGGATTGACGCCGAAACACTTATGGTCAGTCTGTCCGACCACATTCCGGCCGACCTCGACATCTACGTCCTCGGTGGGGGAGAAGACACGGCGCAGGCGCTTGCGGCCGGGCGCATGCGGGGGGACCGGGGCTTGTTCAGGGCAGCTGGGTCGGCGAGGCCGATCCTGGCCATCTGCGCTTCCCTGCAAGTCCTGGGGCGCAGTTACACGGACGCTGAGGGACGAGAGGTTGAGGGGCTGGGCCTGCTCGATGTGGTGACGATGCCGCGAGGTTCTCGGGCCATCGGTGAACTGGTTGCCGCACCTCTGATTCCGGGACTGAGTGAACTGCTGACCGGATTTGAGAATCACGGGGGTGGCACGTCCCTGGGGGCCGATGCCCAACCCCTGGGCCGTGTCCTTTCCGGGGTGGGGAACGGTGCTCTAAGCGAACAGGACGATGAGGTCCACTATGAGGGTGCAGTTCAGGGAAGTATCATCGGAACGTATCTTCACGGGCCTGCGCTGGTGCGAAACCCCCAGTTGGCGGACTTCCTTATCGCGGCTGCGATAGGGGTCGATCCTGCTGAGCTGCCGGTACTCGAAGTGCCGTTTGTCCAGCGACTTCGTCGTGAACGTCTGCTTGCAACTGGTGTAGAACGTCTGCTTGCAACTGGTGTAGAAGGGGACTCAAATGAGTGACAACCGATGGGGTCCGAACCCTCCTCCGGAAGGTCAGGGGGACAACCCCTGGCCCGTCTATGGCCAGGGTCAGCCCGGAGCCACCCCTCCGGGTCCCTCCGATTCAAACGCGCCGTGGCCGGTCTACGGGGGCCAGCCCACGAACCCTCAGCCGAACCCGGGGCCGGTACCGCAGCCCCCGGCTGGCGGTTACGGTTCGCCCTACCAGCAGCCTCACTACGGCCAGCAGGCCACCCCTCCGCACCCTGCTTCAACCCCCTACGGCGGCTACCAGGGGGGCCGGTATGTTCCGCCCACTGAGCTTCCCTCCAGGACGGGGCCGGTGCTCAGCATCGTCGGTGGCATCCTGCTCATGGTGGTGGTTGCCCCCATCGTCCTCGTCGGCCTGATTCTTTCCAGTGTCGGTATCGGCAGCATTGTTGAAAGCTCAATGGAGGCCACTAACGGTGGCATTGTCACCGTGGATAGCTCGGGAACGGTGGGTGTCGTCACCAGTTCAACCCTGCCGCAGAGCTGCCTCATCACCGATGCGGGTGGGAACGATACGGAGCTGGCACCCGAACTGGAGGGAGCGGTTCTGGTTGCCCGGGGCATGGAACCGGGTCAGTACACCCTGTCCTGCACCGGTCTGTCATCCACAGATACCATCGTCGTCCTTGACGGAGAGACATTGGCTGGGATGATGCCCGCCACCATGCAGGCGCTGGCCTGGTCCTCGGTGGTGGGGTTGATCGGACTCGGCGTTCTCATCGCCGGGATTGTCTGGCTGGTGAAACGTAATCGTCAGCGTCAAGCCATTAGGTCGGGTTACCCCCTCTAGGTGAACCGCCGTGCTGTCTCCAGGGCCGTAGCGAACCTTTCTGCGGTGAACCGCAGCTCAGCGGTGGCGAACTGGAAGAGTGCTCTCGCCGGTTCGCTATCGGGCGCGCGTCCCGACCTGGCGCAGCAGCTGACCGAGCATCTCGGCGCGACTGCCATGGTGGATTCACCGCTGGCAGGAATGACGATCGGTGAACTCGGGGTGGTCTATGAGGGCCTGTTGGCGCACTCTGATCACGAGGCCCGCCGGGCGGCGGGTCAGTACTTCACCCCCGATGATGTCTCCCTTTTCATGGTGTCCCAAGCCGCGCGCTTTCCGGGGGGAAGCTGGCTTGATCCTGCCTGCGGGGTGGGGAACCTGTCCTGGCACCTCACCCGCTCCCAGCAGGATCCCAGTGCCTTCCTGACCGAACAGTTGCACCTGGTTGATAAGGATGAGGTGGCGCTGGCAAGTGCTCAGGCGATCCTCACGGCCGCTTTCGCGCGCCCTGACGGTGAGGAGGTTCTGCCGGCACTAGTTGCTCATTCGCGGGCCGTAGACTTTCTGGATGAGGACGTGGATGTCGGGACCGACTACGTTCTGATGAACCCTCCCTACGGCCGATGTGAGTCTCGCGATTACCTGAGTACGGCTCATACCCGTGAGCTCTACGCCTACTTCTTGGAAAAGGCGGTGCGCGGCTCAAAGGGGGTTATCGCCATTACGCCGTCCTCCTTCCTCGGGGGAGCCAAGTACGGGACGGTGCGGAGGGGCTTAGAGACCCGACGCGGTCGCGCCTATGTCTTTGATAACGTCCCCGACACGGTGTTCAGCGGTGTCAAGTACGGTTCGGAGAACTCAAGCAAGGCCAACTTCGTTCGATCCTGCATCACCGTCGTGCTGCCCGGGGGTCCGGCCTCCGGGGTGATTGGAGACGGAGGAATCAACCCGAACTGGCAGGTCACGCCCATCATCCGCTGGCGTTCGACCTCGAGAAAGAGAATGTGGCGAGAGATCGAGGGCTACCTGGTTCCCCTGCGGCACGGCCCGGCGGGGGACTGGGCCCGCATCATGCCGGGAACCGAGCGCCTGTGGGACTCACTGTGGGGAGGGCGGCGCATGTCCGATTTGCTCACCAGGGAACAGAGTGCCTATCCCCTCTGGGTGGCTTCCACTCCGCGCTACTACATTTCGGCCAGCGCCCGACCGCTTGACCGCAAGAGTCAGCACGTCCTCTTTTTCCCTACCTCCCAGGCGCGGGATAAGGCCTACCTGGCCCTCAACTCTTCGCTTTCCTACTGGTGGTGGCGCTGCCTTGACGGTGGAATCACCCTGCAGAAGCGCACCCTAACCACGCTGCCGCTTCCAGAAAGTCTGGACCGGGTGGTACGGGAACGTCCCGACCTGGTGCAGCGCCTGGTCGCCAGCGACACCGAGGACCTTAAGGTGAAGCTGAACGCCGGACGTAAGAATGAAAACGTCCGGCGTCCTTCGGATCTCATCGCAGAGATCGATCAGGCTGTGTTGCCCGAGGTGCCCGCCAGCCTGCAGGCGGTGTTTGCCCAGGACATGTTTGCCGCCTAGTTCAGGCCCAACTCACGCCAAAGGAAAGCCCAGCCTAGGGCCTGGTTGTGGGCCCGCTGCCGGTTGTCTGCGGCTCCGGCGTGACCACCCTCAATGTTCTCGTAGTAGAGGACGGACTTGCCGCTCTTTTCAGCCAGGTACCCGAGTGAACGGGCGTGACCCGGATGGACCCGGTCATCCTTGGTAGAGGTTGTCAGCATCAAGGCCGGATAGTCCCGGTCCGGATCGAACTGGTGCACCGGGCTGAAGGTGCGGATGAAGCTCCACTCTTCAGGCTCGGTGGGGTCACCGTACTCAGCAACCCAGGAGTGACCTGCCAGAAGTGTGTGGTACCGACCCATGTCCAGTAGCGGAACCTGGCAGAGGACAGCGCCGAAGTCCTGCGGATACCCGGTGTACATGTTGCCCACCAGGAGGCCGCCATTTGAGCCTCCCTGAACCCCAAGCTGCTGCGGGGTGGTGACACCGCGGCTCACGAGGTCGCGTGCCACGGCCACAAAATCCTGGTAGGCACGAGGACGATTCTCTTTCAGTGCGCTGCGGTGCCACTGCGGCCCATACTCTCCACCGCCCCGAATGTTGGCGACGACGTAAACTCCGCCCCGGTTCAGCCACGCGCGTCCCACGGCAGGGGCATAGGAGGGCAGCAGGCTGACATCAAAACCGCCGTAGCCGTAGAGCAGGGTTGGGGTCGGCCCTTCGACCGACTCGTTTCTGACCTCGAAGTAGGGGATCTTGGTTCCGTCTTCCGAGGTGGCGAAATGCTGAGACACGGTAAGCCTGTCCGCATCAAACAGGGTCGGAGCCTGCCGCACCAGAGTGGTTTCGACGGTGGTGGGCGCCCCGGCGGATGACTCGAGTTTGCTCAGCCATAAAGAGGAGGGCTGGGTGTACCCGGTGGTCACCAGCCACAGGTCGTTGCTGCGGGTGGCGTCAAGTGCACTGGCGACAATGGTGGAAAATGCCGAGTTGGCCCCGGATCCGGGGGACTCAAGGTCTGTCTGAACCCACTCGCCCTCGACCTCATCCAGTGGAGGGTGCGCTGCCGTGAGCCTGGAGACAACATCGCGGATGGTGGTTAAAACAATGAAGTCGCGGGTGGCGGTGAGGTCCTCTAGAACCTCGTTTGAGGTGGGTACGAAAAGTTCCCCGGCCACGGCGTCCTCAGGTGAAGCAAGCAGAATATCCGTGGCGAATGAGAGCAGGCTACCCGCAGGGTGGAGGCGTTCACCGCGTTGCCAGTCTTCACGCAACCACACCAGGGTCCAGTCATTCCACACCGAAACCTCGCTGGAACGCGGGGCGGGAATGGGGATGACACCTCGACTATCAACCTCTTCCGGTCGGGCCGGAATGAGGTAGTGATCCGCGGTGTAAAAGTCCTCCATTACGCCGAGAACCGACCGCACCCCAAGCCTGTCACGAATGGTCGCGGGCCAGACCCCCATACTGGTGGAAGGGGCGGTGAAGATCACCTCGGCGTCCTCGATGCTCTGTCCCCGGCGCAGAAGTGCGGCCTGCAGTGGGTAGCCTGAAGGAGAGGTGGTCTCGGGGTTGCCGGACTGGGCCACCCAGCAGATGTCTTCCGTCAGCCAGGTCAAGCTTCCCTTGGCTTCGGGGCGGTAGAAGCCACCTTCGACCCAGTCGCGGGTGACGAGGTCGAACTCGCGTGTGGAGTCCGCGTCGGAACCACCATCAGACAGTGTGATGAGGGCGCGGTCCGGGTTATCGAAACAGACGGACGCGCCGTGCCACACCCAGGACTTACCCTCTCGTTTGGCGAGGGCGTCGACATCGATCAGGACATCCCAGTCAGTCCCTCCGGCCAGGTAGTCGGCGTAGGGCTGGCGGCGCCACAGACCCCTGGGGTTGTCGCCATCGGTCCACACGTTGTAAGCCCACTCGCCGCGCACGCGCACCATGGGAATCCGGTCCGGGTTCTCCAGTATCTCCAGTATCTCTTCCTCGAGTTCCTGGACTCCCGGTAGGCCAGGTGGCGGGGTGGCCAGAGTCTGGTTGGCGATGTCGTTGCGGGCCCGCACCCAGGCCAGCGCCTCCTCGCCGAGGACCTCCTCAAGGAAGGCAGGCGTGAGCCGTTGCAGGGGATCATCGTGGTTCGTGATGGGCGAAAAATCAGTCATTTGCCCACTATTGCACCGCCAGTTTCCGCGGGCAACTCCCTGGTGGGACCCCGAACCCTCGCGGCTGTCGTAGGGGAGATCTAAGATCGAAGACGAAGGTAAAGTGAACTCGCAACCCAGCTTGAGGAGGAATCGGTGAGCATCAAACTGACTACCCGCGCGCAGGAAGCAGTCTCTGCGGCGGTGCAAATGGCATCGGCGGCGGGCAACCCGCAGGTCGAACCCCTGCATCTTCTGGAAGCCCTACTTGAACAACCCGAGGGGATCGCCCTCTCCCTACTTGCGGCCGTCGGCGCGCAAAGGGGGCAGGTTGGCGCGCAGGTGCGTACAGCCCTGGTGGCGCTGCCTACCTCAAGCGGATCCTCGGTCGCACAACCTCAGACATCCCGTGCCCTGATGAACGTCCTCACCGATGCTCAGAAGAGGGCAGAGGTGAAGGGGGATGCCTATGTCTCTACCGAACACCTGCTGATCGCCATTGCCGCTTCGGATTCAGAGGCCGGACGCATCCTTCGCTCGGATGGGGCAACCCCGGATGAGTTAGAAATTCAGTTAGAAAAGCTGCGCCCAGAACCAATCAACTCGGTTGACCCAGAGGGGACCTTCCAGGCTCTACGGAAGTACGGACGTGACCTGACCGAAGTGGCCCGCGAAGGAAAACTGGACCCGGTGATTGGCCGCGACTCAGAGATTCGCCGCGTGGTTCAGGTTCTCTCCCGTCGTTCTAAGAACAACCCCGTTCTCATCGGTGAACCCGGGGTCGGCAAAACCGCGGTGGTAGAGGGGCTGGCACAGCGCATCGTCGAGGGCGATGTTCCAGAGTCGCTGCGGAACAAGAAACTCATCAGCCTTGACCTTGGCGCCATGGTCGCAGGTGCGAAGTACCGTGGAGAGTTCGAAGAGAGGCTGAAGGCCGTCCTCGACGAGATTGGGAACTCAGACGGAGAGGTCATCACCTTTATTGATGAGCTGCACACGGTCGTCGGTGCCGGGGCCTCAGAGGGTTCAATGGATGCGGGCAACATGCTCAAACCCATGTTGGCCCGCGGTGAACTGCGCATGGTCGGTGCCACCACCCTGGATGAGTACCGGGAGAACATTGAAAAGGACCCGGCACTGGAACGACGCTTCCAGCAGGTCTTCGTCGGTCAACCCTCGGTTGAAGACACGGTGGCCATCCTGCGTGGCATCGCCCCGAAGTACGAGGCTCACCACAAGGTGACCATCTCCGACGGTGCGCTGGTCGCCGCCGCTGAGCTATCGGATCGATACATCACGGGACGCCAGCTTCCTGATAAGGCGATCGACCTGATTGATGAGGCCGCTTCGCGCTTGCGGATGGAACTGGACTCCTCACCGGTAGAGATCGATGAGCTGCAGAGGTCGCTGTCCCGCCTGCAGATGGAAGAGGCCTACCTGAATGAGTCCGATCCGGAGGCTGAGGACAGTGCCACCCAGGACCGCCTGTTCAAGCTGCGTGAAAGTATCGCAGAGACGGGTGAGGAGCTGAATGCCCTGGTGGCCCGCTGGGAGAATGAGAAGGCGGGGCGCAACCGGGTCGGTGACCTGCGCGTCCAACTGGATGAGTTGCGCACGGCCTTTGAGGTGGCGATGCGCGAGGGGCGCTACGACGAGGCCGGGCGCATTCAAAACGGAGAGATCCCTGCGATCCAGGATGCGATTGCGGCTGCCGAGCTGGCAGAGATTGAAGAGCGCAGCGAGACGGTAGAGCCGATGATCGCAGAGCGGGTAGGTCCCACTGAAATCGCAGAGGTGATTGAGTCGTGGACCGGGATTCCCACCGGTCGCCTGCTCCAGGGAGAGACTGAGAAGCTGCTTGAGATGGAAGAGTGGGTGGGGCGCCGCCTCATCGGCCAGAAGGATGCCGTCAAGGCCGTGGCGGACGCAGTGCGTCGCTCTCGCGCCGGGGTTTCGGACCCGAACCGTCCCACTGGTTCATTCCTCTTCCTCGGTCCGACGGGCGTCGGTAAGACGGAGTTGGCCAAGTCGCTGGCTGAGTTCCTCTTTGACGACGAACGCGCCATGATCCGCATCGATATGTCTGAGTACTCAGAGAAGCACGCGATTTCGCGCCTGGTTGGTTCCCCTCCCGGCTACGTTGGCTACGACGAGGGCGGTCAGCTGACAGAGGCGGTGCGTCGCCGTCCCTACTCGGTTGTCTTGCTGGATGAGGTCGAGAAGGCCCACCCCGAGATCTTCAACATCCTGCTGCAGGTCCTCGATGATGGTCGCCTCACAGATGGTCAGGGGCGCACGGTTGACTTCCGTAACACCATCCTCATCCTCACCTCGAACCTTGGCTCCGGCTATCTGATTGACCCGGAGCTTTCAGCCGAGGGTAAGCGTGAGGCCGTGATGCACGCCGTGCGGCAGAACTTTAAACCAGAGTTCCTCAACCGGCTGGATGAGATTGTCATCTTCAAGCCTCTCGATAAGGAAGAACTGGGAGAGATTGTTGACCTGCAGCTGCAGAACATGAGCCGCAGGCTGGCTTCGCGCCGCATCTCTCTTGAGATCGATGACGCGGCACGGCGCTGGCTCACCGACTTCGGATACGACCCGGCCTACGGGGCTAGACCGCTGCGTCGCCTGGTGCAAAAAGAGATCGGGGACAGGCTCGCCATCCTCATTCTTGCCAATGAGGTCGAGGACGGACAGACAGTGCTGGTTTCCGTGGCCGACGACAGTGACTCCCTGAAGGTCGAGCCCGCTAACTGAGAGGAAAGCCAAGCTCGGCTGCGTCTGGTTCGGGCTATCGTGAAGGGGTGAGTACGTACCCTGTTCCGTTTGATCATTCCATCGCTGCCATCTCTGCTGACGGCGGTGTGATCTGGGAACAGGGTGACGTCACCCGGGTCTTTCCCCTGGCATCGGTTACCAAAATCATCACCGCCCTGGCGACACTGCGCGCGGTTGAACGGGGGCAGACTGCCCTACCAACTGTGGTGGGGCTCGCGCCTGACCGGGAGCCTGATCAACCCGGGATCCCCTTCACCGTGGCCCACCTGCTGTCCCACTCCTCCGGACTGGCAGCAGAAGGCAGTGGCACTGAGTTTCGGGATGTTCCGGGACGTCGGCGCATCTACTCCAACCAGGGTTTTGATGTCCTCGGTAGGTTCATGCGTGACGTAACCGGCCTCAAGACAAGCAGGTGGATTGATCGTGAGGTGGTCGCTCCGCTCGGACTGCAGTCGACTACGGTTCCCAGCTCTCCGGCGCGCTCGGGTTTTGGCTCGGCCATCGACCTGACCATTCTGGCCGAGGAGCTGATGGAGCCACAGATCCTCAGCCCCAAGATGGCCAGCGCCATGCGCGAGGTGGCGCTCCCGGGTCTTCGCGGCATCCTGCCGGGTTACGGCATGATGCGCGACAATACCTGGGGCCTGGGGGTTGAAATCAGGGGTTCGAAGCACCCCCACTGGACTCCACCTGAGGCCTCGCCGAGGACCTTTGGCCATTTCGGCATGTCCGGCTCATTTCTCTGGGTGGACCCGCAGCGGAAGTTGGCCGCGGTGTTCCTTGGTTCGGAGCCGTTCGGGCCCTGGCACAAAGAGAACTGGCCCCTGCTCGGAGAGAAGATTCTTGAGAGTGCCGGCGCCTAACCCTCGCTAGCTGTGCGGCAGGCGGTTGACGACAGCGCGAACCACCGACCGTGGCGCAATCCGCTGCGCGTGATAGATGACCTTGTAGCGCAGTGAGGGGGTTACGAGCGCCTGGTTCCGCTGAGCCGCCTCAAGCGTTTCCTTCACCACCTGGTTCGGGTTCATCCACATCATCTCGGGGGGATTCCCGAAGCCACCACCCTGGGAGCGCCTGTGGAAGTCGGTGTGGGTGAGGCCGGGCATGGAGCAGACCACCTTGACACCACTGCCCTGCAGCTCTTCATGCAGTCCCTCAGAGAAGGCCCGCACCCAACCCTTATGTGCGGAGTAGGGGCCCATTCCCGTATCGGCTGCCACGGAGGAGATATTGATGATGGTTCCGCTGCCCCGTTCCTGCATCTGACGCCCCGCGTAGTAGCAGGTTGCCATGACGGCGCGGACCATGACGTCGAGGCCGTAGAGCTGGTTTTCAAAGTCATCCTTGAGGAAGCTGGTCCCAAAGCCGAAACCGGCATTGTTGACGAGGATGTCGACCGGTGCCAGTTCGCCATCGAACCCACCGTCCTCATCGCTTCCGTTCACGGATAGTCTTCGGCACACCGCCGCCAGTTCTGCCGGTTCAGCTAGGTCTGCATCAAAGACCTCAACGGTGACTCGGTTGACGCGGCGAACGTTGTCCGCCAACTCTTCAAGGCGGTCGCGGTCACGCGCCACAATCACCAGGTTGTGGCCGGCATTGGAGAGCTGCCAGCAGAACTCCCGGCCAATACCTGAGGTTGCGCCTGTTATAAGTGCTGTTCCCATTCCCTCATAGTAGGGCTCCCTTACCTAACGTGTGCGAGTTACCCCATGTGTCCACCTCAAAATCTCTGGTTAGGGTTAGGGCATGAGACTTGCAACGTGGAACATCAACTCGATTCGCGCCCGCGTCGACAGAGCCGTGGCCTTTTTGGAGAGGGCGGACGTTGACGTCCTCGCCCTGCAGGAAACGAAGTGCAAACCGGAGCAGTTTCCGCTGGCCGCATTTGATGAGGCCGGTTACGACGTCGAGGTGGTCGGCTACAACCAGTGGAACGGCGTCTCGATTGCCTCCCGTCTGCCGCTAACGGATGTGCGCCATGAGTTCCCGGGCCAACCCGTGTGGTCGGGAAACGACACGGTTGAGGCCCGCGCGATTGGTGCGACCGTGCATCCCGAAGATGGCGAACCATTTGAACTGTGGAGCCTCTACATCCCTAACGGCAGGGAACTGGACCACCCGCACTACACCTACAAGCTCGAGTTCCTTGCCGCACTGCGCAGCTACGTTGCCGAGCGTCGGGCGGATGATCCCGAGGCGCAAATCATGCTGGTGGGTGACTGGAACATTGCGCCCGAAGACCACGATGTTTGGGACGTGGGCTATTTCGAGGGTAAGACCCATGTCTCCGAGCCGGAACGCGCGGCGTTTGCGGCCCTTCTTGACGATGGTTTCGAAGAGGTGACTCGCTCGCGGGTCGATAACTACACCTACTGGGACTACCAGCAGCTGCGTTTCCCCCGCAACCAGGGAATGAGGATCGACTTCGCCCTCGCCAGCCCGCCGCTGGCTGAACGCGTCACGGGTGCCGAGATTGATCGTGACGAACGCAAGGGTACCGGGGCTTCAGACCACGTCCCGGTCATTGTCGACCTCGACGAAGACTGGATGCGCTTCTAGTGTCCGACATCGGTGAACGCTCCTTTGCAGATGAGGGCGAGGGCGAGCGACGTGGCGTCGGCCCCTGGGAGGGGGAGTGGCCGGTCGGTGACCAGTGGGACCCGGAACTTCTAGAAAACGGTGACTACCGTAATGTCGAGGACGAGTTCCGCTACATGTTCCGGGAAGCGATCAGGGAGAAGATCGCAGCTCGGTCACTGGGTTTTGAAGTGGCCATTGAGAACCTGGGCCACGACTTCAACATCGGTTCCATCGTCAGGACGGCCAATGCGCTGGGGGTTAGCAAGGTGCACATCGTGGGACGTCGACGCTGGAACCGGCGCGGTGCCATGGTGACGGATCGCTATCTCAACGTCGTGCACCACCCGGATGTGAAGAGTTTTCTCGAGGACGTTCGACCCCGACACCTCTACATTGCGGGAATAGACAACCGACCCGGTTCAGAGCCGATTGAGGCCAGCACTCTGCCGCGAGACACCGTGCTGGTGATGGGAGAGGAGTCTGCCGGGCTCAGTGACGACATGGTCGCCGCCTGCGACGGGGTGTTCCACATCACCCAGTACGGTTCGACCCGCTCGATGAACGTCGGCCACGCGGCGGCAATCGCGATGTTTGCGTGGAGTAGCCAGCACATTCACTAGCGGCAGAGCCGTTCCTGCCGGGAAAGCGTGCACGCTGGAGGCAGAATAATCTCGCTTAACCTAGGTCCTAGGCCTACAGGAAAGGTCCCCGAATGTGGGACAATGGGGCCTGCGAGACTTACACACTTCGGTGCAGAGATTTGCGCCAATAATTAGGAGGTCCTTGTGGCAATCGCAACCCCAGAGGTCTACCAGGAAATGCTGAACCGCGCCAAGGAAGGCAAGTTTGCCTACCCGGCCGTGAACGTGACCTCATCACAGACGCTGACCGCAGCACTGCAGGGCTTTGCCGACGCAGGCTCCGACGGCATCATCCAGGTTTCGGTAGGTGGCGCTGAGTACTGGTCGGGTTCGACCGTCAAGGACCGCGTTGCCGGTTCACTTGCCATGGCTGCCTACGCCTACCAGGTCGCCAAGAACTACGACGTCACCGTCGCCCTGCACACCGACCACTGCTCCAAGGAAAACCTTGAGTCCTGGGTCATTCCTCTGCTTGAGATTGAGGCGGCTGAGGTAGCTGCAGGTCGTCTGCCTGCCTTCCAGTCACACATGTGGGACGGCTCGGCTGTTCCCTTGGCTGAGAACCTTGAGATTGCCCAGCGTCTGCTCCCCATGGCTGCTGCTGCAAGGACCGTTCTTGAGGTTGAGATCGGTGTTGTTGGCGGTGAAGAAGATGGTGTTGAGGCAGAGATTAATGAAAAGCTGTACACCACCATTTCCGACGGCATGAAGACCGCTGAGGCGCTGGGCCTGGGTGAGAACGGTCGCTACCTGACCGCTCTGACCTTCGGCAACGTTCACGGTGTTTACAAGCCGGGTGCAGTCAAGCTGCGCCCGGAGATCCTGGGTGAGATTCAGGAGGCCGTGGGGGCTGCTTACGGCAAGGGTGATCGTCCGTTTGACCTCGTCATGCACGGTGGTTCCGGTTCATCAGCGGAAGAGATTGCGACCGCTGTCGCTAACGGTGTCATTAAGATGAACATCGATACCGACACCCAGTACGCATTCACCCGTCCGGTGGCTGCCTGGATGTATGAGAACTACGCGGGCGTCCTCAAGGTCGACGGCGAAGTTGGCAACAAGAAGCAGTACGACCCACGCGCATGGGGCAAGGCTGCTGAGGCTGGCATGGCTGCTCGCGTCGTTGAGGCTTGCGTTCAGCTCGGCTCTGCCGGGAAGAAGATGTAGCTTCCTTCTAAGCGAAACAGGGAACCCCGCCAACCTCGTTGTTGGCGGGGTTCCCTGCCCTCCGAACCGATGTTCGGAACATCCACAGTGCGGCGCACATATCGTCTTTCCCCAAACTGGTCCCCGTCGGGGGAGACAAAAGAGCCGCGACGTGTTGCAATTGGAGAAGTGTGACTTCCCTGACTTTGCCGCCCGCCCTAGGGGCCGGCAATACGGGGATCTGACCGAAAGGGAGAACCATGGCTGAAGGAACCTGGTCGAAGATTGAGGGCATGATCATTGCTGGATCCTTGGATCCGCTTGCCCTGGCCGAAGAGTTTAAGAAGAGCGGGATTGTTGCGTCTCTGGTTTGGTACGACGCCACTCCCGAACTGGTTGGTGTCAACGTGGCAGCCCAGGATGATCAACTTGCGACCCTGAGCAAGCGGGGCAAAGTGTTCAAGGCCGGTCCCAGTGTTGAGTTCTTTGCCAACGCCATAGCCGAGAAGTTTGCGGCAGAGGTCATGCTGGGTGACGTTCAGGTTGACAAGTTTGTAGCTCCAGAGGGTGAAGAGGCCGAGGACGATGTGGAGGCTCTCGAGGGTGTTGATCCCCGCGAGCACGACCACGACAAGGCCGAGGCACTCCCCATCCGGGTGGTTGAGATCAGCGCGACGCCATCGTCAGCGATTCCCCTTCTGGCCGCGTTTGAGGGTGTTGATGTAGCTGAGCTGCCCCACGATGAAACCCGACGCGTGCTGCTGGCGCAGGTCCCAGCCCACCGCTCCGGTTGGCACTTTGGTGATCCGCCCCTGGTCCGGCTGACCCTGCAGGGGGATGAGTTCCACGCGCACCTCATGCCCGAGGATGACCCAGAGTCGACTATTACCTACAACTGGGGAATGAACGAGATCGTTATTGCAGGCGCCAAGGGCTGGGATGGTGAGATCCCGGTAGAGGTCCAGAACCTCGTCGGTGGTCGCGCAGAGATCACCGCGATTCACGATGCGGTTCCCGGGGTCGACGTTGAGGCCGCCTTTGAAGCTTCGAAGATGCGTGGCTCAGCAGCTATCACCAGGTTTATCCGCGCCCTGGGCCTTGACCCCCAGGCGGCAGAGTTCCTGCTGGGCTGGCTCACCCTCGAGCAGGTCACCGGAGCCAAGGTTCACCATGCCCGTGGCATCTCTAACGCCATCGGCCGCAGCGTTGACATCCTGCTGGATGAGCGCAGCGGAGAGACCAAGTTCTGGGATACCTATACCAACATCGTTCGTGAGAAGCCCTGGTTGATTCCAGCCATCGCTGTCGGAGAGATTACTGCGGCAACCGCACTGCTGATCGCGGGCCGCAAGCGTGAGGGATTGCGAACCACCGGCGGCAAGGTAGCCACGGGCGCCGCGATTCTCCTACTGGTGGATGCACTTGCCGACACCACGCTGGCTCGTCTCACTGCGCGCCGCCTGGACCGTCACGAAGCAAGGGATAACTAAACAGAGTATGCGAGTCGTGGTCGCCCTGGGGGGCAATGCTCTTGCTCGGCGGGGTGAACCTATCAGCGCTGAGCGGATGCTTGAGAACATTCGCTCGACGGTGGGGGAGCTGGCGGAACTAGCGCGCGAGCACCAGGTGGTCCTGACGCATGGTAACGGTCCCCAAGTGGGACTGCTTGACCTGCAGAACCTTGCCTACCCGGAGGTGCCTCCCTACCCGCTGGATATTCTTGGGGCCCAGAGCCAGGGCATGATCGGCTACCCGCTGCAGCGGGAGTTGAGGAATGCCCTGGGTCCAGGCCACCAGGTTGCCACGGTGCTCACCACGACGCTTGTCAGTTCTAGTGACCCCGACTTCGGGGACCCCAGCAAGTTCATCGGCCCTCTCTACAGCCAGGAAGAGGCGCAGGCTCACAGCGAGCACTTCGGGTGGGATATCAAGGCTGATGGGGTCGGATACCGCAGGGTGGTGCCTTCACCTCAGCCAGCCCAGATCCTTGAGTCCGCTGCGATCGCCACCCTGGTTGAACAGGGCTTCCTAGTGATTTGTGTCGGTGGTGGCGGTGCCCCGGTGGTCTTGGACGACGGCCTAGAGCTGGGGGTCGAGGCCGTGGTAGACAAGGATCTTGCCTCAGCGGTCCTCGCAGAAGAGCTGGGTGCGGATGTCCTTCTTATCCTCACTGACGCCGACTACGTGGTCGAGGGTTATGGGGAAGATCAGCCCCGCAATATCGCCGCGGCTCGGCCTTCTGTCCTGGCCAAAATGAACTTCGCAGCCGGATCGATGGGTCCCAAAGTTGAGGCGGCCTGCGCCATGGCTGAGAGCGGCGGAACTGCCTTCATCGGTCCGCTTGGACGCGTTGATGACATCCTGCAGGGGAAAGTTGGAACCAGGGTCAGCAACGACGTCGCAGAGGCCTTGATTTACACCTAGTTAAGGTCGGGGCCCCGAGGGTGGTCATCTGTGTTCGCCTGCGGCTTATGGCCCGAAGAAACTGGGAATTCTCTCGGTAAACTCACGCGGGGAGGGCACCAATGCTCCAGCTTCTTGACATCCGTAAATCCTATACCGTCGCCGATTTCACCCAGGTCGCTCTGGATGACGTCTCTATTGCGTTTCGTGACAATGAGTTTGTGGCAGTTCTTGGACCGTCAGGTTCGGGCAAGACCACAATGCTCAATGTCATTGGCGGCCTCGACCACTACGATTCCGGTGCCCTCATCATCGATGGCATCAACACGTCGAACTACAGTGACCG
This sequence comes from Actinomyces minihominis, assembly GCF_900187855.1. GTDB lineage: Bacteria > Actinomycetota > Actinomycetes > Actinomycetales > Actinomycetaceae > Scrofimicrobium > Scrofimicrobium minihominis. The sequence goes on along the minus strand of NZ_FYEG01000003.1, from coordinate 84,824 downwards.
TGACTGGGACACCTACCGCAACAACCGGATCGGCTTTGTTTTCCAGAGCTACAACCTGATCCCCCACCAGACCGTCCTCGCCAATGTTGAACTGGCGTTGACCCTCACGGGTGTGGATCGCGCGGAACGTCGGCAGCGGGCCACTGAAGCCCTCATTGAGGTTGGTCTTGGTGACCACGTCAACAAGCTGCCCAGTCAGCTTTCTGGCGGTCAGATGCAGCGCGTCGCGATTGCCCGCGCCCTCATCAATGACCCCGAGATCCTGCTGGCTGATGAACCCACCGGCGCACTCGACTCAACCACCTCGGTCCAGATCATGGGCCTGTTGACCGAGATCGCCAAGGATCGTCTGGTCATCATGGTGACCCACAACCCGGAGCTTGCCGAGGAGTATGCCACCCGCATCGTCTCCCTCAAGGACGGGCGCATTTTCGCGGACACAGACCCATTCGACCCTCAGGAGGAGGCGAAGCTTTCGCAGAAGGCCGCCAAGCGCGCCTCCATGTCCTTCCTGACCGCCATATCCCTTTCCTTCAAGAACCTGATGACGAAGAAGGGCCGCACCCTGATGACGGCCTTTGCCGGCTCAATCGGCATCATCGGGATCGCCACCATCCTCGCCCTCGCCAATGGTGTCAACGCCTACGTTCGCGGGATCGAAGAAGACACACTCTCTGTCTACCCCCTGACCATTCAGAGCCAGGGTATGGACATGACGGCCCTGCTCGGGCTCTCCGCTGATGTCCAGGGGGAGGCCGCGGCGGGTGACGCCGATACCCCTGCGGGGGAGGTGTCAGAAGTACGCATGTTGCAGAAGGCCTTCGGCTCGGTTGGCTCCAACGACATCGCAGCGCTCAAGACGTACCTGGATGACAACGGTGGCAACATCGACGACTTCACCAACCTGATCCAGTACAAGTACAACGTCACCCCGCAGATCTTCTCTGTATCCGACGACGACAAGGTCCGTCAGGTCAACCCGGACTCCACCTTTGCTGCGCTTGGATTTGGTGGGGCGAGCGGCGGACCTCTGGCCGCCATGAACTCAAATGCGTTCATGGAGATGATTGGGGACCCGGCCCTCATCGAGCAGCAGTATGACGTGGTGGCGGGGGACTGGCCCAAGTACTACAACGAGACCGTCCTCGTCCTTACCCCCGGTGGGGGAATCTCCGACTTCCTGCTCTACGCCATGAACCTGCGGGACCCATCCGAAATGGATGCCATGGTCCAGGCTGTCGCCAACGGCGAGGATATTCCCGAGTTGGATGACGAGACGCTTGCCTTCTCCTACGAAGAAATCATGAACGTCACCTTCCGCATGGTGAATTCAGCGGACTACTACGTCTATGACAAGGCTTATGACGTCTGGGCGGACAAGAGTGGGGACAGCAAGTTCCTCAGAAAACTGGTGGATGAGGGCGAGACCCTGAACATCAGCGCCATCATTCAGCCGCGCTCCGGGGTGACGGCAACCGCTCTGACGCCGGGTCTCTACTACACCCCGGACCTGATAGAACACCTGATCAATCAGGCAGCTGAGACCGGGGTCGTCAAGGCCCAGCTGGATAACCCGAACGTCAACATCTTCACCGGGCGCACCTTTGCCGAGGAGCAGGCCGGCGACGGTGATGATGGGTTCGATATGTCGAAGATGGTGACCATCGACCAGGATGCCATCGCGGCTGCCTTCACGTTTGATGAGTCGCAGCTGCAACTTGATCCCTCTGCCCTTGACTTCAGCATGGCTGGAATGCCCTCTCTGGACATTGATCCAGGCGCCCTTCCCAGTCTTGATCTGGGAAATCTGATGGGCAACCTCGACCTCGGCTCCATGATCGATATTGATATCAATGAGGTGCTGGGCAGCATCGACCTCAGTGGGATAGAGGTCGACCTCAACCCCGAACTAGCCACCGAGATCGCCACCGAACTGGCCACTGGATACGCCGCCTACTGTATGGCGGGTAACGATTGCACCGATCCTCAGGCCTCCTTCGATGCCTTCATGGCCACCCCCGAGGGTCAGGCAGTCATGGCCAAGTTGGATCAGTACGTCACGGGGGTGGAGGGCGACCTCACCGCGATTCAAGAGGCCGTCACCAAGCAGATTGGGGACGCAATCGCCAAGTCCGTGCAGGAGGCTATCGAGGCTAACTCGGCGCAACTTCAAGCCTCCCTGCAGGGCGCCATGGCAGCCTATATGGCTGAGGCCATGAACGCGATCTCCACCCAGGTGCAGGCCCAGATCGGTTCCGCTCTGGAGCAGCAGATTGGCGGGGCTCTGAACTCTGCCATGTCGGACCTAACCGCCAACATGTCAGCCGCCATGGGAATCGATGAGGCGGCATTCGCCAAGGCCTTCCAGTTCAACATGGATGAAAATGAGCTCAGCGCCCTCATGATCGCCATGCTGCAGAACACGCAGAGCTCCTTCGACGGTAACCTGGCCGCCCTCGGTTACGCCGACTTTGCCCGACCCAGCCAGATCGATATCTACCCGAAGGACTTCGAAGCCAAAGCTGAGGTCATCAACGTCCTCGACGACTACAACCAGCAGATGGAAGACAAGGGTGAGGACGACAGGGTCATCACCTACACGGACCTGGTGGGCACACTCATGTCCTCGGTCACCGACATCATCAACGTCGTCTCTTACGTCCTGGTTGCATTCGTGGCGATCTCGCTGATTGTCTCCTCGATCATGATTGGTGTCATCACCTATATCTCCGTCCTCGAACGTAAAAAAGAGATCGGTATCCTCAGGTCGATCGGTGCATCGAAGAAGGACATTCGGACCGTCTTCAATGCGGAGACCCTAATCGTCGGGTTCGTAGCCGGAGTGATGGGCATCCTTGTGACACTGCTGATTACCCTGCCGGCCAACGCCATCGTCTACGGGAGGTTCGGCATTGCGAACGTGGCGATCTTGCCCTGGACTGCCGCGTTGATCCTGATTGCGATCAGCATGGGACTGACGTTCATGGCGGGTCTGATCCCGTCCTCAGCGGCATCGCGGAAGGACCCGGTGGAGGCACTGCGTTCAGAGTAATCTCCGTCGCTAGTCGGCCAATTTACTAGGAAGGAGGACGAAAGCGTACGGTTAGGGCATGATCCCTGCGCTTCTCGTCTCCCTCTTTGCCGGCCTTGCCACCTCTGTGGGTGGTCTGCTGGCGCTCAGTAAGAGGACGCTCGAACGCTCCTACCTGGCAGTTGCACTGGCTTTTGCTGCCGGGGCGATGATCATCATCTCCCTGGGTCAGATCATTCCCCTCGGCATTGAGTACATGGGCCAGACTGCCTCGGAGCGGACCTCGTTGACGGTCGTGTGGGCGTCGTTCTTCATCGGCATCGGCACCGTCCTCCTTATCGACCGGATCCTGCCGGACGTCCTCAATCCGAATGAGATGGAGGGGCGGGAACACGACCTCGACGTCCGCGAGGAACGGTCGACACGGAAGCTGATGAGGTCGGGGATCCTTGTCGCCGCCGTCCTCGGACTGCATAACTTCCCCGAGGGGATGGCCACGTTCTTCACCACCTACCAGGATCCCAAGGTGGGGCTGTCCCTGGCCCTGGCGATTGCGATTCACAACGTCCCTGAGGGGATTGCCGTGGCGGCCCCCGTCTTCGCGGCGACTGGCTCACGCAAGAAGGCATTCTGGTGGGCGACTTTCTCGGGGCTCACCGAACCGATGGGTGCGCTGGTTGCTGCCGGTGTCATGCAGTGGGTTGTGGCCCCGCAGTTCTTTGGAATCTTCTACGGCCTGGTGGCAGGCATGATGGTCTTCCTCGCCCTCGACGAACTGCTTCCCGGGGCCTGGCGCTACCAGACGGACAAGCACCAGACCATCTACGGAATGCTCGGGGGGATGGCCGTGATGGCCGTCAGCTTTATACTTTTCGCCACACCGTGACCCACCCTGGTCTATCGTGGGGACATGAAAACAGGACTGTTATCAGCGCTCAATGATGCGCGTTTGGAAACCCCCAGGCCGATTCCGCGGGACTTCCTCCTCGGGGCCGCAACTGCCGCCTACCAGATTGAGGGCGCTGCGTCTGAGGGCGGACGGGGCCCATCGATCTGGGATACCTTCAGCCACACCCCCGGGACCGTCGTCAACGGGGACACCGGCGATGTTGCCTGCGACCACTACCACCGCTACCGGGATGACGTGGCGCTGATGCGCCGCCTGGGCCTGGACAGCTACCGGTTCTCCGTTTCCTGGGCAAGGGTCAACCCCGACGGCAAGACCCTGAACCGTGAAGGCGTCGACTTCTACAGTCGCCTGGTGGATGAACTGCTGGCCAGCCACATCAAACCCTGGCTCACCCTGTACCACTGGGACCTCCCCCAGGCTCTGGAAGACCGGGGCGGGTGGACCAACCGCGACACCTCCATGCGCTTCCGTGACTACGCCATGCAGGTTCACGAGCGTCTCGGGGACCGGGTTGGGGTATGGACGACCCTGAATGAACCGTGGTGCTCCTCGTTCCTCTCCTACACCGGCGGTGAACACGCCCCCGGACACCGCAGCCTTCGTGAGGGCATGCTGGCCAGCCACCACCTTCTGCTGGGTCACGGCCTGGCTGTGCAGGCTCTGGGCGAGGCCGATGACAAACTCAACTTGGGTTTAACCGTCAACCTGACCCCGGCCCAACCCCTCGACCCCGAAAGTGAAGCGGACCGCCGCGCCGCCCGCCTCGTCGACGGGCAGGCCAACCGCTGGTTCCTCGACCCCCTCTTCAAGGGCCACTATCCCGCCGACACGGTAGAGGAATACCGTGAACTGGAACCCGAGTCGGTAACCGCGTTTGAAGCGGCAGTCAGGCCGGGTGACCTCGAGGTCATTTCCACGCCGATCCAGACCCTGGGTGTGAACTACTACCAGGGTGAAATAGTCACCGGATCACGCCAGCTCAGCCCGCAGTTGCGGGAGAAGATCGGTTTCGACGTCCTCGAGCTGCCCCCAGTGGCCGTCCCGGCAACCACCTGGCCGACCTCGTCCCCCATGAGAGCATCACGGGGCTTCTTCGGTCCTGACACCTACCTGCCGCGCAGTGATATGCAGTGGGAGATTGACCCGGTTCTGCTCAAGCACCTGCTGCTTCGAGTCAGCCGCGACTACACCGCAGAGGCCAACACCGCCCTCTATGTCACCGAGACCGGAACGGCCATGCCAGACCGAATTACCGAGACAGCAGACGGCCCCGTAGTTCACGATCCAGAGCGCGAGGCCTACCTGGAACTTCACCTCGCCGCCACCCTGGACGCCAGGGATGAGGGCGCCGACGTCCGCGGCTTCTTCTACTGGTCACTGATGGACAACTTTGAGTGGGCCTGGGGCTATGACAAGCGCTTCGGTCTCATCTACGTCGACTACCCAACCCAGCGACGCATCCCCAAAGACAGCGCCCTGACCTACTCACGCATCATCAAGTCGCGGGAACTCAATGTCGCGAGGGATGCGGGCCTGCTGGTGCGACGCGGAACCATCGTTGAGAATGTCCCCTACCCCGCTAGTCAGTGAGAACTAGGAGATGGCTATGACTACCAAGCGACCCTCAGTCCTGTTCGTCTGCGTTCATAACGCTGGCAAATCCCAGATGGCCGCCGCTTACATGCGGCGCTTTGCCGGCAACCGCGTTTAGGCGCTTGCGGTTGAACTGCTTGACCTGAAAGAGACCGCGGGGGTGTAGCTACCGGTAGTTCCGTTAGTGCATTACTCGTCCTCGGATCACACTGATTCTTGAAGGTGATTGGCCCGGGGCGTTCTATCATCGAAGCATGACTGTTCCGAAGATTCTGCTCTACTACGTAATGGCGCCCGTTGAGGACCCGAAGGCTGTAATGCTCTGGCAGCGTGAGCTGTGCGAGAGACTGGGACTCAGGGGACGAATCATCATTTCGCCCCACGGCATCAACGGAACCGTGGGTGGTGAGATTGCTGCCTGCAAGCAGTACATCAAGAAGACCCGTGAGTACCCGGCGTTCCGTGGTCTCTCCGAGACCATCAAGTGGTCGGATGGGACGGGTTTCGAAGAGGATCAGCCAGAGTGGAACGGCGGTTTTGATCGCAGTGCCCCCTGGAAGAAGATCGTTGACTTTCCGAAGTTATCGGTCAAGGTTCGCGATGAACTGGTTGCCTTTGGTGCCCCCGAAGAGGTCAAAGTAGGACCGGAAGGAGTTATCGGAGGGGGGACCCACCTCAGCCCCCAGCAGGTCAATGATCTGGTGGAACAGCGTGGGGATGAGGTCGTCTTCTTTGACGGTCGTAATGCCTGGGAAGCTGAGATCGGCCGTTTCAGCGGAGCAATTGTCCCCGATGTGCAAACCACCCATGGCTTCATCGAGCAGATCGAGAGTGGCGCCTTTGACGACATCAAGGACCGGCCTGTCGTCACCTATTGCACGGGGGGAATCCGCTGCGAGATCCTTTCCGCGCTCATGAAGAACCGTGGTTTCTCTGAGATCTACCAGATTGATGGCGGTATCGTCCGCTACGGCGAGGCGTTTGGTGACAAGGGGCTTTGGGAGGGTTCGCTGGCTGTATTTGATGCCCGGGAGACCATTAACTTCTCAGATCAAACCAAGGTGATTGGTAGCTGTGACGTGTGTGGGGAGCCAGCTGCGCTGCTTGCCAACTGCGTCGATCAGTCCTGCAAGACCCGCATGGTGGTTTGCGATCTGCATGATCAGGGCGACCATCCCTGCGCGGAACATGCGGCGGCGACTGCCTAGAGCTTCTCGAGGGCGCTGAGGTCAAGCAGGGTGATCTTCGAACCCTCCACCTCAATCAGTCCCTTGGTTGCAAGTTGCTTGAGGCGGCGGCTGAGGGTCTCGGGGGTCACCCCGATCAGTGAGGCGACGTGTCGTTTGGTCGTGGGCAGGTAAACAGCAATGGAGTCACCGACCTCGACCCGGGTCAAGCCGAGTAGGTAGTGAGCGAGGCGCGCGGTCGCATCGGTGCTGGTCGCAGCCGAAAGGGCCTGCTCCGCGTCGCGCAGTCTTCCTGTCACGGCCTGCAGCATCTGCACCGCGATGTCGGGGAACTGCTTGATCAGGGTTTCAAGGTCACTGTGGCGGAATTGGCACACTTCAACATCGGTTTCGGCGGTCAGCATGTGTCCTGCGCTTTTCCCCGTGACATAGTCGATTTCACCGGCGAAGTCCCCGGGGTGTAGCAGTCGGACCAGCTGTTCCTGACCGTCAGCTGCCAGCCTGGAAACACGGATAGCCCCCCGGTGAACAACGACTAGGACAGAGTCGGTGTCCCCGGGAAGCTGCAGTGTCTCTCCGGCCCCGCGGCGAACCGCTGAAGCGAACTGTGCCACCTCAAGCTGCTGATCCAAGGTCAGCGTCGCAAAGAGGGGGACCTTCGAGACACAGGTGTCCTGGGGCGTGCTCACGCAACCAGTTCCTTCCTTGATTGGCGCACTCGCCCCTCCTGGAGGTGTGGACCCCGGTAGCGGGTGAGCCGAAGTGCGTTAAGGATAACTAGCAGCACACTGATCTCGTGCACAAACATGCCACCGGCCAAACCGAGGGAACCGTAGAGCACCGCGGCGATCAGGATGGCGACCGTACCCAGTGCCAGGGCCGTATTCTGCTTCATGATGCGCAGGGTGGCTCTTGAGACGCGGGAGGCGTGCGCCAGCTGGTCGAGGCGGTCGTTGAGCAGGACAACACCGGCGGTTTCCATGGAGATATCGGTCCCGGACTGTCCCATTGCGATACCCACCTCGGCGGTGGCCAGAGCCGGAGCGTCATTGACGCCATCACCCACCATGGCCACCCTGCGGCCCTCATCCTGAAGGCGGGTGACAAACTCTGCCTTTTCATGGGGCAGCATCCGCGCCTGCCACCGGGTGATTCCGGCTTCCTCCGCGATGGTGCGGGCAGCGCCTTCATTGTCACCGGTGAGGAGGACGACCTCCTTCAAACCTGAGTTACGCAGTGCGGCTACGGCCTCACTGACCTGGGGGCGAATCCGGTCGGCAACGGCGATTAGTCCGGCAAACCTTGCGTCAATGGCGATGAGGAGGACGGTCTGACCCCGGTCCTCAAGCTCGTGGACACGTTTCTCTTCGCTGGGGCTGAGGTGGATTCCCTCGCCTGCCAGGTAGGTGGCGTTGCCAACCTGCACCCGACGGTTTGAGGTCGTCGCACTAATCCCCCGGCCACTAACGACATCAACGTCCTGGGGATCATCCCAGACCATCCCGTGCTCGGTTGCCTCTTCAACCACAGCACGCCCCAGGTGGTGTTCGCTGGAGGTTTCGACGGCTGCAGCGAGGGAGAGCAGATCGTCCTCATCATGCTTGGAAAACGATTCAACCAGGGTCACCTTCGGCTCACCAAAGGTGATGGTCCCTGTCTTATCAACGGCCAGGGTGTTGGCACGTGCCAGGGCCTCCAACGCCTCCCCGTTCTTAATGAGGACGCCATTGCGTGCCACGTTACCCAGTCCGGCCACAGCCGCAACAGGTACGGAGATAACGAGGGCGCCGGGGCAGGCGATCACCAGGAAGACCAGGGCCTTCTCAATGTCGCGGGTGAAAATAAAGAGGACGACGGCAGCAATGAGGATCCCCGGGGTGTAGTACTTGGCGAACCGCTCCAGGAACTGTGCTCCGCGGGTGCGTGACTCTAGAGATTCCTCAACCAGTTCGACGATGCGCCCGAATGTGGTCTCATCTCCCACCTCGGTGGCACGAACCTCCAGGTAACCGGCCTCGACGATGGTAGAGGCGTGAACCGTGTCGCCGGGCTCCTTGAACGCAGCCACCGACTCTCCGGTAATGGAGGCCTCGTTGATGGTGGCGGTTCCCGAAACAATGACACCGTCTGCCGCAATCCGTTCACCGGTGGTCACGATCAGGAGGTCGTCAACATCGAGGTCATCAGCGTCTACCCGAACCCGTTCCCCATCCCTTTCCACGGTAGCGGTGGTGGGGCTGAGGTCGATAAGGCCCTGAATAGAACGACGGGCTTTTGCAAGGGTGCGTCCCTCAAGCCAGGCGCCGAAAAGGAAAAGGAAGGCAACGACCGAGGACTCGAAGTAGTCCCCGATGGCGATCCCCCCGAGAACCGCAATGGTAACCAGGAGGTCGATGGACCAGGTGCGGACACGGAGGGCCTGCCAGGCCCGAACCGCGATGGGGGTCCCGGCAATGACGCTGGCGGCAATCAGCAGGACGTTACCGAGGGCGGCTGGTGCGCCGAGCAGACCTGCGAGCAGGGCCGTCACGATCAGCGTTCCTGAAGACGCCATGGCTACTGCTCGGCGCCCCAGCGGGGTGTACCACATCCAGGCCCACCCCTTTGGAGTCGTGTTTTCCATGAGTTATCGAACCTTCGTCTTCAGGACCGCGTAGCCGAGGCCGGAGACGATATCCGCGATGGTGTTTGCGTCGGTGACGGCCTCATCAATGGAGGCTTCGACCTTGTTTGAGGTGAAGCGAACCTTGGACTCCAGTACTCCCGGGGTCCGGTCCAGCGTCTTCTCAATCTTGGCGACGCATGAGGGGCAGGTGAACTGTTCGGTGGTGAGGGTGATTGTCTGAGCCATGGTGTTTCCTCCTAGAGAGTGGGTCGCTTGTCGACTTCCTCTATTTCATCGGGTCTCATCGCGGGACGCCTTGACCGAGGTCAAGCTTCGGGGCACGGGTTGAGGCGCACTACGCTGGGGGAATGAGCACCGTGAACTTTCCGTTTGACGCACTATCGCGACACCCCGACACCGAAGCGCAGAACCTCTTCGCCTTCGATGCGACGGATCGGCTTCTCGTTGACACAGCAGAAGAGGCGATCAAGGCCGCAGCGGAGGGCACGGTGGTGATCATCGGGGATCGTTACGGGGCTCTCACCCTGGCCTGCGGGCACCTTGGCGCCAGAAACATCCGTGTCCACCAGGACTCCTACACCGCTGTCCTTGCCCTGGCTCAGAACTATCGGCGCTTGGCTGAGTCCCTCGAACTTCCGGCGGATCTCTACGAAGACATGGCCCTCGATGCAGCGCTGGTCAGGGGCGCCCGCGTCGTCCTCATTCAACTACCGCGTGACCTGCGACAGCTGGATGCGTGGGCCCGTTTGATTGCCAGCTACGCAGATCCGGACGTCCAGGTCTTTGCGGGGGGCCGGGTCAAGCACATGACCAGGGCGATGAACGAGGTTCTGGGACGCTACTTCGGGTCAGTGAGGGCCTCGCTTGCCCGCCAGAAATCACGCGTCCTCTCAGCCACCAACCCTCGCGACGACCTCGAAAGTGCAGGGGAAGGGGAGGGGTTGACCAAGACCTACAACCGCGACCTGGACCTGTGGGTGGCCTCCTACCCGGGCGCATTCGCTGACGGAAAGGTCGACATTGGGGCGCGTTTCTTCATCCCGTTTCTTCAGGATGAGGCCAATCTTCCGACCCCATCGATGTCAGACGCCACCCCGCTTGCGGTCGACCTGGGGTGCGGCACAGGACTGCTGGCGGTGGCTCTTACCCGGGCTCATCCACACCTCCGGGTGATCGCTACTGATCGCTCCGCGGCAGCCGTGGCTTCGACGAAGCAGAGTGCCCTGCTCAACCTCAGCTCAGATCAGCTGGACCGGTTACAGGTGAAGCGGGATCACGGGCTCTCAGAGCAGCCTAATTCCTCTGTTGACCTCATCGTCCTCAACCCGCCCTTCCACACCGAATCAACGGTTTCCTCCGCAGCATCGGACCTCCTCTTTGACGAGGCCGCCCGGGTACTACGCTCAGGTGGGGTACTCCTCACGGTGTACAACTCTCACCTGCACCACCGCCACACCCTTGAACGGGTGGTGGGACCGACCACCCAGTTGGGACGAAACCAGAAGTTCACGGTGACGAGGTCGATCCGCTCCGAGGTTGCGGCCGAGACCCTGTAGAAATCAACCATGGCAGAGAAATCGGGGGCCCCACCATGGTGGTGGAGCCCCCGAAATCACGGTTCAAGCCTTCTGTGCCTGGCGTTGACCTAGATCGCTACCGGGTCAATCTTCCAGACCTCTTCGGCGTAGTCCGCGATGGTGCGGTCCGAAGAGAAGCGTCCGGACTCGCAGATGTTGACCCACACCTTGCGGGCCCAGGCCAGTTCATCACGGTAGTCCTCAGCCATCCGGTCGCGGGTTTCGCGGTAGTCGGCGAAGTCGCCCAGCAGGTAGTAGATATCTGCTGGTTCGTGCGAGTTTCCATCAAGCAGTGACCAGAGCAGGTCGTGGAAGTCGCCGTTGCCACCATCCTGGAGAGTGCCGTCAACGAAGGCGTCGAGGACGCGCTTGAGGCCGGGAACAGTCTCGTAGAGGTCGCGCGGGCGGTAGTTCTTCCGCAGTTCGGGAAGGTCTTCCTCACGAGCGCCGAAGATGTAGGCGTTGTCGTAACCGACGGAGTCGACAATCTCAACGTTGGCGCCGTCGAGGGTGCCGAGGGTGAGGGCGCCGTTCATCATGAACTTCATGTTCGAGGTTCCCGAGGCCTCCTTACCGGCGGTCGAGATCTGCTCCGAAACATCAGCCGCGGGAATGATGTGTTCCGCGGGGGTGACGTTGTAGTTCTCAATGAAGACAACCGCCAGGCGGTTCTTCATGGTGGGATCAGAGTTGACGATGCGGCCGACCTCATTGATCAGCTTGATGATCGCCTTGGCACGGCGGTAACCGGGGGCCGACTTGGCGCCGAACAGGAAGACACGGGGGGTGACGTCCAGGGTCGGGTCAGCCTTGAGGCGGTTGTAAAGGTCCAGGATGTACATGGCGTTCAGCAGCTGACGCTTGTACTCATGCAGACGCTTAATCTGAACGTCGTACATGGCATCAACGGGGATGACATCGCCCTGGCGACCCTCGAGCCAGGTGGCGAAATCAGCCTTGTTCTGGCGCTTGATCTCCATCACCTCGGCCATGAGGGCGTCGTCCTCGACCTTGGGAAGAAGGGTCTTCAACTGGCTGAGATCGGTGACCCAGGCATCGCTTCCAAGCTCACGGGTGAGCAGAGCAGCCAGCCTCGGGTTGCAGTTGTTGAGCCAGCGACGCTGGGTGACACCGTTGGTCTTGTTGTTAAAGCGCTCCGGCCAGAGGGCGTACCAGTCCTTCAAGGTGTCCCGCTTGAGGATTTCGGTGTGAAGGGCTGCAACGCCGTTGATGGAGAAGGAAGCGTAGGTCGCGATCCAGGCCATGTGAACACGACCGCCTGAAACAGGAGCCATGTAATCGATGGTGGCGGGATCAACGCCGAGCTCGGTCATCTCCAGGTAGAAGCGACGGTTGATCTCGTAGACGATCTCAAGAATGCGGGGGAAGAGCTGCTGGAAGATGGAGATCTCCCAGGTTTCCAGGGCCTCCGCCAGCACGGTGTGGTTGGTGTAGGCAAAGGTGTTCTGAACGATGGTCCAGGCCTCATCCCAACCGAGTCCCTCCTCATCCATCAGCAGGCGCATCAGCTCTGGGATGGCGAGGACGGGGTGGGTGTCGTTGAGCTGAATCGAGTTCAGTTCGGCAAACTTCGAGAAGTCAGAGCCGTAGGTGGCCTTGTAGTTCTCAATGATGGTCTGCAGCGAGGCTGAGACGAAGAAGTACTGCTGGCGAACACGCAGGACCTTGCCCTCATAGGTGGTGTCGTTCGGGTAGAGGACGCGGCAAAGGTCGGCAACGCGTTCACGTTCGACGATCGCGTCGGTGAAGCGCTGGCTGTTGAAGGCGTCGTAATCGAACTCTTCAATCGGCTCGGACTTCCACAGGCGCAGGGTGTTGACGTTGTCGGTACCGTAGCCGACGATCGGCATGTCGTAGGGGACAGCGCGAATGTGCATATCAGCGAAGTTGACGTACTTGGCCTGCTCTTCGCGGCGGATGACGAAGGGGTAGCCCTCTTCCATCCAGGGGTCAGGGTGCTCATTCTGGAACCCGTTGTCGATGGTCTGCTTGAACAGTCCGTAGCGGTAGAGGATTCCGTAACCGGTGACCGGAAGGTCCATGGTGGCGCAGGAATCCAGGAAGCAGGCTGCCAGGCGACCGAGGCCGCCGTTGCCGAGGGCTGCGTCAGGCTCGGCCTCAAGCACCTCGGTCAGGTTGACACCATAGGCTGCGACAGCCTTGGCGGTCTCGTCGAGCATGCCGAGGTTGACCAGGTTGTTGAGGAGGGCGCGACCCTCGAGGAACTCCGCTGAGAAGTAGTGTTCCTGGCGACCGGCCTGGTATGCGGTCGTGGTGGCGTCCCAGCGGTCTGCGATGCGGTCGACGACCAGGCTGGAAAGGCCAAGCCAAAACTCTGCGGGCGTTGAGTTACGCGCTGCTTTCCCGGACTGCGAGCGTACGAACGCACCCAGGTCTGACGAAAGGCTTGTAGACATCGTTAGTTTCTCCTTGTTTGAAAAGGACCTTCGTAAGCCCGCGCCAGGAAGGCGCGGGCACAAGTAAATGGAACGAACTGTTACAGTGTTGCAAACGAATCCCCTTCATCGCTATTCATTCGCTGCGCGCTTAGGCACAGTTGTGCGTTCGACTGTGCAATTTGGGGCAATTGAAGGGTGCAAACTCAAGGGATGGGACTAAGGACCATGGTGACCGAGGTGGTTGAGCCCCCAGACCTGTTGGGCATGGTCGGTTCAACCTCGAAGTCGGTGATCTCCCCGCTACCGGGGTCCTCGGCCAGTCGGTGTAGGGAGCTCAGGACGTCCTCGACACCGGCGTGATCGTTAAGGGTCACGTCCTCGATGAGGTGACGAGCCGCGAGGCCCCGCCACTTCTTGGCCATGTGGGTGATGGTTTTCCGAACCCCGTGGCGGGGGTGAACGACAGACATCTCAATAATGTTCGAGGACGGCGTCGGCAGGGGGGTCCGGTAGGAACCGGAACGACAGTCGAAGATAGTGCTGCCGTCCTCGACCCTGACTTGCTCCGGCAGCCGCTTTTTCCACCAGGTGGTAAGCGGCCCGACAGAAGGAAGGTTGACCGCTACGGAAAGGCGGTGGTTTGGGATGAGGTCGTCCGGGCGGACCACGCCGAAGAGGCCGGAGGAGATGAGGGTGCGCTGACCAAGGCGGAGGCGAGCGGCCTCGTCCAGGGTGGAGGCCTCGAGGTGATCGAAAAGAACCCCGGTATAGAGGTCGATGGCCGGCGCGCAGGGGGAGTGGAAGAGGTCGAGGTTGGCCTCGGCCTCCTCGGCTGATTTCACCCCGAGTTTGAGGACCTCGGCGGCCCGAGGGCCAGCACCAAGGCTCTGGGTAGCATCGATTACGGCCTTGCGGGCGTCCTCCAGACCTGGGAATGACAACTCTGAAAGGGTCAGGTTGGGGCCGGAGAGTGGAGCAGTTTTGCCCTCGGAGGGCGGAAGCCAGATTTGCACGGAGTGATCTTTGGGGCGCGCCTAATCCCCGTCCTTTGTGAAGAGTCCGGCGACAAAACCCACCACCAGGGTGATGAGCAGGGCGATGATGCCGACCCAGGCCAGCCACATGAGGCCCTTGATGAGGAAACCGGCGATCGCGAGGAATACCCACAGGACGATGAGAAGAATAAGTAGCCAAATCATGGGTTCAGCCTACCTTTTAGGCCTGGGGTTCCGTCGGCGGAGGTTAAAGATGACTCATTTTCAGGAAGGGCGCTGAGCAGGACAGGATCCTTCCCCGGCTCAAAGATGCCGATGGTGTGATCGGGGAAGGGGAGCCACTCATTCTCGTAGCTCTCAAGGATCAGAGGTTCTGAGAAAACCAGGGTGGATTCCTCCGAAATCTCCACGGATCTCCCGCCATGGCCCTGCAGGCTGAGTGGTCCCGAGGTGTAGAAGAGGCTGGGGGAGGGTCTCGGAAGAGTCCGATCTGCCCGGTGCGGCCCACTCAGGAGAAGCCGTAGCCCTCGCCGCTCGTCGCGATGCGGCGCTTGGGTGACAACACGACGGGGATCTTGACCGGCATGTCGAGAAGCTGGGCATTGAGGCTCTGGTCAATCAGTGAGTTCACCGGCCTGGTGAGGATGTTCTCTAGGGCGATGGGTGAACCCGAGGAGGCGATCCACCGGCACATGGCATCTCTTTTCGTCTCGGCAACATGCGGTGTTAGAGCGCCGTGGTTCCCTTGTTGTCCGCTCACGGGTGAAGCGCACTGGGCGAAGGGAAAATAGGCATGAAGAGAGCCGCCTAGGAGACTCGAACTCCTGACCTGATGCTTACAAGGCAACTGCTCTACCAACTGAGCTAAGGCGGCGCGAAAGTAAGTCTGCCTGAATGTCGAGTCTCGGTCAAAACTGGGCGGAAAAGTCACTTCTGGTAACGCAATCAAATGTGTGTTATCGTGACAGAAACGGCCGCTTTTGTGCCGCAATCTCCTTGAAAATGGCACGCAGAGTTCGTCTCACTACGATGTTCATTTAGTAAGGAAGGTAGAGGTAATCCTTCCTGTCGAAGACCAAAAGAGACGGTGAGCATGACAATTTCTCGCCAGAATGAGCTGGAGTGGCATCGCCGAGTGGCGGAGGCCCCGCCACTCACATCTCTGGGCGATGTACATGCTCAACTGGACAAGGCAACAAAGCGCTACGTCGGTCCCGAGGGGCTGGAGGCGTTCGCTCGAGGCGGGGACGTCCTCGTCCAGAACCCCGAAGACTTTTCCGCCTACGTAATGGATACTCGGGTTGGTTCGGCTTCTGTTTCGCGGATGTTGATCACCCCGTCTCAGGTGAACAGTGTGGGCCAGGAGATCCAGGGGGCCGTTCCCAGCAAGGCCGAACTGGTTGACGGACAGAAGATCACCATCAGCGTTCAGTACTCCGGGGCCAGTCGGGTCCGCGTTGGTTCGATCAACATGGAGCTACCGCCGGGTTACGGCAGGTACGTTTGCAGCACGTTCCCCACCTCAACCCTCTACACGGGGTTGAGTGACGTGCTGACACTGACTGTCCCCATCTCGCGAATGCCGGAACTGGCTGATGGTCTGCGTGTTACGCCAGCCCAGCTCCTTCCGGACAGTGCGATCACCATGGGCATGTTGGCTTTTGCAAGCAGGTTCCTCTTTAGACGCCTCGTGGGAACGCCCGACCC
This sequence comes from Actinomyces minihominis, assembly GCF_900187855.1. Classification (GTDB taxonomy): domain Bacteria; phylum Actinomycetota; class Actinomycetes; order Actinomycetales; family Actinomycetaceae; genus Scrofimicrobium; species Scrofimicrobium minihominis. The sequence continues at coordinate 68,778 of NZ_FYEG01000003.1, read as the reverse complement.
CCTGGCTGATGAGTCGGATGCGGAAAACGCCCTCGTCGGCGTCACCCGCTCCGCCCTCATTCCAGCGCTGCGCGAGGGAGGGGGCACCCCTGATGGGACAGTACGTCGCATCATCGATGCTGAGATTGAGTTGCACCACCGGGACCCGAACCTATCGGTTGATCGTTTGGCTGATCTCGTCGGTCTTAGTCGTCGCCAGCTTTACCGCTACACGGGCGAGGGTGTGGCGGCACGATTGGGTAGACGGCGGGCTGAGACGGCCAAGGAAATCCTCGAGGTCGATCCCAATCTTGAGCTGACCATAGTGGCCCACCTGTCTGGTTTCTCGGATGCTAATCGAATGCGGGACCATTTCACGCGTGCCTACAGCATGCTGCCCTCGATCTACCGAGATGAAGTTCGTAGGAGGTTGAGCGGAAAGGAAGCGTAGGGGCGGAGTGCGTAAATGTGCTACTTCAACCATCATCGCGTGCCGCTTCAAAGCTTCTACCTGCGGGTATAAAGCCGTCGGGATAGCGTTAGGGGCAAATTGGGGGCGGTGTGTCACATTCGCCAATGCAACCCACACTGTTGGGACAGCGACCAAGAAATGGCAAAACTGGAGGCGGGATCTTGAGCAGTAGTGCTTCGGCTACCACGGGTAAATCAAGCAACAAGACGCTGGGTCTGATCCCCCTGGTCGCGTTCGCGGTCGGAACGATGGTCGGCGGTGGTGTGTTCGCTCTTTCGGGCATCGTCGTCAAGGACGCGGGTCCCGGAGCCATCATTTCCTACGTCCTCGCGGGCCTGGTCATGCTGCTCTCCGCACTGTGCTTCGCCGCAGTGGCGTCGAGGGCGAAGCGGGGTGAATCCGGATATGCCCCTATTGCAACGGTCCTGTCACCGAAGTGGCGGTTCATCACGATGTGGGCTTTCTACATCGCCGGGGTTACGGGCATCGCCTACGTTCTGATGTCTTTCGCCAACTACCTTCTGACCTTCATCCCGGGTATGAAGGACCAGTCCATCTGGTTTGCCCTCGGTGCGGCCGTACTACTTGCCCTACTCAACTTTGGTCCTGCGGCCCTGGTTGGAAAAGCTGAAACCGCAATGGTGGTCTTCAAGCTGGTGGTCCTGCTCATGCTGATTTTCTTCGGCTTCATGCACTTTGCGCCCGCTGAGCTCTCGAACTGGGTGCCTCACGGTGGGGGGTCGATTCTCTCGACCACGGCGTTGCTTTTTACCGCTTACACGGGGTTCAATGTTATTACCAACATGTCCGGTTCAGTGGAGAACCCGGGCAAGGTGGTGCCGAAGGCAATCATCCTCTCACTCGCTATCGTGGCGATTGTCTACATCGGGGTGGCTATCGCCCTCGTCATGTCAAAGCAGTCGGGAGCCGAGGGGTTCGCAGAACACGGACTGACCCTGGCGGCCAAGGAACTGATGGGGTCGTGGGGTGGCTACCTGGTAGCTCTCGCGGCCTGTGTTTCGACCCTATCCGGGGCGAACGCCAACATGCTGGGCTCCGCCGACCTCATCGTTAACATGTCCGGAAACGGCGATTTGCCTTCGAAACTGGGACGCCTCAACAAGAAGGGCGACCCGGTTCGCTCGGTAGCTCTGACCGCGATCATCACCATCGCACTTCTCTTGATCGGGGTTCTCCCGGGAATTGGTGCGGCAGCCCTGAAGATCATCGTTATCTTCTGCAACGTGGCAGCAATCGCGGCCATGGTGATCGTCGATGTTACAGCCCTCAAGATGGGACTGGGCAAGTGGAAGACCCCGGGCATGAAGCTTCCGGGGGGACCGATCATTCCCATCCTGGCGATTGTCACCGCCCTGCTTCAGGTGCCGTCGCTGGGCTGGTGGCAGGTTCTGGTCGGGCTTGCCATGGTGGCGGTGGGCTTCCCGATTTGGGCCAGGCGTTCTAAGTTTGACGTCACTGAGCAGCAGGATATTCGTGACCACATTGCTGCTGGAAACACCCCCATGGGTCGTGCTTTGCTCAGAAAGCCCAAGGTTGTACCCGGTCGGGCCCCAGTCTCCGCAGCAGCGGATCCCGTGGATGCTGCACAGGACGCAGCGAAGCGGGCTGCAGAGGCAGCCCAGGCAGCCACGGATACCGCAGAGCATCTGAACGACTAGACCGTTTGGAAGAGGGAACCTGACACTGTCAGGTTCCCTCTTTCTGCCTCAAAAACGGGGTCGAGCAGTTGCCGTTATGCCTTGTACGAGACGTTTTGCGCCGCCGGGGGCCTAAATTGTGTCATGAACCACAGGTGGTGTCCTCGACTGTACTTAAATGAAGCCATTGTTTGATTCCTAGGGGGAAGTATGTCGAAAACGCTCACGGATGAGCAGCAGCAGTGGGTTGAAGAGGCCCATCGCGAAGACATCAACGGATGGATTTATCTACGCGTTGGGGGGGAACCCTTCAAACGGGGCTTCCAGATGGGGTTCTGCACTGTCAATGAGTTCAGGGATGCGGTTCGGGTCTACTCCGAAACCACCTACCTGACCCTGGGTATGGAGTACTCGTTCTTCGTGAAGCATGCGGTAGAGATGCACAAGCCGCTGATCACCCCCGAGATCCTCGAAGAGATGGAGGGGATGGCAGCGGGGTTCACCGCCGGGGGCTACCCGACCACGGTTGACGACATCATCGGATGGAATGCCTGGGAAGAGGTGACGGGTTACTGGTGGCCCACGGTGGCAGATAAGTACGCCAAGGACGGACCTAAGAAGGCACAGGCCATGCACTGTTCGGCCTTTGTGTCGACGGGGTCATGGTCAAAGGATGGAAAGCCCGTAATGGGCCACACCTCCTTTGACTACTTCGCCTACGGCCAGTACTTCAATGTTTTTTTGGATCTCACCCCGGCTAACGGGCACCGCATGGTCATGCAGACGGTGCCCGGGTACATCGGTTCCTTTACCGACTTCTGGGTCACCGATGCGGGTCTGGCGATCACCGAAACCACGATGGGTGGTTTCAAGGGATATGAGCCCAAGAAAACCCCCGAGTACGTCCGTGCTCGCGAGGCCTGCCAGTACGCCAACAACATTGACGAGTGGGTAGAGCTGGTCAGGAAGAATGACAACGGCGGATACGCCAACACCTGGTTGCTCGCTGACGCCAACACCGGAGAGATCGCCCGCTACGAAGAGGGGCTGATCTACACCAATCTTGAGAAGACCACGGATGGTTACTACTTCGGTGACAACGGTCCGAACGATCCCCGGATTCAGCACCTGGAAGCCTCACCTGTTGGCTACAACGACATCCGCACCCAGGTCGGGGCACGTCGAGTCCGCTGGATGCAACTCCTCAATGAACACAAGGGTGAGATCACGGGAGAGGCGGGGAAGAGATTCCTGGCTGACGACTTTGATCCCTACCTGGGGTTCCGAAAGCCGGGCCTGCGCACCATCTGTGCTCATTGCGACTCCGATCCGGGTGACGTCGGCGGGCCGCCACCGTTTGCACCATTCGGCTCCTGTGACGGCAAGGTTGCAGATGCTGAGGACATCAAGGCGATGCGGTTCTGGGGCCGCTTTGGCCGAGCCGATGGAGCGCCCTTTTACGCCAAGCAGTACAACGCCGAGCACCCCCAGTGGGACACATGGGCTCCCTACCTGATCGACCGCCCCTCGCAGCCCTGGACGCTGTTCGACAACGGTTCTGTAACTACTCAGCAGTCAATCTGAGGCGACAAGTTTAGGTCTGAAAGGAAGAACGCATGAGTTCTCAAGCAACTACCGCGCAGGTCCCCTCCGCGCCACCGGTCTCTTCCGGGAAAAAGAGGTCCAAGTCCTCTTCAGGTGGCATCACCATTTTCGGTTTGGCGATGCTCAATGTTGCGGCTGTTGCAGCCCTGGCGAACGACTCTCAACAGGCTGAGTACGGCCTGGCGTCAGTCACCTACTTTGCTATTGCTGCCCTTCTGTTCCTGGTCCCCATCTGCCTGGTGGCCGCTGAACTGGCAACGGGCTGGCCGGAACCCGGAGGTGTCTTCCGTTGGATTGGTGAGGGACTGGGAGCGGGCCTAGGCTTCACCGCCATCTTTCTGCTCTTCGTTGAGGTCACCATCTCACAGGCTGCTGGACTTTCGAGCACCGCCAACATCCTCGGTTTCTTCCAGACCGATATCGAAGTCGCTATGAAGTGGGCAGAGAACCCGACGACCTGGGTGGTGTTGGTCTTTGGGATCTGCTATTTCTGGGCGGTTACCCTGCTCGCGACCCGAGGGGTCACGGTGTTCCAGAACGTCGCAAAGTACGGCGTGGTGTTTGGGACCCTGCTCCCACTGGCAGCCATGGTCGTCCTCGTTCTTATCTGGCTTGGCGCCGGTAACAAGCCTGCCATTGACATGTCCTTTAGTGGACTGATTCCCGAGTGGTCGGGTCTCGGAACGCTGGCACTTGCAGCTGGTGTCTTCTTCTCCTATGCAGGTATGGAGATGAACGCGGCTCACATCAAACAGTTGAAGAACCCACGTCGGGCGTACCCGGCTGCCATTCTCATTGCGGCCATCCTCTCGATGCTGATTTTCATGATCGGTACAGTCATCATCGCGATGGTGATTCCGCAGAAGGACATCAACATCATCTACGCCCTCTACTCAACCTTCTATGAGATCGGTAAGGCCGCTGGTATCCCCTGGGTGTTTACAGCTGTTGCCTGGTTGACGCTTATCGCTGGGCTCGCCGGAGTTATCTCCTGGCTCGCCGGTGTTCCGCTCATGCTTGTGAATGCTGGCCGAGGTGGTTTCCTGCCGCGTTGGGCACAGAAAACCAACTCAAAGGGTATGCCTGCTCGCCTGATGTTCCTCATGGCGACGGTGATCTCCCTGATTCTCATCGCATTGGTCGCGTTCCCGGATGTTGAGGGCTTCTACGCCATGCTGACGCAGACGGTGACGATCCTCTACTTGCTGATGTACGTCCTGATGTTCCTGGCATTCATTCGCCTCCGCCGCACCCAGCCGCACCGTCCCCGTTCCTTCAGGGTCCCGGGTGGTAAGGCCGGAGCCTGGATTGTCACCGTCCTTGGTATAGGTGTATCGGGCTTCGGGATTCTGCTGGCTTTCTTCCCTCCTTCACAGATTGCGAAGGAGGTCGGATCACCGATTATCTACGTTGGTGGAATCGCCCTCATGGTTGGTCTAACCATCCTGCTGGCCTTCGCAATCATCAAGGCCCGCAAGCCCGAATGGGTGGATCCGACCAACCCGGCCCCGCCATTCACGTGGCAGATCGAGGGGTTGAAGAAGCCCGTTCCAGTCAAGTCCAATGTGCCAACCGAAATGCTGTCAGATGGCCAAGCAGGAATGGGGCAGCCGATCGTGAAACCATACTCGCCTAACGACCAGATCACTGAAGAGCAGCTGATCGCCGGAGGATTCCTGCCCGAGAAGCACCGCGGTAAGACCGGAGCTCCGGCGCAGGCAACCATGGCCCAGGTTCCAACCACCACGGCCACCTCGCCGAGGCGTGGACCCGGTGAAACGGTCACGGCCGAGGGAGCTCCGGCCGCTACGCCGTCCTCTCCGGTTGACACGCCCAAGACAGTGGCACCCAGTGCTTCTTCTCCAGCGGCTCCGGCTCCAGCCCCCACGGCACCGGTCAAGGCAACCACAACCCCTGTTGATCCAAGCGATCCCGCGGCAGTGGCTGCAGCGGCCGCTCAGGAAGCAGCTGCTCAGGCACAGGCACTCGCAGCAGCCTCCCAAGCGCTCGCGCAAGAAGCCCTAGCAGATCGAGAACTAGCCGAGGCGCAGGCCAAGGCCAAGGCGGCTCACGAGGCCGCACTCGCAGCCGAGGAACGAGCTCACTTCACACCCAGTCAGCACCTTCAGAACCCAAAGGAGGATGAAGATGGCAAAACTAACTAGTCAGCAGAAGGAATGGGTCAGCCAGGCCTCTCGTAGCGAGGTCAACGGTTGGATCTACCTGAGAATTAATGGTGATCCTTTCGCCCGTGGTTTCCAGCACGGCTACCTTGTGGCAGATGAGTGGGCGGATGCCCAGCGCGTCTACAAGGCTATGACTTACCAGAACTACGGCCTCACCTATGACTTTTTCAAGGAGCACGCAGTAGAGCTGCACCGGGACAAGATCCCCGAGGAGATTGCAGATGAAATGAAGGGGATTGCCGCGGGGTTCACGGCCGCCGGAGTCCCCGCCACCTACGAGGACATCATCGGCTGGAATGCCTGGATGGAGATTACCGACTACTGGTATCCGTCGGTGGCGTCAAAGTACTCGAAAGCCGGACCGAAGGAGCCCCGCGGATCACACTGCTCGGCCTTTATTGCGACCGGATCGGCTACAACCGACGGCAACCTGGTTATCGCCCACACTTCGTTTGATGACTTCTGGTCCGGGCAGTACTTCAACCTGCTGCTTGACCTCACCCCGTCCGAAGGCTCACGCATGGTCATGCAGTCGGTGCCCGGGTTTGTCGGTTCATTCACCGACTTCTGGGTGGCTTCTTCCGGCCTCGTCGTCACCGAAACCACCATTGGTGCCTTCCAGGGTTACGACGAATCCCGGGCGCCCGAGTACGTTCGCTCGCGCCTGGCGACCCAGTACGCCCGCTCGATTGATGAGTGGGTTGAGATCCTCAACAAAGACAACAACGGTGGATACGCCAACACCTGGCTGGTGGGGGATGCCAACACCAACGAGATCGCCCGGTACCAGGAGGGGCTGCTCTACCAGAACCTTGAGAAGACCCGAGATGGGTCATTCTTCGGGGACAACGCGCCCTCAGACCCACGCATCATGCACCTGGAATGCGGCGACTACGGCTACAACGATGTTCGCTGGCCCACCGGTGCGCGACGGGTGCGCTGGACGCAACTGCTTGAGCAGCACCACGGGCAGATCGACACACAGGTCGGTCAGGCGATGATCGGGGACACCTACGATGTCTACCTCGGTTTCTCCAACCCCTCGATGAGGACGATCTGCAGTCACTACGATGCCGATCCTCTCCACTTCCTCTCCGCTCACGGCGTGCCGTTCAACCCCTTTGGTTCCGTTGACGCCAAACTCGCAACCGGCAGGGACGTCCTCAACATGAGCATGTGGGGACGATTCGGCAGGGCTGATGGTGCGCCATTCGACGCCGTGGAGCACCTGCGTCAGCACCCGCAGTTCGACTGGCAGAAGGGCTACCTCAAATCGAGGCCGAGCCAGCCATGGACCTACTTCGACAACGGAAGCACGGTCACCGAGTCGACCGGAACGCTTGAGAACAAGGAGTAGCCATGGCAACACTGACTGATAAGCAGCGGTCCATTGTCAACCACGCGAAGCTAACCGAACAGGACGGTTGGCACCACCTGAAAGTTTCTGGAAGTCCCTATGAGATGGGGTTCCAGCACGGCTACCTGCTCGCCCCGCAGTACCAGGAGGCGCTTGCTACCTACTGGGCAATGACTATCGAGTGCTTCGGCATGGAGTACTCCTTCTTCGTTGATGCAGCAGTGAGGTTGCATAAGGACAAGATTCCTCCCTACCTGATGGAGGAACTGCAGGGTCTAGCCGACGGTTTCACCGCGGCAGGGGTGGCGACCACTCAGGACGACCTCATCGGCTGGAACGCCTGGATGGAACTGACGGACTACTGGTGGCCAACGGTGGCGGCCAAGTACGCCACCAACCCACCCAACGGGCCGCGCGGTTCACACTGCTCGGGCCTGGTTGCGACCGGCTCGGCGACGGTGGACGGAAAGGTCGTCCTCGCCCACGAGTCATTTGATGAGTTCTGGGCGGGGCAATACTTCAACGTCCTCCTTGATATGACACCGGAGGACGGCAACCGCATCGTCATGCAAACGGTGGCCGGTTACCTTGCTTCGATGACGGACTACTACGTCACCTCTGCGGGACTGGCAATTACCGAGACGACGCTTGCGGGTTTCAAGGGGTACGACGAGTCCCGCGTGCCCGAGTACGTCCGAGCCCGCAATGCGGCCCAGTTCGCCAGCACGATCGACGAGTGGGTCGAACTGATGAACAAGGATAGCAACGGCGGTTACGCCAACACCTGGTTGCTGGCTGATGCCAATACCGGAGAGATTGCTCGCTATGAAGAGGGACTGGTCTACCAGAGTCTCAGTCGGACCAAGGACGGGGCCTACTTCGGGTGTAACGCAGCCTTCGATCCGAGGATTCGCAACCTTGAGTGTGCTGATCAGGGCTTCAACGATCCCCGTCAGCAGACCGGGGCACGGCGCCAACGCTTCATGGAGCTGTTAGAGCAGTACCACGGGACGATTGATGTCGAAGTGGCGAAGAAGATCCTTGCCGATACGTTCGACCCCTACCTTGGTTACCAGAACCCCTCTTCGAGAGGGATCTGCAGTCACTACGACGTCGACCCCATGTACTACGCCGATGACCCCGGCGGGGTGTGGAACGTGCCGTTCTTCCCGGCAGGGTCCGTTGACGGCAAGGCCGCGGGCCAGGACGACATCCTGGCCATGCGGATGTGGGGCCGAATCGGACGCGCCGACGGCGTCGAGTTTGATGCCGAAGCGTTCCTGCGCCAGCACCCCCTGTGGAACTGGCAGGAGGGACACCTGAAGAGTCGTCCCTCGCAACCCTGGACGCTGTTCACCTAGAAAACACTTACGAGGGCGGCCCCGGCGGGGACCCCGCTGGCCCGCCCCATGCAAGAGGAAGTGGTAAGAATGCAAATCACCAATGACGATATTGAACGCATGAGGACCGGCTATAAGGACAAGACCGGACAGCATATTGCGCAGCGTGCGGTCACCAAGAATGGCATCCTCGAGTCCACCCAGAACCTCGAGGTCATCGAGGACCACCCCTTTGTCTACTCAATCGACATCGACTCCGAAGCCGTGGCCAACCAGGCTCAGAGCGGACGTTGCTGGATGTTTGCGGCACTCAACCTGCTTCGCCTGCATATTGAAAAGTCACTCAAGCTGCCCAAGGGCACGTTCCAGCTCTCGCAGAACTACAGCTACTTCTACGACAAGATCGAGAAGGCTAACTTCTTCCACCAGGCCATCATCGACACCGCCCTTGATGACATCAACGACCGCAAGGTGACATTCCTGGTGCAGACGCCCCAGCAGGACGGCGGAGACTGGGACCTGATCGCCGCCATCATCAAGAAGTACGGAGTGGTTCCAAAGACCGCGATGGATGAGACCAGCTCCAGTATCAACTCGGCTGAACTCAACACCGTCCTCAACCGAAAGCTGCGTCAGGATGCGCAGAAGCTCCGTGAGATGGTTCGTTCGGAAGCGTCGGAAGAGGAGATCACCGCCGCCCGCAGGGGAATGCTCGACGATGTCTACTCCATTGTGTCTGTCGCACTGGGGACCCCACCGGAGACCTTCGACTTCGAGTACCGCGACACAGACAAGAACTACCACGGGGACTTTGGCCTGACAGCACTTGAGTTCTATGACAAGTACGTCCCGGTCGACCTCGAAGACTACGTGGGCATCATCAATGTCCCGATCGACTCGATGCCCTACGGAAAGCTCTACGGCATTGACCTCTCCAACGAGATCATCAAGGGCCGACCGAACCGCTACATCAATGTCGACATGGAGACCATGAAGAAGCTGGCGATCGAGCAGCTCAAGGCGGGTCAGCCCGTTTGGTTCGGCTCCGATGTTCTGCAGTCTTCAGACATTCACAAGGGCGTCATGGCGATGGGACTCTACGGCCTTGATGAGGCGTTCGGTTTCGAGTTCACCCAGGACAAGGGCGAGCGTTTCCTCTACCGGGAGAGCCTGCCGACCCACGCCATGGTGATCGGAGGTGTTGACCTGGTTGACGACAAGCCGACCCGCTGGAAGGTTGAAAATAGCTGGGGTGCGAACGTCGATGGCCAGAAGGTTGGCAACAACGGATACTTCGTCATGGGGGATGACTGGATGGATCAGTTTACCTACGAGGTCGTAATCCATAAGGATCACCTGGGTGATGAGCTGCTGTCAGTTCTCGATACCGAGCCGATTATCCTGCCCTTCTGGACCACCTTCAACCCGCTCTAAACAGGTAGGCTGAACCAGAGGGTTCTTCAAGATTGGGTGCGGGGGTCGCGGGCTTTAGGGCGCGGACCCCCGCAGCACTTTGCCCGCCTAGTCCTCTGGGATCGCGGTGATGGCCGGGGCCTCACCCGTGCGGAGGACGGTGATGGTCCTGTCGGCAACCTGCTCCCAGGTGTGGTCACTAAAGTCCAGTTCAAGTGGTTCGGAGCAGACCAGGTGGGTGTCTGCTGGCAGCGTGGTCTCCGTGCCGTCGGCCAGGCGAATATCAACGGCCCCCTGGGCATGGAACAGCGAGGGCGACTCCGGTGCTGGGGAACCGCCGAGGTTCTTCCTGCTCGAGACCCGCATCGTCACCAGCTGCTTCCCATCCGATGCGGCAAAGCATCCGACAAAGGGTTCGGTAACGCCCTGTTCCGCGCGAGCTCGCTCCACCCGTTCGTTGAGCTTTTGCAGGGCTCCGACCGGATCGGTCGCAAGGCCGTAGGTCAGTGCCAGGTAAAAACAGACCTCTGTGTCAGAGTTCCCCCGAATGTAGGGGTAGAGCGCCGGATCCACATCCATGGTCAGGTCCCTCTTCAGCTTTGCAAATCCCCCGATGAAACCGTTGTGCTGAAACATCCAGCCCCCGTGAACGAAGGGGTGGCAGTTATCCTCGGCGATGGATCCCCCGGGTGCGGCACGGACGTGGGCGAGGACAGCGGAGGTCTCTATCTGCTCCGCCAAGCTGTGGAGGTTGTCGCTATCCCAGGCCGGACCGACCTCGTGGTACTGGCCAATCGTTCCGCCCCGACCGGCCCAAGCCACGCCAAACCCGTCACCATTCGTCGGGAAGTCATGGCCCCTGAACTGCTTTGCCAGGGGGTAGTCCGGCAGGGAGAGATAGCGGGCATTGATGCTCTGATCAACCAGGGAGTGATCGGGTTTGGTAACCAGGACATCGATCGTGATGGGGGAGCCCAGGTAGGCGATCCAGCGACACATGCTGCCTCCTTGCAGGGTTGAAACGGCTGCCCTCACCCTAGTGCGTTGCCCGACATACCTTGTGGTTAAACCAGTGGGAGGGTGCAGTCGCACCCTCCCACACTGTAACGATCTTCTGGCTACTTGGCAGCCAGCGCCGCTTTCAGTTCATCAATGACGGCCTCAGGGGTCTGGGCAGTCAGGTTGATGCTCTTGTTGTTGGCAACGAACTCGGGTGTGGCCACCCTGTCGCGTCCTTCAATATCGGCGCCCACCCATGTGTTGGTGGAAGTAGTCAGGTAGCTGAGGGCAGCATCCGTGTTGAAGGTGGCGATGAGTTCATCGGAAACTCCGACGGACTTGGCGATCTCAGCAACCTTTGCCTCGGAAGCTGCCAGATCGCGATAGGCGGTATCGCTGCCGTTGATCGATGCCTCATAGAAGTAGTCGGTAAGTCCGTCCTGGAAGGCAAGGAAGAGGTCGGGTGCCTCAGCTGCGACCACGAGGGCGCCTGCGGTAGCCGCCTGGTTGTAGGGGGCTCCGGCTGTGATAACCGGCTGCAGCAGCAGGTTGTAGTCACCGGCTTCAGCGGCATCGAAGAGGTTGGGTCGTAGGCCAATCTCAATCTGGGTGCAGGCCCCACAGGAGTAGTCGAAGTAGAAGGTCAGGTCCTCTGCGTCCGGGTTTGTGACGCCAACGCCCTCCGAAGAGATGGCGATGGGCGCCCCATCCTTGAACTGCTCGGGCAGATTCTCAGCTGCTTTTTCAGCGGTGGGACGATTGATAACAACGAAGACTATCGCCACGGTAATGGCCGCCACCAGCACGACAGCTAGGGCGATGATGATGTTTCGGGTGCGCCTGTCAGACTTTTCCTGTGCCTCGCGCATCTGCTTTGCCTTATCGCGCATTGCAACGTCTGCCTGGGAGGCGTTTTTCTTTGCCATCGTGGACCCAATCTATAGAGAGACAGATTCAGAACTGGAGTCAGAATAGCCTGCTGGCAAACAGGTTGAAACTCTCCGGTTCACCTTTGACGTAATTTTGAGAGATCCATTGACCCTATGGGGGAAACGACCCGCTAAATGACAGCCATAACCCCCAGGCAGAGGAGCGCGGGTATAAGGAGAACCACAGCCACCACCCAGCGCCCCCCAACCTTTGGGCCGGCTGCATCCAGAGCCACCGCGACACCGGTACGCAGAGGTCGTGAGGTCGTGATCATCCAGCAGCTAACCAGTCCGACAGTGATGGCAATCCACACCGCCAGGGTGACGCGCCCTTCACCAGTGGGGTTGAGGTCGAGCCATTCCAGGGGAGAGTCGGGATCGGGAGCGCCTCCGAGGACCCCCTGGATGACGAGGGCCACGATGTAGTAGGTGAAGGTTCCCAGCACCACTCCCGGAACTAGCTTCAACAGGCCACCCATTCCGCTGCGGAAGGTGGCTATCAGCCGGGAGAAGCCGCCGCGAGTGAGTCCTTGCGACCGTTCGACCAACAGTTGCCATCGTTTTGTTGCGGCGGCACCGAGCACCTGGAAGAAACAGAGGACGGCCAGCAGGGCGCCTACTCCTGCCACACCCCAAAATGCCGGGAGCCAAGCCAGAGATCCGATCAGTCCCAGGGAGGCCAGGGTGCCGACTACCCCCAGAGGAGCACCGGGGGGTGGGGGCAGGACCGGCTGGGGAACCCACTGGCGAAACGCCTCGACGGGGTACGAAGGCGCTTGCGAAGGCGTCCCGAAGACCTCGGTGGTGGGAACCGCCTGCCAGGGTGAAACCGGTTCAACCGGGAGGGGAGCGCGGGGACCCGGAAGGTCGACCAACATCGTCGTCTCTGCCGCGGCTTCGTCCTCGTCAAGTTCATCTGCATCGGGCAGGACTAACTGGGCGCCCCCCAGGCAGGCAATGAGGTCGTACGGGGTGAGGCGTTCGTCCGGGTCCGGGCGCAACGCCCACCAGAAGGCCAGGGCTATCGCATCGTCGAGACCAGATGTGTCAGGTTCCCCGCTGAGGACCCTCATGAGAATCGCGTCCGTCCGTCCCCGCCCAAAAGGGGGGGATCCGGTCATGGCCTTGAGGAGGGAGGCTGAGAGTGCAAACCAGTCGCCCTGCTGGAGCTGATCCATCGAGGGGCGTTCGGTGGCAGAGAGGAGTTCAGGGGCAACGTAACCCGGCGTTCCCGTCATCCCTCCGGTTTGAGTCAGATGGTGGTCGCCCTCACCGTGGGCAATACCGAAGTCGATCAGGGTCGGTCCGGTTGCGGAGAGGATGATGTTGGAAGGCTTGAGGTCACGATGGGCGATCCCAACGGCGTGAACGGCCTCCAGCGTTCCGGCAATCTCGGTTCCCAGTTGTGCGGCGTCATCACCCCGGTAGCGCAGGCGGGTGATTTCCTGTTCCAGGGTGGGTCCCTCAACCAGTTCGGTGACGACGAAGGGACTGTAGGCGTCTGCCTCAACGTCGAGGACGCGGACGATCCCGGGGGAGCGAACCTGGTTGACCAGTCGTGCTTCACGAAGCAGCCGCAGGCGTGCCTCCTCAGTTGCGGCAAGTGAGGGGTGAAGCAGCTTGAGGGCGACGCGGTGTCCGCCCTCGTCCTCGGCTTCCCAAACCGTGCCCGTACCGCCCTGACCGATCTGGTGGTGCAGCGTGTAGCCCCCCACCCAGCCGGGGGTGTGAGATGGGTCGCCCTCGGGTGGGGATCCCGGCAAATTTTGCACCATTCCGCCATTCTAGAGTGCCTTGATGTGGCCCACGTGCTAGGGTTCGAGACGGACCACGTGCGCACCGTTGCGGGTCCTAGTGTCGAGGCCGACACTAGAGAGTCTCTACTAAGGATCGTCCGGCACGTACCTGCCGGTGGAGGAAAAATGGCAAGTGTAACTTTTGAGAACGCGACCCGCGTCTACCCGGGTTCGGATCACCCCGCTGTTGACAAGCTGAACCTTGAAATCGCCGATGGTGAGTTCCTGGTCCTGGTCGGCCCATCCGGCTGTGGAAAGTCGACCTCCCTGCGTATGCTCGCGGGTCTTGAAGACGTCAACGCGGGGCGCATCTACATCGGCGATCGTGACGTCACCGACGTTCAGCCTAAGAACCGTGACATTGCGATGGTTTTCCAGAACTACGCTCTGTACCCCCACATGACCGTTCGCGACAACATGGGCTTTGCCCTGAAGATCGCGGGTGAGCCCAAGGCTGAGATCAAGAAGCGTGTTGATGAAGCCGCCAAGATCCTTGACCTTGAGCCCTACCTAGAGCGTAAGCCGAAGGCCCTCTCGGGTGGTCAGCGTCAGCGTGTTGCCATGGGTCGGGCCATCGTGCGTAAGCCCCAGGTCTTCCTGATGGATGAGCCGCTGTCGAACCTGGACGCCAAGCTGCGTGTCCAGACCCGTACCCAGATCGCTTCGCTGCAGCGTTCGCTCGGTGTCACCACCGTCTACGTCACGCACGACCAGACCGAAGCCCTGACCATGGGTGACCGCATCGCGGTTATGAAGGATGGTTTGCTGCAGCAGGTGGGTACACCTCGTGAGATGTATGACGAGCCGGCGAACAAGTTCGTAGCAGGCTTCATTGGCTCCCCTGCCATGAACCTCGCGACCTTCACGATTGATGGCACCAATGCCCATCTCGGTGGAGCAGTTGTTCCGCTGTCCGCGGCAACTCTGGCCGCCATTACCCCCGAGGATGACGGCAAGGTTGTCATCGGATTCCGCCCCGAGGGTCTGCGTGTCATCGACAACAATGCCACCACCGGTATTCCGATCGTCATTGACCTGGTTGAAGAGCTTGGCTCGGACGCCTACGTCTACGGCCACCTTGAGGGCACCGGTGAAGATCGCGGCATCGTTGAGGTCGGGGCACAGCAGATCGTTGTCCGTGTCGCACCGAACTCGGCACCTGCCGCTGGTTCGAAGATGCGCGTTGAGATCATCGAAGACCAGCAGCACACGTTCTCTGCGGCAACGGGTGTTCGACTTCCTGCCTAGTGCTGAATGACAGATCGTGGTGAAGGGTTGGTGGTCAATGACTACCAACCCTTCATTGCGTCCGGGGCGCTGCCCCCTTGGAAAGTGTGTGGATTGCCCCTAGTCCATCGGACTATGATCTAGGTTTTGCAAAGATTCGAAAGAGAGAGGGCCATGGCTAAGACCCTGCAGATCACCGCTGCTAACGTCGATCCTGCCCTGCTTGATCTACCGTGGGACATCGCCTTGGAAGAGTGGCCCGAAGAGGTTCTAGCGGCTCTCCCCCGCGGGATCTCCCGCCACGTAGTTCGCTTCGTCAACCTCTCGGGGCGTGTGATCGCAGTCAAGGAAATTGGGGAGACGGTCGCGCACCACGAGTATGAGATGTTGCGGGACCTCTCCCGGATGGAAGCACCGTCCGTTCAGCCGACGGCGGTTGTAACGGGACGCCGAGATGCAGAAGGAAATGAGCTCAACGCCGTCCTCATCACCGAGCACCTGCAGTTCTCACTGCCCTACCGCGCGCTTTTTAGCCGCAAGATCACAACGGATACGGTGAACCGCCTCCTTGATGCTCTGGCCGTCCTGCTGGTTCGCCTCCACCTTCTCGGCTTTTACTGGGGAGATGTCTCCCTGTCCAACACCCTGTTCCGCAGGGACGCCGGTTCCTACTCCGCCTACCTGGTTGACGCTGAAACCGGCGACCTCCATCCGAAACTCACCGATGGCCAGCGCCAGTATGATGTCGACCTGGCGCGGACCAACATCATCGGTGAGCTAATGGATCTGCAAGCCGGCGGGTTCCTTCCCGAGGACGAAGACACCATTGAGATTGGGAACCGGATCCTTGAGCGGTATAACCAACTCTGGACAGAGCTCACGGGAGCGGAAAGAATCAGTGCTTCTGAGAACTGGCGGGTGAAGGAGCGGATCGACCGACTAGCGGCCCTCGGTTTCAGTGTCGGTGAGCTGACGATGACGACCAGTGATGAGGGTGATCACCTGATCATCCAACCCAAGGTCGTCGATGCGGGTCACTACCACCGCCAGATGATGCGCCTTACCGGGCTTGATGTGGAAGAGCTTCAGGCGCGCAGAATGCTCGAGGATATTGAGACGTTCCGGGCGGTCAACGGGATGTGGAACCTACCCGTTGAGCACGTCGCCAGAGCCTGGACCACTGAAGTTTACGATCACGTCATCGGGGCGATCCCCGCGGAGCTTTCGGCAAAACTGGAGCCCGGCCAGGTTTTCCACGAGATTCTGGAGCATCGCTGGTACATGAGTCAGGAGCGCCAGGTAGATGTTCCGCTCGATGAGGTAATTGCCGACTACCTGGAGAGGGTCATGCCGTCGAAACGGGATGAGGCAGTCCTGCTCAGTGGTTCTACCAATGAGGTTCTGGCTGGCTATGACGACATGACCGAGTATGACTCTTATGAGTCTGAGTTGGGTGAGGACGACGAGGTCGACTCCTAGAGGCACCACCTGATAGGCAGGGCCCCCTCGTCCTCAAGGATTGCGTTCGCCCTGGAGAAGGGCCTTGATCCAAAGAAGCCGCGGTAGGCCGACAGTGGTGAGGGGTGGGCCGACTCAATCGCCTTCGTTGAACCGAGCAGCGGTTTCAGGGTGGCAGCGTCACGCCCCCAGAGTATGGAAACCAGTGGTTTGCCCCGTGCCACGAGGGATCGAATCGCCTGGTCCGTGATTGCTTCCCAGCCGCGCCCCCGGTGGGAGGCGGCCCGACCGGCCTCAACGGTCAGGACCCTGTTGAGCAGGCAGACACCCTGTTCGGCCCAGGGGGTCAGGTCTCCGTTGGGCGGGGGTGGGCAACCGAGGTCATCGGAGAGTTCGCGGTAGATGTTTCGCAACGATCCAGGGAGGGCTACTTCCGGTGCCACGGAGAACGAGAGTCCCACGGCGTTACCAACGGTCGGGTAGGGATCCTGCCCGACGATGAGAACCTTGACGTCCTCAAACGGGTAGGTGAAGGCTCGCAAGATGTTGGCCGGGGCCGGAAGATAGCGGCGTCCAGCCGCGGCCTCGTCACGTAACATCCGTCCCATGGCGCGAATATCGCCTTCGACTGGAGCTAGAGCTTTCGCCCACCCGGGATCAATCACACTATCCAGCGGCTGTGGCATGGCTCTCCTTTTGCGGGTACGTTCCTCGCTAATCTTATGGTTCACGGCGCAGTTCCTGAGAATTCTGGGACCGGAGCGGTAGGCTTCCCTACGTGAGCAATACGTACCCCTCAGACGACTTTGACAACATCCCGCAGGGAGCCCCTGCCGGAGTGCACCGTCGCGTTCGTAGTCCCTGGGCCCCCGTGATCCCGTTCCTGCTGGTGCTGGTCCTGGTTCCGCTGCTCGCGTGGGGCGTCGCATCCCTCATTCAAAGCAATGTCCCCAAGAGCCAGATCGAGAGTGCCCTCGGTCAGTCCTCTTCAACAGAGTCTGAGGTCGCGCAGTCTTCAGGTGGGGAAGAGGCGACGCAGTCCGGGACCCCGGAGCTCCCTGAGACGGGTCTACCCAGTGCGGCTCCTGACGATCCAAATGAGGTTGAGGAAGAGGTCGTAGTTGAGGAGCCCGGAGCAGAGGTCGTGACTGACTTTGCCCACCCGGTGGCTGTTCTCAACGGAACTGGGATTGCGGGTTACGCGGGTGAGATCGCGGGGTCCGTGATGAACGTTGGCTTTACCAACGTGATTGCTGACAATGCCGTTTCCTTCCCCAGTGATGTCAACACGGTCTTCTATCCCTCTGCCGACCTGAAGGCCACGGCTGAGGCCGTCGCTGCTGCGGCAGGAATCGACACTGTGGTCGAAGAGGCGTTTGCAGACGCTCCAGACTCGATCGTTGTCTACCTGATCAACTAGGTATTTCGCCCCTGGCTTGAGGGGATGATTATTAGGCCTGCAATCTTGCAGTCCTTCCTGTCGAGTGCCAGACTTAGAGTTAGCACTCTCCCCTAGAGAGTGAAAACTTGGGTTCTTGGTGAGGACTCGTGGTTCAGAACCTTTCTGAACTGCGTTGTTCGTCCGTCGCGGGCACCGGGACCAAACATGTAGTTCAAAAGGGAGGACATCTGCAAATGGCAAAGATCATTTCTTATGACGAGGAAGCACGCCGCGGTATGGAGCGTGGGCTGAACCAGCTCGCGAACACCGTGAAGGTGACACTGGGCCCGCTGGGACGCAATGTCGTCCTCGACAAAAAGTGGGGGGCACCCACCATCACAAAGGACGGCGTTTCAGTCGCCAAGGAAATTGAGCTCGAAGATCCGTTTGAGCGCATTGGTGCCGAACTGGTCAAGGAAGTTGCCAAGCGCACCGACGACGTCGCGGGTGACGGCACCACCACGGCCACCGTTCTGGCTCAGGCGCTGGTGGGCGAGGGACTGCGCAACGTTGCTGCCGGCGCTAACCCGCTTGCGCTCAAGAAGGGTATTGAGGCCGCGGTAGAGGCGATTGTTGCCCAGCTCCACGAGATCTCGACACCCATTGAGACGACGGACCAGATTGCTGCCACCGCTTCGATCTCGGCTAACGATGAGGGCATTGGCAAGCTTATTGCCGAGGCATTCGAGAAGGTCGGCGCAGAGGGTGTTGTGACCGTTGAAGAGACCAACTCGTTCGACACCACACTTGAGACCACCGAGGGTATGCGCTTTGACAAGGGCTACCTGTCGGCATACTTCGTCACCGATCCAGAGCGCCAGGAAGCCGTCCTTGAGGACGCGTACATCCTGCTGGTAGAGGGCAAGATCTCCTCGATCAAGGACCTTCTGCCCCTGCTTGAAAAGGTCATGCAGACTTCGAAGCCGCTGCTGATTATTGCCGAGGACGTTGAGGGCGAAGCCCTGGCAACCCTGGTTGTCAACAAGATCCGCGGCATCTTCAAGTCGGTTGCAGTCAAGGCTCCCGGCTTTGGTGACCGCCGCAAGGCTATGCTGCAGGACATCGCCATCCTCACCGGTGGCACTGTCATCTCAGAGACGATTGGTCTTTCGCTTGAGACCGCTGACCTGTCACACCTGGGTACCGCACGCAAGGTTGTCGTCACCAAGGATGAGACCACCATCGTTGATGGTGCCGGCGACAAGGATGCCCTGGACGCTCGCGTCAAGCAGATCCGCGCAGAGATTGAGAACTCGGATTCTGAGTACGACAAGGAGAAGCTCTCGGAGCGTCTCGCGAAGCTGTCCGGTGGCGTGGCCATCATCAAGTCCGGTGCGGCAACTGAGGTAGAGCTGAAGGAACGCAAGCACCGTATTGAGGACGCGATCCGCAACGCGCGTGCTGCTTCGGAAGAAGGCATTGTCGCCGGTGGTGGTGTTGCACTGCTGCAGGCTTCCGAGGCGGTCCTGGACAAGATGGAGCTGACCGGTGACCAGGCGACTGGTGTCACCATTGTTAGGTCGGCCGTCGCTGAGCCGCTGCGTCAGATCGCTGCCAACGCGGGCCTTGAGGGCGGAGTGGTCGTTGACCGCGTTCGTCACCTCCCGGCAGGTGAGGGCCTGAATGCCACCACCGGCGAGTACGGCAACATGCTTGACCAGGGCATTGCTGATCCGGTCAAGGTCACCCGTTCCGCGCTGCAGAACGCTGCCTCGATCGCAGCCATGTTCCTCACCACCGAGGCCGTTGTGGCCGATAAGCCTGAGCCGGCAGCCCCGGCCGGTGCTGGTGATGACATGGGTGGCATGTACTAGGTCATCTAGTTGAGGGGACCCGGTCGCAGTTCATTCTGCGACCGGGTCCTTTCTTTTGCCTAGTGCCCGCTGAAGAGAGCGGATGCCGCCCCTTCAGCTTCCGAGTACGTTGCAGAAGCCTGGGCCAAAGCGGCTCCCACAGACTCCAGTGATGCTTCAACCTGGGCTTGGGTCACCTGCCACTGACTGATCACCCCCTGGAAGGACATGGCTGCGGCGCCACCCCAACTTGCTTCGAGCCCCAGCAGCTGGGCCATGAGGGTTGCCACCGCCGAGCGAATGGTGTCTGCGGTTTGATTCGCGGCAACGGCGCCCGCGCTGATCTGTGCGGCGTCGACATGGTAGATGGTCATTTCTCCCCCTTGAACTTTTTGGACTGGTTGGGGCAACTCTGACCCGTGCGCCACGCCTACTGAAGGGGAGGGCTTTCAAGTTGGGGAAAAGGCCGCTGCGTCGGTAGTGGGGAGGGGCGCCAGCGCGGTGCACCTTCTACTTGCGGCCCCGTGTCTGGCGGTCCATGAGGTCTGCTACCGACTCAAGGGTGGAGGTATCGGCTACCGGGTTACCTCCGTGTGACTCTTCACCCCGCTGCGCTGCTTCCTGCTCTTCCTTGGCCACCGCGTTTTCTAGCATCTGGGTGGCCGTGACTTCCAGATGGCTCTGATTGGGCTCGGCCATACTGCGAATCTGCTCTGATTTGTGTGCCCGGGATATCCGCAGGACCCGGGAGGTGCCCCTCTCGCGCGGACCTTCGGGCGATTCCTTGGCTACGGGTTCCTCATCCGCATCAGTGTCCGCGCTACTCCTCAGGGACTTCAGCTTCCGCTTGGTTGTGTCTAGTTCAGCCTCTAGGTTCTCTCTTGCCGCATCCTCCCACTGCGAAGCCAGCGGGGTGGCAAAGATTCTTCGCTGTCCGCACAGGAGTTTGAGAACCTTCTGCCGAGCCTTCAGAAAATCGACCTCGGACAGGTGGGGGGCTTCTTCTCGAAAGTGCGAGAGGAACTCGCGGTACTGCTGGGGTGGGGCTGCGAGCGCAGCCAAGTCTGCATCGACCAGGATCTTGGCGTCGAGGTCCTCGGGGCTTGGACTGTGACTGGCAAGCTGCTCAGTTAGAGATCCGATGCGCTCAACCGTCGAACTGGGGATCCCAAGCCGGAGCAGGTCACCGATGTTTACCAGGGCAGGAATGACCGCGGGGGTGCGCTGAGACTCAGACTCTTCCCAGCCCGGCTCTTCAATTGCACCGCGAAGTGCGGCTGCAAGTCGAAGCAGCTCCGGGTCAGACATGGCGCCCTCAAGTTCATCGAGACGCTCAAAGACATAGGCGAGGTAGCGGCTGTTGTGGAAGCTGCGCCCCTTGTAGTTCCAGGCTTCAATGATTCTGTCGATGAAGGCGCGCCGATCCTCCTCCGGAGCCGTAGCCCCAGCGGAAACGAGTGCGTCATCGAGCGTCACGTGTAACCAGGGGGGTGTACTGGAAACCATTGCCTCCACCACTGTTCTAGCGCCGAAGCGCACCTTCAGGCAGCGGGTACCTCACTACCTGCGCACCCATGCTAGTCCCTGATCACACTACCGTCACTGCGGTCGGGTTCTCACCCACCCCAAAGAGTGTGTAACGATTGCTCAGGTGCTACTAATGCCCTGAAATACCGGTCAGTAAGGATGAACTTGATGGATGCTCTATCCCCCGAAGGTGTGCAGTTCCGACGCGTATCAAAATCCCTCGCGACTGTGCGCCTCATCGGGGTTGCGGTGTATGCGGGGATCCCCACCGTGGCTCTCGTGGTCCTAGGCATTTTCATCGATCCCTGGTTCTACCTGGGGGCAGCCCTCGGTTTGGTGCTCGTCATCTGGATGCTTTGGCTGATTCCACGTCAGGTTCGTGCGATGCAGTTTGCCACCACAGAAACGGACTTCCTGGTGCGTCGGGGCATCATGTTCCGTCGCCTGGACATTGTTCCCTACGGCCGCATCCAGTACGTCGATGTCAAAGAGGGGCCCATTGCCCGCAAGCTCGGCATTGCGGCCATCCAGCTCCACACGGCCTCCGCCACCACCGATGCCGCACTTGACGGTCTTCCAGCCCAGCAGGCAGCCGAACTTCGCGACCTGCTTGTCGCCAACGGTGTCTCCAGTCTGTCGGGGCTGTAATGGTGCGCGAACGTAGCGGTGTGGTTGAGGCAGGGGTTGACCCGCAGGCCTGGAAACGGGTCAGCCCGATCACCCCGGTCCTGAACAGCTGGCAGGCAATCGCCATCTTGATTGCCGTTGTGGTCTTCCAAAACCTGGAGCAGATTCAGTACGTCAGCCAACTGGCAGGCTCGGTTGGTGTGGGACGGCTCGTTCTGTACTTCCTAGCCGGGGTTGCGGCGGTGGTCCTGATCGTTGCCATCTACTCCTATCTTTACTGGCGGGCCATGACCTACGCCGTAACCGACCAGGCGGTGTGGTTGAGGCGGGGGATTATCTTCCGGCAACAGCGCCACGTCCGCCTTGAACGCATCCAGGCCGTGGACGTAACCCACCCTCTTTTGGGACGTATTTTTGGCCTCGGTCGCCTGAAGGTTGAGGCCGCCGGTGGCGGAGACTCGTCACTGCAGATTGGCTTCCTCCGCTCCGAAGAACTCTCGGCCCTTCGCGCCGATATCCTCGCCCGCGCAGCCGGGGTTCACAGGGGAGACTCGCAGGCAGGCTCTGCCGCCACGGACGCCCCGGTGTCCGCGGCTGAAGGGGAAGAGAGCGGTTCGGTTCCCCAGACTCCCGCCTTGGCGCAACCCCGGGAAGCATCTGAGAGCCTGCTCTACGCGGTCAACGCCCGGACTCTGGCCACCTCACTTGCCCTCAGCCTTGGTTTCATGGTGGGGATCCTCATCATCGTGGCGTTCCTAGCCGCCATTCTGATCATTGGTTTCGTGGTCGGTTGGGAGGTGTCCTTTGCAGTTCTCCCAGGGACCCTGGCTCCCATCCTGGTCATCGGTGCCGCGCTGTGGTCAAGATTCGCCAAGGAGTTCAACTTCCAGGCTGCAGTCTCTCCCGATGGCATCAGGATTCGTAGTGGTCTCTTAGAGCTGAAGGCGGAGACGATTCCGCCCCGTCGCATCCACGCCGTGAAGATCATCCAGCCCCTCCTGTGGCGCAAGAGAAACTGGTACCGGGTTGAGATCAGCCAGGCCACCGGTGTCTCCAGCAGCCAGGGCACTAAAAATGAGTCCTACGCTCTACTGCCCGTCGGAACCCGTGAAGAAGCGATGTTGGCGCTGTGGCTTGTCCTCCCCGACCTGGGCGTCGAAGACCCCGTCGCATTCTTTGACGAGGCCGTGCGCGGGCTGGTTCCCGCTTCGCCGTTCTCGACGGTTCCCCACTCGGCGCGCCTCCTCGATCCGCTGGTAAAGAAGCGCCGCGGCATCGCTCTCACCAAGACTTGCGTCGTGGTCCGAGACGGACGCATTACCCGGGTCGCCTCATTTACCCCCTACGAACGGGTGCAGTCGGTCCGGCAGGAGCAGGGTCCGATCGAACGCCGCCTCGGCCTCACCAATGTCACAGCCTGCCTGGTCCCGGGACCTGTCCAGTCAACGATCTATCACCTCGACGTTGCAACCGGCGTGCAAATCCGCGAAGAACTGGATGCGAAGTCCCGTGTCCTTCGCGCCTCCGAGCCACCAGAGCGGTGGTTCGAGCGTGTGCAGGCCCCCACTCAGGACCGAGAGTGGGAGGAGGAAGGGACTAGGGTTACCGAGGTCGAGGAGCGACTTGAAGGCAGTGGCAGCGAGGTGAGTGACACCAGGTTCGCCCCGGTTGAAACAGCGGAGGAAGCATGAGTGCAGGTGTTCGGGTCGGTGTGATCGGCATGGGAAACGTCGGACCAGCCATTGCCTCTTCGCTGCGCGCGGCAGGTGCGCGGATCGTCGGGGTGTCCGCCAGGTCGGCAGCGGCCCGTGACCGGGCCGATGCCATGCTGCCGGGGGTGCCACTTCTGACCGAGGACGAGGTTGGTAGACAGGCTGAGATCCTCTTCCTTGCCGTTCCCGACGGGCAGATCCAGGCGGTTACCGAGCACCTGGTTGCCAGCGGGGGAATCCGTCCGGGAATGGTTGTCGCCCACCTCAGCGGTGCCGTCGGCCTCGATCCGCTTGCGGCTGCCTCTGCAATCGGCGCCATCCCACTTGCACTGCACCCGGCAATGACCTTCTCAGGAACCTCCCTCGATGTTCGTCGTCTGCAGGGGTGCCCGATTGCCTACACCTCGTCCGAGCTTGCTCGCCCGGTCGCCCTCGCCCTCATCGAGTATCTCGGCGGGGTGCCACTGCGACTGGATGAGGCCGACCGGCCGCGCTACCACGCGGGCCTGGCTCACGCCGCTAACCACCTGGTCACACTGTTGGTCCAGGCCCAGGATGTGTTGGAGTCGGCGGGGGTGGACGGCCCCGGAGAAGCCATGCGCCCCCTGGTTGAGGCCGCGGTGGAGCGCGCCCTCACCGAGGGTATCGACGGTCTGACGGGTCCGGTTGTGCGCGGGGATGACGCGACGGTCAACGCCCACATCGCTTCGCTGGAGGCCGACCCGGAGCTGCGAGACGTGGCCCGGACCTACCGCTCACTGGTGCAGGCCACCCGGGTTGCTCTGAAGGGTGATTCCGCGGAACCCCTTGTTCTGCACACCAGGGAGCAGCTGCGACGCGCCCTCGAAGACGACCCAAGACCGACCTCGCTGGTGATGACCATGGGTGCTCTGCACGCCGGACACCTCTCCCTTGTCAAGCTGGTGGCGCGCAGCGGGCACAAGGTGGTCGTGACAATCTTCGTCAATCCGGAGCAGTTCGGAGAGGGGGAGGACTTCGATAGCTATCCCCGCACACTGGAAGAGGACGTGGCCGCGCTTGCTGAAGTTGGCGTTGACATCGTTTACGCGCCGCCGGTGTCCGAGGTCTACCCACACCCCTCACGCATCCACATCACCCCGGGTCCCGCATCAACAACTCTCGAGGGAGCGCTGCGTCCCGGACACTTCGCCGGGGTCCTGCAGGTGGTCGGAAAGATGATGAACCTGATTCGCCCCCGGGTGGCAGTCTTCGGCCAGAAGGATGCCCAGCAGTTCGTCAACATCCGCCAGATGGTTGAGGATCTTGATCTTCCGCTGGAACTTGTCCAAGCCCCGATTGTGCGGGATGAGGACGGACTGGCCCTATCCAGCCGCAATGCCTACCTCTCCGACCAGGAGAAGGTGCAGGCCCTCGCCCTGAACCGCGCCCTCGAACTGGGACGTGAGGTTTTAGACGGTGGGGGAAGCGGGGAGGAAGCCGTGACTAAGATTGCCGACCACCTCGCTGCCAGTCCGGGCGTTGAAGCACAGTACGTCGCCCTTGCAGCCGCTGACTCATTCGAGGTCGCAGCCCTGTGGACAGGTGGCAGTAGCAGTCTGGGCGTAGAAAATCTCACTGTTCTACAGCCGGGATCAGAAGCATACTTGTTAGTAGCCGCGCAGGTTGGACCCGCGCGACTCATCGACAATGTGACTGTGAGGGTTAAGGCTGATGACTGAGGTCCAGGGACCTGCATTCCAAGCACCTATCTACCGTGAGATGGTGACGGGCAAGATTCATCGTGCCACGGTGACGGGAGCGGATATCGACTACATCGGGTCGATCTCCGTCGATACCGATTTACTTGAGGCCGCGGAAATCCTGGTGGGGCAGAAGGTTGATGTCGTTGACGTCACCAATGGGGCGCGGCTGTCGACCTACACCATCCCGGCTCCGGCGGGTTCCGGCACCATCCAGCTCAACGGTGCGGCCGCCCACCTGGTTGACGTCGGCGACCTCGTCATTATCATTGCCTACGGCCACCTTCCCGAGGAGGTGGCTCGAACTCGTCAGCCGCACATCGTTCATGTTGACGCCAAGAACCACATTGCCGACCTGGGATCCGACCTCGGTAAGTAGCCCGGGGGTAGGGGGTGACACCCGACGCAGTCAAAGTGACTCCCCGCTGGACTAACATGTTGGGGTGATGAACAACGTTGAAAGCCCCGCGTCCACAGCTGATTTTTCGAGTGACCTGCCCGAGCAGATCAAGATTCGCTCGGATAAGCGTGAGCGCCTAATCGAGTCCGGAGTCAACCCGTACCCGGTTGAACTGCCCATCACCTCCTCTATTGCGGCGGTGCGTGAACAGTATGCTGACCTTGAGGTTGGTGAAGAGACCGAGGATATTGTCGGTCTGGCTGGCCGTGTGGTTCTCTCGCGTATCGCTGGCAAGCTCTGCTTCGCGACCATTCAGGACGGGGAGGGTAACCGTCTGCAGGTCATGCTCTCCGCCCGCGAGGTGGGGGCGGAGTCGCTGGCTGCCTACAAGAGTGACGTTGACCTCGGTGACATCATCTTTGTCCACGGCCGCGTGATCTCCTCTCGGCGCGGTGAGCTCTCGATTATGGCGGCTCCCAGCGAAGACGAAGAAACACCTGCGTGGCAGCTGGCCACCAAATCCCTGCGTCCCCTCCCGAAGGTGTTCCAAACCGAGGAGGGCGAGGTTACGGAGCTGGCTGAGGACACCAGGGTGCGACGTCGCTACCTGGACCTCATAGTGCGTCCCTCGGCCCGCGAGATGGTCCGTAAGCGTGCCCAGGTGGTGCATTCGGTTCGCTCATTCCTTCACGAACGCGGCTACATTGAGATTGAGACTCCGATGCTGCAGACGCTCGCCGGCGGTGCAGCAGCCCGTCCCTTCGTGACACACATGAATGCATATGACATCGACCTCTTCATGCGTATTGCCCCGGAGCTGTACCTGAAGCGCGCCCTCATCGGCGGTATCGACAAGGTGTTTGAGCTGAACCGTAACTTCCGTAATGAGGGCGCTGATTCGTCCCATAACCCGGAGTTCACGATGCTTGAGGCGTATGAGGCCTACGGAACCTACGACACCTACGCCACCATGACTCGAGAGCTGATTCAGCGCGCGGCCATGGATGCGATGGGGACCCTGCAGATCCCGCTTCCCGACGGCACCACCTACGACCTTTCGGGTAAGTGGAACGAGATTTCGCTCTACGGCTCCCTCTCGGAAGCCCTGGGGTTCGAAGTGACGGCGTTGACTCCGAGGAAGAAGCTGCTAGAGATTGCCGACGGCCTCGACATGGGCTTCCCGGACCACTACGTTGACGGCAAGATTGCCGAGGAGCTGTTCGAGGCACTGGTGGGGGACAAGCTGTACCTGCCGACCTTCGTGCGGGACTTCCCTGCCGATAACTCTCCGCTGGTGAAGGGGCACCGCTCCACACCGGGTGTGACGGAGAAGTGGGACCTCTACATTCGCGGCTTCGAACTGGGCACCGCCTATTCGGAGCTGAACGACCCCGTGGTCCAGAGGGAGCGCTTCCACGCCCAGGCCCTGGCGGCCGCCAACGGTGATCCGGAAGCCATGTCGGTTGATGAGGACTTCCTCGAGGCGATGGACTACGGCATGCCGCCGGCAGCTGGAATGGGCATGGGTCTAGACCGCCTGCTCATGGCACTAACGGGAGAGGGAATCCGCGAGACTATCCTCTTCCCCCTAGTGAAACCCCGCTCCTAACCCCTGTCAGATTTGGCCGCGGGAGACTGGCTCTCCTGCGGCTGAGTCAAGCGAGACCGGTGGTGGAGCAACTTGAGGTCGGCCTCAGCCGCATCAAGTGAGGGAACGGGCCTGCACCCCTGCGACTTCCACTGACGGATCTTCTTTGGCTCCTGTCGCGCCAGACGAATGCCTCGGTGGACGAGGACGGGAACAGGTTTGCGGGCCTCTGCAACATCGCGGAGGAAACGGAACCAGGCGTTGCGCAGGGGGGAGCGTGCGATGCAGATAGCATCCGCCATCAGCCCCTCTTCAATCAGGCGCGGAATCAGTTCGGAAGCAAAGATGCCCTCCGCGATGAAGAGGCGGTTACGCCCGAGGGTGATGGTGCGGGTTCCCGTGCGACGGTTGGACGGAATATCGTAGATGGGGACCTCAGCCTGGCCTTCGATACAGAGCTGGGCGACGGCGGCGAAAGCGGCCTCGTCATTCCAGGAACGCGGATCATCCCAGTCGACAATATTGTCGGAGATCATCGGCAGACCGTCCTCATCGTCCCCCCGATAGAAGTCGTCGAGGGCAAGTGAAGGAACACCAACCCTGGAGGAGAGGGAGGTCTTTCCTGACCCCGAGGGGCCGGTCAGAATTATCACCTGTGCCCGGGGACGCCGAAAGCCGGGGGGAAGTTGAAAAAGCTCGTCTTGCGCGGGTGCCATCAGGTCTCTCCGATTCCGGGTCGAAGTGGGTTCGGATTGAGGATAGCGAAACCTTCCCGAACAGTATGAACTACGGCCGTCACGACGACAATGATCACACCGCCAGTTGGAAGCGGTTTGGCGCGGTTCGGCAGGGTTCGTCTAGTAGTAGGTCTTGACCTCTGAGCGACCCTTCTCACGAAGACGCTGCATGAGGGCGCGTGCGGCCGAGGAGTCGATGATGAGGTCGGTGGGGACTCCCGAACGCAGGGCTCCGAGCAGGGCGGGTACCTTGGCGCTCCCGGAGACGACGCAGAGTCGGGTGGGGATCCTTTTGAGCTGGGACGGAATGGGTCCGGAGGCGCGGGCATTGAGGGGCATGTCCGTGCTTCCGTCCTCCCGAATCAGAACGGTGCAGACGTCACCCACCACCCCGTCTTCGCGCGCTTCCCTAAGTTCAGAAGCAGAGAGGTAGCCGCCGGCGTAAACATGGCTGGGCATGGCGGGGTCCATTGCTCCCACCCCAAAGAGGGCGATGTCGCAGGAGTTGATGACGTCGAGGACGCGGCGGATCGAGCGCTCCTTGTTGAGGGCTTCCTTGG
Source organism: Actinomyces minihominis (assembly GCF_900187855.1). Lineage (GTDB taxonomy): Bacteria > Actinomycetota > Actinomycetes > Actinomycetales > Actinomycetaceae > Scrofimicrobium > Scrofimicrobium minihominis. The sequence continues at coordinate 40,253 of NZ_FYEG01000003.1, read as the reverse complement.
TTTCGACGTAGTCGAAGAAAGCGGGCACGGGGAAGTGAACCGCTGATGAGTCGAAGGTGGTGGCGAGGGCGGAAATGATGGAGTCGGAGTAGAGGGTGCCCGAGTCGAAGGCATTTGCCGCCCCATTGAGCTGCACAACGGTGGACCCGGGCATTGAGTGGGGGGCGATGTGCTTGATGACAGCCGAGACGGTGTTGCCCCAGGCCACCCCGAGGGTCTTGTTGGGGCCCATGAGCTCCGTGAGGCGACTGGCAGCCACGGATGCAACCGCGTTCAACCTGGTGGCTGGACTGTCGACATCCAGCGTCGGCACCACCAGGGTTCGCACCCCAAAGAGGCGCTGGAACTCTGCCGAGAGGGTCCCGGGTTCGGTCAGGGGTGCTGAGACCCGGATCTGAACTATGCCGGAAGTTCGGGCAAAAGCCAGAAGCCGGGACACAGAGGACCTGGAAACGTCGAGACGTCGGGCCACCGCGTCCATGGTTAGACCCTGCTCGTAATACATAGAAGCTGCTAGGTGTGCCTGCTCGCGTCGAATACTCACACCTCAGTGTCTCAGTTGCACGTTCGTGCAAGCAACTCGAACACCCATCCAGACAGGGGATAATTGGAAACACGGTCTACGGCACTGGCGCTGAAACAGGCAGAAATCATTCCCCGTTGTGGCGCTTAGCCCGGACCATTGCTACCCGAACCAAGGTCCAAGATTCCTAGTTAGACGGAGAAGACAACGTGGCTAGTCCGGTTCTCTCAAAACAGGGGCGCAGTGAAGCGCTCGAAGACATGGCACAAGGTGACGTCCTCGACGTCCTTGTGGTTGGAGGTGGTGTCACCGGAGCCGGGATTGCCCTCGATGCTGCTACCCGCGGTCTCAGGGTTGGCATCGTTGAAGCCCAAGACTGGTCCTCCGGCACCTCCTCGCGTTCCTCAAAGCTGGTCCACGGGGGACTGCGCTATCTCTACCAGCTGGACTTCCATCTGGTCACAGAGTCGCTTCGTGAGCGCGGTTTGCTGCTGACCCAGAATGCCCCCCACCTGGTTAAAGCCCAGCCGCTGCTGTGGCCGCTGAAGATTCCGGTCATCGAGCGCATGTACTCCGCAGTCGGCGTCGGCATGTACGACGGCCTCGCCCAGTGGGCTCACAGGGGTTCGGTGCCTATGCAGCGTCACCACACCCGTAAGGGATCACTCAAGCTGTGCCCGGCGCTTAAGCCCGACTACCTGCGTGGATCGATCGTCTACTACGACGGACGCGTCGACGACTCACGCCTGGTTATCACCCTGGTTCGCACGGCTGTCCGTTACGGCGCCCTCGCGGCCAGCAGGACCCAGATGGTCAAGGTCACGAAGAATGAGGTCGGCCATGTGAATGGTGCCGATCTCCTGGATCTTGAGACCGGAGAGACGTTCCACGTCAAGACCAAGCGCATCATCAACTCGACCGGCGTGTGGACCGAGCAGAGCCAGGCGCTTGCCGATTCCACCGGTGGCTTGAAGGTTCTTGCGTCCAAGGGAATCCACCTGGTGATTCCGAAGGAAAAGATCGACTCTGAGGTCGGCCTTTTCCTGCGCACTGAGAAGTCGGTTCTGTTCATCATCCCGTGGAAGTACTACTGGATCATCGGAACCACAGACACCGCCTACCACGAGGACTTCCGTGATCCGGTGGCAGACGAAACGGACATCGAGTACCTGCTGGCAGAGGCGAACTCCGTCCTCAAGGATCCGCTGACCAAGGACGATATCGTTTCAACCTTTGCCGGACTGCGTCCGCTGCTGCAGCCGGGCACCCTTGATGAAAGCCAGTCGACCAAGGTCTCGCGTGAGCACACCGTGACCACGGTCGCCCCAGGCATGACCGCTATCGCGGGTGGCAAGCTCACCTCTTACCGTCAGATGGCTGAGGATGCTGTTGACTTCGCGATGGGTGAAGACTTCACGAAGGAGCACCCGTCCGTTACGGCCAAGACCCAGCTCGAGGGCGCCGACGGCTACTTTGCGCTGTGGAACAGCCGCGAGGTAATCGCGGAGAAGCGTGGATTGACCGTCGATCAGGTTGAAGACCTGCTGGATCGCTACGGCAGCGATATCCAGGTCATCTTCGATATGATCGATCAGCGGGCAGACTTGGGGCAACGCCTCGAACATGCGCCGCATTACCTGCGCGCGGATGTAGTCTTCGGTATGACGCACGAGGGTGCGTTGCACCTGGAGGATATCCTCCAACACCGGGTTCGACTGGTTTACGAACAGGAAGATTCCGGTCTTGCGGCGATGCCAGAGATCGCTGATCTCATGGCGGAGCACCTCGGGTGGGACGAAGACACCAAGAAGCGCGAGATGGACCTGTACAGGGATGCGTGCGAGGCGGTGTGGCAGGCACAGAAGCTGCCCGAGGAGAAGGATGCTCAGGCCATTCGAGGAATGGTCGAACCTGTTAGGCCCTTCGTACAGGTCTGATACGTTTACGCCGATCCAATGTAGGATCGCAGCAAATAAGATTTGAGTCTTTGCGATCCCACCGCACCGATGCGGTGGGACGTCGACTCGAATACCAACATGCGCTACGGCGCGAAAGGAGTTCACAGCACAGTGTGGAATCTATGGGATGTATTCGCCTCTGAGTTCTTCGGCACGGCAGTGCTGCTGCTGCTCGGTGCTGGCGTTGTGGCAACGAACCTGTTGCCCAAGTCCAAGGGTCGCGGTGGCGGCTGGCTGATGATCAACTTCGGATGGGGACTTGCAGTCTTCGCCGGTGTTTACGCAGCATGGAAGACCGGTGGTCACCTGAACCCCGCGGTCACCATTGCCAAGGTCGTTGCCTACTGGTTTGACCCTGCTGTCACCCTGAACGGTGCCGCAGTCGGAAGCGAGACCGCCGTTGCGGTCAACTTCGAGAACGTCATCGTCTACATCGTGGCCCAGTTCCTCGGTGCATTCGTCGGTGCTGTTCTTGCCTACCTGGCCTTCAAGAAGCAGTTCGATCAGGACTGCGATCCGGCTCTCAAGCTTGGTGTCTTCGCAACCGCACCTGAGGTTCGTTCCTACGGTTGGAACCTCGTTACTGAGGCCATGGGCACCGCCGTTCTTATCGTCTTCGTCATGGTTGCCGGTGGCACCCCGAGCTCGGTTGGTCCGCTGGCCGTCGCTCTGATCATCGTCGGTATCGGCGCCTCCCTCGGTGGCCCGACCGGTTACGCCATCAACCCGGCCCGTGACCTCGGCCCCCGTGTTGCACACGCCGTTCTGCCCATCAAGGGCAAGGGTGGCTCGGACTGGAGCTACTCCTGGGTTCCCGTTGTTGGCCCGATCATTGGTGCAGTTGTAGCTGTCGTCGTTGTCTACCTGCTCGGCCTCGGCTCGATCGATATCACCGCAGCACTGCCGCTGTAACAAACTGAAGGTGGGGGTCGGATTCGACCCCCACCTTTGACATATCCAAAGTTCACAAGGAAGTGGAAGGAATCAACATATGACTGAGAAGTTCATTCTCGCGATCGACCAGGGGACAACGTCCTCGCGCGCCATCGTCTTCAACCACAGCGGCGAGATCGTCGGTGTGGGTCAGAAAGAGTTCGAGCAGATTTTCCCGAACCCGGGTTGGGTTGAGCACGATGCCCTAGAGATTTGGGAATCGGTTCGCTCGGTTGTTGCGGACGCCCTGGTAGCCGCAGAGATCAACAAGGATTCACTCGAGGCTATCGGCATCACCAACCAGCGTGAGACCGCAGTCGTGTGGGACAAGAACACCGGCCAGCCGGTCTACAACGCCATTGTTTGGCAGGACACCCGCACCGCCCCGATCGTTCGTGAGCTTGCTGGCGACGAGGGCGTGGACAAGTACAAGGACCGCGTTGGTCTGCCCCTTGCCACCTACTTCTCCGGTACCAAGATCAAGTGGATCCTCGACAATGTTGAGGGAGCACGTGAAAAGGCCGAGGCGGGCGACCTGCTGTTCGGTACCACCGACACCTGGGTTCTGTGGAACCTTACCGGTGGTGTTGACGGTGGCGTTCATAAGACAGATGTCACCAACGCATCCCGCACGATGCTCATGAACCTTGAGACCCTGCAGTGGGAGCCCGACATTTGCGCAGACTTCGGCATTCCGATGTCGATGCTCCCTGAAATCTGCTCCTCCTCCGAAGTCTACGGAGTCGGACGCGCCCAGGGTTTGCTCACCGATATCCCGATTGCGGGCATCCTCGGTGACCAGCAGGCAGCAACCTTTGGCCAGGCTTGCTTCGAGGTCGGCATGGCGAAGAACACCTACGGAACCGGTTGCTTCATGCTCATGAACACCGGCGAAGAGATCGTCTTCTCCAAGAACGGTCTGCTGACCACGCTCTGCTACAAGATCGGTGATCAGAAGGCTGTTTACGCACTCGAAGGTTCGATTGCAGTTGCTGGTTCCCTGATCCAGTGGCTGCGCGACAACCTGAACATCATTGAGACCTCCCCCGAGGTTGAGGAGCTGGCGCTGTCTGTCGATGACAACGGCGGCGTGTACTTCGTCCCGGCGTTCTCCGGTCTCTTTGCCCCCTACTGGCGCGATGATGCCCGTGGCGCCATTGTCGGCATGACCCGCTACAACACCAAGGGCCACCTGGCTCGCGCAGCCCTTGAGGCCACCGCTTTCCAGACCCGTGAAGTTCTGGATGCGATGAACGCTGACGCAGGTGTTGAGCTGAAGGAACTGCGTGTTGATGGCGGAATGATTGCCAACAACACCCTGATGCAGTTCCAGGCCGATGTCCTCGGTGTCGATGTGGTTGCACCCGTTGTCGCTGAGACCACCGCGCTCGGTGCTGCCTACGCAGCCGGTATCGCAGTGGGCTTCTGGGCCGGTGAGGCTGATGTCATCGAGAACTGGCAGGAAGCCAAGCGCTGGAAGCCTGACATGGAAGAGCGCGAGGTCCAGCGCACCTACCGCCTCTGGAAGAAGGCTGTCACCAAGTCGATGGACTGGGTTGACGAGGACGTGAAGTAGTCCCGAAGGATTGTCTTCTCTCTAGACACTGAAGGGGGCCGGTCGACTGACCGGCCCCCTTTGGCGTTCCCGCAAGTAAGTGGGTGCTAGACGTTCTTGTTCTTGAGTGCCGCCAGGCGTGCCTCAACCTCAAGAACCGAAGAGTCGGTCTCTAGTTCCGCAAACTGGCTTTCAAGCGATGAGGTAGCCAGTTCTTGGCGGCCCATGACCTGGGCTTCAGTGCGGCGCACCTTATCCTCGTAGCGGGCCAGCTCAGAGGTGGGATCCATGACGTTGATAGAACCGAGAGCGTCAGCCACCTGGGCCTGTGCCTGAGCGGTCTTGTGCCGGGCTACCAGCTGGTCGCGCTTGACCTTAAGGTCGGAAAGTCGCGTCTTCATCTCATTCAAGCCGGTCTTGAGCTGCTCAACCGTCTGATTCTGGGCAATGATCGAAGGCTCCATGACCTTGGCCTGCTCTTCAAAGGAGATCTGCTTGCCAATGGCAACCTTAGCGAGGTTGTCCCACTTGTCGGCCTCTGCAGCGTTGCCTGTGGCCCGAGCGACATCTGCCTTGTTCGAGGCGGCCAGGGCCTTCGAGCCCCACTCAACCGCAGCCTTACGGTCTGTCTCAAGATCCTTCTCTTGAAGGCGGACATTTCCGATGGTCTGAGCGATTGCCTTCTCAGCTTCTGCGATCTCATTTGTGTAGTCGCGAATGAGCTGGTCGATCATCTTCTGGGGGTCTTCTGCCTTATCGATGAGGGCGTTGATATTTGCCTTCAACAGCTGGGACATGCGACCAAAGACTGATTGCTTCTGGGTCATTCTGTTTTCTCTTTTCTGATCTTTGGCGAGGACTTCCCGCCGGTTTGGACGATCGTTTTAATGGGTGTTTCTCTTGTGTTTCCTAGAACTTGCCGCGTCCCCCGCCTCCACTACTGCCACGGAAGCCGCCCCCGCCGCCACGGAACCCTCCGCCGCCACGAGATCCTCCGCCGAAGCTGCCGCCGCCACGAGATCCTCCGCCAAATCCGCCTCGGCTGCCGCCAAATCCGCCTCCGCTGCCGCCGAAGCCACCCCCGCGGTTCGAACCCCCGCCTCCGAGCATCTGGCCAAGAAGGACGCCCCAGAGTAGCGAGTTGTTTCCCGTGGAGCGGTAGTTCACCGGTTGGGGCTGGCTGTACTGGAGGGAGTTCATGGCGTTCTGAGCAGCTGCCAGGGCGGCGTTTGAGGCATTGATTGAGGCCTGCGGGTCACTCTGCTGCAGACTGCGTGCCTGAGCCAACTGTGCCTGGGCGTTGGCAAGTGAGGTGCGGGCCTGCATGCTTCCGGAGGAGCGGTTGGCAGAGAGCATTGCCTCTGCCTGCGAGACCATGGTCTGGGCAGCCATGACACGCTCGGCAGCCAGCGAAACGCCGCGGGCCCGCTGGTCGTTGGCCGAACGGAGTGGGGCAAGAGCCCGGTCGAGGGCATCCTCTGCATTCCGCAGCTGCTGCATCGCAGACAGGGGATCACCCTGGCCATTGCGGGCAGCCTGCCCGGCCTGGATCGCCGCCTGGGCATCCCGAACCAGAGACTGGAAGTTGCCCTGGTTCGCCGCTAGGCGTGTCACGTCGTCGAGGTCGGCAGTAATGGAGGCAATGGCGTTACCGAGGACCTGGTTTGACTGTGAAATGGTCTGCTCTGCTGTGTTAACGGCACTGAGGGCAGCCAGCGCCGACTGCAGCTGGGTGGTGGCGCGATCAAGTGACTCAACCGCGGCGCCGCGGTCAGAGGTAAGCAGTGACCGGGCCTCATCACAGTTGCGGCGTGCAGCCCCAATCAGAGCCTCGGCCTGTGCTGGCTGGTTCTGGAGGGACTGCAGCTGGGTGGGGGTGAAGCGCAACTGGAGGTCCTGAAGGGTTTGCCTACTGCGTTGAACCTGCGACTGCGCCTCATTGAGCCGCGCCTCTAGGTCAAAGAGTCTCTGATCCGCGTTGGTCTGACTGTCCCGCATTTGCTTGAGTTCAGCTTGTGCCTGTTGAACAGGGGGCATGACCTGGGCAATAGTCCGAAGAATCTGGTCTGCTACCTGCGCCTTTTCATTCAAGGGGATCGGGTCCTGCAGCTTGGGAAGCAGGAGGAATGACTGTGCGACAGCCTGCTGTGCGGTCTGCACGGCTGCGTCCAGAGTGTCAGCCTGCGCATAGCCGAACTCTGCCCGGGCGAACTGGACCTCATCTGCTGCTGAACGAAGGAGCTCGTCTGCGGCGAGCAGTTGCTGCTGGGCTGCGCCAATCCGCTCTTCTTGAGCCTTGGGGCCACCCGGGGCCGACATACCTGCATTCTTGAGTCTGGCCTTTTTCTTCCTGCCCTTTCGGGTGAAGATCAGAACAAGGAGGCCGATGACCAGGGCGAAAATGATGAATCCAAGGAACGTGCTGCCCCCGCCCTCGGATGACCCCCCGGATGATCCCGAGCCGATGGAGTCGCCAATCCCGGACACGAATGTTACCGCGGCCTCGGAAGCTGTGGCCCCGTCCATCGGATCGACCTGACCCGCCACGGAGAGTGCGTCGTCCCAAGCCCGGTCGATATCCCGGTCCCTGATGACCTCAGATCCCTCAGAGATGTTCGTGCACCAAGAGGAGTCCCGCTCTTCGTACGCGAGGGCGAAGATTATTGAGTCCCCGGAAAGTGAAGACTGGTTCCCCGCCTGCGAGCACCAGTCAGTTGGGTCGTACCCGGAGAAATCGGGGACGAGGACGACGTAGGTGTTGATCCCGCGGCTCGCAACCAGTGCAATCTCGTTCCGGATAGCCCCCGCCTCTGCCGTTGAGAGGAACTTCGAGGGGTCGGTAACGGGTTCCGTCAGGGGCATGGGATTGGTTGTCGGCAGCAGAGAGGGGACGGATCCCGGAGCGGGCGTAGCTGCTGCAGCGGAAGACATGGTCAACCCGGATGCCATGAATAGCGCGGTTAGAAGGGCGATGACTGTAACCATCCACCCCCGTCGCTGGTCCTTGAAGGAGCTCTTTGCTTCACCAGTTTTCACTTCGTCCGGCCCGCCTATGCTTTCCATTTACCGCCTTGCGCGAGGTGCGCCAGGTCACTGTTTCCAGGATTGAACCCATACTACCGAGAGGATCCGACACAACCGAGCCTCTCTCCAAAAACTGCAAATGAACATGCTTCCGCGCAAAGCCGACTGGAATGCTCGAGGTTGCACAACCCGGTAGAATGGATTAACCCAGCATCACGCTGGAGGGTAAACATCGAGATGTGGGAGAGAGCAGTGCCAACCGGCAAAGTGAAGTTCTTTGACGTTGATCGCCAGTTTGGATTTATCGCTGGTGACGACGGTGCGCGCGTGTACCTGCACGCCTCCGTTCTGCCCGCTGATCACCCGGCTCCAAAGCCCGGCACCCGTGTTGAGTACGGGGTGGCGGACGGTCGCCGGGGTCCTCAGGCCATCTCTGTGAAGATAATCGATCAGCCTTCGATTCTTCGAGCCCAGCGACGTAAGCCGCAGGACATGGTTCCACTTATCGAAGATCTCATTAAGCTGCTGGACAACTCCTCGGACTCACTTCGCAGGGGGCGTTACCCCGCAAACTCCCAGCAGATTGCAAAACTGCTCCACGTAGTTGCAGAGGACTTTAATGCCTAAAGAAGCAGGCTCACCAGACGCCCCTGAAGCCCAAGAGCCGAGCCTTCCTAGAGAGGTGCCGGCTGTAGATGTCGAGGCGCCACTGGTAGACATGGCCGAGAGGGCTAAGCGCAATCGTGCCTGGCGTAAGGACGCGGTCCTTATGGACGCCGTGAGCATTGCTCGTGAAGCAGCGCTGACGGTGGCCCGTGAGGGCTCTATCGGAGAGCACGCCGGAGTTCGAATGGTGGGGGATCGTCTGGCGACCCACCGCTTTAACTGTCTGGATGAGGGGTACCCGGGCTGGTACTGGGAGGTCACCCTCGGTCGTGCGCCGCGTTCGCGCAAGGCCACGGTTTGCGAAATCGACCTCGCCCCGGGACCCGATGTCCGTCTTGCCCCCGCCTGGATTCCCTGGCGCGATCGCCTTCAGCCGGGGGATATCTCCCGCTCTGACATCCTTCCCTACGACGCCAATGACGCTCGTCTTCAGAATGGTTTCGAAGAGGTCGACTCCGATGAGGCCGAGCTGGTTGGCATCGAAGAAATGGGACACGGACGCAAGCGAGTCCTGTCCCAGTACGGCCTCGATCTGGCGGCTGACCGCTGGTACGACTCACCCCACGGTGCAGTTCCTGGCGTCAAACCCAATGCGATGTGTGCCAGCTGTGGGTTCCTGATCAAAATGCAGGGCTCCCTGGGAACCCTCTTTGGGGTGTGCGGCAACGAGTGGTCCCCGGACGACGGATCAGTGGTTTCACTCGATCATTCCTGCGGCGCTCATTCTGAGACAGATCAGCCCCAGGAGCGTTCACAGTGGCCAATTGTCGATTCACGGGTGAATGACGACCTGATCGACTTCGAAGAGTTTTAGCGAAGGTTCCGCGTAATAGAGCGGAAAGGTCTGGGTCTGATTCGGCCTCGGTGCCAGGTCACCTAGAAATTGGGGTTCCCCCATTATACCAGCTGATCCCCGGTTGCCCACGGTGCGGGACCACCGGGATCCTTTGCGCACCCTCAAGACACACTGGGGCAAGTGAACACACAGGTAGCTGAAAAACAGCAACAGTCGCAGAAACCATCAGTCGAGCAATCCGGATTCCTCAACAATTTCTTCCAACTGTCACGCCGTGGATCATCGGTGACCCAAGAGGTGCGAGGTGGCGTCGTCACCTTCATCACCATGGCCTACATCCTGATCCTCAACCCAGCGATTCTCTCCGCCAACACGGAGGGCACCGATATCACCATCGCCGCGATTGCAACGGGCACCGCCTTCGTCGCAGGCATCCTTTCCGTTCTCATGGGTATCTTCGCGAACTTCCCGATGGCAATGGCCGCGGGAATGGGCCTCAACGCGCTGGTTGCCTTCAACCTCGGCCTCGGCCTCGGTCTGACCTACCAGGAGGCCATGGGTCTGGTGTTCTGGGAGGGTGTCCTCATCCTCTTCCTTGTCCTCACTGGCTTCCGTGAAGCGGTGTTCCGTGCGGTTCCACGCCAGCTCCGTTCAGCAATCTCGGTTGGCATCGGACTGTTCATTGCATTTGTTGGTCTGGTCAACGCGGGCATCGTCCGGCCCGGTGGAACCCCGGTTCAGCTGGGAGTCAATGGTTCACTAATCGGTTGGCCAGCCCTGGTGTTCGTCATCGGTTTGGTTTCGATCGTTATCCTCTACTCCCGCAAGGTAAAGGGCGCAATCCTCATCGGCATCACCATTGCGACGATTGCGGCGCTCGTGGTCCAGGCCATCGCCAAGATTCCTGCGGTTGCAGAGGAGACGCCCGGTGGGTGGATGTCGACGATTCCTCAGCTTCAGGGTTCACCAGTTCAGCTCCCTTCATTCGGCACTCTGTTCCAGATTGACTTCTTTGGGGCATTCTCCAAGTTGGGTATCCTTCCCGTCCTCCTGGTGATCTTCTCTCTGATGCTGGCGGACTTCTTCGACACCATGGGCACGATGGTTGCCGTGGGTTCAGAGGGCAAGCTGCTTGATGAGCAGGGTTTCCCGGAGCGGTCCCGCGCAATCCTGGTGATCGACTCTCTCGGAGCCATTTTCGGTGGACTGGGTGGGGTCTCTTCGAACACGGCCTACGTTGAGTCTTCAGCGGGTGTGGGTGAGGGCGCTCGGACAGGTTTGGCCTCGGTTGTCACGGGTTCACTGTTCCTCGTGGCGATGTTCTTCGCGCCACTCGCGGCTCTCGTTCCCGCTGAGGCAGCCTCGACGGCCCTGGTCTTCGTGGGCTTCTTGATGATGACCCAGGTCACCGAAATTAAGTGGACGGATGTTGAGTACGCCATCCCCGCTTTCCTCACGATTGCGATGATGCCTTTCGCCTACTCAATCACAGCGGGTATCGGAGCAGGCTTCGTCTTCTATACAGTTATTCAGGTCTCGCGCGGAAAAGCGAAGTTCATTCACCCCGTCATGTGGGCGGTCTCCGCTATGTTTGTTGTGTACTTCGCGCTGGGTCCAATCCAGGCCGTGATTGGCGGCTGATCGAAACCACCTAAGGGGGCGCCGCTCTTCGTGAGTAAGACCTTTCAGTCACTGAGCTACCACAACTATAAGCTGTGGTTTACGGGCAACGTGTTTGCTTCATCCGGACAGTGGATGCAGCGGGTGGCCCAGGACTGGTTGGTTCTGACCGTACTCACGCAGGGCGGCGGCCTCGAGTTGGGCATTGTTACGGCCCTGCAGTTTGCCCCCATTCTCCTTTTCTCGGCCTGGGCCGGGGTGGTGGCTGACCGCATGGATCGTCGACACCTCCTGCAGATCACCCAGTCGCTGGTTGCGCTCTGTGGACTGATCCTCGGCATCCTGGTTCTGACCGGAACCGCAGAGCTGTGGATGGTCTATTTAATTGCGTTCCTCGGGGGAACGGCCGGTGCATTTGACAACCCGGTTCGCCAGGCGTTTGTCTCCGAACTGGTTCCCGTACATATGCTGCCGAACGCGGTTGCGCTGAACTCAACTGCATTTAACTCAGCACGACTGATCGGCCCGGCTGTCTCCGGCCTCGTCATCGACGCTGTCGGACCCGGTTGGGTCTTCATCGTGAACGCCTCCCTCTTCCTTGTTCCGGTCCTAACGTTGGCATTGATGAGGCCGAGCGAGCTTTCGACACCCCCGAAGGTAGAGCGCGAAAAGGGGCAGCTCAAGGCTGGTTTTGATTACATTCGTGGGCGTAAGGACATCATCCTCATCCTCACGATAATGGGTGTCATTTCCTGTCTCGGGCTCAACTTCCAGATCACTTCGGCGCTGATGGCAACTGAGGTTTACGGGATTCCCGCCGGTGGTTACGGCCTGATGAGTAGTTTCCTTGCCATCGGTGCGGTGTCCGGCTCGCTGGTGGTGGCACGCCACAACAACCCTCGTCTTCGTCTCATTGTTAGTGCGGGTCTTCTCTTCGGTGCTTTCCTCGGACTGCTGTCCCTGGCTCCGAGCTACGCGGCGTTCCTTCTTCTTGCGATTCCAACCGGCGTGCTCTCGATGACCCTGATCTCTTCGGCCAATGCCGCGGTGCAGATTTCGACAGAGCCTCAGTTCCGCGGCCGTGTCATGGCGATCTACTCGATGATCTTTCTCGGGACCACCCCCATTGGGGCGCCCCTGATTGGTTGGATTGGTGAGCAGTGGGGAGCCCGCTGGGCAATGGGTGTCGGTGCCATTGCCTCGATTCTGACCGCATTGATCGCAGCTCTGTGGGGCTTCTTTGTTTGGAAGATCCGACTGTCCTGGGAGGGGCGCCGCTTCGCCCCCCGCCTGGTGGTTCCCGAGATCCCACTCGGACCGATCCCCGTTCAACTCTCACCCGAAGAGACGGGGTCACTCGCCGAACAGGTTGAGGCCGAGACCGAGGTCGAAGAGCTCAAGGACTAGTGGAGCTCGCCCTCAATCATCCAGTCCAGGCAGTTCAGTAGGGCTTGGATGTCTTCGGTGGGGATCGAGGGGAACGAGGCGAAGCGCAGCTGATTGCGCCCCAGCTTTCGGTAGCCTTCGATATCCACCACCCCCACCTGGCGAAGGTTCTTGGCAAGGGTGTCCGCGTCAATGTCGGGAGCGAAATCAACCGTGGTGGTCACCGGGGAGAGCCACTGGGGTTCTTTGACGAACAGTGATGCAAACGGGCGCTCGGTGGCCCAGTCTTGGATCAGGGTTGACCCGGCGTGGGCCCTGGCTTGCATGGCCTTGATTCCACCACTTTCCAACATCCATTTCACCTGTTCATCGAAGAGGACGAGGGTGGCGATGGCCGGGGTGTTCAGGGTCTGATCCAGACGAGACTGCTTGAGGGCCTCCGCCAGGTTGAGAAACGACGGCATGTAGCGGTCTTTCGCCCCGGCTAAACGCTCGGCTCGGTCAACAGCGGCGGGTGAGAGTACAGAGACCCACAGTCCGCCCTCGGATCCGAAGGCTTTCTGGGGAGAGAAGTAGTAGGCGTCGACCTCGTCCCAGGCGACCTCGGTTGCACCGGCGATTGAGGTGGCATCCACGAGGGTGAGTGAGGGGGAGGAGCCGACGCGGTAGAGGGGAGAGGCCACTCCCGTCGAGGTTTCATTTTGGGCATAGACGTAGGTGTCGGCAGGCGGAGCATCCCCTGGGATGAGCGCCAACTGACCGGCGGGGGCTTCCGTGACATCAACTGAAGCCCAGGGGGCTGCGGCAATGTCCGCGGCGAACTTGGCCCCGAACTCACCACAGACAGCTGCGTGAGCCGAGCGGTGGATCAGGGAGGTGGTAGCCACTGCCCAGAATGCCGTTGCCCCACCCATCCCGAAGGCAATTTCATAACCTTCCGGTATAGAAAATAGTTCCCGGAGCCCCTCTTTGATCGAGTGAACCCGGGCCTTTACCGGTGCCTGGCGGTGGGAGGTTCCCATTTCGCTGGCTTGGGAAAGCACCTTCATCTGCTCGTCGCGGATTCGAGAGGGGCCCGAACCAAAACGCCCGTCGCCGGGAAGAAGGTGTGCTGGGAAAGGCGCCGTGTTTGTCATGGAGCCAAGGCTAGTTAGTTTCACCTCTTCATTCACGGGGCGCCGGGACGCGGACGGGCGGTATCGTGGGCAACAGTGTGTGGAACTTGTGAGGGGGACCAGTGTCTGCTGACCTTATTGACACAACAGAGATGTACCTCAAGACGATCCTGGAGCTTGAGGAGGACGGAATTGTCCCCCTGAGGGCCAGAATCGTTGAACGACTCGGGCATTCCGGGCCCACCGTGTCACAGACAGTGGCGCGCATGGAGCGTGATGGCCTGGTGACTGTCCGTGCGGACAGGCAGCTTGAGTTGACACCCGTGGGGCGCACACAGGCCCGGCACGTGTTGAGGAAGCACCGCCTGGCTGAGCGGCTCCTGGTTGACGTCATTGGGATGGATTGGGTTGACGCCCATGATGAAGCCTGCCGCTGGGAGCACGTCATGTCAGCGAAGGTAGAGGAGCAGTTGGTAAGACTTCTCGGAGACCCGACAATCGATCCGTATGGGAACCCGGTTCCAGGCCTCGGGCGGGGGGTGCGCGGTGAAGAGTCTGCCGAGGTTGTGGTGTCTCGATACAACGGGCCAGTAGAGGTCACGGTCTCCCGAATCGGAGAACCCATCCAGGCGGAAGCGATCCTGCTGGGGCAGCTCGACCGGACGCAGATCAGGCCGGGAAGCAGAGTGGTGCTGCGGGACCGTGGTGGAGCGCTGGATGTCATTGCTGTCAGGGTTGGTACGGGAGAAGAAGAGGGTATTTTGCCCGGGCAACCCGTCTCGCTACCCCGGACTTTTGTCCCACATTTCTTTGTGGTAGCAGACATCCCCGGTCTGTGAGAAAAGTTTCGTGATCATTACGTGACAAATGGGGGTCCCTCCCCTAGGGTTCTAGAAGGTGAATCGGATTCCTCCGATGATCCGTCATCAAAGCAGCCGAATCTGCGTCGTTTTGATGACTAGAAAATGAAGACGCAGAGTGGGGGACCCACAACTGATCGCAAGATCTTGGGGTGAAGTCCTCTTCGGAGGACAGGACGTTCCGTTTCTAATCCGACAGCTAACCTCGCAGGCTCACACGGGAGATTTTGATTGACAGCGACAAAATTCGCACCGCGTCACCGCAGTGCTAAAAAGACCAGCACACCGCTATCTGCTGTTACCGATACTTTCGTATCGAGCGGCTTTCCGAAGAAGGGTGTAGCGGTGGCATCCGCTACCGGCGTTGCACTGACGGCCACCATTGCAGGTACCGCTTTTGCAGGTCCCCTGGCTTCGACAGTCCCCACCAAGCCTTCGGATGACTTTGTCTCCAACCTTGAAGCAACCGACTCGGCAACCCTCGTGTCCCTGGACGTGGAGTGGGAACCGGGTGATGAGGTGGCTGCGACTGCTGCAGAGCCAGTAGTCGAAGAGGTCGTTGAGGTCGTCCAGGAAGATGTAGCAGCTGATCGTGACTACGATCGCGGCTACGAAGAGCAGACCTACACCGCTGCGCCTCCGCAGGCGGCAGGTTCCATTGTTGAAACTGCTATGCAGTACGTGGGTTACCCCTACGTCTACGGTGGCAGCTCACCTGCAGGCTTCGACTGCTCGGGCTTCGTCCTCCACGTCTTTGCGCAGCACGGCATTAGTCTGCCCCGTATCTCTGGTGACCAGGGTCGGGCGGGCACGGTTATTTCGGCTGCAGAAGCTATGCCCGGTGACCTCGTGGTTTGGGGAGACAGCCACATTGCCATCTACATTGGCAATGGAATGGTAGTCCACGCCTCCACCCCTGAAACGGGCGTTAAGGTCAGTGGCCTCTGGGGCTCCTACTACTTCTCGCGAATCTAAGGCGGTCCTTTCGCGTCTGCGATTTGTGAATGAGCACTCGTGCCGGGTAACTACCTGGCACGTTTGCTTTTAAGTCATCTGCATCGACCGGCACCTGCGGTTTCGACTTTGTGACGGGTACCACTTGGGGCAGAATGGGGGTATGTGCACAACCGTGCAGTGGCAAAAACCTGAGGGGCGAAGTAGCGATGGCACACATCCAAGAACTAGTGGTCGGTGTCGACGGATCCGATGAGGCACTTGATGCTGTGAGGTGGGCGGTTGCCCATGCTGAACGCACGGAGTCCACGGTGAGGATCGTCTGTGCATATGCCATCGCCTCGTACTCCGCAGCCGCCCTCGATGGTGGTCTAGCTGTGATGGATGATGCCGCACTGCGGCTCGGGGCTGAAAGGGTTGTTCAAGACGCGGCCGCCGTGGCAGTCCCTTCGGGAGTCCCGGTCACGACCCAGGTGGAGGTTGGTGATCCGTCCTCGGTCCTCGTCGAGCTGTCAGATAAGGCCGATTTGGTCGTCATTGGCTCCAAGGGTGGGGGCGGTTTTGCCGATCGTCTTCTAGGTTCGGTTTCCTCGTCGGTTCCTGCTCATGCCAGGTGCCCTGTTGTCGTGGTTCCGCCTCACAGGTCTGGAAAGCCGTTCCTTCCGGTGCGTCGTATCGTTGTGGGAACAGATGGCTCAGATATGGCCTCCAGTGCGCTGAAGAAGGCGGTTGATGAGGCCGTCCTGTGGGACGCTGACCTGACAGTTGTCACAGCCATTCCCATCGCAACGGGTGGGGGAATGATGGGATGGGTTCCCCCCGCAATCAACCGTCAGAGCATGATGGCCGAAGTAATGGCAAGTTTGGATGCGGCTATTGCTGATGCGGTTGAGGATCGTGAGGTGCGGGTGGCAAGGCATGCCCTCGACGGCAGCCCCGCGGCACTGCTGACAGAATTCTCGACGGCTGTTGATCTTGTCGTGGTTGGTACTCGTGGACGGGGCGGGTTCGCAGGAATGCTGCTCGGCTCAACCTCCCAGACGGTTCTGCACCACTCGACCTGTCCGGTGATGACAGTCCCTTCGCGCCACCGGGATAGGAACCCAGGGCCGGCCCAGGCTTGGGAGCGCCGCTAGGGGAGTGGCGCATGCTCTCCGAAGGTGCGTGATCATCTCCTCGCTACCCTGATTAATGATGCACTGGGTGGTGGGGTATTATGAATCCTGCTTTTCCCGCCCTCGTAGCTCAGGGGATAGAGCACCACTCTCCTAAAGTGGGTGTCGTACGTTCGAATCGTATCGAGGGCACAGTTGTGGCGTGGCGCCTCACCAGTAAGCCTGCAGAGGCGTCGACGAAGTTGCCTTGCATTGCTCCCCGTCTTCCGATGGTCGAAGTAGATTCCTTTCCGTCTTGTCGTATTGAGATGCGAGGGTCTGCGCTCAAAAAGGCACTGAAGAATTAGGTTAGGTTATGCTTACCTAATACTTTCCGGGCAGGCTTCGGCCTCCAGCCCTCCAGGGTTCTTCTCCCTGCGTCTTCTGAAAGGAACCGGTGTGCCTGAAGCTGCTTCTTCTATTACCCGCGAACGAGTCCGTCACCCGCTTGCAGTTCGTCACCTCGAGGTGGCGCGAAAGACCCAACTCACCCCACACCTGGTACGGATCACGCTGGTGGGGGATGAGCTAGCCGGTTTTACCTCCCTTGGTCCGGCCGATCACGTCAAGCTTTTCTTTCCCGACGCATCGGGCACATTGACGACCCCGGTTGTCACGGCTGAAGGAATCCGGCGCCCCGAAGAGGGAGAGATAATCGCTCGCGATTACACGCCTCACGAGTATCGAAGTGAATCGGGGGAGCTGGACATCGACTTCGTTCTCCATGGGGATAAGGGCCCTGCCTCCGCTTGGGCAGCGCGTGCTGAGAAGGGGGATCAGCTCGCTGTAGCTGGTCCGCGAGGTTCACATCTGCCTCCCGACAACATCAGAAGCATGGTGATTGTCGCTGATGAGTCGGCTTTCTCAGCTGCTCTGCGCTGGATTGATGGAACTCCTACCTCGGTTCCGGTGACAGCGCTTCTGGTAGCTGCGAACCCGAAGGATTTCGCCTACTTCCCCGATGATCTGCCGGCAGATCTGCGCTGGTTTGCAGGTGAGGGTAGGGCCGAAGAGGTAGCGGATGAGCTGCGGGGACTGAGCTTTGACGAGGGCACCTTTGTGTTCCTCGCGGGGGAAGCGGGTCTCATTGCGCCGCTGCGTCGCTACCTGCGCCGTGAACTCAACCTACCGAAGGTGCATATGGACGCACAGGGGTACTGGAAGCAGGGGGTGGCTGAGCTGGATCACCATGCTCCACTCGACCCCAGCGATCCCGACTAGGTGGTCGATCCGCCCTTTCGGGACAGAGGCAGAGTTAGCTCAAAAATGGTCCACGATCCCTCGGTGCCAACAGAGGCGTCTCCCCCGTGGGTCCGGGCTACAGAACGGACTATTGAGAGGCCAAGTCCGGTTGAGCCCTGCAGGGTGGATCGTGCCAAGTCTGAGCGGACGAACCTGTCGAAGACTCTTTCCTGCAGTTCAGGGCTAATAGAAGGCCCATCATTGGCGACTCTAAGTACCGCCAAACTGCCGTCTTGCACCGTCAATGATGTTTCGACATGTGTCCCACCCGGGGTGTGCTTCTGAAAGGAACGTCACCGCGGAGTCAACGTAGGTGCGGCTGCGGACCTTGAACCGATGGGGAGAACGCTGCAGGCCCATTCGGTAGCACTGCAACGAGGACGTATCAAAGTAGGTGGAGGCATAGTTGTGGGAGCGGAGCCAAAGGTGTTCCACGACCCGGGGGTTATCGATGCGCTCGTCGGAGGCGATCCAACGCAGCAGGTGCAGAGCTTCGTTCGCGTTCAGCAGGTACTTGCGGTCATGACGGGTCTGAAGTGCGGCCTCGGCGTTGAGTTCGTCCAGGCTAACGGGCGGTAACTCCCAAGCTGCAAGATCAAGTTGGTCAGGCATGGCTCACCACATCGGGTGAGTATCCACTGGCTGGTGCAGATTGCTTCTCGACCGTCCTGGGGTTGACCCTGTAGACGACATCGACAATCGTTTTGTCTTGGACGAGGTCGGTCTGGACCACGCTGATCTGGGTCACCTGCGCCTGGAGGATCTCGGTGAGCTGTGCTCGCAGCAGGCCCTCACGGCACACTGCTTCGTCCAGGGTGACGCGTTGGCGGCGAGATCCGGGCATGAAGTGGGGCGAGTCAACCAGGCCGAGGATCAGAATAGGCAGGGCCATAAGACCACAGGAAACCCACCAGACTCCGACGTTAAGCCCGGCCAGCAGTCCCATGGCGAGGGCGGAGAAGTAGTAGGCTACGTCGTACTGCTCCAGTTCAGTCGAACGCAGACGGATGATGGAGAGAACGCCGAAGAGTCCCAGGCCAACCCCAACCGAAGTGGTCGCAGAGACATCCTGCAGAGCAAATGCCACGATCATCACGCCAACATTTGACCCGTAGAGTGCAATGACCAGGTCTTTGCGCCCGTGACGACGACGATAGAGACCCAGAACCAGGATGCTGATCAGCACCAGGTCGGCTACTAGAAATGTCCAGTCCACAGTCACTCCAAATATCTCGCTGCTTTTCGATTGTGTTGGGCACCAACATTCCAGGTGAATATGTGAAGAACATGTGAGGACGGGAGTGGTTTCATGAGAGAGTCGACTACCTGCTCGGCTGGTAGCTAAGCCCCGGAGCAGCTCTGGGGAAGGCTGGATACGCTGGGGGAATGACAGACATCAAGCTCAGTATTCTCGACCTCATTCCACTTCGCAGCGGGCAGACGACAGCCCAGACACTGCAGTCCAGCCGCCAGCTTGCCCGCCTTGCAGACCGCCTGGGCTACACGCGCTACTGGGTGGCAGAGCACCACAATATTGATCCCATCGCGTCGACGGTGCCCGCGGTTCTGATCCCCTATCTCGCAGAAGGGACGGAACAGATTCACTTTGGATCCGGCGGCGTGATGCTGGCGAACCACGCCCCGTTCTCCGTTGCGGAGCAGTTCGCGCTGCTCGCGGCGATGTATCCCGGTCGGATCGACCTGGGGCTCGGGCGAGCCCCCGGCAGTGACCAGCTCACCGCTGCCATTCTGCGCCAGGGACTTCCCGGGGACGGCGTACAGAACTACGCCAATGACGTCACCCTGTTGAGGGAGATGCTGGGCTCCGGAGTAACCCCACTTGGACAAGCGGTTGCCCTCGATGTCGGCGGCAGGCGCTATGACATCCAGGCCACTCCGGCCCCAACCTCAGCAGTGGACCTGTGGTTGCTGGGCTCCTCGGCACACTCCGCCCAGCTGGCGGCTCAGATGGGGCTGCCCTACGTCTTTGCCAACCACTTTGGCATTCCCGGCATGGCGCAGATCCTGCAGATCTACCGGGATAGCTACCACCCGTCCGACCAGTTCCCAGAGCCGACCACACTGATTCCGGTGAACGTGGTGGTGGGGGAAACCGCTGATGAGGCCGAGCGGCTCGCCCTCGCCTACAGGCTGCAGAGCGCGCGACTGCGCACCGGGGGCAAGATGGAACCGCAGCGCCCAGTAGAAGAGCTAGAGGGCTACGCCTGGACCGCAGCCGAGGTAGCGCACCGCAACATGGGTGAGCCATTCCTGTTCGTAGGTGACGCCAAGACGGTGTCGAAGCGCCTCCTCAATCTCGCGGGAGAGGTCGGGGCGAATGAGCTAATGATCAGTCCTGTCGCGGGGGCATATGCTGGCGACCCCATGGAGCAGGCTAGAAACCGGGAGAGGACCGTTCAACTGCTGGCCGAGCACCTGCTGTGAGGGGCTGTTCCGCCCCTGCGAGCGGTCTGCCCGTGACTTAGGGTTGGCCTATGAGTAGTTGGGCCGTGAGTCTGTCAGCCATTTTCCTGGGGCTGAGTCTGTTGTGCGCGGTGCTTTCCCACCGGGAGAAGCGCAGCAGCCGGCGCCGGGTCTACGCGGTACTTGGTTTGATTTCGTTCATCATTTCGGCCGCAATGGTTTTCTGGGCCCTGCTCAGCGGAACCATCGCGCCGGCCGCCATGCTGTGGATCTTCGGGGGTCTGGTCCTGGTGGGCCTGGCTCTGTGGGCCGCCCTCATCCTGCTCAATCAGGGCCACGGCAACGACCTCAGACTAATTAGGAAACACCTGAGATTTGCCAAGCGGGTTGCCCTGCCGAACTGGGAGTCGCTGGACACAAGCGAGTTTCGGGCTGAGGACCGCACCGAGGCAACCCATATCAACAAGGTCGTCAACATCGGCGCGGTGCTGGTTATCTTTCCGGGTGTGGTGGGGGTCCTGGGCGCTTCGATTCTGATGAATGTCAGGGGAAACGAAACCTCGGATTTCCTTTCCCACGCGGTTGGTTTCTACACCCTTCTGGTGGCGACCTGCTGGACTGTCGCCTACATCCTCACCATCGTCATCGTCTCCCTGCTGCAGTTGCGCCGCGGTACCGCGAGCGGCATCACCCTGTCGCAGGTGGCGGTCAGCCTGGGTACCTGGGCCGGATTCGGAGCTGCCGGCGGTGTTTTCGTGGGTACTCTGATTCCCCTCGTGGTCGTCCCGCTTTCTACAGGACAGTTCAGTCCGCTTGGAATGGCACTCCTCGACTCGGTGTCACCGGCGCTCCTTCTCGACATCTCAACCGCCGGGGCCGTCTACGGCTTCCTGATTGGTGAGGTGATTTCGGTTGTCAGTATCGCGGCGGGCGAGAAGAACCTCTATGTCAAGACCGTCCTTCCTCCAACCCTGTTCGCCAGCATTGTCACCGTTCTCGGACTGGTTGGTCTGACCCCAGGCAAACTGGCCCACGCGCTCTCCAATGAGTACATAGCGCAGGTCCTTGGTGGTTTGGTTCCCTCCGGAACCGATCCGTTTACCACCGCCCTCACCGAGGGGCTCGACACCCAGAAGGGTTGGGCCCACGTCGTTGCCGGGCTTGACCAGGGGGGTTGGAACGCGATGGTTGACCACCAGATTTTCTATATTTTCACCTGGGCGGTAGCGCTTCTAGTCGTCATGTTCTCGCTGACCATCGCGGTACGCAAGCGTGAGATGGCCCTTCTGGCAACCCCTCCGGAGTCCGCCGCGCAGCTCGATGACATCAACTAGTCGTCACACCTGCTGAAAGTCGAGCATGTGGGTGGCGACATCGCTGAAGATCCCGGTGCAGCCCCAGTTGAAAAGCTCGTTGGCCCGGGCGCGATCGTTCACTGTCCAGACGCTCACCCCGTAGCCCGCGGAGGTAATCGCCTTGACTATGGCCTCGGTGAGTCCTTCATTCTCAAGGTGAGCGTAGGTGGCGCCAACCATCTCGAGTACTGACAGCCAGTCCGGACCGAGAGTTTCTTTAGTCCACAGCATCGCAATCGTGTACTCGGGCGCCCTCTGATGGAAGCGGTCGAGGACGAGCGGTGAAAAGGAGGAGATGATGATCTCTCGCTCGGGGTCGAGGCGAGCCAGTTCCTTGATGACCGCATCGATGAGTTGGCTGGTCCCCGCTTCACCGGATTCGTGGGACTTCAGTTCAATGTTGGCGTTGATGGCCCTGTCGTTGATGAAGTCGATGAGTTCGGCGAGCCTCGGGAGCCGGACCCCCTGGTAGGCGGGGGCGAACCAGGCGCCCGCGTCGACCGTATCCAGTTCCGAGGAGTCGAGGTCGACGAGGGGGCCTCTTCGGTTGGTGGTCCTGTCCAGTGAGGAGTCGTGAATGATGACGGGCGCACCATCTCCGGTGATATCAACATCGGTCTCTATCCAGGTGGCACCACCGACAACTGCCAGCTCGAAGGCGGGCAGTTGTCGGTGGTGCCAACTGGTTGGAGCCGCGGTGAGCGTAGACGATCCTCTTGGCCTGCGGGACGTGTCTGGATGGTTTGGCGTGGCTCACGGCAACCCCCTGGCGTGGTGGTCCGGAACCCGCCCTGGGTTCCGGGGTTCTAACCATCCAGTGTAGACAGGTCCCCCTCATCTTGACCGAGGGCGCGGGCACGCAAAACCCGCCTCATGATCTTGCCTGAGCGAGTCTTCGGTAGGGATTCTACGTAGATGATCTCGTCTGGTTTGGCTATGGGGGAGAGGTGGGTGGCGACATGGGCGCGCAGTTCCTCGGTCATCTCGCGGCTGCCCTGGTGGCCCGGGTTGAGGACGGCATAGACGTGGATGGCGTTCCCCTTGATTTCGTGGGGCAGTCCGATTGCGGCTGCTTCGGCCACGGCGGAGTGGGAGGTGATCGCCGACTCGACCTCCGCGGTTCCCAGTCGGTGTCCCGAGACCTTGATGATGTCGTCGGTGCGTCCGATCACCCAGTAGTAGCCGTCCTCGTCCCGACGGGCCGAGTCCCCGGTGGCGTAGCGTCCGGCATAGACGTTCCAGTAGGTGTCGAGGTAGCGCTGGTCATCGCGGTAGAGGGTGCGCATCATTGCCGGCCAGGGGTTGAGCAGGGTGAGGAAACCTTCGGTTCCATCGGGGACCGGGTCACCCTTTTCGTCGACGATCTCAGCAACCTGGCCGAATATGGGTCTCCCAGCGGAGCCGGGTTTCTGTGGCATAGCCGGGACTCCGGCGATCTGGAACATCCCGGTTTCGGTTTGCCACCAGGTGTCCATGATGGGGCAGCGGCCCTGGCCGACAATCTCGTAGAACCAGCGCCACGCCTCCGGGTTGATTGGTTCGCCGACCGTGCCGAGCAGGCGCAGGCTGGAGAGGTCGTGGCGGTTCACCCAGGCGTCCCCGAATCGCATGAGCGAGCGGATGGCGGTGGGGGCGGTGTAGAAGGTGGTGATTCCGTAGTGTTCGATTAGCGACCACCAGCGGTCCGGGTGCGGGTAGGACGGTCCGCCCTCGTACATGAACGAAGTCGCCCCGTTCAGCAGTGGCCCATAGACGACGTAGGAGTGCCCGGTGATCCATCCCGCGTCTGCCGTGCACCAGTACCTATCCCCGTCATTCAGGTCGAAGGTGTCGCGAAGTGTCGCATAGGTTCCCACCATGTAGCCGCCGTGGGTGTGGAGGACGGCCTTCGGCTTCCCCGTTGATCCCGAGGTGTAGAGGATGAAGAGGGGGTGCTCCGCGTCGACCTGGACCGTTTCGCAGGCACCGCGGGCAATGGGCAGGGCTGTGAGGTCGTGGTACCAGTGGTCGCGGAGCGGGTCCATGGTCACCTCGGAACCGGTGCGCTTGATGACGAGGACGTTTTCGACCGTGGGGGAGAAACGCACTGCCTGGTCAACGATGTCCTTCAGGGGGAACACGGAACCGTTAATCCAGGAACCATCGGCGGTTATGACCACTTTGGACTCAGAGTCGTCGATGCGGGCGGTGAGTGCGTCGGCAGAGAAACCGGCAAAAATGACCGAGTGGACGGCGCCCAGTTTGGCGCAGGCCAGCATGGCGAAGAAGACTTCGGGGATGCGCGGCAGGTAGATGGTGACACGGTCGCCCTTGCGAACCCCCAGGGCTTTCAGCACGTTGGCCATCTTGGTGACGGCCCGGTTGAGGGAGAAGTAGGAGAAGGTGCGTGTCTCTTTCCCATCCTCGGACTGCCACAGGAGGGCGAGCTTGTTCTTGTGGGGGCCGTCGAGGTGGCGGTCGATCGCATTGGTGACAATGTTGGTCTTGCCGCCGACGAACCACTTGAAGAATGGGGCATCATCGTCATCGAGGGTGCGTGTCCACGGCTTTGACCACGTCAGTTCCCGAGCACGTTTCTCCCAGTAGGCGACGGGGTCTGCTGCCGCTTCCTCCTCAACCTGTTGCCAGTCCCTGATCCTTGCATTTTTTAGGGTGGTTTCATCGGGGTAGTAAATGTCGGGAAGGTCGGACTGCGGTTCCGTCATCTTCTGGTTCCTTCTTTCCGAGTTCGGCATCGACCTGGAGTCACAGGGGCTACTTTGGGATGACCTGTGAGCTAGGTCCCAGAATCCCACCAAACGGGGAAGTTCACACCTGCTAATCCCGAGGGGTGGAACGCAAGGACGTGGGAGCTTTTCCAGTAAACCCGGCCACGCTGACCACGCGCGGGGGTTGAGTAAAGCTAGTGTTGCGTTGTGGCACGTTCAATCTTCTCGCGCAAGGGCCCCCGACGGGAGACGCGTAACCATGCCCAGAATCCAGAATCGGTGCAGTCACAAGCAGGTGCACCGGATTTAGCTACGCCTGAAAAACAGGTGCCAAAAGGTGAAGCTGTGATCCCCACGGCTCCCTTTGACGTCGAAGAAACCGAAGAACTCGAAGAGGACGAGGTTGTGCTACCCCTTTCCGAGTTGTCGTCCCTGTGGCGCAGCGAGCTGGCTACGGCCGCGCGTGTTGATGCCACCGAGGCAGCTGCCCGAGCGGTGGCGCTCTCCAGCGCCCACCCCGGCGGATTAGCCGCGCTGTACGCCGACGCCCCCACCCGACTCTCCAACCTGGTTCGTGAGGAAACCTCGCTGGCAGAGGTCACCGCTAAAGTCGGTGAGCTCCGTGCCTTTGCTGAACAGCTGGCAGCTGAACACGGCCACGTTGTGGTCCACCTTGCGGTGGGGCGGGCCTCATGGGGTGGCCCCAGGCCAGCCACCAAGATTCCCGTCTTTATGCGCCAGGTTGTCATTGGTGAGGACGAGGACGGGGAGCTGACCCTGCACCTGCTCCCCGGGGTTGAGGTCTCAGCTCGCCTGTTGCGGGAGGCTTCGCTTGCGGGCGTCGAGGTCGATCGTGGCCTGCTCCTTGAAGCACTCCACGGGCCCGGCGGCTTCGCACCGGCAGCGGCTCTGGAGGCTATCGCAGAGGTTGGCACCTACCTGGAGAAGTTCAAGCTGCGTGATGACCTCTCCCTGGAGATTCTCACCCACCCGACTGCCTCACTTTTCCGCGACCTCTCTGACACCGCGTTCCTGGAACGTTCAGAGGTGCTCCGGGGTATTACGGGCGATTCTGAAGCCCGAGAGAAGCTGGAACGCACAGACACTGAAATAGTTCCTAACCCCGCGGACCGCGACCCGTGGAAAGAGGTCGGCGTTGGCGATCAGTCCCCGGCTGTCCAGGATGTTATCGAGGCTGTCATCAGCGGTGGCTCATATGTTGTGAAGCCGGCCGATGGTGCCGACCTGATCGGGGCGGCGGTCTCCTCGGCTGCCGCACTGGCCGCAGAGGGCAGGTCCGTCCTCGTCGTCGCCAACGATTCTGCTAGCTATGAGGCGCTGGGAAGCCGTTTTGAACGCGAGCAGATCGGCTCTATTGTCGCTGACTTCTTTCCCGGCACGGATCCGGAAAGGGTTAGTGAGAGGCTAGCAACTGCCCTCAGCGCCCTCGATCCGTCTGGTAATGAGGCCGAGATTGAGAACATGCGGGTGGCCCTGCGCCGCGCCCGCGCCGCCCTCGGAGCCTATGAAGAGCAGTTGCACGCAGAGTTTGAGGACTTCGGGGTCACCCCGTTTGATGCTCTCCAGGTTCTCACTGAACTGACCTCGGACCCCGACGGTCCCAGCACCAGGGTTCGCCTCGGTGCGGCTACCCTCGCGAACCTTTCCGAGGACGGGGGCATCCGCGCGCGGGAGTTGCTGGACGAAGCTTCTAGGCAGGGCATCTTTAACGCCGAGGAACCACTGAGTGGCTGGGATGGTATCAAGCTGCGGGACGTCGCTGACGTCCAGAGGGTCCTTGACGCCACCGAGGCGCTGGCGAAAGAGATTCTGCCGGCAGTGCGTGTCCAGATGGCTCGTGTGGCCGGCCAAACCGGATTGAAAACAGCCACTACCCTCGACGGTTGGCGACTGCAGCTGGAGCTGATAGAGCGGGCCCAGTCACTGCTGGACCTCTTCCGTCCCGAAGCATTCGAACGATCACCGGCCGACCTCGTCATTGCCACAGCCACCCCCGAGTGGCGGAAGCAGAAGGGGATCAACCTCAAGGGTTCACGCCGTCGCCAGATGGTGAAGCAGGCCAAAGACCTGGTGCGACCAGGGGTCCACGTGGCCGACCTGCACGATGCTCTCGGCCAGGTCCAAGAGTGCCGTCATCAGTGGCGTCTTGCCGCAGCGGAGGAAGAGCCGTGGCCAACCATCCCCGAGGGGCTTAAGGGCTGCGTGCAAACCCTGGATGAGGCCACCTCACAGGTGCGCGTTATCGCCCCCTTCCTTGAGCCCGCCTTTGGTCATCTGGGGTCAATGCCGCTCGATGAGTTGTGCCCGATTATTGAGGCGCTCTCCGAGGATACCAATGGAGCCCGGCTGGTTCCGCAGCGCCTGCGTGTTACTGAAGAGCTGGATGCTCTCGGTCTGGGTGAACTGGTGGAAGATTTCAGGACCCGACAGATTGAGGGCGAGCTGCTCGGCCTCGAACTTGACCTCTCCTGGTGGGCTTCCGCCCTCGGGCTCATGCTGGCCGCCGAACCACGCCTCGGTGGTTTTGACCCCGACCTCCTCCAGGGGCTGGTTGGTGAGATCCGGGTGCTTGACCAGGCTCAGGTTGAGAGCCTCGGCCACTCCGTGGTTGAGCGCGTCAAGTCGGGGCGCCGCGACGCGGTCTCCGTCTACCCTGAACAGCACGCTGAGCTGATCGCTGCCCTCGGTGATGAAGTTCCGGCGCGGACGCTCTTCGGCGAGTACTCCCTGGCATGGGACCTGCTTCCCATTGTCTGTGCGGGTCCGGCCCTGGTTCCGGCGGTCGCAAACCGCAGGCGACCGGTCGATACCGTCCTCCTGGTGGGCATGGCCGATGCCGCCCTGGCGGAACTCGCACCTATCATTGCGCGGGGTAGCGATGTTATCGCCTTCGCAAGCGCGGCCGAGGACGTGAAGTCTGGTTCATGGCTCTCCAAGATGGCCAAGTTCCTTCCCGTCTATGAACTCCCGGCCCGGCCCGCCACCATCAACGGCCACTTCGCCGACCTGGTTGTGAAGTACAAGCCAGACACCAGCATCGTTGCGGTTCCGGCTCCCCGTCCCCTCAGCACCATTGAGTACATCAAGGTCGAGGGTTCAGGAATGCCAGCCCCCACCACGGTTGCCATTGAGTCTTCACTGGGTGAGGCCGACAGGGCTGCTGAGTACCTGCTGGATCACATGGCTCGTAACACCGGGCAGACCATTAACATCGTGACATTCAGCGAACGTCATGCGGACCGTGTCCGAGCTTCCATCAGGCGCCTCATGGGGTTGGACCGCAACCTCTCATCACGGCTCGGTATGCCGGCTCAGCTTGAGAAGATGGTGGTTCTACCCGAACAGCTGGCCGCGAACCGACCTGAGCGCACGGTACTTTCCGTCGGCTTCGCCAAGACCGCTCACGGCAGGGTCATTCATGACTTCGGGGTGTTGTCGACCCCCGAGGGGATTGAGGCAATCGAGCAGATCGCTCAGGGTTCCGTGGGTGATCTGACGGTGGTGACGAGCCTGGAGTCCACGGAGATCGACCGCTCCCGACTCCGTCATGCAGGGGCGCTCGCCCTCGTTGACCTCTTGGCGCTGGCCGAAGGTCGCACTGAAAGCGACGTGACAGGCGACGGTGGGGAACACGTCCCCGATGACCTGCTGGTTGATCTTGCGGATCGTCTGCACCGGCTTGGACTACCGATTGTTGCCAACCTCGGGGTGGGTCCGACCCGGATTCCCCTGGCTGTTGGTCACCCGGAGGTGCCGGGTGAACTGCTGGTGGCGGTCCTCACCGACGACCCCAATTACCGCGGTGAACCTTCGCTTCGTGTGCGTGATCGCTACTGGCCCGAGCAGCTGGAGAACGCCGGCTGGAAGGTCCGCACAGAACTTTCGATGTCGGTCTTTATCGACCCGAACAAGGAAGCCCAGCACATCGTTGAACTGGTTCTTGACGCTGTCGATGAGTACTACATTCGCATCGGCAAACCCGTCACCCCGGCCGCGGCAGCAACTCTGGCTGCCGAGGGGGCAGAGCTCCTTGGTGAGACGAAGGTGGACTCCGCGGAGTCCAACGGCCTCGATGAAAACGACGAAGCGATCGAAGTTGAGTCAGATAGTCCCATTGAGGTAACCGTAGAAGCTGCGGAAGACCCCGAGGACGATGAGCCGGGCCAACCGATCGCCATCTTCGACGAGGTCGATGAGGTTGCCGAGGTCGAAGGTGCCCCCGCTCCGGATGAAGGAGTGGAAGGGGACCTGTCCGAAGTTCTTGAGGCCGCAGACCTGCTGGAGAAGACCGCAGTCGAGGTTGATGATGCCGACCTGGTTCGGGTCCAGCTTGAGGATGCGGTCCCCGAGGTGGAAGAGGTCATCGAAGTAGTTGAGGTCCCTGAGGTTGAAGTGGGCCCCAGGCCCCCGGTTACCAAGGGATTGCCACTCGCTGCCTACAGTGATGACCAGTTGGATGAGGTGGCAACCTGGCTCTGGGCACGTCATCCCGGAGCAAGTGAGGAAGACCAGGTTGAGGCGCTCCGGGAAGCCATTGGTCTGCGCCGCAGGGGCGCCCAGTCCCACACCGTCCTCGCCAACGTGGTTCGACGCACCTCCGGTAAGTAGGACGCGGTCCAGCCATGGGTTCCCAGCAGACCTCCCAGACTTCTGGGGCGCAGAGGCCACGAAAGAAGAAGCCTCGGCGGGCCGTCTACGTCACCCGGGTCGACAATGGAGGTGAGGAGCCTGAGGTTGTGGTCGGCGACGACACTCTCAGCCCCCTGGGTTCTGATATGGAGGCCAGTAGGGACGCTTCCCCAGAGACGACACCTCCCTCAGAAAGCGGCGATGACCGCTGGCTGAGGGAGAATGTTCCACCGCACTGGTAGGGGCTACTAGGCCTCAGAGGCTCCGGCATTAGCCTTGAGCTGATCGCGAATCTCCTTGAGCAGCTCGACTTCAGGAGCCACCTCGGGTTCCTTCGCGTCCTCCTGAAGGCCGAGAACCGCGTCCTTCTTCCTGTTCATCGCATTCACCGGGAGGACGACGAAGAAGTAGAGGGCAGCTGCCACAATGAGGAAGTTGAGCAGCGCGGTCAGGAAGACCCCCGGGCGAACCAGGGCTGGCTCACCGAATAGCTGGATCTGGAACTCGAACAGGCTGGAGAAGTCAGGCTTTCCGAAGATAGCCCCGATCAGGGGGTTGAGGAAGTCGTTCACCAGGCCGTTGATCACCTCACCGAATGCCGCGCCGATGACAACACCCACGGCCAAATCGATGGCATTACCGCGACTGATGAAGTCTTTGAATCCCTTGAGCACCTTTTCAGTTCCTTTCATGAAGAGGGCCGGCCCCTTGGAACTACTGCGGACCCGGCGGACCTGGACATTATCGAACTACGAAGTGGATCCTGTCGCTGTCAGATGCCTGCAGCACACCGGCAATGTCGCCGGCAGGCAGGCTCACGGTCAGCAGAGGCCGCCTCTCATCAGCGAAAAGCTCTCCCATCGGTTCCTCAACGCTCAGCACTGTGACATTTGCGGCAAGCAGGTCGATGGGGCAGGAGTCCTCGGGGCACGAGGGCGCTGGACCCCAGATTTCGACCTTGTCACCGGGCCCGAGCGCCACCGGGTTTGAACCGGAAGTAATGACAGTTTGCGCGTACCCAGGCTTGACCTCCGGCCTCGCTTCCGATTGAGGTTCCGCTCCGAGTGGGGTGGTGCAATCACAGGGAGCCCGTAGGGCCAGAATCGCAAACACAACCAGGAGCAGGGCGACAACAGACAGAAAGATCCGTCGCAGGAAGAGGCGGCTGCTGTAGCCACCCAGTCTCGAGGGGGAGGGAGCATCACGCTTTGGAGTCATAGGGCAACCCTGCCGTGAGCTGACATCAGCCAGCGGCGGTTCGCCGCCTACCTGTGGAGATCTCCCTAGCGGCGCACCTGGGGACCGTCGCTGGGAAGCCCTTCCCTCAACTCACCCACCCGGGTCAGACTGCTGGGTGTGAGGACAAAGTCAACCTGGTGGTCATGGGATTCCGTGGGGATGAGGCCGGGGCCAACCACCTCGTCCTCAAAGCACACCCCCACCCTCACACACTCCGAAGCGAATGTCGGCAGTGCCCGGTCGTACCACCCGGCGCCCCGTCCCAAACGTCGTCCGTCCAATCCAAAAGCAATCCCGGGAACCAGGATGAGGGCGGCGTCCTCGGGACGGACATTTTCATTTGAGTCATCCCCAAGGAACTCCCAGCTCGGGGTGGTTCGTCCTCCGCTAAGCAGCGCGTCAGAAGTGGGCACGATGACACGTCCTCCCCGGCCCACCCAGTCGGCGAGCAGCGGAAGAACATCAACTTCGGCGGGAAGCGGAAGGTAACCGGCCACCACCGCTCCCGCGGGGAGAGTCTCCAGCAGCGGCTCCAGAAGGGAAGCGCTGACACCCTGGTTTCCACCCGATCCGCCCTGACTCACTTCGGGTTCACCGCGCATCGTCGCGCCCGCAAGACGCCGTGCCAGGTAGGCGGTTCGCCAGTGCCGTTTCTGGGTGGAGATGGCCTCGGAACTCATGGTGCCATGCTAGCGGGGCCCTGAAGCATGTCGGTCCTCGCTCCCCTCAACGCTGAGCGGTTAGGCTGGTGCAGGCAACCCGCTGGGGGTTGCGATTTCACTGCTGCAACCAGAAGGTGACCCTATGCGCTCCGTTGCCGATTTCTATCAGGATTGCCTGCGCAACGCTGACCAGCAGGACCCCCTCGACCTCCTGTTACTCGATGCGGTGGGTTGTGTTCTGGCAGAGGACGTCACCGCGCCCTTCGACCACCCGTCAGAGAACGTCGCAGCCCTCGATGGGTATGCGGTTAGGGCCGAGGATCTCACCGGAGTGAGCGCACTGTCCCCCGTGGGACTTCCCGTAACTGCCGAGGTGGCTTCCGGGCAGGCCCATCCGGGCGGCCTCGCCCCCAACACGGCGGTGCGGATCGCATCCGGTGCACCCCTACCCATCGGGGCCGACACCGTGGTGGATCTGATGGACACCGACCACGGAGAGTCCACGGTCACCATCGCCTCCCCGGTGACCCTGGGCCAGAATGTGCGCCGCAGAGGAGAGGACATGCGGGTGGGGCAGGTGATCGTCAAGACCAGGACCCGTCTCGGCCCGGCCCAGATTGCCGCCATCGCTGCTGTGGGGCGCGCTCGCGTCCTCGTTCACCCGCGTCCTCGTGTCGTCATTATTTCCGTTGGGGATGAACTGCAGGAACCGGGCGCGGCCCCACTCGAAGGCAGCACGTTCGATGTCAACGGACAGTCCCTGACTGCCGCTGCGACCGAAGTGGGCGCAGAAACCTTCCGCACCACGGCCGTCCCCGATGACCGGGCTGCATTGCGTCGCATGATCGATGATCAGCTAATGCGGGCCGACCTCATCATTACCACCGGAGGCCTGTCACACGGCTCCGGCAACACGGTGCGTGAAGCATTGGGAACCGCAGGAACAGTCCGCTTCGACAACGTTGCCGCCTATCCGGGAACCATGCTGGGCGTGGGAACAGTCAGCGTTGAGGGGGATGAGGACGACGTCACCGCCACCCCGATCTTCTGCCTTCCCGGGGATCCCGTGGCTGCCCAGGTGTGTTTTGAGGTGTTCGTTCGGCCAGCGCTGCGAAAGATGCAGGGCTGGAAAACCCTCAACCGTCCCTCGGTGAAAGCCCGCGCAACCACCGACCTTAAATCCACGCGCGG
Source organism: Actinomyces minihominis (assembly GCF_900187855.1). Classification (GTDB taxonomy): domain Bacteria; phylum Actinomycetota; class Actinomycetes; order Actinomycetales; family Actinomycetaceae; genus Scrofimicrobium; species Scrofimicrobium minihominis. The sequence continues at coordinate 8,238 of NZ_FYEG01000003.1, read as the reverse complement.
TATTCGCGAGTTCGTGCGCGTGCGCATTCAGGGATCGCCGTCCTCGGGCTATGAGGCGCACCCGGTTGGTGACCCGCACTCGCTGTGGCTCTCTGCGCTGGCCGGATCAAATGCCCTGGCGGTTGTTCCCGAACAGACCACCAACGTCCCCGAGGGGACGCTGCTGACCTGCATGCTGCTCGACTAGAGACCGAAATGTTCACCTTTTTTCGTCCTCGTCGTTCCATATGGGGCTGGTTACCGCAGGACCTCGAAGTAAGGTTCGAGGGCGAGGAACTGAACGAGCTTCTTCACCTCGGACACGGAACCACCAGGGTGGTCTTGCGGCCCTGTGTGGGGCGCGATCACCACGCGGTTGAACGGGTGCGACGCAGCAACGTCGAATGGTTGGGGCAGTGGGAGGCCAGTATTCCCCCCGAGAGCGGCTCGCAGGTGCCGACGTGGGAAGAGTTCCCGGGCCTGATGGACCGTCGCCAAGAAGACGGTGAGGCCCTGTCGATGATGGTCGAGGTCGACGGGGAGATCGCGGGTTTGGTCTCGGTGGGCGCTATCGAACGCGGCGCCATGCAGCTGGGGGTGCTGGGCTACTGGATTGCACAGAAGTGGGCCGGCAGGGGGATTACATCGCTTGCGGTTGCAGCGGTGATCGACCTCGTCCTCAAAGACCTGGGGCTGCACCGAGTTGAGGTGAACGTGAGGCCGGAGAATGTTCCGTCGCTCGGGCTCGCGCGCAAGCTGCATCTGCGCGAAGAGGGGTACAAGCCGCGCTTCATGCACATCAATGGGCAGTGGGCTGATCATGTCGGTTTTGCTATCGATCAGGATGACCTCAAGGGCCTTCCTGGACATTCGTTAGTGACTGCCTGGATTCGCCGCCAAGATAGCTGAGACGCAGTACCGGGAGGCGCCCTCGGCAGTAGATCTCAAGTCACAGGTCCAATTGCGTGCGACGCGCGGAGTGGCACGCGTTAATTGCCCCGGAGTCTGCCTATGTTGGAGCCGTGGAATTTGCTGGCATTCTTGTAGCCGTGATCGCGTGCATGATCGTTGTGTACGCGCTGCCTGCAGCAATAGCCCGACGAAAAGCCGTGGTCAGTTCGCGTGAGGGCGATAGGTTCTCTCCCGGGGTTGAACTGGTTGAGTTTGAATCGGGCAGCGCTGCCCGGAAGCAGGACTCACTTTCCACCCGACCTCTTCTTTCCACATCCCATGCGGCAAGTAGCGAAGGGACACACATGTCACACCTGGAAGCTTCCGGCGCCGACTCAGGCGCGTCAGCACCCCGTACCTCGAAGGCACGTCCGGTTAGCCCCACGCAGCAGATGGCTGCGCTGCGGGCCCGACGGGTGGCGCGACTGGCCCGTGAGCAGGCCGCTGTCCAGCGACGTATTGTCGCAGCTGGGCTTGCCGTTGTGCTGACCTTGGTTTTCACAATCGTTGCCGCGTTTGGTGCGATGGCGTGGGCCTGGTTGGCTGTGCCCGGGGTGCTTCTGGTTGGCACTGTGATCAGTTCGGCCCTTGGTGCGTACCGCGCCCAGCAGCAGAATGCTGCAGAGATGGTGGAGCTTGAAGAGATCAAGGTTGCCATCGCCGAGCAGCGCGAACGAGGGGACGCCCGTCGCCGTGAAGCCGCTGCCAAGCGCGGGACCTTGAAGCTGATGGAGGCCGTAAAGGACACTCCTAAGAAGCCTCACCGAGAACTCGTGGAAGTTGTCGAGGACGTCGTTGCTCACGTTGAGGTGGCTGCGGAAACAGCGGTTGAAACTACGGCTGAATCAGCGCCCGAAACCACCGTCAAGGTCGTCACTGTTCGTGAAGAGGCTGTACGCGAGGAAGTGGTCGTCGAGACCCGAGCTGCCAGCCCCAAGGCCGAAGAGCGCCGCACCTGGGACGCCATCCAGCTTCCCCCGGCCCGAGGCAGTCGGCCAGCTCCGGTTATCAACCGCCGCGTTCACGCCGATACCGACCTTGTCCCCGTTCTGGAACGCAGGACCAAGGGTGTTCCGGCCCGTCCGTTGCGTAAGTCCGACCAGGTGGCAGCGGCTTCTGCGACTGCAGCCGCCCTCACCGGACCAACGTTCAGGTTCGACCTGGATGCGGTTCTGGAGCAACGCCGAGCCCAGTAGGAAAAGAGCGCGAACCCGTAGAGAGTCCGCACACCACTTCAGTTACCACGCCCCTGGTGACAAACCATCACCTCGGGCGTGCTAACATTTTTAGGCACTGAACCTGAGGGTTCATCGGGGGCTATGGCGCAGTTGGTAGCGCGTCTCGTTCGCAATGAGAAGGTCAGGGGTTCGAATCCCCTTAGCTCCACCACCCCAGTTCTGACACCCTTGAAATAGCAGGGTTTTCCCTTATAAACACAGGGCAAAGTCCCCATGGCAAGCAAACAGCCAAGTAGTCACCGATACCCCCAAAACCCCTATTTTCGCTTCCTCTATCGCACGTTCGTGCCACGTCTGTTCCATGTGCCCCGTACCGATCTCAAGATGGCGGTCAACGATGATTGTCCGGAGCCATGAAGCACGCTTGCTGAAGGCTTGGCCTTGACCTGGACCTCGACCTGGACCTCGACCTGGACGTCGACCTAAACCTAAACCTAAACCTGAACCTCGCCTTCAACCTTGACCCAGCCTTGACCAGACCTCACCATTCTGGCCTTGGTCCCGCGCGGGTGTCTTGGTCCTCCGCAGGGCGTAATTCTGTGCATTTTCAACCGAGATCAGCCCCTGTGTGGGTCCGCGACACCTGCAGGGAACCACTGCGGCGGTTGAGGGCACCTTGTCGGGGTCTGGCTTGTGGTTTCGACTCTCGATCGCAGCAGATGTCGGAGGGTCGACGTAGGCTGGTGAGCGTTACGCAGCGGTCTTCAATGGGAAGAGGACGTTGCATCGGCCTCGAGAACTGGAAGTCCCTGGAATGCACGAAATCAAGTGTCCTCACTGCGGAAAGATGTTCTCGATTGATGAGGCCGGGTATGCCGAGATCGCACTGCAGGTTCGGGACCGAGAGTTCGAGCAGCAGTTGCATGATCGCCTTGAGGTTGCGCAACAGGACAAGGAGCGCTCGTTGGAACTCGCTGAAGCCAGGGCGGCGGGTGAACTGCAAAAGGCAGCTGCCGCCAAGGAAACTGAGATTCAACAGCTCAAGGCCCGCATCGATGCTTCTGAGATGCAGAAGCAGTTGGCGGTGCAAGAAGCACTGGCAACGGTCTCCAAAGAACGCGATGACCTGACCAATGAGCTCTCTCGCGTGACGCAAGAGAAAGAGGCTGAGGCGACACTGGCCGCTGCTCGACTTGAGTCTGAACTGCAGAAGGAAGCAGCGCTTCGTGCCTCTGAGATCCAGGACTTGAAGTCACGCCTAGAGGCTGCGGAGATTGCGAAGAAACTTGAGGTCTCCGAGGCGGTGGGGAAGGTTGCCAAGGAACGGGATGAGTTGAAGAGCAACCTCACTCGCATGGAGCTCGAGAAGCAGCTGGCAGAAACATCGTTGCGTGACAAGTATGAGACGCAAATAAAGGACCGGGATGAAGCGATCGAGCGACTGCGGGATCTAAAGGCCAAGCTGTCGACCAAGATGGTCGGAGAGACCCTTGAGCAGCACTGTGAGATTGAGTTGAACAAGATTCGTTCCACCGCCTTTCCCAGGGCCTATTTTGAAAAGGACAATGACGCTCGCTCCGGGTCAAAAGGGGACTACATCTTCCGTGACTTTGATGAGGGCGGAACCGAGATTGTCTCGATCATGTTTGAAATGAAAAATGAGAGTGACACGACCTCGACCAAGCGCCGCAATGAGGACTTCCTGAAAGAGCTGGACAAGGACCGGAATGAGAAGGGGTGCGAGTACGCAGTCCTGGTTTCCCTGCTTGAAGAGGATCACGATCTTTACAACACCGGCATTGTTGACGTGTCCCACCGCTACCCCAAGATGTATGTCATCAGGCCGCAGTTCTTCATTCAGATGATTACCGTCCTGCGCAATGCCTCCATGAATGCGCTCAAGTACAAGCAGGAACTCGCCCTCGTCAAAGCACAACACATCGATATCACAAACTTTGAGAGTGACTTGGATAGCTTCAAGGATGCGTTCGGTAGGAACTACGAACTGGCGGCACGACACTTTCAGACGGCTATTGATGAGATTGATAAGTCAATTGTGCGGATGCAAAAGGTGAAAGAGTCGTTGATCGGCTCGGAACGCCAGCTCCGCCTGGCGAACGATAAGGCGCAGGGGGTTTCGCTAAAGCGGTTGACGCGTAACAACCCCACCATGAAGGCCAGGTTTGCCGAACTAGAGGGCGGCGACGAAACGCCGTAGGAACTGAGGGCTGCCTGCCCACCGTGGTCTAGCGGAGGCAGTTCCGTTTGATCTTGCTGACCTGTCTGGTCGGGCTCCGGATACGAAAGGCTAACATTGACCTGTGCTTGAACCGAGTGAAACCACGACTTCTGATCAACCTGACGACAGTGTCGTGCAGGGAGACTCAGGGGCCCGCGCAAAACTGCCGCTAATCATCGCCCTCAGCGTCGTTGGGGTGCTTCTGATCGCCTATGTTGGCGCAGCATGGCTTCTCTCCGATCGCGTCCCCCGGGGTACGACAGTGGCGGGGGTGAGTCTCGGAAACATGTCGGCAGCTAGCGCCAAGGAGCGGCTGGCTTCGTCACTGCAAGCTAAGACCACAGATCCGATGACGGTGGTTGTCGATGAGGTCGAGGGAGAGTTCACTCCCGCAGACGCTGGACTTGCCCTTGACGCTGAGGCAACCGTGGATGAGCTGGTTGGTTTCAACCTCTCGCCGGGCCGCCTTTGGAGGCACATTGCAGGTGGGGGTGAGGTTGCGCCGGTCAGCGAAGTTGATACTCAGGCACTGACAGCGACCCTTGAGGGGATGACAGATAGCTTTGCAATCCTTCCCCTTGACGGGATGATTGAGTTCGTTGACGGACAGCCCCAAACATCACCATCTGCAACAGGTTTGGAAGTTGACATCCCCGGCGCGGTAGAGACCATCAGGGAGAAGTGGCTTACCGGGAGCCGCCCCCTGCCGCTGCCCTCGAAGGTGGTAGATCCGGCGATTAGTGACGCCGAGGTCGAACGTGCGCTAAATGAAGATGCCAAACCACTGGTGGCAGGTCCGGTCCACGCAACGGTCGGTGACAACTCCACCGAACTAGCGCCAGCCACTCTGGCGTCTTCGGCCTCGTTCGTAGCAAACGGTCCGACGCTAGAGATGATCATTGATGGGAAGATTTTGGCCCAGGACCTCCGTGAGCAGATTCCGGAACTGGAGCAGGCGCCACGAAACGCGACGGTGAAACTCAACGGCGGGGTCCCAGAAATCACTCCGGACCAAACCGGCACCGAGGTGAACTTTGAGAAGCTTTCGGGCGCGGTCATCACGGCGATTCACAGTGAAGATAGGGCGGTTACCGTTGAGTTAGCCGAGGTCGAGGCCGACCTGACGACAGCGGAGGTGGAAGCCCTGGGCGTCAAAGAGCAGATCTCGAGCTTCACTACCAACCTGACCAGCGACTCAGTCCGCACGGGGAACCTGATTACGGGAGCTGCGGCGATCAATGGTGTGCTCGTCCTACCTGGGGAAACCTTCAGCCTGCTCGACACCCTGGGACCCATTACTGAAGAACGCGGCTATGGCAATGCCGGAATCATTATTGATGGTGTGCTGGTTGACGGCCTCGGCGGCGGTCTATCGCAACTGGCGACCACCCTTTACAACGCGGTCTTCTTTGCTGGGCTCGAGGACGTGGAGCACCAGCCTCACTCCCAGTACATTCCGCGCTATCCCGAGGGACGCGAGGCGACAATCTTCGTTCCCTCAATTGACGTCAAGTTCAAGAACGACTCTGAGTATGGCGTCTTAATCGAGGCCTGGGTTGCCGATGGTCAGATTACCGTTGCGTTCTGGAGCACCAAGGTGTGGGACATTGAGGCCGGTTCCAGCGGCCGTTCAGAGATCGTTCCGGCCACGACCGTGAAGTCGACTCGGGCCGGTTGCATCCCAGAGGCACCGGGCGAACCGGGTTTCCTAGTTACTGTCTACCGCTACTTTTACCAGAACTCTGAACTGATCAAAACGGAGTCACAGGGATGGCGCTACCAGCCGGTTAACGGCGTTGAGTGTGTCCAACCCAAGTCATAGTCACGGTTGGAGTCCCTAGGCCGCACAGTTGTCGCGCTCTAGTTTCAGCAGGGCTTCTTTAATTGCCACGCCGCCGGTGTACTCACCGAGCGTCCCGTCACTCCTGGTGACCCTGTGGCAGGGCAGGATGATGGGAAGAGGGTTGGTGGCGCAGGCAGTGCCAACTGCTCGCGCCGCCCCGGGCGTCCCTACGGCGGTGGCGACTTCGCCGTAGGAGGCGGTCTCACCGTAGGGGATCGACTGCAGGGCAACCTGAACCTGCTGGCGGAATCGTCCGTGTGCGGAGACCCAGGGGTTAGGAACTGCGTGTAGGCCCGCATCGTCCTCGACATCAAATGTTGGGAGAAGATCGAGGGCGAGGGCAAATGTGCGTCTTTCCCCCCGCCCGTACTCACCCAACTGAGTTTGAAGCTGCTCAAGAATCCTGTAGCCCGGGTGGTCACGGTTTCCAGGGTTTGATTGGGCATTTCCGCTGAGGGTGAGGACGGCGCTGTCGCGGTCGAGGCTTTCGGGGTGGAACTGGATCTTGACGAGGCCGCGCCTGCTAGCCAGTGCTAGAACGAGACCCACGGGCGACGCAATGACTTTGTGAACCAGGGGGGTAACTGGAAGCGGGGTCTTCTTCATCATCCAATTGTTGCAGGATCAGCACGATTTGGAAGACCTGATCTTGAGAATCTCCAAAGGGGCGATAATTCCCTATTGTGAGGCTTTGAGCGACTAGATGGAGATGTGCAGATGAGGAAGATTTTGACCGCTGCTGCGGCCCTGGGGATCATGGCGATCAGCGTTGCTGGTTGTGCAGGTGGGGGTGACGCCCAGTCGACGACGGATGGTGCAGGCACTGCCGCGGCGGATCTTACGACCGAAACTCTGGCCGGGGACTGGATCCTGGTTGATGGTAAGGGCGCGGATGGCTATGTCATCTCGCCTCCGGACCAACCCATTGAACTGAACATTCTGGCGGATGGAAACTTCTCTGGGAACAGTGGTTGTAACCAGATCATGGGTACTTTGACCATCGCGGAGGGAGTCATCGACTTTGGTCCGATTGGGCAGACGATGATGTTCTGTGAGGACACCATGGAACTTGAGGGCGCCTACACCAAGGCTCTCGAGGCGGTGCGTGCTGGTGAGGTCGTTGGTGACACCCTGGTGTTGACCGGTGAGGACACGCAACTGAACTACAAGAGGGCTGAGCCCCTATCCACCGAAGCACTTGCAGGAACGTGGACACTCTCAAACGGTGCTGGTGTCGACGGCGTAATGATCATGCCAACCGATGAGGCCCCGATCGATATCGTGATTGAAGCTGACGGGACCTTTGGTGGAACGTCGGGCTGCAACAACTACTCGGGCGCATTGACCATCACGGATGGTTTGATTGAGGTCGGCCCGATGGCCCTTACCCAGATGGCTTGTGACGAGACTCTGATGGTTACAGAGTCCTCCTACACCGAGGCTCTGGCATTGGTAACAGGCGGACGAGTCTCCGGGGACCAGCTGACGCTTACTGGTGAAGGCGTGCAGTTGAACTACCTGAAGTCGGTGACTGAGTAGTAGGTAGCGGGGCACAGGCTCAGCTTGATGGCGGGGACGAGGGCGATTGCCTTGGTCCCCGTTATCGCATCTAAGGGTCGGACTCACCAGCTCCCATTTGCTGGCACTCAAGGGACCAGGCATTGCCGAGGGCTTGCTGGTACTCAAGGGGCCAAGCATTGTCGAAGACCAAAACAGTTCCCAACACGCCCGAAGCCGGACCGCCAGACGTGCAGGGAGATCTTGTAAACATGCAGGTCAGGCTGTGTTTGAGTCGGTGTGATGCCCGTCATGTGGGTACGGACTAGACGTGGCAGGGGGTCTTCGGTAGAGTTTCTTCTTGCCGGTGAACGAGGTAGGAACCGAAAAGGGGCCCTTCTAGACTGGCTATCCACTTCCAATGTTTTTGTGTGGGTGTTGTTTGTGAACTTGATAGTGTGTTTTTTTGTTTGATTTTTGAGTGTACTCAATAAATTCTTTGTTTTTGTTGGTGTTTTTTTGGTTGGGATGGCTGCCGTCTTTTTTGGTGG
>NZ_FYEG01000009.1 GCF_900187855.1 Actinomyces minihominis | reverse complement strand
GGGGGGCATAGCGTAAGGGAAACGCCCAGTACCATTCCGAACCTGGAAGCTAAGCCTTACAGCGGCGAAGATACTCCACTCCATAGGGTGCGGGAAAATAGCACCCCCCCGCAAATCAACCAAAAAGAAAGGTCCCAAGACTTCTAAAAGTCTTGGGACCTTACTTGTTTAACCACCACAACCCCTACCCAGAGATGCCCAAACACCTTCGGGTCAGGGGCAGTCCAAGACTTAGCTGAAGCGTGGTTGCTTACCACCTCACCCACGGTCCTGTTTGGTACAGGTAGCAGGTGCTGATCACGCGATCAATGCACAGGGCCAAGAGCAGGGCCTCCAGCGCCGTGCTGCCCGGGCGTAGGCCTGATCAATGCACTGGGGCAAGAACCTGCCCCACCCCTAGCGCGCGCCAGGGACGGGGCAGACTCAGCAGATCAGGCACGACTAATAGACGATGCCAAACACCCACACAACCAACGTCATAGTCACGATCGTAACGAGGGTGACGGCGATCAGGTTCAGCCACAGGCCGCCCTTGACCATCTCTCCGATCTTGACGTAGCCGGTGCCGAATGCGACTGCGTTTGGAGGTGTAGCGACAGGAAGCATGAATGCACATGTCGCAGCCAGCGCAACTGGGATCGTCAGCAGAAGCGGATCTGCTCCGATACCAAGCGCGATGCCTCCCGCTACCGGTAGGAAGGTTGCTGCGGTAGCTGTGTTCGAGGTGAGTTCGGTGAGCGCCAAGATGGCCAGGGTAATGATCCCTACGATCAGCCAAACGGGCATACCGCCTAGCCCCGAAGCCGTGGTTCCGATCCATTCGGTGAGGCCAGAGCTTGAGAACTGAGCTGAAAGCGCCAGACCTCCACCGAAGAGCAGCAGAACGCCCCAGGGCAACTGCACTGCTGACTGCCAGTCCAGAAGTCGAACTCCACGGGCAGTACCACTGGGGACCGTGAACAGGAGAAGACCGATGAGGATGGCGATACCCGCGTCGGAAATCGGCGGGTTGCTCCACACCAGGGGGACACCAATCCAAAGGACTGCTGCGGTGATGAAGAGGGCGAGGACGCGCTTTTCACCGGAAGAGACCTTACCGAGCATCTTCAACTCGTCATTGATGAGCTGACGTCCTCCGGGGATCTCTGTGATCTCTGGCTTGAACAGTACCTTTGTCAGCAACAGCCAGGCGAGGAACATAAACACAACTGCCAGTGGCACGCCGACCAGCATCCACTGTCCGAAGCCGATCTGGATGCCAAAGTTTTCGTCCAGGTAGCCAACTAGCAGGGTGTTCGGTGGGGTACCGATGATGGTTCCCAGGGACCCGATCGAAGCGGCGTAGGCGATACCCAGCATGAGGGCTGTACCGAACTTCGACTTGACGATTACCTCGCCGTTGTCGGTCGTTGTCTTCTTACCCATGTCGGGGACAACCTTCGCGACCAGGAGCAGGACTGACATGCCCAGGGGCAGCATCATGACCGCGGTCGCAGTGTTTGAAACCCACATGCTGAGGAAACCGGTGGCGATCATGAAGCCGCCGATCATTGCTCCCGGTCGTGGGCCCATCATCTTCAGCGTGAGCAGGGCCATGCGCCTGTGCAGGTTCCATCGTTGCATCGCCAGGGCAAGCATAAAGCCGCCCATGAAAAGGAAGATGACGTTGTTACCGTAGGCCGCTCCCACGTCGTTGATGTTGCTGTCACCGAGCGTGGGGAAAAGGACCAGGGGCACGAGGGCGGTTGCCGGAATGGGCAGGGCCTCTGTCATCCACCACACCCCCATGAGGACGGCGACAGCTGCGGTTAGCTTGGCGGTGTGGGCGACATCGCCCGGCATGATGAAGTAGACGATCAGTGAGAGAGCGATACCGCCAACCAACCCGCCCCACCGGCGCAGGTTGACAGCCTTTGGTTCCCTGGGGGCGCGCTCTCCCGGTGACTTCTCATCAATCTCAGTTGTTTGGGCGATAGCTTCGTCGAGCGTGTAGAGCTCCAGCGGCTCTGATTCTGTTATGACCACTTGGCGGTCCACGTCTTGCCTCCAGTTAGGTTGGGTCAGGCACCATTGCCTGCTTCAAGCGTGCTGGAGTTCCAGACCCCCAGACCGTTCGAGACTAACCCGGGATCAAAGGCCTTGGGGGCATAACGAAGTCACTGTTATGAGATTGATTCCACACCAATCCACCGTAGTCTCACCCCTTTGAGGCGAAGAAAACCAGAAGTTCTTGTCGGTTTCGAGCGTGATTGACGAAGATCGATCCACCAGATGGGCAAAACGAAGGGGGTGCGAGCCCCGTCATCGAGCATCGCACCCCCTTCTGACGGGGAACCTTCTTGGGGGGGTGGGTTCCCCGTGATTAGCTAGGAGTTGAGGGCGGCCCTCATCACTCCATCATTGGCATCGAGCAGGGCAACTGCCTCTTCGGGCGTAATGCCGCGAAGAAGTGCCACCGATGCGATCTTGACGCTTCCACCACTGGCAGCAAGGGTCTTCTCGGCGGTCTCCTGGTCACACTCGGTAATCCGCATGACAAGGTTCCGGGCCCGAACCTCAAGCTTCAGGTTCGAGGCCGATACGTCAACCATCAGGTTTCCGTAGGTCTTACCCAGGCGAACCATGGTGGCGGTGGAGAGGATGTTGAGGACCTGCTTCTGTGAAGAACCGGACTTCAGGCGCGTGGAACCGGTGATGATTTCAGGACCGACGACGACCTCGATAGGGAAGTCCACCACCTTGGAGAGCTCGGCGGGGGAGTTGTTCGAAATGCTTACGGTTGTCGCGCCGGCATCTTTTCCAGCCGTTACGGCACCGAGCGCAAATGGGGTGCGACCCGATGCTGCAATGCCGACGACCGTGTCATTCGAGGTGAGGTCGTAGGCCCGCAGTGCCTGATAACCCTCATCAAAGTTGTCCTCAGCCCCCTCAATCGCGTTGCGGAGGGCGTCGTCACCCCCTGCGATGATTCCGACCACCTGGTCCGGATGCGATGAGAAGGTCGGGGGGCATTCCGAGGCATCGAGAACGCCCAGTCGACCTGAGGTTCCGGCACCGGCGTAGAACAGGCGCCCGCCCTTCTTCATTCCCGCGCTGATGGCGTCAACCGCCGCTGCGATCTGAGGGATCACCTTGGAAACTGCAACAGGTACCTCCATCTCGGCCTCATTCATGGCCTGAACAAGGTCCTCGGTGGGCAGGAGGTCGAGCTCGGCATACCTGGGGTCTACAGACTCGGTGATGGAGGTGCTGATCTGGTTTTCATGCTCTGCGTTGAGCTTCATTGTCGTCCTTTACGTGGGACCGGTACGTTCTGCGATTTGCTAGTATATAAAGTACACAAAATCTTTGATTTATGTAAGTATGTTACAAGATGTTGGTGATAGCCAACCTCTAATCGCAACATGGAGCGATATCTTTAGGCAGCAAGGGAGCGCCCTAGTGGAGAAAATGACAGTTCAACAGGCTCTTGACTCTGTGGAGAGCTGGAGTGATGAAGTCCTAATCGGCCAGTTGTTTAGCGTCGCCAGCGGAGGGCACGCAGCCAAGGACATTCTTGGGTTTGGTGGGGGCCACCCTGAAGACAAGTTCCAGGAGGTCCACGATCGCCTGAAGCAGTACATCCAGAAGTACCACCTGGGTGCGATTATCTACTTCCCGCCGGGGGGTGACCACGAACCAGTAGAGAACATTCGTAAGAGCACCCTTGATCTCCAAGAGGCAGCCGCCATCCCACTTCTGATTTCCACAGACCAGGAGAACGGTACAGTTGCGCGCGTTCGCGTCGGTGCCACCCACATGCCCGGCGCTATGGCCCTCGGGGCCACCGGTGATCTGGAGACTGTGACAGAGGTCGGGCACGTCACCGGCGAGCAGCTGCGCTCCGTTGGTATTTTCCAGACCTTCGCACCCGTTGCTGATGTCAACGTCGTCTCGGAGAACCCCGGGGTGAACATTCGTTCAGCTGGATCCGATCCGGTTCGGGCAGCGGAGCAGCTGGCCGCAACCACGAAGGCGCTGGCAGAAGCTGGAATCGCCTCGACCCTGAAGCACTTCCCAGGCTACGGCAGCGCTTCGGTTGACCCCCACCTGGGCCTGCCTTCGGTCACTCTGTCACGTGAGCGCTGGGATGAGACAGAGCGCCTCCCGTTCCAGGCGGCCATTGACGCGGGCGCTGATTCCGTCATGCTCGGTCACGCAGCCTTCCCGGCCCTGGACCCGGAGAACTCCGCCACCTTCTCTCGCCCTATCGTTACCGACCTGCTGCGTGGCGATCTTGGGTTCGAGGGCGTCATCGTCACCGATGCCATGGATATGGGTGGAGCCGAGCGTCCCGAGGGTGCTGCTGAAGCCTGCGTCATTGCTCTTCAGGCCGGTGCGGACCAGATCCTCATGCCGGTTGACCTTCCCGAGGCCTATGACGCGGTCCTCGCAGCCCTCAGGGAGGGACGCCTGGATCGCGATGAACTAATCGCCTCGGCGAAACGGATTCTGAAGCTCAAGCTGAAACTCGGCCTCGACAACCCGCAGGTTCCCCAGCTCGATGTCCTGAAGAACCCGGCTCACATTGAGCTGGCCCGCCACGCCGCCGCGCACTCGGTAGCCGAGCGTGATTCTGCGATTGATGCCGCCCTCGCGCCCAACGCTTCGGTTCTGCTGGTCCACCCTGGAATCGACCCCCAGAAGCGTGGCGCTAACCCCGGAGAGGTACTCTCGGAAATCCTTGCTGACGCCGGCCACAGGGTTGAGCAGATCCAGTGGGGGGCAACCGAGGGTGAGGGTGGCCCGTGGAAGGGTGTCACCGCCGCTCAGGCTGCTGGTCTTGATGAGGCCGTGGTGGTTCTTCGTGACGGTTGGAAGGATAACCTTCCGGTTGCAGAGGTGCTCCAGGAGCTCTCTGAGCACGGCCTCAAGATTCACGTCGTTGCACTGCGTTCCCCGCATGAGGCAGCAGCCGTGTCCCGCGACCACGCTGTTCTCTTCACCTACGGGGACAACTTCTTTGCCATTGAGGCCGCCGGCAATGTTCTCGCGAAGGGGGCCAAGCCGCTCGGTGGCCTCCCGATGGCTGTCAGCGACCTTGAGTCCCAGAACTAGAGCAGAAAACCACGAGGAACTTGTTCATGCGTGTTCGTACCGGTGCTGAGCGGCTTCTGGCCGATCCGACACTGATCCCCGGTCGTCGCTGGGGTCTGATCACCAACTACACCGCCGTCCTCCCCAACCTGGAGCTTTCAGCCACGCTGCTGCACCAGGAGACGGGGAGGGTGGCGGCCATCCTCGGACCAGAACATGGTCTGCGGGGAACCGCGCAGGCGGGGTTTGCCGAGGACGGTGGGGTTGACCCACTCACGGGGCTCCCCGTGGTTGACACCTATGGCAAGTCGGGTGCAGCACTCGACGAGGAAATTGCGAAGCTGGGCCTCGATGTACTTGTCGCAGACATCCAGGATGTAGGGGCACGCTTCTACACCTACGCCTGGACGGTGGTTGACTGCATGAGAAGTGCGGCCCGACTCGGTTTGCCCTTCTACGTCCTCGACCGTCCCAACCCCCTGGGTGGTGAGGTGGTTGATGGCCCTGGACTGCTGCCCGGGTTCGATAGTTTTATCGGTCGGCTCAACATTCCTTCACGTCACGGTCTGACGATGGGGGAACTGGCCCGCGAAGCCGCCGCCAAGGATGCGGCCGCTGGTGAAGCCGCGGTTGAACCACAGGTGATTCGAATGGAGGGCTGGGAACGGACCATGCTGTGGGATGAGACGGGCCTACCCTGGGTCTTCCCCTCTCCGAACCTGCCCACTCCGGACACCGCGCTCGCCTACGTGGGGACCTGCCTCTTTGAGGGCACCAACATGTCGGAGGGGCGTGGAACAACGCGTCCGTTCGAACTGGTCGGCGCACCGTGGCTTGATGAGGGGTTCGCCGCCGAACTTAATGCCCTTGATCTTCCGGGGGTGAGGTTCCGTTCCTCCTGGTTTGTGCCCACTTTCCAGAAGCACGAGGGCGTTCCCGTGGGGGGCGTGCAGCTGCATGTCTCGGATAGGACTTCCTTCAACCCGATCCTCACAGGAGTGTCGATGTTGAAGGTTGCGCAGCAGATTGCGCCGAAGAGTTTTGAGTGGCGCCTTCCTGATTGGGAAGAAGGTGCTTCCACCAGGCCGTTTATCGACCTGCTCTGGGGTAGTAACTCGCTGCGTACCGGACTTGCTTCAGCCTCGGGTGCGGCTGAGGTAATTTCGGAGGCTCCCCGAGCTCCCGAGTACCTAACAGAGGTGCTTTACTGAGCTCAGCCGCTAGGTCAAGGTGTGACTAGCAACATATTGGTAACAAAATAACATATCCGATTGTACCGACGGAAAAAATATACATAATAGGTACTACAGGTCCGCCGAGTCGACGAGGAACGGGCGGAAAACTGAAAGGAACAAGGATGTCCCCGATTAGGAAATGGAAGCGCGCAGCGCTTGCCGCTGGCTTGGCAGCCTCACTTGGCCTGCTTGCCGCTTGCGGTGGTGGCACCTCCGGCGCAGCCGGCGGTCAGTCCGGTGATGCCGGCGCTACCCCTGAAGATGGCCCAACCCTGGTGGTCTTTGCTGGAACCCAGACCCCAGTTGTAGCCAACTTCAACCCCTACACCCCGACTGCGCTCCACGCAGCTCTGGGTGGCGTTTACGAGCCGCTGTTCTTCTACAACAAGGCTGAGGCGCGCGAACCCGTAGCTCTCCTGGGTGAATCCAAGGAATGGTCAGAAGACGGTAAGGAACTGACCATCAAGATTCGTGAGGGCGTTAAGTGGAACGATGGCGAGCCGCTGACGGCTGACGACATCAAGTTCTCCTTCACCAATGACGGCGTGCAGATGGACTACGTGGACGAGGTCGAGGTTATCGACGAGACCACCGTCAAGCTGCACTTCAACGAGACCTCGTTCACCAACGAGTACTCGATCCTGGGTGCCACCTACATTGTTCCGGAGCACGTTTTCGGTGAGATCACCGACCTCGTCACCTTCGACAACGCGGACTCCCCGGTTGGTACCGGACCGTTCATGGTTGAGAACGTCACCGACGCTGCCTACACCATGGTTGCTAACCCCAACTACTGGGATGCAGAGCGTCCGGGCATCAACCGTGTTCAGTACCTCGGTATTGACGGTAACTCCTCCGCAGAGTCACTGTTCAAGGCCGGCCAGCTGGACTACTCGACCTTCTTCGTTCCGCAGCCTGAGGCTCTCGTTGAGCCCTACGACCTCGGCTACATCAACGTTGCTTCCCCGAACCCCACCGTTGTCATGATCTGTGGCAACGAGGAACTCGGCTGCTCCGGTGCTCAGACCAAGGTGGAGATCCGCCAGGCCCTGAATCTTGCTATTGACCGTGGTGAGATCAACGAGAAGGCCTACTACAACCTTGCACAGCCCGCATCGCCGACCTTCGTGAAGCCCGGCCGTGATGAGAAGTGGGTTGCCGACGGCCTCCCGGTTGAAAACTCGAACGATCCTGATGTTGCCGGTGCAAAGGCCATCATGGAAGAGGCTGGCTGGACCCTCGGTGCAGACGGTATCTACGCCAAGGACGGCGAACGCGCTTCGGTCAAGATCGAGTCTGTTGAAGGCTGGTCGGACCAGAACGCTGCAGCCGAACTGATGGTCGCGCAGGCCAAGGAAGCAGGCATCGAGCTGGTCAACGGCACAATCACCGCCGATCAGTACTCCGAGCGTCGTATGACCGGTGACTACCAGATGTTCATGGGCGCCCTGTTCGGTACCCCGATCTCGGATCCGTTCACCATCTACCGCAACTCCTTCACCACCGCTTACACCCAGCCGGTTGGAACCACTCTCGAGCCGAACCAGACCAACTTTGCTCGCTACTCCAACCCGGATGTTGACGCGGCCGTCGCTGCTGCAGCTGCCACCAACTCAGAGGATGAACTGAAGGCGGCCTACGCCATCGTTCAGGAGAACATCGTCAACGATGTCCCCTACATCTCGCTGTTCCACGGTGGTTCACAGACCTTCTTCAACCAGACTGACTTCACCGGTTGGCCTTCAGAAGAAGATCTCTATGCCTTCCCGGCTTCCTGGGACGGTGTCTCGGCCGCTTACATTTTGTCGAAGCTGTCGTACAAGTAACGAGGAATCAACCTCAGTAGTGGTTTGATCGGTGGCCGCCCCCTGGCGGGGCGGCCACGGGTCGCCGCACTTACCCAAAGGAGTGTTGGCGCGTGAGATATTACGTGCGGCGAATCTCGTTCTATGTCCTAACACTATGGGCTGCAGTTTCGCTGAACTTCATGTTGCCTAGGCTGATGCCAGGCGATCCAAGAACAATCTTCATGGAGAAGATTATGAGGCGCGGTGGTGAGATCACCCCCGCCATGGAAAACTCCATTGACATCATCTTTGGTGCCGACGACTCTTCCATGTGGGATCAGTACATCACCTACTGGGGCAATATCTTCCGCGGGGACCTCGGTGTCTCAAGCTCGATGTTCCCAGCAGAGGTCAGCTCACTGATCGGCTCGGCACTGCCGTGGACGCTGACCCTGGTCGGCACAGCCACAATCATTTCGTTCATCCTGGGCGTCCTCATTGGCGCCTTCGCCGGGTGGAAGCGCGGCACCGCAGCCGACGCCCTCATCCCCGGCATGACCCTTCTTCAGTCAGTTCCTTACTTCTGGCTAGCTCTGATCTTCGTTTCGGTATTCTCCGTCTCCATGGGGATATTCCCCATCATCGGTGGCTACTCCTTCCGAGATTTCCCCGGCGGTCCCGAACTGTCCTGGGCGTTCATCTCCAGCGTCATCTACCACGGTCTCCTCCCGGCGATCACGATCATCATCGCCTCGGTCGGTGGCTGGGTCCTTGGTATGCGCAACATGATGGTTTCGACCCTGTCGGAGGACTACGTCGTCACCGCAGAGGCCAAGGGTCTTCGTAACTCACGCATCTTCATCTGGTACGCGGGACGTAACGCCGCGCTGCCCTCGATGGCTGCCTTCGGTATCACGCTTGGCTTCGTGGTCGCAGGCTCCATTGTTATGGAGCAGGTCTTCAGCTACCCGGGTGTCGGAAAGCTTCTTATGACCGCGGTCTCTGAGAAGGACTTCGCACTGATGCAGGGTGTGTTCCTAGTAATTACCGTGACGGTCCTTCTGGCGAACTTCGTCATGGACATGATCTACGGCTTCATCGATCCGAGGGCGCGCAGCAATGTCTAAAGAGCAAGTAGATGACGTACTGGTCACGGTGCCACTGCAGGTGGACACCACCGACTCCGCGGCCCTTTCCGCTTCCAGCCCCGCACTGACGCGGGGAGAGGAGCTACTCGAAGAGGGGCTCGACAAGAAGAAGAAAAAGGGTCGGTTCCGTAGCGCTCTGCCGCGCATGGACTTCAAGCTCGGTCTCGGACTCTTCCTCACCATTGGCATCATCCTGTTTGCCATCCTGGGACCGTTCCTGACACAGGATCCCCGCTACTACAAGAACGCCCCCATGCAGCCCCCTTCGTCAGAACACTGGCTGGGGACAAACAACCTGGGTGCCGACGTTCTTGCACAGCTGGCCGAGGGGGCCGCGGGCTCCCTCCTGGTTGGTGCAACCGCGGGCTTCATCGCAGTTGTGTTCTCACTCTTCTTCGGTATTGTCGCGGGTTACCGCGGTGGAATCGTTGACGAGGGACTCTCCCTGATCACCAACATCATGCTGGTCATCCCGGGTCTGCCCCTGGTGATCGTGGTAGCCACCTACATGGAAACCAGGTCGATGTGGATGATCGCCCTCGTCCTGGGTGTCACATCCTGGGCCGGTTCAGCTGTCGTTCTTCGTCTTCAGGCCAAGTCGCTTCGCAACCGTGACTACGTCTCGGCGGCAAGAACAGCCGGTGAAAAGGGCTACCGCATCATCATGGTCGAGATCCTTCCGAACCTGCTTCCCCTGCTGGCAGCCATGTTCCTTTCGGCAGTCGTCCTCGCCGTTCTTTCCGAGGCCGGTCTGTCCTACCTGGGACTGGGTCCGTCGGGTGCTATCACCTGGGGCACTATGCTGAACCAGGCATCACAGCAGAACGCGTTCCACGTCGGTGCGTGGTGGTGGTTCGTACCCCCGGGCCTCCTGATCGCCCTTCTGGGTATGGGTCTGTCGCTGATCAACTTCTCGATTGATGAAACCATCAACCCGAAGCTGAAGGCAGCCCCTGACGCTGTTCGTTCCGTCCGTCGTGCCGAACGTGAACTGCGCCGCGCTGACGCGAAGCGCAAGACGCTGGCATCTGCAGAAAAGGCAGCAAAGTGACCGAAGAGATTTACGCGGGTCCACTGACGACCCCGGATCACGACGACTACCTGGCCGAGCACGAGCCCGTGCTCACAGCCAAGAACATGTCGATTACCTACGAGGTCAACCCTCCGGTTCACGCGGTCAAGGATGTCTCCCTGGTGTTGAACCGTGGCGAGATCCTCGGTCTGGCCGGTGAGTCGGGCTGTGGCAAGACCACCCTGGCCTACGGCGTCAACCGTCTGCTGAAGCCACCGGCCCTGCTGGCCGGGGGAGAGGTAACCTTCCACGACAAGGATGGTGAAGACATTCAGGTGACCTCCCTCTACGGGGATAACCTGCGTGCCTTCCGCTGGGAAAAGATCTCGATGGTGTTCCAGGGGGCAATGAACGCCCTCAACCCCGTCATTTCCGTGAAGGCGCAGCTGTTCGACGTCTTCAAGACCCACCGTCCCCACATGACAAAGGAAGAGAAGACCGAGGCGTCGAAGACACTCCTGAAGCTGGTCGGGGTTGACCCCAACCGCCTCAACGCCTTCGCCCACGAGCTCTCCGGTGGTATGCGCCAGCGCGTCATGATCGCCATGGCCCTGGCGTTGAACCCGCAGGTCATGATTATGGATGAGCCGACCACCGCCCTCGACGTCGTCGTGCAGCGCGGTATCCTGCGAGAGATCATGCGACTGCGTGAGCAGCTGAACTTCGCGGTTATTTTCATCACCCACGACCTTCCGCTTCTTCTTGAGATCTCCGACCGAATCGCCATCATGCGTGAGGGACGGATTGTCGAGCTGAACACGGCGGAGAACATCTACGAGAACCCGCAGCACGATTACACCAAGAGGCTCCTGAGCTCCTTCCCCAGCCTGCTTGGCGATGAGGGTAGCTTCGTTCGAGCCGGCGGTGTTCGTGACAGCGGCGCCATGGAAGGAGCGGATCGGTGAGCCTGATCGTTGATCACGTTACAAAAGAGTTCAAGATTCGCAAGGGGTTCCACTCCTCGATCCTGCGGGCCGTCGACGACGTTTCGTTCACCCTGGAGCCGGGAAAGACCATCGCCCTCGTCGGTGAGTCCGGTTCGGGTAAGTCGACCATCGCCAAGATGATCATGCGCCTGGAGCAGCCCACCAGGGGTTCGATCACCGTGGACGGCCTTGAATCTACGGTGCGCGGAATCAAGGGACGCGAGTACCTGCACCTGGTGCAAATGGTGTACCAGGACCCGTTTGCCTCATTGAACCCGTTCCACACCATCCAGCACCACATCGAGCGACCGCTGCGTATCCACGGCAAGGTCAAGACCCGGGATGAGGCCGATGCACAGGTTCAAGAGCTGCTTTCGCGCGTCAACCTTGAGCCCGCTGCGTCATACGCCTCGCGTAACCCGCACGAACTCTCCGGTGGTCAACGCCAGCGAGTTGCTATCGCGAGGGCACTTGCCCCGGGTGCGAAGTACCTGGTGGCGGACGAGCCGGTCTCTATGCTCGACGTCTCGATTCGCCTCTCGGTCCTCAACCTGCTGGCTCGCCTGCAGAGGGAGGACAACCTCGGCGTTCTCTACATCACCCATGACCTCGCGACAGCGCGCCACTTCTCGGATGAGATCATGGTGCTCTACAAGGGTCAGGTGGTGGAACGGGGGCCATCTGATGAGGTGATCTTGAACCCGCAGCACGATTACACCAAGCTTCTGCTTAGTGCCGCTCCGGTGCCTTCCAACCACGGAAAGCTCCGCGACTCGGTACGTGCAGAGCTTGCCAGTGGCGGCGAGTTCGACCAGTTCGGTAAGAACGTTCTCAACGAAGACTAAAGGGGGGCTGAAGTTGTCTGCCAACGAAGACAGCGGTCCGGAACCTCTTGAGCTCTTCGTCGGGCAGGAGGTTCCCCTGACCGCCCGCATTCGCGCCCAGCTGCCCGGCCTCCAGCCGGCGATGAGGCGAGTGGGAGAGTACATCGTTCGCAACCCATCCCGCGCGGCAGGGCTGACCATCTCAGCCCTGGCCCGCGAGGTGGATACCTCTGAGACCACTGTGATTCGGTTCTGTCGTGAGATGAACCTGAGTGGGTACTCAGAACTGCGCCTCAAGATGGCAACCGAGATCGGGGGGCGCAGTAAAGAAGACATTCGCCTGGAAGAGTCAGGGGACATTTCCGAGGGCGATGACGTTGTCACGGCCATCTCGAAGATTGCCTACACGGACGCGCGCTCTGTTTCGGATACCGTCAACTCCCTGTCGCTGGAGACTCTGGCCGCTGTATCGGGTGAACTGGCCAGAGCCAGTCGCGTCGAAGCCTACGGAATCGGCGCCTCGGGGCTGTCCGCTCTCGATTTGCAGCAGAAGCTGCACCGGATCGGGCGGATCTGTTTCGCCTTTACTGATCCACACCTGGCGTTTTCCTCCGCTTCACTACTGAAGCCGGGCATGGTTGCGGTTGGGTTCTCCAACTCCGGCAGAACCGTAGAAATAGTCGAATGGTTGGCCGCGGCCAAGAAAGCCGGTGCCACCACGGTTGTCATCACCAACACGCCGGGGTCACCGGTGGTGGAGCAGGCCGACTACTCGCTGTTTACTGTCGCCCGAGAGACCAACTTCCGCGCCGGTGCCACGGGCAGTCGACTGGCTCAGTTGACCCTGGTTGACTGCCTTTTCGTTGCCACGGCGCAGCACACATTCCGGCCCAGTGTCGAAGCCCTTGAGGGAACCCGGGCCGCCATCCAGCAGCTGCAAGAACTGCGGGCCGGTCGGTGACCGACAGTAGTTCTCCATCCGGACCCCTCATCGTTGGAATAGACGGTGGGGGGACTTCTGTTCGGGTCGCAATCGCCGATCTTGAGGGCACCGTCATTGCCGAGGCCGAGGGTCCCGGTATCAACCCCAACTCAGGTGGTGATCCTAGGGCGATCGGGCAGACCCTGCGAAGAGCGCTGTCCATGGCCCCCGCAGGTGCCCCCGCGCGGATTGTGGGCGGGGTGGCTGGTTTGGCCGGGTTCCTCAGTCGACCGGAACCGCTTCGCACTGCCACCCTGGAGGCCTGGTCTGATTCTGGGCTTGCCGGAGAGGTTACGGTGGTTTCCGACCTCGTCGTCGCCTTCTGGTCCGGGGTGGCCTGGGTTGAAGAGCCCGGAGCACAAACCTCGGGGGGAGCCGTCCTCATCGGCGGAACCGGCGCCGTGGCAGCTCTGATCGAAGGGGCGCAGCAGATCGCCCTGGCTGACGGGTACGGCTATCTGCTGGGTGACCGTGGGGCCGGGGTTTGGCTGGGGATCGAAGTGGTGCGAGCAGCCCTCGACGGTGCGTCCGGGCGTGGACCCCAAACCCTCCTTACCGACCTCGTACTTAAGGGACGCGATCGAACCCAGCTCATCGCGGAGGTCTACGGGCAGGCGCCGCGGGAGATAGGTAGCTACGCCAAACTTTTAGCCGGCGCCGTCGAAGCCGAGGATGCAGTGGCAGTTGCGATTGTTGATCGCGCAGTCAGCGAGCTGATCGACACCATCGACTCACTTCCCCAGACTGACACCACACGGCCGCTCGTCCTCGTCGGGGGAGTTGCCGCAGGCGATAATCCGGTCGGAGAAGGACTGCGCAACCGGTTGGAAGAGGAGGGGCGCTCCTACCGCCTGGGTGGGTCGGGACTGCGCGGCGCACTGACGCTTGCGGCACGCAGCCTCTGAGACGGCATACTTGGGCTATGAGTGAGCAAGCCCCCGGCATCATCTACATGGCCGCAACCCCCATCGGCAACGTTGACGACGCATCATTGCGTCTTCGTGAACTGCTAGCCTCCGCGGATATCATCGCGGCGGAGGACACGCGCCGACTGCGTAACCTGTGTGCCCGCATGGAAGTCGCCCTAACCGGAACCATTCTGGCTTTCCACGAACATGTCGAGGACGAACGCGCTGCGGACCTAATTGAGGCCGCTCAGAAGGGGCAGACCGTCCTTGTGGTCAGCGATGCCGGGACCCCAACCGTCTCAGACCCGGGCTATCGCCTTTCGGTGAAGGCAGCGGAAGCCGGGGTTCGCCTGGCACCCCTGCCGGGACCGAGCGCTGCGCTTGCGGCCCTCAGTGTTTCGGGCCTGCCCTCAGATCGCTTTGTATTTGAGGGGTTTCTGCCACGGAAACACTCCGAGCTCAAGTCCCACCTGGCCGAACTAGCCGATGAACCCCGCACCTTTATCCTCTTTGAGTCGCCGAGGCGGACGGCCGAGACGCTGCGCGCCCTGCGCGACGCCCTCGGGGGTGATCGGCGCGCTGCCCTCTGTCGTGAGCTCACAAAGACCTATGAGGAGGTCACCCGGGGCACACTCACCGAACTGGTGGTGCACACTGAGGCTGAACCCGTGCTGGGTGAGGTGACACTGGTGATTGAGGGCGCTCCCAAGCGGGCTACCACCAGCATTGAGGAGCTCGCCCAGCAGGCACTGGCACTTGCGGAGCGTGAGGGAATCCGCCTCAAGGAGGCAGCTGCGACCGTGGCAGAGGATAGCGGCCACCGCCCCAACGCCGTGTTCAAGGAGGCCCTCGGCGCGGGCTAGGGACGTGGCCGCATCTGGTTAGGGGAGGTCTCGTGGCTGTGCACCAGCTTGACGCGGGTTTTGGCCAGCTCTTCGAGGGCTACTTCGCCCTGCTCAGGTGAGACCGGTTCGGTCAGGTCAACCAGGACGCGCACCCTATCGAGGAAGCGCAGCCGTGCTGCATCCAGGGCGGTCTCTTTGACGCAGTGCGACAGGGCGAGGCCGACAATATCGACTTCGTTGACGCCCTCATCAATCAGGACGTCCTCCATGGTTTGCCCACTGGGGCACGCAGCTTCGAAGCCAGAGTAGGCGGCCTCGTACTGGCCCTTTTTCAAGTGGTAGTCGATGGAAACGGGTTCGAGGAACTGGTGGAGTTCGGCCTCGGTGGTGTCTGCCACTCCGTGTGGGGGCCAGGTGTCAATGAAGTCGGGGTTGTCGGAGAAGTGATCACCCGGGTCGATGTGCCAGTCCTGGGTGGTGATAATGACGTCGTAGTCGTCCTCATGTTTCAGGGCATACTTGGCAATTCTCTTGGCGCAGTCGTTGCCGCCTTCGATGCCGAGTGCTCCACCCTCACAGAACGTCGGTTGTACATCGACGATTATCAGAGCGCGGGTCATGGAAGTCCTCCAAACGGTTTCCACAATAAGTTCGATACACCTCAGTCCCCAGCCTAGACTCATCTTTGTTTTCTTGGTGCCACGGACGCAACTAGGCTGTGGGCATGAGCCATATTCTTTCTGCAGTTGCATGGCCGTACGCCAACGGACCCCGCCATATCGGGCACGTTGCTGGCTTCGGCGTTCCTTCGGATGTTTTCTCCCGCTACGCACGAATGGCGGGCCATGACGTCCTCATGGTTTCGGGTACCGATGAACACGGGACCCCGATTCTGGTTGAGGCCGAGAAGCAGGGAAAGACACCCCGTCAACTGGCAGACGAGAACAACCTGATCATTGCTGAGGACCTGGTGAACCTGGGTCTGTCCTACGACCTGTTTACGAGGACGACCACGGCAAACCACCATGCCGTCACCCGGGCCATGTTTGAAGTGGTGCGTGACAACGGCTACATGCTGGAGCAGACGGCGCAGGCAGCCATTTCGCCGTCGACAGGGCGGACCCTGCCAGACCGCTACATTGAGGGCACCTGTCCCCTCTGCGGGGCCGCGGGAGCCCGAGGTGACCAGTGTGACAACTGTGGCAATCAGCTCGATCCCATCGACCTCATCGACCCGCGTTCCTCCATTAATGGGGAGACGCCAGAGTTTGTAGAGACCACGCACTACTTTCTGAACCTGCCGGAACTGGCCGACGCTCTCACCAGGTGGCTTGATGGTCGTGAGGCAGCGGGATGGCGACCCAATGTCATCCGTTTTGCCAAGAACTTCCTCGAAGAGGTTCGCCCCCGCGCCATGACCCGAGATATCGACTGGGGTATTCCTGTTCCGGGGTGGGAGGACCAACCCACCAAGCGGCTCTACGTCTGGTTCGATGCCGTGGTGGGCTACCTGTCGGCCTCAATCGAGTGGGCTAGGCGAACCGGAGACCCAGAGGCATGGCGGAAGTGGTGGAACGACCCTGAGGCGCTGACCTACTACTTCATGGGTAAGGACAACATCGTCTTCCACGCTCAGATCTGGCCCGCGGAGCTACTGGGCTACAACGGCGAGGGTTCCCTGGGGGGAGAGCCGGGACCGCTGGGCAGGCTGAACCTACCGACCGAGGTCGTTTCCTCTGAGTTCCTCACCATGGAGGGACGGAAGTTTGCTACCTCCCGTGGCATTGTCATCTACGTGCGGGACATGCTGGCCCGCTACCAGCCTGATGCCCTGCGCTACTTCATCAGTGCTGCGGGACCAGAGACCTCGGATGCTGACTTCACGTGGGAAGAGTTTCTGAGGCGCACCAACAACGAACTGGTCGCAGGATGGGGCAACCTGGTCAACCGCACCGCAACCATGATCCACAAGAGGTTCGGAGAGGTTCCAGAGCCGGCAGAGCTGCAGCAGATCGACACCGAACTGCTCGACGCCCTCGCCAGTGGATTCACGGAGGTGGGTGGCTTGATTGAGGGACACCACCAGAAGGCTGCGATCGCAGCTGTGATGCGCCTGGTCGGTGAGGTGAACCGTTACATCACGGATACCGCGCCGTTCAAGCTGAAGTCTGAGGAAGAGGAGCCGCGCTTGCGGACGGTCCTCTGGGTCCTGGCCCAGTGCGTCTCTGACCTCAACACCATGCTGGCTCCGTTCCTGCCGCATTCGGCAAACGCGGTCGACAGGGTCATGGGTGGGGAAGGGAAGCTAGCTCCGATGCCGAAGCTGGTGTGGGTTTCCGAAGAGGGGGCCGAGGGGGAGGCGCTGCTTGCCGAAGCTCCCGGAACTGCTCAGGACGACAACCCGGACTCGGTCCTTGAGGTGACCCCGGGTAGCTACCCGGTGATCACCGGTGATTACAGCGAAACACCGAGGTGGGAGAGGCGAGAGGTTCCTGTGGGAACCCCCATTGCCAAACCCGCCCCGGTGTTCACGAAGCTGGATCCCAGCATCGTTGAGGAAGAGCTTGAGAGGTACAGGGACCTCTAGTCCGCTGTCCTAGTGACCTTGATCTGGGGTTGGTGCCGTATACGGTGCCGACCCCATTTCAGTGTTCTCAGCGAAGGGACCCTTCTTCTGCGAGGTCAGGTAGGCCAGCACTAGGAAGGCGATACCGGCTCCCGCGAACAGCAGGATGATCAGGGCCTGGAAACCGCCGGCCCCGGTGATGGGGCTGAAGACAACCATCAGGCCGAGAATCATCAGAATAACACCCCACACCAGCATTCCCACGCTGATTGGGGCCGGACCTGGCTCGGCGCGTGGGTACAGGGGTGCAGCGTAGTACCCAGCTGCGGCGGAGAAGTCGGGTGCCGGAGCCTCGGGACTCGGCGCGGGGCTAGCAAACGGCATCCCCGTGGTGGCAGCGCCGTGCGGGGTGGGTGTGGTGGGAACCCTCGGTCCCCCCAGCGGAAGGTCCTGCATGGAGATCCGACTTCCGTCGGGAGCAACGAAAACCTTGGTAACCGGGGGCATGGTTGGGTTCGGTCCATAGGGATTGTTGAAGAACTGCGTGGGGGCCTCCGTGTGGGGAAGCTGCTCAGTGTGGTTCTCTTGGGGCTGTGGGCCCTGAGTCGGATTGGTCATCTCAGTTCTTCCCATCTTTCGAAGTGTCCGCGGACTGGGGGGTCTCATCCTTGCCAGTGGACTGCTGCGAGTCGTCCTTGGCGCCGGACTGTGACGAGTCCACGGATGCCGTCGGATCGTCCTTAACGTCAATCACGAAGCGAATGGCCGAGTATCCGCTTGCGAAGACGTCGAAGCCAAACACGTTGCGTGCATCCTGGCTACGTCTGCCAAAGTCCCAGGGGTAGTCGCCCTCGGACATCCCGAAGCTGGCCCAGTATTCGAGTTTCGCGTCAATTTCACCGAGTTCACCGCCGCTTAGATCTGAGGTCAGGGCCTCAAAGAAAGTGCTGTCGTAAACTTCCATGCCTTCGATGACTGGCATCTGCTCCGAGGTGAGTAAGACAGTCAGCTCAGCGTTATAGAGCTCGACGTCATAGTCGAAGTCCACCCCCTCCGGAACCTGGCGCAGGTCGAGGATGTTGTTCTCCCCGGAACTCCAAATCTCCTCCTCGGTGTAGTCGAGGTAGGTGGTGGGCATTTCTTCCAGTTCGTACGACTCCTCGTAGGTCACTTCGCTCGTGTAGCCGGTGTCGTAGTACGACAGGGCACTAATTGAGTAGCCACCGAGGAGAATGGGGCCTGAGATAACAGCACCGACGATGGTGAAGGGGAGGAACCAGCCGGGTCGTTGCCTGGTGGCTGCCGCATAGACGATGACTGCGCCGCCGATCAGGATGATGAGGCCGGTTGCCACCAGGATGACATTTCCCTGGAATGAACCATAGGTGTTCCACATGATCAGGAAGCCGATGGCAGCGATCAGCAGCATGGCTCCAACGGCAGAGTAGGTAACGGTATTGCTTAGGGTGCGCTGCTTCCGCGGTTGCGGGGGCATCCCGGGTGGGTACGTTTCATTCATGTTTCAATCTTGCGCCACCAGGGTGGCCCGGCGGCATGGGGTAGGTCCCTGATTGGTCCCCCAATCCGTCCCTAGGGGGTGGGAGTGGCGGGCTGGATCTGACACCATGAGGACGTGGCCAAAAGTAAACGCACCCCCCTGAGACTGGCGCAGTCGGACAGTGTTGGAATGGCGCCGCCCTGGGTCGGCGGTGTCGCCTCCGGCATCGCTGCACGCTACGGTTTTCCCGTTGCTGCGGTGCGGACTGCGTTCGTTGCCCTTGGACTCCTGGGAGGACTCGGGGTCGCCCTCTACATTTGGCTGTGGTTGACCAGCTCTACAGATGAGCAGATCACAGCTGAAACCCAGGTTGCCGGGCCCGCGACGCAGGCCTACCGGGCACCGATGCGTGAAGTGGGAGAACGGCGTGACACCCAGGTCGTGGCCGGACGCCTCTTTGTCGTCGGGGTGGCGTTCCTTGTCGTAGCTGCTGTTACGGCCTTCCTATTTACCCTCTTTGGAACCTCGGGGCTGCGGATCTTCTGGCCGGTCCTGACGGTGGCCGGAATGTGGCTGGTGTGGTTCCAGGCACCCCGGGTGGCCGGGAGGAAACTGGGACCCATCGGTCTGGTCGTCCTCGGCACCCTGGTCGCCGTTATTGGGGCATTGAACACGCTATATGCCTTCGGCCTCATCCCGACGGTCTCATCGGGGCTGACCGCCGCATTGGTCGTGTTCATCGTGGCTACCCTCACCCTGGCCCCCCTGGCACTGCGGGTGGTTCGGGACCTCACCACCTCCCAGGCCCGCGAGGCTCGCGAGGTAGAGAGAGCTGATATTGCGGCTCACCTGCACGACTCTGTCCTGCAGACCCTGACCTTGATAAGGGGGGCTGCTGATGACCCGGCCCGCGTACGCGCCCTCGCCCTCACCCAGGAACACGAGCTGCGCGCCTGGCTCTACACGGGCAGCGTTGAACCTGAGGTTTCCGTGGCAGAAGCCCTCGCTAAGCAGGCTGCGGAGATTGAGGCTACCTATGGCACTGTGATCGAGGTCGTCACCGTTGGCGACATGACGCCTGGGCCGCGCCAGAGCGCCGCCATCGCTGCCGCTGCCGAGGCGATGACCAATGCCGTTCGCCACGGGCGCCCCCCGATCACAGTCTTCCAGGAGGCGCGGGATGGCAACCTGGAGATTTACGTCAAAGATGCCGGCCCGGGCTTTGATATCGATGCGATCGCATCGGACCGCCATGGCCTGCGCAACTCAATTATCGGTCGGGTCGAGCGTGTGGGGGGTGAGGTCGATGTCCGCTTCCTTCCGCCCAGTGAACCATCGCCCTTCATGTTCGCCGAGGATAGCGCGGCAGGTGCTAGCGTCGGAAACGGCGAAGGGAGTGGTTCCGCCCCCCGGTTCGGAGGCACCGAAGTTTGCATCAGGCTTCCACGTTCCGCGGACGACCAGGTCCTTCCCGTCGGTTCGCACGAGTCAGAAAGAGAGACGGCATGACTATCCGCGTCCTCGTCATTGATGATCACCCCATGGTGCGCGCAGGGGTTCGCGCCGAGCTCGACAAGAGCGACGCGGTTGAGGTGGTTGGTGAAGCAGCTGACGTGGAAACGGCGGTTGCGGCCTGCCACGCTCTGCGTCCCGATGTAGCTCTTCTTGACGTGCACCTCCCCGGCGGTGGCGGCGGTGGGGGACCCGAGGTGGCGCGTCGCTGCGCGGACCTCACGGAAACCCGTTTCCTCGCGCTGTCGGTCTCCGATGCGGCAGCCGACGTGGTGGCCGTCATTCGCGCCGGGGCCCGTGGGTACGTCACCAAGTCGATCTCTACTCCCGAGCTGGTTGCAGCCGTTGAACGCGTCGCCGCGGGGGACGCCGCATTCAGCCCGCGACTGGCGGGGTTCGTCCTCGACGCCTTCGGCACCGAGCAGACGGACCCGAACGAAGAGGACGAACTGGACCTACTGACAACCAGGGAGGCTGAGGTGATGCGCCTGATCGCGCGGGGCTACACCTACAAGGAGGTCGCCTCCGATCTTTTCCTTTCGGTCAAGACTATTGAGAGCCATGTTTCTGCGGTGCTTCGTAAGCTGCAGCTTTCCAACCGCCACGAACTGACGCGCTGGGCGGTTAAGCGCAACATTGTCTAGCCGTCGCGGCTAGTCCAGCTCGGGGTGCATCATGGACAGCACGATGTCCTCGGCCTGATCCAGCAGGATGTCGAGGTGGCTTGCCTTCGGGTCAAACTTCAGGTTGCAGTCGGGGAGGACGGCCGCGAGGTGACGAGAGCCTGAAATATCGACCGAGGTGTCCTTACCGCCCTGCCAGACGGTGATCGGGAGGGGAGGTCGGACCTCGTGGAGTTGCGCCGCGATCTGACTGATCGTGATTCCCCAGTCGCTCAGAAGGGCATCATTTTCATGGATCACACCCCTGCTTGAGGCCTGTTGAGCGTGGGCGTTAGAGCGGGCAAAGATTCGTCTGTAGATGCCCTTGTCGCTGCGGGCTGCGCGGCGCCGATCTGATAGGCGAAAGCCCATTTCAAGAATGTCCTCACCGAGTTGGGGGATCTTCGTCAATAGTTTTAGGGCGGGCATCCACAGGCGGCCGGCCCAACGCTCCACGTCGTTGTTGAAGATCGCGTGCTCTGTCTGGGGGGCGACCATGCCGAGTGCGCGAAGCTGGGAGGCGAGGGGAAGAGCGCAAACCAGGGCGTGCGGCCCACCCCCGGACCAGCCGACTATGGAGTAGGTCTTGATCCCGAGGTGACGTGCCACCTCGCTGACATCTGCGGGCCAGTCGACGATTCGTCTGCCGGGTAGGAAGTCTGATTTGCCCATGCCGGGCCGGTCGAGGGCGATGATGCGCGCGCCGTGTTCAAGGGCGGCATCCTCAAAAACTCCCCCTTCCAGTGCTGAACCCGGGGTGCCGTGGAAGTAGAAGATCGGAAAGCCGTCTTCCCTGCCGTACTCACGCCAGTCGATGCGGCGCCCATCCCGTAGTCGGATGTGGAAGGGACGTCCCTCGAAGACGTGTTCGGGTCCAACCCCACTGTTGCTCCAGCTCATCTCCCAGGCCCCTCCCTGCTTGGCAACCTTTCCGTAATGACTAGGGTAGGCCGCTTGTGTCGGACATGTGGCTTAGGCTTCTGTCTGAACACCCAGTAGATGACGTGTTGCGGCGCTTTCTTTCGCTGTGACAGTAGATCAATCAGTTAGAGGAACCTCTGTGCCGGATCAAGTTTTCCCCACTCCAGATTCCAAGCCCACCGGGTCACCGGTAGCTGACGCCATCGTTCTGTCTGAAGAGAACGTTGAGGTCGAAGCCGAGCTGCGACCTTCCCGCCTCAGTCAGTGGTTGTCCTCCGCCACCTCACTAGCCAGACGTTTTGGCAGCTGGGTTGTCAGCGGTCCCGTCTCCTTGGTCCTAGCGATTCTGCTGGTGGCAGTTCGGGTGGTGGGTCAGGCCTTTCCCTCGCTGGGAATGGAAGGTCTGGTTGCGGCCAGTACCGGCTCTCCGTGGTGGACGGTGTTTACCTACATCCTCTGGGCGACGACATGGATCCACGTTGTGGTGGATGTGGTTCTTCTCCTCAGTCTTGGTATTTGGGTGGAACGCCGCATCGGCTCACGGGACTACGCCATCATCGGTCTGCTGTCAGCCTGGGTGGGTTCCCTGCTGACTCTCGGGGTGGCCTGGCTGATCACAGATCTGGACCACCAGTGGGGTCAGATGCTTGCGCTTCAGACCAGTTCGGGGATGACAGCGTTCCTGGTTGGCGCCGCCCTTGCCCTTTCCATCAGACTTGACACCCTGTGGCGTCGCCGGGTTCAGATCATTGCCCTGACTGTCCTCGGTGTCTTTGTCCTCTTCTCCGGATCCATCAATGCGGTGACCGCCCTGGTGGCGGCCCTGGTTGGTTGGGGAATCGGAGTGATCCTCTGGGGCAAGCAGCGGGATCGTCGCCCACTTACGGGGACCAGGCGTGAAGGTAGGGTGCTGGTCGCGGCCATCGTCGCCGGTGTTGTCATCGGAACCCTGCTCTCGCTGCGCTCAACAGAGATGGTTGGGGCTCTGGCAAACCTGCGCGGTGACCTGCTCACCGATGTCTCACCGGGGGAAGTAGAGACGATCTGTGCCACCGATGGACTGGCTTCACAGTGCGCCAACCTGTCGTACATGCTGCGCTCCACCGGCTTTGCCGCACGCCTCATGACGATTCTGCCGCTTCTGGTGCAGCTGGTCCTTGCCTGGGGGCTTCGCGGAGGGCGACGTGCCGCATTCTGGGGAACGATCATCCTGCAGGGTGGGGCGGCAGCCATTGCGGCCGCCCACCTCATCATCGTGCGCAGCAAGGTTCACGGGTGGGAGGCCGCTGCCGGTGCCCTTGGACTTGAAGGGACCGGGGTCCTGACCGCGAACTTCATCGTGCCCATCGTTGTGCCCCTGGTTCTGCTGCTCCTTGTTATCGCGTCCTACCCCATGTTCACGGTGAGGGCGCCCCGGGGTGCCTACCGGAGGTTCTGGGCTTGGATCGGCGGCCTCACCGCCGTCGCCCTCATCGCCTACCTCATCGTCGGCATGATCATGCGGAACACCTTCACCCCGGAGGCGACGTTCTTCGGCCTCATCGGTGATTTTGCCCTGCGTCTGCTCCCGGCGCCCGCGCTCTATCTGATCACTCCGCACCTTCTCTCGGACTCCTGGTTCCTCACCAGGTTCTCCGACTGGTTGGCACTGATCCCCTGGGTCGCGGCCGTCATACTTCTCCTGAAGGCGTTTACCAAACGCGATGTGGCCAGTGCGCTGGCTCAGGAACGCTACAAAGAGATCGTCAAGGCGACCGATGCCGGCACCATGGCTTGGATGTCGACCTGGGACGGCAACCTGTTCTGGGAGTCTCCAACCCGGGAGGCAGCGATTGCCTACCGCGCTGACGGAGGGGTGGCGCTGACCGTGACAGATCCGGCGGCTCACCCCGAGGATCTTGAGCACGTCATGAAAGAGTTTGCAGAGTTCTGCTCCGCCCAGGACCTGATCCCCGCCTTCTACTCGGTACACCCTAAAACCGCGGACATCGCCTCCTCCTGGGGTTGGCCCAGACTGCAGGTCGCGGAAGAAACCATTCTCAACCTGGATGGACTGGCATTTACCGGAAAGGCCTTCCAGAACGTTCGCACCGCCCTCAATCGCGCCAAAAAAGAAGGGATCAACCCGGTCTGGGGCTACTGGAGTGAAACCCCTATGGACCTGCGTATGCAGGTCGAAGCCATGTCAGAAGAGTGGGCTTCGGACAAGGGCCTGCCTGAGATGGGCTTTACCCTCGGCGGAGTCAAAGAACTGGACGATCCGGATGTTCCCATCCTTCTCGCGGTTGATGAGGGGGGCAAGATGCACGGTGCCACCTCATGGATGCCCGTGTATGAGGGCGGGGAGATCATCGGCTGGACCCTTGATTTCATGCGTCGGCGCGAAGATGGTTTCCGTCCGGTGATGGAGTACATGATTGCCCAGGCGGCGCTTGAGGCGCAGCGAAGGGGGTACCGCATCGTTTCCCTGTCCGGTGCCCCCCTGGCTAAAGCCCAGACCTCTGATCGGGGAGCACCGGAGGGGGAGGATGTTGAAGGATCTTCCTCAGCTGCACTGGACTTCATCCTAGAGATTTTGGGTAAGGGGCTGGAACCGGTTTATGGCTTCCGCTCGCTGCTCCAGTTCAAGGCCAAGTTCAAGCCCGCCTACGAACCGGTCTACCTCTGCCTGCCTGATGTGGGCTCCCTGGCAACTGTCGGTTTGGCCATAGGTCACGCCTATGTGCCGCACATGTCGATTGGGGAAACCGCGCGTCTTGCCAAGACAATCAGCGGTCACTAGGAAGCGGGGTTGTCCACGGACCCGGTGCTGCGGTCAGTGGATGTCGGAGGGCTGTCCTAAGGTAGAGGCGCCATGGACTTCCAGAACTTTCTCTTCGACGCGCTTCCTCCCGAACCGGTAGAGCAGGCGCCGTCCGACATCCTTTCAGGACTCAACCAGCAGCAGGCTGCCGCGGTGGTTCACACCGGAACCCCGCTGCTGATCATGGCGGGGGCAGGTTCCGGTAAGACCCGGGTGCTAACGCACCGCATTGCCCATATCCTGCAAACCCACCAGGCCCGACCCGGAGAGATCCTGGCCATCACGTTCACCAACAAGGCGGCCGCTGAGATGCGTGAGCGCACGGCGAAGCTGATTGGGCCTGAGGGGCGGCGGGTCTGGGTCTCCACCTTCCACTCCTCCTGTGTGCGCATCCTGCGAGAGCACCACGGTGCGGCGGGGCTCAAGTCGACGTTTAGCATCTACGACGCCCAGGATTCCCAGCGCCTGCTCGGCATGATCCTCAAGGATCAAAATGTTGACACCAAGCGGTTTACCACCCGCTTTGTCTCGGGCAAGATTTCGGACCTCAAGAATGAGCTGATCACTCCGTCTAAGTACGCCGAAGAGGCACCGAAAGATCCCCTGTCACAGATGATTGCCACCGCCTACCGTGAGTACAACAAGCGGCTGCGCCAGGCCAATGCCGTGGACTTCGATGACCTCATCATGTTGACGGTAGAGATGCTGCAGGCGCATCCGGGGATAGCTGAGGCCTATCACCGTCGGTTCCGCCAGATCATGGTTGATGAGTATCAGGACACGAACCACGCGCAGTACGTCCTCGTTCGTGAACTGGTGGGGGACGGTTCGGACGGTGTCCCCCCGGCCCAGCTGACCGTGGTGGGTGACTCAGACCAGTCGATCTATGCCTTCCGTGGTGCTTCGATTCGTAACATCGAAGAGTTTGAGAAGGATTATGACAACGCCACCACCATCCTCTTGGAACAGAACTATCGCTCCACTCAGAACATCCTTGACGCAGCCAATGCGGTGATTTCGCGGAACAAAGGCCGCCGGGTTAAGAATCTGTGGACGGCAGCTGGAACCGGACCGCAGGTGGTGCTTCACGCCGGTGACTCTGAGCATGATGAGGCCAGGGTGATCATCTCTGAGCTGCGTGACCTCGATATGAAGAATGTCGACTGGGGCGACATCGCAATCTTCTACCGTACTAACGCGCAGTCCCGAGTAATTGAAGAACTGCTGCTGAGGTCGGGCATTCCCTACCGCATCGTCGGGGGTACTCGTTTCTATGAGCGCCTTGAGATCAAGGATGCTCTGGCCTACCTCCAGGCGGTGGTGAACCCAGATGACACCGTGGCGCTGCGCCGCGTTCTCAACACTCCGCGCCGAGGCATCGGCGACATCGCGCAGGCGGCTATCGCGGCCCATGCGGACCGCTACGGACTCTCCTTCGGCGGCGCACTGGCCGACACGCTGCAGGACAGTGAGCGCTCGATTGAGGGGCTCTCGGCTCGCGCCCGTGCTTCTGCTGCCCAGTTCTGGGGGATGCTAGAAGAGATGCGTGCGATGAACTCGGCGGGTGCCAAACCGGCCGTAATTCTTGAGAAGATCCTTGATGACACCGGCTACCTGGCCGGACTACGCGCCTCGCAGGACCCCCAGGATGCCTCGCGGGTAGAGAACCTTGCAGAACTGGTCTCGGTCGCCGAGGATTTTGCCAATGAGGGCAGTGTTGACCAGGTGGACCTGCTGGCCTTCCTCGAACGGGTCGCCCTGGTTGCTGATGCAGACCAGATTCCCGCAGAGGGAGAGCGACGCGGCCAGGTCACCATGATGACTGTCCACACCGCCAAGGGCCTTGAGTTCCCCTATGTGTTCGTCACCGGAATGGAAGACGGGACCTTCCCCCACAAGCGTTCCATGGACGATGAGGCCGAACTGGCAGAGGAGCGCCGCCTGGCCTACGTGGCTCTCACCCGCGCCCAGAAGCAGCTTTACATCACCCGCGCCGCATCCCGCAGTGCCTGGGGTTCAGTAGAGCACCTTCCACCCTCGCGCTTCCTGGATGATCTTCCCTCCGAGGCGGTAGAGGTGCGCAGCGAATCGACCCGTGAGCAGATGTGGAACACCTCGCATGAGCGGGCCCGACACCGTTCCTTCGATGACAGCGACTGGGGTGGGTACGGATCAGACTCCGCTCCGGTGATCGGCGGGGGACGCGCCAAGTCGTGGGGATCCGGCTCTGCCTCCGCGTGGGGGTCAAGGCCAGCTGTATCCAGACCGGCCGGCGCACGGGCAACTTCATCGTGGGGGGCAGATGACAGCGAGGGAGAGTCGCTGGTCAAGAAGGCAGCCAAACTTCGCAGTGCAGCCCGTTCAGCAACCCGCAGCCCCTCTCGCGTCCAGGCAGAAAAGCCTGAGGTCACTAAGACCCAGACTGAAGAACCAGCCACCCTGTCGCTTGCCGTCGGTGACCATGTCCTCCACGCCACCCTCGGTGAGGGAGTGGTGATTGGAAACGAGGGAACAGGTCGTTCCGCCGTGGCCAAGATTGATTTCGGCAATGTCACGAAACGCCTTCTGCTCCGTATGGCACCTCTCACAAAACTCTAGTTGGGGACTTTCGTCGGACACTTCGGTGCGGCAGGGGGCCTAAAGCGCTATCTTGGAGAGGCAAGATTGTGGGTGGTGTACTTCATCTTTTGAGGAGCCCGGCCGCATGTCCCTGCACTACAGGCCCAGAAAGGGAACAACGGAGTGGACCTTTACGAATACCAGGCTAAGGATATTTTCGATGCCTACGGTGTGCCGGTGGTTACCGGCGTCGTCTGTACAACACCGGAGGAGGCGAGGAAGGCAGCTGAGAGCGTCGGGGTCTTCCCCGTGGTCGTCAAAGCACAGGTCAAGATTGGTGGTCGCGGCAAGGCCGGCGGCGTCAAACTGGCGTGGAGTGCCGATGAGGCTGAGGGGTGGGCTCGTCAAATCCTCGGGATGGACATCAAGGGTCACACCGTCTACTCGGTGCTGGTGGCCGCAGGGGTGGACATCGCCGAAGAGTACTACTTCTCGATCCTCCTCGACCGCGCCGAACGCTGCGATATCGTCCTCTGCTCCAAAGAGGGCGGAATGGACATTGAGACCCTGGCTAAGGAACGACCCGAAGCACTGGCACGCGTCTCCCTTGATCCAGCGATTGGAATCAACCCCGAGGTGGCTCGCGCCATTCTCGGTGAAGCCGGCTTCGATGCCGAAGAAACCGAAGCTATCGCACCCGTCATCGTCGACCTGTGGAAGGTCTACCAGGGTGAGGACGCCACACTGGTTGAGGTCAACCCCCTGGTGAAGGCGACCGACGGTAAGATTATCGCCCTCGACGGCAAGATCTCACTGGATGACAACGCCTCGTTCCGTCACGAAGCCCACGCTGCCCTGGCAGACCGACGTTCAGATGATGCCCTTGAGGTCGCCGCCCAGGAGGCGGGGCTCAACTACGTCCGTCTTGAGGGTGAGGTCGGAATTATCGGTAACGGCGCCGGCCTCGTTATGTCGACCCTGGATGTGGTTGCCATGGCTGGTGAGCCCTACGATGTTCGCCCGGCTAACTTCCTTGACATCGGTGGTGGTGCCTCTGCGGAGGTGATGGCCAAGGGCCTCGGAGTCATCCTGCATGACCAGCAGGTGCAGTCCGTCTTTGTCAACGTCTTCGGTGGTATTACAGCCTGTGACGAGGTCGCACGGGGGATTATCGGTGCCCTGGAGATCCTGGGCGATGAGGCCACCAAGCCGATCGTGGTCCGACTGGACGGAAACTCTGTCGAAGAGGGACGCGAGATCCTGGGCCAAGCAGGTCACCCACTGGTGACCATGGTTGACACCATGGATGCGGCAGCAGCTGCAGCGGCAGAGTTCGCCGCCGTCACCCTGGGTCGCGAAGACGCCAAGGTAACCGTCACGATCGACATCGAAGCAGAGGGGAAGTAAACGGAAATGGCTGTATTTCTGACTGAAGCCGACCGTGTCATCGTTCAGGGCATGACAGGGTCTGAGGGTATGAAGCACACCCAGCGCATGCTGGACTCAGGAACCAATATTGTCGGCGGCGTCAACCCGCGCAAGGCCGGAACTTCCGTCCACTTCGAGGTCAATGGTTACGGGCACCGCCACGACCGGGGCCTGGTTGAAAGCGGAGAGGTAGACATCCCCGTCTTCGGCACCGTTGCTGAGGCGAAGGAAGCAACGGGCGCCACCGTCTCTGTCGTCTTCGTTCCCCCGGCATTCGCCAAGGGTGCGGTAATGGAAGCTATCGACGCCGATCTTGAGCTGGTGGTTGTCATCACCGAGGGGATCCCGGTTGCCGACTCCGTCGCTTTCGTCCAGCACGCCCTCGACAAGGGAGTGCGTCTGATTGGGCCGAACTGCCCCGGGATTATCAGCCCGGGACTTTCCAACGTGGGCATCACCCCGGCAGACATCACGGGGGCCGGCGGGATCGGACTGGTCTCGAAGTCGGGCACTCTGACCTACCAGATGATGTACGAACTATCGGACATCGGATTCACCACCTGCATTGGCATTGGCGGAGATCCGGTGGTGGGAACCACCCATATCGATGCACTCAAGGCATTTGAAGAGGACCCCGACACCCGGGTCATCGTCCTCATCGGAGAGATCGGCGGAGACGCGGAAGAACGCGCCGCCGAGTACATTGCAGGCCACGTCACCAAGCCCGTCATCGGCTATGTCGCCGGGTTCACCGCCCCGGAGGGAAAGACCATGGGCCACGCGGGTGCCATTGTCTCCGGTTCCTCGGGAACAGCGGAGGCTAAGAAGGAAGCCCTGGAAAAGGTCGGGGTGAAGGTGGGTCGCACCCCCAGCCAGACCGCCGAGCTGGCGCGGGCAACCTTCTTGGAGATCAACTAGTCATCCGACATGCCGCGTGCCGACGGGCAACACTTCCCACTGAGGGTCGAAGATTGAGGGAATGAGTACCGCAAGCACGAACCAGGACACCGAGGGGTTGGGCGCCAGCGAAAAGGCAACCTATCGCGAACGCCCAACCCTGACCATCTCCCTTCCCCCCGGGTGGGCGAGAAGTGCGCTTGCGGGCATTGAGGCGGCCCTTCTGGGCTGGTTGGTTCCCGCACTGCTCTTTGCGGTGGCTTTCCTGGTTGAGGCCTCAAACCCATGGCTGCGCGAGCAGACCATTGGGGGCGCCAGCCGGGCGGGCACCGAGTTCTGGGCCACCACCCTGGGGGCATCCGCCACCTTCGGGGGCCTCACTGTCAGTCTGGTCCCACTGACGTGGACCCTGGTGCAGCTCGTCCTCTACCGCGCCCTGCTGCTTACCGGGCGCAACTTTGGTTCTGCCGCCCTGTGGATGTCGTTGCCGTTTTACCTTTTGACTGTTGTCATCATCCTGCTTGCCACCGGTGCACAGGTGAGCATCTGGTGGTCTCTTCTCGGCGCCCTCCTTCTGGGACTGCTCGCCGTGGGGTGGGGAGTTGCCAGGCAGACCGGGGAGTTTCCCCGCTGGGCCAAGCGGCAGCGCTGGATCTGGATCGGGGTGCGGACCGCGCTGCTGTGGTTGGCGGTCACCGCCGGAGTTTCCCTCATTGCATTCATCGCAACCCTGACCACCTCGTGGCAGGGCGTGCTCGATTCAACCTCAATGTTCGGCTTTGATACCACCGGGAACTTTGGCCTGGGACTGCTGCAAGCCATGTACCTGCCGCTCTTTTTGGCCTGCGCGTTGGCGTGGATGGCAGGCACCGGCTTCACCGTCCTCACCGGCGTGGTGGTGGGTGCCAGCACGCCGATTGCGGAGGACATCCCCGTCTATCTGCCCATTGTCGCGACGATCCCGGTGACTGCTCCCGGTGTGTGGGTCACCCTGCTGCTTGCCCTCCTGGGGATCCTGCTCGGTGTGTTCTTTTCCGTGACGACGGCTCGCCTCACCCTGGCCGATTCAGCCCGAAGGGGAGGGGTCGCGCTCACGGTCTTCGCCCTCCTTGTGTTCCTGTGGATGCAGACCTCACGCGGCGGACTCGGAGGGGGACTGCTCGCAGAGTTGGGCCCCACGCCCCTGACCTGGTTGGCGCTCAGCGGGTTGATCGGTGGGGTGGCCCTGATCTCCGGACTTGCCCTGCACCCCGAAACGCGCCGCTACGTGGCGGAGGGGTTTGGCAGGGTGCGTGAGTCGCAGCAGGATAAAACTGCCGATGCCGGGGAAGAAGTCGCCGTTGCCCCACCGGTTGAAGATGATGAACCGACCGGTGAGGTTGAGGTCGACGCCAACTCCGCAGACACGTCGACAGCTGATGGTGCAAGAATGCAACTGGGTCGCAGGTTCCGTGCGGCCCTCAAGGGTCCAGCAAAGGAGGGATCTGGTGACTAGCGCAGGTGCGGGTGTCGAGGACGGTCAGCCTGCCCCGTCCCGACCTGAGCTGCCCGGCTGTAAGCAGGGGGCATCGAAGAACGCCTCGCTGGTGTTCGGAGTCATTACGGCCGTCGGGGCAATCCTGGGTGTCATCGCAGTTGTCCTCCTGGCACTGTTAGAGCGCCCCTACGCCGCCAGTGTTCTTCTTGGATTCGGCATGGTCGCTATGGGAGTGCTGCGCCTGGCCTGGCCCGGCCGCCCGTGGTTCTCTGCTCGTAACCGCTGGTCAGATGCCCTTGTGTATGCGCTGGCCGGGGTGGCCATCCTCTACCTGGCGCCCTGGACCGCTCTGCTGTCACCTGTCTGAGGCTCGGAGTACCACTGCTCGACCTGTCCCCGCCAGCGTTGCTTTGACTCCTTCGAGGCCATGGAGGCGTCAATGCTGTCACGGGCCAGATTGGCCAGTTGCCGGTCTGAAAGTCCGTGAACGTCGCGCGCAGTTCTGTACTGGTCAACCAGACGGGACCGGAACAGTAGGGGATCGTCCGCGCTGAGGGCGATGGTGGCTCCGGCCTCGAGAAAACTCTGCAGGGGAAGCTCAGCCGGTTCTTGAAAGATCCCCAGAGAGACGTTGGAGGACGGGCAGATCTCGAATGCAATCCCGTCGTCAATCAGTCGCATCAGGAGCTCCGGGTCCTCACTGGCCCGCACCCCGTGCCCGAGGCGCTGGGGGGCCAGGTGGTTGACGACTTCACGTATCGACTCTGCCCCGAGAAGTTCGCCGCCGTGGGGGACCGGGGCCAGACCGGCGCGACGTGCGATCTGAAATGCGTTGGCAAACTCGGCAGTTGAACCCGTTCGTTCGTC
Organism: Actinomyces minihominis; assembly: GCF_900187855.1. Lineage (GTDB taxonomy): Bacteria > Actinomycetota > Actinomycetes > Actinomycetales > Actinomycetaceae > Scrofimicrobium > Scrofimicrobium minihominis. Next base: position 37,675 of record NZ_FYEG01000009.1, on the reverse strand, counting down.
ATTGGAGAGGCCGAAGCCAATGACTTCGCCCGGTTGGTCTCCGGCGTATTGGGCCGCGAGGCGGGCAAGGACCCGTGCATCGAGCGGGTGTCGGGTGCGGGAGGCAGCAACGATGACACCAACTTCCACTCCGGTCTCGCGCGTGGCGGTGTTCGCTTCGTCGAGGACGATCTCCAGGGCCGGGGTGATTCCCCCGACGTAGGGGGCGTAGGAGGTGGGGTCGACCTGTATCTCCAGGCGCACGGACCCTTCCGCTGCATCGTCCTCGGCAGCCTCCCGAACCACGCGACGCATAACCTCTTCGGAGCGGACCAGGGAGCGGGCGGAGTCGTAGGAACGCTGGAATCGGAACCAACCGCGTGCGTCGGCGGGAACCGTCAGGGGGTCCTGTTCCAGCAGGTGCCCGGGCAGGCGCACCCCCTGTTTCTCAGCGAGCTCCAGCATGGTGGCCGGGCGCATGGAACCGGTGAAGTGAAGGTGAAGGTGTGCCTTGGGAAGGGTGACGAGGTCCCTGCGGGAACCCCTTTCGCCTACGACCACCGGTTATACCAGTCGATGACCGCCTCGGTGTAGATCCCCTGCTCGGGTTCATTGAGTAGCTCGTGGTAGGCGCCCTCAAATGTCCTAATTTCAACCAGATCGGCAGCGTTCTCTGCGAACTCGATTGAACCGGCCACATCCGCCAGTCCGTCGGCCTCACCGTGCAGGATGAGGACGGGTCGGGCCAGGATCTTGGCGTGATCGATGGTCTGGCGCCCCTGGGTGGCCATGGATGCGCCCGTCAGAAGGGGAACGCGACCGTGGAACACCAGCGAATCGGCCTCATAGTCCGAGATGACTTCGGGGTCCCGCGACAGCAGGTTCGTGTCCAGGCTGACGGTTTTGACCCAGGGCAGCAGAGCGCCCACCCGTGCCCCGAGAGAGGCAACCAGGGAGGCCACAGGGGGGCGGGGGGCCAGGGCTGGCCCAGTGACGGCCACCGCGACCACCCGCGTCGGGTTGATCAGAGTTGAAGCCAGGGTGATTAACCCTCCCATGGAGTGCCCAAACAGAAGCAGCTCAGGCGTCCTCGCCAGCTTCAGCACCTCACGTCGAACCTCAATGTGCTCTCCGATCAGTTTCCGGACATCCACGGTGGCGCGTCGCCCGGACGTGGTGCCGTGACCGGTGAAATCGAAGCTCCACACGTCGTAACCGGCCTCATTCAGCGCGGTGATGAAGCGGGTGTAGCGGCCCCGGTGTTCACCAAAGCCGTGGGCTAGAAGGACCGTGCCACGGGGCTCCGTAAGCGGAGCCGGCGCGGAGAACAACTCGGGGTAACTGTGCTTCGAACTCATGCTTCAAGTCTTCCATAACCGCCGCGGGTGCCTGCGCCTAGGCGAGCAGTTTCCGGATGCGGGTGATTCCTTCGATGAGATCCTCGTCAGAAACTGCGTAGGAGAGCCGAATGTAACCGGGGGTACCGAATGCTTCACCCGGAACCACGGCGACTAACGCTTCGTCCAGGATGAGGTCAGCCAGCTCTGATGACGTGTTGGCAACCTTTCCGTTGATTTCGCGTCCCAGCGCCCCCTTTACCGAGGAGTAGACATAGAAGGCGCCCTCGGGCATCGGGGTGTCAAACTCAGGAATTTCCCGCAGCATCGAGACGATCAGTCTGCGGCGCCGGTCAAAGGCCTCCCGCATCTCTTCGACGGCTCCCTGGGGGCCCGTGAGGGCTTCTATGGCTGCCTTCTGGGCAATGTTGTTGACGTTGGAAGTCAGGTGTGACTGCAGCGCCCCCGCGGCCTTGATGACATCGCTGGGGCCGATCATCCAGCCCACCCGCCAGCCCGTCATGGCGTACTTCTTGGCGACTCCGCTGAGGACGACCATTTGGTTTGCCAGTTCCGGAACCGCGCGGTACATCGGCAGTACCTCGACCCCGTCGTAGACGAGGGCCTCATAGATGTCATCTGCGATGACCCAGATGCCGTTCTCAAGGGCCCACTTGCCAATCGCGGTGACTTCTTCGGGTGAGTAGACCGCACCGGTTGGGTTCGAGGGCGAGCAGAAGATCAGGGCGATGGTCCTGTCGGTGCGCGCGGCTTCAAGCTGCTCAACCGTGACCTTGTATCCGGTGGAGATATCGGCAACAACGTCCACGGGAACGCCACCGGCCAGCTTCACGGTTTCGGGGTAGGTGGTCCAGTAGGGGGCTGGGAGCAGCACCTCATCGCCCTCATCAATGATCGCCGCGCAAGCCTGGTAGACCGCCTGCTTGCCACCGTTGGTGATGAGGACGTCGGTCGCGGCAGGAACCGCATTGCCAAACACGCCGATCGACTGGGCGACCGCTTCACGAAGGGCTAGCAGGCCGTTACCCGGGGTGTAACGGTACGAGGTCGGATCCTCGGTTGCTGCCAGTGCGGCCTCAACCACGTTGCGTGGGGTGTCAAAGTTTGGTTCGCCCGGTGCAAAGTTGATCACTGGCTGACCGGCTGCCTTGAGTGCCTTGCTCTTGGCGTCAATAGCAAGGGTCGCTGAGGGTGTGATGGCTGAGAGTCTCTTGGAGACGCGGTGAATCGGCTTTTTACTCATGACCTAAGGTTGCCAGATGATTGTCCCCAAGGTTGCATTGGACACAAATTTGGAAACTACAGATCGTCTTCCTCCCAGTTTTCGGCCAATTTCTACGGGGCGTGGGTGCTGGGGAGTCGGGCGGATTAGACAGCGGTCCACGGCGCTATTACACTCGGTCAAGCACTTGCCTGGTGATCCCGGGAAAGTGTGTAGGGCAGTGGCGCAATTGGTAGCGCACCGGTCTCCAAAACCGGCGGTTGCGAGTTCGAGTCTCGCCTGCCCTGCTCCTTGTGGGGGTTCCGTTGCTAGTCTAGGAACCAGTTAATGGACGAGCACTGGAGATCGATATGAGCCAGACAACCAGCCTTCCCGGTGATGGTGAGCTGTTGCCAGAGGCGAATCTGAATGGTGCGGCGGCGCCCAAGGACCGGACCAAGTCCGGTGCCACCCGTAAGCGTGATGACCGTCCTGCTGAATCCAAGCCCAACATCTTCCAGCGCATCGCGCTGTTTGTCCGCCAGATTGTGGCTGAGATGAAGAAGGTCACCTATCCCTCTAAGGAAGAGCTGTGGACCTACTTCCTTGTGGTCATAGTCTTTGTGGCATTGATGATGCTCTTCACCGGCCTCGTAGATCTTGGTTCGAAAGAGTTGTCTAAGCTAGTATTTGGTTAGTAATCAAGAACCCGCCAGCAGGAATCTGCAGGCGGGTTTTTTGAAACTGCACTTACGTGCCCGTGACTGACGGAGCACAGGTAATCGGGAGGACGGGCAATGGCCGACGAAATTTTCAGCGGTGTTGACATGAATGACGACGTTGATGCGGTGGCAGCCGTGGATGCGCAGCTACAGGGGTTTGACGACGCTGACGGTTCGGCTCCGGCTGGTCCAGAGGTAGTGAATGAGGATGCTGAGGCCGAAGAGGCAGCGGCAGCCAAGGCGATTGCTGAGGACGAGGTCGGAGAGTCCGAGATTCACCCCGCACAGCCTGAGGAAGAGATGGATCCCCTCGAGGCGCTCCGCGAAGAGTTTGAGGACCAGGGGGGCGACTGGTATGTTGTTCACACCTTCTCGGGTCACGAACGCAAGGTGAAGGAAAACCTTGAGCGTCGCGTTGAAAATGAGGATCTGCAGCGCCGGATCACCCGCGTAGAGGTTCCCATGGAAGAGGTCGTGGAAATCCGCAACACGGTGCGCAAGAAGGTCATGCGCTGCCGCATTCCGGGCTACGTCCTCGTCCAGATGCAGGGCACCGGTTACGACGATGAGATGGATGAGCAGCTGTGGCGCGTAATCAAGGAGACGCCCGCTGTCACCGGCTTCGTGGGCGACCAGTACAACCCGATGCCCCTTCCCCTTGAAGAGGTTATCAACATGCTTGCCCCCGGCCTCCTGGTCGGTAAGGAAGCGGCTAAGACCGCGGCGGCGAAGGCGGCCCCGGCTGTCATCGACTGGGAGGTTGGTGAGATCGTGCGGGTCACCGATGGGCCGTTCGCTGAGCTGACCGCAGAGATTTCCGAAATTATGGTTGAAACACAGCGCCTCAAGGTGCTGGTCACCATCTTTGAGCGAGAGACGCCGCTTGAGCTTCGCTTCGATCAGGTGCAGAAGCTCAACAAGTAGTTAGTGAAGTCGCCCACGGGGGTTCGTTGCGGGCCCCTGAGGCGAGTAGAATCGCAGCTTGCGTGCGTCATTGTCAGCGCGCGTGAACGCCTCATTATGAGGCGGCTCTTCAGATTCTGGATTACCCCGTAACCGCGGGATCAACCGGGTGTGAAGAGTGATGCATTAGTAGTGAAGGACCCAAAAAACTATGGCACCGAAGAAGAAGGTTACTGGGCTGATCAAGCTCCAGATTCCCGCCGGTCAAGCCAACCCTGCGCCGCCCGTTGGTCCGGCTCTTGGTCAGCACGGCGTGAACATCATGGAGTTCTGCAAGGCCTACAACGCGGCAACTGAATCACAGCGCGGCAACATTGTTCCCGTTGAGATCACCGTGTACGAGGACCGCTCATTCACGTTCGTCACCAAGACGCCTCCGGCCTCGCAGATGATCAAGAAGGCAGCGGGAGTTGGCAAGGGTTCCGCAACCCCTCACACCGACAAGGTTGGCAAGCTAAGCCAGGCGCAGGTTCGTGAGATTGCTGAAGCCAAGCAGGTCGACCTGAACGCAAACGACGTTGAAGCGGCGATGAAGATCATTGCAGGCACCGCCCGTTCCATGGGCATCACCGTCGAAGCCTGATCACTCAGGACAACAGAACTTAGGTGGTAGGGCCGCGCAGCCCGTTTCACCACAACTGCAAGGAGAAAAGCAGAATGGCAAAGCGCTCGAAGAAGTACCGGGCAGCCGCAGAGAAGATCGTTCCCGGTGTTCTCTACAGCCCGTTTGAGGCAATGAAGCTCGCTAAAGAGACTTCAGTAACGAAGTTCCCCTCAACTGTTGAGGGCACCGTCCGTCTGGGCGTTGACCCCCGCAAGGCGGACCAGATGGTCCGTGGCACCGTCAGCCTGCCGAACGGCACCGGTAAGACCGCTAGGGTCCTGGTCTTCGCCGTTGGTGAGAAGGCAACTCAGGCTGAAGAGGCCGGCGCTGACGAGGTCGGTGGCGACGAGCTGATTGAAAAGGTAGCCAAGGGTTACGTCGACTTTGACGTTGCAGTTGCTACCCCGGACATGATGGGTAAGGTCGGCCGTCTCGGTCGTGTCCTCGGTCCCCGTGGCCTCATGCCCAACCCGAAGACCGGCACCGTGACCATGGATGTGGCCAAGGCTGTCAAGGACATCAAGGGTGGCCGTATCGAGTTCCGTGTTGACAAGCACGCGAACGTCCACTTCGTCCTCGGTAACACCGACTTCACCGCGAAGGCTCTGACTGAGAACTACGCGGCCGTCCTAGAGGAGCTGCTGCGACTGAAGCCGACCACGGCCAAGGGTCGCTACGTCCTGAAGATCACCGTTTCCACCACGATGGGTCCCGGTATCCCAGTTGATACCACCAAGACCCGGGCGCTGGTTGAAGAGGATGAGGCAGCGGCGTAACTGCTCGTTTGACATCAAACTGAAGGTCCGACACCACCTGGTGCCGGACCTTCAGTGCTCTCAGGTTCCCCTAGCGGGAACGCTGTTCTCGGGGGACCGGGTAGACGGCCGCTAGCACAGCCGCGATTGCAGCAAACAGGACACCCGCTATCGGCCAGATGATCCATGAGATACCCCAGGCGTTTCCGACAAAACTCCAGGACAGGTAGAGGACAACCATAAGCGGCCAGTAGCCTGCGAAGAACCCGCGTACTCCCGCCGGATAGCGGTCCACATCGCTGTAGTTCTCTGAGCGCACCTCAGCGAGCCCCTCGGCGGTGAGTCTCTTTCCAGCCGAGTGAGCCCAGTTGGCCGGCAGGAAGACCAGCAGTCCGGCCGCCACAAGAATGAGGGTCGCAGCCATCCCTACGGCGATGTACTGGTCTGCTTTGATCTGGGGCATCTCCTGGGTGAAGACGCCGGCGACAATCAGTGGCAAGCCGGCCAGGACCCACAGAACGACTGCGATGACTAGCGCTCTGGTGCGACTGGCTGCGTTGCTATCCATCAGGTGGTAGGCATAGGCCTCTACTTCGGGGGTAGTCGTACCGCGCCCCTCATTGATTAGGTTGAAGGGCTTTAGTTTTTGACTACGCCAAATCAGCATGCCGACCCCGGCCGCAACCGTCGGGATAATGACGGCTATCCCGAGGGTCCCCGCCAGAGCCCCGGTGAGGGCAAAGTTTGGGTTGGAAGTGGCGATACTGAGGGAGAGTAGGGGAACGGACCCGAGGACGAACAGGGCCACCGCCCATCCCAGCATCCAGCGGGTTTGCCTGCGCACCTCCACAAAGTTTTGCGCCTGACGCAGCGAAATTGGGGGAAGCGCGAGAGGGAGTTGGGCCGGAATCTGCCGGTAGGCTCCGGTCTCCTCACCCACCAAAACTTCTGGGGCAGCGCCGGGTAGAGCTCCCATCCCCAGCAGGGGAGCGACCTCTTCGATGCTGCCAAACTCTGCGATCGCTTGACCCACTGCTTCGGTCTGGCTCTTCCCCGCCGAAAGCGCCCCGTTGTAAACGTCTTCCATCATGGCCCGCAACTCAGCCTTCGCCTCCGCAACCTGGGGGGTGTGGGGGTAGGAGCTGAACATGACGTCCAGGTAGTTGTCGATAATGTCCATTAGCAAAGTCCTTCCGCAAAGCGGTCGACGACCGCCTTGGTCTGTTGCCACTCGGCGCACTTTTGAGCCAGTGCGGAGCGCCCAACAGCCGTGATTCGGTAGTAGGTCCGGGTCTTCCCGGACTCTGAGTCCTGCGCAAATGGTTCGACCAGAGAGGCGGCTTCAAGCCTCTTGAGCGCAGAGTAGAGCGTGGTTTGCTTGATGGTGTAGAGGCCTCCGGAGACCTGGGCGATGGTGCTGACCATGGCGTAGGCGTAGGAGGGCTCTTCGACCAGCTGCGAGAGAATCAGGATGTCGATGTAGCCGCGGATCGAGTCGGCGCTAATCAAAAGGGGTCCTCCTTCGCCCGGTAGGTTTGCATTTCTGCCGGGCGGGGAGAACCCCTTAGCACCACAACATTACGTCTAGCGTATTACGACAGACGTAGTATGTGTCAAGTAGTAATGTTGCAGCGTGGACTTCTAGTTTTGAAGGGCCGAGTCGACCTACTGGTCAGGCAGGCCGACAATCTTGTCGAGGGCGACGGGCAGCCACTCATTCCAGTACCTGTAGTTATGCTCGCCCGCCGATTCGCGGTAGACGAGGTTGAGGTGAACCGCTTTGGCGGCATCGACGAACACGCGGTTCATGTTGATCAGAGCGTCATCCTCACCGCAGCAGGCAAAGAAGTGAGAGTGGTGCAGGCGGGTCACCTGCTTCTTGTTTCTCAGGCGTTCCACCAGGTCATCCTGGGGGCGGGGCGAATCGGGGTTGCCGAAGCCGATCTCGTAGAGGTCGCCGTGCCGGGTGCGGAAGGCATCTTCTGAGACGTCAAGGACGCCGGAGAGGGAGAAGGCGCCCGCAAAGGTTTCGGGGTGGTCAAAAGCCGCGCGGAAAGCGCCATAACCCCCCATGGACAGTCCTCCGATGAAGGTCTTGGCGCGGGTGTCACTGACTCGCATGGTGCGGCGAACCAGGGCCGGAAGTTCTTCTCCCACCCACGTTCCCCACTTCAACCCGTACTCCTGATCGATCCAGAACGACCGTTCTCCGTCGGGGAGGACGATCACCATGTGGTGTTTGTCCGCCAGGGCCTGAAGATCGGTCCTCACGGCCCAAACGGCGTGGTTTCCAGTCAGGCCGTGAAGGAGAATGAGGAGGGCGGGGTCCGACGCGCCCGGCCTTCCCATCGACTCCGGCGTGAAAACGGTGCAAGATGTTGCCATATCAAGAGTTTGCGAACGAACATCATTCCAAGTCTGCATTGTCATACGTCAACGTTAGCCGGTTGCAGAGGAGGGGAGTCAAAACATGGCTGAAACGCTTATTAGCACCAGCCGCATGCCCACTACAGCAGAGCTGGTGAGCCTCTACGATTCCGTGGGTTGGAGCCTGTATACAGCCAACCCCCAGGCCCTCAGTCAGGGGGTGCAGAACTCGCTGCGGGTCGCCACCGCTTGGGATGAGGGCGGACAGCTGGTCGGCCTGGCCCGTATCGTCGGAGACGGCTTCACCATCGTCTATCTACAGGACGTGCTGGTCCGTCCCCAGTGGCAGCGCACGGGGGTGGGACGCTGGCTGATGGAAGAGGTTTTCGCTCCCTACAAGAACGTGCGCCAACAGGTCCTCCTTACAGATGATGAAGCCCGGCAGCGGCTGTTCTACGAGTCGCTTGGCTTCAAGGAGATTCGCGACCTCGACCATGCCACCAGGGCTTTCATTCGCTTCGGGTCCTAACCCGCCGAACACTGCCTAGTTTCAAGGAGAGAGTAAGGGATGGACACCCCTGACGCATCAACGCAGCCTGATGAGGGCGGGATGAGCACGGATTCACCCGGGGCCCCCCACGTTACCGATAAGCCGAAGGTCCCCGTCCTCGCGGCCCTGGATGCCCCGGTCGGCTCAGCTCAGCGCATCAAGGCGTCAGCGCTTGGTGAGGTCACCGACCTCGACCAGGTCTTCAGCAACTTTGAGGACCCCAAGCGAGGTCCAAGACGGATTGTGGCCGAGTTTGTCGGCACATTCTTCCTCGTCCTGGTTGCGGCTGGTGGCCCCATGATGAATGTGGCTGTTGAGGGATCGGTGGAGAGGGCTGTGGCGACGATTGCCCCGGGCATGATGGTCATGGCGATCATCATGGCCTTCGGTAAGGTGTCCGGCGCACACCTCAACCCGGCGGTCAGCCTGGCGTTTGCTCTGCGCGGTGACTTTCCCTGGCCCAGGGTGGTTCCCTATGTCGTCACCCAGATTCTCGGTGCGTCAGCTGCCGCCTACTTCCTCACGGCCGTCCTCGGGGTCTCGGCCTCCCACGGCGGCAACTACCCGGCAGCCGGGTTCAGTGATGTTCAGGCCGTGCTGATGGAGTTCATCCTCACCTTCGGCCTCGTCACCATCATCCTCGGAACAGCATCCGGAGCCCAGAACATCGGCATCATCGGTGCCGTTGGGGTCGGCAGCTACATCGCCCTGGCGGGCATGTGGGCCAGCCCTATCTCCGGGGCTTCGATGAACCCCGCCAGATCGTTTGGTCCGGCACTGGCCTCCCTGGACTTCACCTCCTACTGGGTCTACGTGGTTGGTCCGCTTGCGGGTGCGCTTCTGGCGGTCGGGGTCGGCTATCTGCTTCGCGGTAAAGGGGGCGGTTGGTACGGTTCAGTGGCTGCGCAGGGAACCCTCGGTCTGCCGCCTGAAGCCCGGCCCGCCAAGTAGCCCGCGTGGGGGACTGTGGGCAGCTTCACCGCTGATTACGTTCCGCGGGGGTTTGTCGCACCCCCGCGCCCTGCTACGCTAACCAAAGCCGAAGACCGTAGGTGTTTCCCGATTCATCCTCATTCGTGAAGATGTGGGAACTGAAAGTTACCGACGTAGGTGTGAAACGAGCAGCAGTGTGGACTGGATTTATCCGGAATGCCTGCTCCAGAGATCTGGATTGCCCGGGGCGCGCCTAGCGTTCCGGGATTTTTGCATTTACGGCGGCGTAAACCGTTTGGTGAATATTGAATGTCAGGAGGTGGAAGATGGCGAAGATGGATAAAGATGCCGTAGTTGTAGAGCTTACGGACAAGTTCCGGGACTCCGGGGCGGTCCTTCTGACTGAATACCGTGGTTTGAGTGTTGGACAGATGAAGGATCTGCGTCGTGCTCTGGGCGAAGGCGTCGAATACCGCGTTGTCAAGAACACCCTTGCAACTCTGGCTGCCAAGAAGGTTGGATTCGATTTCCTCGAAGAAGATCTGAATGGACCGACCGCTATTGCTTTCGTGACCGGTGAACCGGTTGAGGCAGCAAAGGTTCTGCGCGATTTCGCAAAGCAGAACGACAAGCTGGTTTTGAAGTCAGGTGCGATGGAAGGTGCTGCTCTGTCACAGGAAGCAGTACAGAAGCTCGCTGATCTTGAGTCCCGCGAGGTGCTGTTGGCTAAGGCTGCCGGCGCAATGAAGGCCAAGATTTCGCAGGCTGCATACGCATTCCAGGCACTGCCCGTCAAGGTGGTACGTCTGGCCGATGCGCTGCGGGAAAAGCAGGAAGAAGCCGCGTAAGGAACTGCTGTTCCCGGACCGTCTTTGGTTAGATGCCTGGATGGTTGTGGCCTAGCAAACTAAGTTTCGTTTTGTGGGAGGAAAAATCATGGCGAAAATGACAAATGATGAACTGATTGCACAGTTCAAGGAAATGACACTTCTTGAGCTCTCGGACTTCGTAAAGATGTTCGAGGAGGAGTTCGACGTTACCGCTGCTGCTCCGGCTGCTGTTGCAGTTGCTGCTGCTCCGGGCGCCGATGCACCTGCTGAAGAAGAGCAGACCGAGTTCGACGTAGTTCTTGAGTCCTTCGGCTCCGAGAAGATCCAGGTTATCAAGGCCGTTCGCGCCCTGACCGGCCTGGGCCTCAAGGAAGCCAAGGAGAAGGTTGACGGTGTTCCGTCAGTCCTGCTCGAGGGCGCCAAGAAGGAAGACGCTGAGAAGGCCAAGGCTGATATCGAAGCTGTTGGCGGCACCGTCGTCCTGAAGTAGTTGCTGCGCCTAGCGGCGCGTCAATGACTCTGGTTGGTGTTTAGACACCGACTGAAAGACCCCATCCAGTTCGCTTTTTGCGAGTGGATGGGGTCTTTCGCGTCTGTGCCAAGTGGGCCGGGGTGGTCGACCTAGCCGAAAAGAACAGAGCCAAGGCGCACGGTGGTGGCGCCCTCCTCAATGGCGATTCGGTAGTCCTGAGACATCCCCATGGAGAGTTCGTGGAAGTCGCACTCGGGGTGAAGCGCCGCCAGTTCTTCGCGGAGTCCACGCAGATCCGCAAACGTTTTGCGCACCACTCCTTCATCAGCCGTCAGGGGTGCCATCGTCATGAACCCCGCGATGTTCAGCGCCGGCAGTTTGAGGAGCTCGGCCAGCGCGGCCCGCACCCCATCGGGTTCAAACCCGGACTTGGCCCTCTCCCCCGAGGTGTTGACCTGCAGCAGAACCCTGAGGGGGGCGACTTTCAATCCCTCGTTCATTAGGTTCTGTGAGTGTCGGCTGAGCGCGTTGGCAACCCGCACCGAATCAACAGACTGCACCTCTTGCGCAACGCGCACCGCCTGGGCCGCCTTGTTGGTTTGCAGGTGTCCGATCAGGACCCAGTCAATCTCAAGGGCTGCCAGGTCTCCGGCGCGTGCCGTCAACTGCTGCACTCGGTTTTCTGCCAGCTCCTGAAATCCGAGCCTGCGGATGGCGCGGATGGCGTCCTCATCCGTGTACTTGGTAACCGGCAGGATCCGCACTTCTGCAGGATTGCGACCAACACTTTGCGCAGCGAGGGCGATCTGCTGGCGCACCTGCTCTAGTCGTGCGGAGAGGTCTGGCTGAACAGTTGGGGACACTGCGGAAGCTCCTTTTCACCTAGGCTCTTTACACCTAGGCTCTTTAACAGTAGGCGATCGTCAACGCAGCGGATTTCCTGTGGGGATACGGACGACCGGAGTGCGCTCTGGTAGGCCCCACCGGCAAGCTTCTGAGTTGCGCCGTGCGCGAACTCACTAATGCATCTGTTGCTATACACCACCGCACTGCATAAACTCAACATTTGCACCCATGTGTCCGAGGTGACCTGTATCCACACGCCGAATCAGCGCCAAGCGTGCAGGACAGAGTTAGTTAGGGGCCGGGTGCATCGCGCGCACCGCATGCAGACATAGGAACTGACGACTAGTTGGGTGAAGATGAGGCGGGTCATGGTCGCAAGACCAGCGCTTCGGTTCAGCCGGCAAGAAACGTCAGGGACTAGGTCAGAGACTGCCGGGAAGGACCCCCTTTGGCTGCCAGTTCAAACGCGGCTTCTGCCGCATACGAACCCACACATCGTATTTCATTTGCGAAACTCCGAGAGCCGCTTCAGCCCCCGAACCTACTCGAACTGCAGATCCGCAGCTTCGACTGGCTCTGTGGCACCCGCAGCTGGAGCAAGTACTCACAGACCGCTCTTCAGCAGGCCGTTGCCCGCGGTGAAGAGGTCGATGGTGAGTCCGGACTAGACGAAATCTTCGAGGAGACCTCAGGTATTGAGGATGCCCGCAAGGAGATGCTGCTCGAGTTCCGTGAGCCCACCCTTGAGCCCCCCGCCAACTCTCCGGAAGAGTGCCGCGAACGGGACCTGACCTACTCCTCAAAAATGTATGTGAAGGCCGACTTCACCTACGCCGAGACCGGTGAGATCAAGTCCCAGACCGTCTTCATGGGTGATTTCCCCATGATGACCGAGGACGGCACCTTCATCATCAACGGCACCGAGCGTGTCGTTGTCTCGCAGCTGGTTCGTTCCCCCGGTGTTTACTTTGAGCGCCAGTCGGACCCGAACTCAGACCGCGACACCTACGGCGCCAGGATTATCCCCTCGCGCGGTGCCTGGCTTGAGTTTGAGATTGACCGCCGCGACGCCGTCTCGGTTCGTATCGACCGGAAGCGTAAGCTGCCCGTCACCCTGTTCCTCAAGGCCATCGGCCTCACCGCACCGGAGATCGAGGTTCTCTTCGAGGACTACCCGCTGCTGCTTGAGACCCTTGCCAAGGATTCGGTTGAGACCCGCGAGGAAGCTCTCGAAGAGATCTACCGCAAGGTTCGTCCCGGCGAGCCCGCTTCGGTTGAGGCCGGAGATGCGCTGCTCTACAACTTCTACCGTGACCCCAAGCGTTACGACATGGGCAAGGTTGGTCGCTACAAGATCAACAAGAAGCTCGGCCTCGACGTCCCTCCGAAGGCTAAGACCCTGACCGAGGACGACATTGTCGGCACCGTGAAGTACATGCTGGCCATCCAGAAGGGCGAGAAGGTCCTGCCGGGCTTCCGCAACGGAGAGCCTGCTGAGATCCGCGTTGAGACCGACGATATCGACCACTTCGGTAACCGTCGTGTCCGCTCGGTTGGTGAACTGATCCAGGCGCAGATCCGTACCGGTCTGTCCCGCATGGAGCGCACGGTTCGTGAGCGCATGTCGACCCAGGATCCCAAGGCGATCACCCCGACCTCGCTGATCAACATTCGCCCCCTCACCGCGGCTATCAAGGAGTTCTTCGGAACCTCCCAGCTGTCGCAGTTTATGGACCAGAACAACCCGCTGGCGGGCCTGACGCACAAGAGGCGCCTCTCGGCTCTGGGCCCCGGTGGTCTGTCCCGTGATCGTGCAGGCATGGAAGTTCGTGACGTTCACCCGTCTCACTACGGCCGCATGTGCCCGATTGAGACCCCTGAAGGTCCGAACATCGGTCTGATTGGTTCACTGGCTGCGTTTGCGCGCATCAACCCGTTCGGTTTCATTGAGACCCCGTACCGCAAGGTCGAAAACGGCACGGTGACCAATGAGGTCCACTGGCTGACCGCTGATGAAGAGATCGGCCAGTTCATCGCTCAGGCTTCGGCCCCGACCGATGCGAATGGCCACTTTGCCGACGACCTGGTTCTGTGCCGTGTCGCTGGTGAGGATCCCACGCTGATCGAGCGTGACGAGGTGACCTACATGGACGTCTCCGCACGCCAGATGGTTTCTGTCGCGACCTCGCTGATCCCGTTCCTTGAGCACGATGATGCGAACCGCGCCCTCATGGGTGCGAACATGCAGCGTCAGGCTGTGCCGCTGCTGACCACCGAGGCTCCGCTTGTCGGAACCGGCATGGAACGCCGCACCGCCCACGACGCCATGGAACTTGAGACCGCCGACAAGGCCGGTGTCGTTTCCTACGTGTCGGCCGATGAGGTCGTTATCGCCAACGATGACGCCACCCAGTCGCGCTACACCCTGGCCAAGTTCAAGCGTTCGAACCCGGGTAACTGCATCAACCAGCGCGTCCTCGTCAACGAGGGCGATGTGGTTGAGCCCGGTGACGTCATTGCCGACGGTCCTTCAACTGACGGCGGCGAGCTCGCCCTCGGTAAGAACCTGCTGGTGGCCTACATGTCCTGGGAGGGCCTGAACTACGAGGATGCGATCATCCTGTCGCGTCGCGTGGTTGAGGACGACGTTCTGACCTCGATTCACATTGAGGAGTATGAGGTCGATGCCCGCGAGACCAAGCTTGGTGTCGAAGAGGTAACCCGCGATATTCCGAACATTTCGGAAGAGGCCATGGCTGACCTCGACGAGCGCGGCATCATCCGTGTTGGCGCTGAGGTTCGTGCGGGCGACATCCTGGTCGGTAAGGTCACCCCGAAGGGTGAGACCGAGCTGACTTCGGAAGAGCGCCTGCTGCGCGCCATCTTCGGCGAGAAGGCACGAGAGGTCCGCGATACCTCGCTGCGCGTTCCCCACGGTGAAGAGGGCATCGTTATCGATGTTCGCGAACTGAACGAGGACGACGGCGATCTGGGTCCGGGCGTCAAGCAGTCGGTCCGTGTCCTTGTTGCTCAGCGCCGCAAGATCACCATCGGTGACAAGATGGCTGGCCGCCACGGTAACAAGGGTGTCGTCTCGAAGATCCTGCCTATTGAGGACATGCCGTTCCTTGCCGACGGAACCCCGGTTGATATCATCCTCAACCCGATGGGTGTTCCGGGCCGTATGAACGTCGGTCAGGTTCTTGAGTTCCACCTGGGCTGGATTGCCAAGCAGGGTTGGGATGCCACCGGGGCACGCGAAGCCGGTGAAGCCTGGACGCAGCACCTGCACGCGGATGCACTGAAGGCTCCGGGTAACTCCCGGGTCGCCACCCCGTCCTTCGATGGTCTTGAGGCCGAGGAGCTGCTTGGTCTGCTCTCGGTAACCAACCCGAACCGTGACGGTGAGCAACTGGTCAACGAACTGGGTAAGGCCCAGCTGTTTGACGGCCGCTCCGGTGAGCCCTTCCCGCACCCGATTGCGGTTGGCTACAAGTACATGCTGAAGCTGCACCACCTGGTTGACGACAAGATCCACGCTCGTTCGACCGGTCCCTACTCGATGATTACGCAGCAGCCCCTGGGTGGTAAAGCCCAGTTCGGTGGACAGCGTTTCGGTGAGATGGAGGTGTGGGCACTTGAGGCTTACGGTGCCGCATACGCCCTTCAGGAACTCTTGACCATCAAGTCTGACGATACGTCGGGCCGCGTCAAGGTCTACGAGGCGATCGTCAAGGGTGAGGATATTCCGGAGCCGGGTATTCCCGAGTCGTTCCGTGTCCTCATCCAAGAGATGCGTTCGCTGTGCCTGGCGGTTGAGGCCCTGGACGCCGAGGGCAACGTCCTCGACCTCCAGGAAACGGAAGAAGACATGCGAGCTGGCGAGGAACTGGGGATCACCCTGGATGCGCGCCCCCTGTCTGCATCCGGTTCCCTCGACATCATCTGAGACGTGACCTACGGAAATAAGGAGTAAGTCTTGCTAGACGCAAAGACGTTTGACAGTTTGAGGATTTCCCTGGCCACGTCCGATGACATTGCCAGGTGGTCGTTCGGTGAGGTGAAGAAGCCGGAGACGATCAACTACCGCACCCTGAAGCCAGAGCGTGACGGCCTGTTCTGCGAGCAGATCTTCGGCCCGACCCGCGACTGGGAGTGTGCCTGCGGTAAGTACAAGCGGGTACGTTACAAGGGCATCACCTGTGAGCGCTGTGGTGTTGAGGTGACCCGTTCCAAGGTTCGTCGTGAGCGCATGGGTCACATCACCCTGGCCGCCCCCGTCACCCACATCTGGTACCTGAAGGGTGTTCCGTCACGCCTCGGTTACCTGCTGGATCTGGCGCCGAAGGACCTGGAGAAGGTCAACTACTTCGCCGCCTACATGATCACCGAGGTCGATGAGGAAGGCCGCCGCGAAGACACGGACATGCTCCGTGATGAACTGGCTGTGAAGAAGAAGCGCCTTGAGACCCGTCGCGACACCGAGATCAATGAGATCGCGGCTGGCCTGGAAGCCCGCATCGCTGAGCTTGAGGCCGAGGACGCCAAGTCCGACGTGATCCGCAAGGAGCGTCGCCTCATTGAGCGTGAGATGACCCAGACCCGTCGTCGCTACGACGATCAGATCAACCGCATGGAAGATGTCTGGACCCGTTTCCGCGACCTCAAGGTGGGTGACCTGATCGATGATCAGCGTCTCTACCATGCCATGACCACCAACTACGGCACCTACTTCAAGGGTGACATGGGCGCGGCAGCGATCCAGCGTCGCCTGCAGGACTTCGACCTCGCCTCAGAGGTAGAGATTCTCAAGGAAACCGTGCGCAGTGGTTCTACCCAGCGTAAGACCCGGGCCCTGAAGCGCCTCAAGGTCGTCAACGCGTTCCTTTCGACTGGCACCTCACCCGCCACGATGGTTCTGGACAAGGTTCCGGTCATTCCGCCGGACATCCGTCCGATGGTCCAGTTGGACGGTGGCCGCTTCGCGACCTCCGACCTCAACGACCTCTACCGTCGTGTCATCAACCGCAACAACCGTCTGAAGCGTCTGCTTGACCTCGGTGCCCCCGAGATCATCGTGAACAACGAGAAGCGCATGCTGCAGGAGTCGGTTGACGCCCTCTTCGACAACGGTCGTCGCGGTCGTCCGGTCGCCGGTGCGGGTAACCGTCCGCTCAAGTCGATTTCTGACATGCTCAAGGGCAAGCAGGGTCGTTTCCGTCAGAACCTGCTTGGTAAGCGCGTGGACTACTCGGGCCGTTCGGTCATCGTTGTGGGCCCGCAGCTGAAGATGCACCAGTGTGGTCTGCCGAAGCAGATGGCTCTGGAGCTGTTCAAGCCGTTCGTCATGAAGCGCCTGGTTGATAAGAACTACGCTCAGAACGTCAAGGCCGCCAAGCGTAAGGTTGAGCGCCAGCGTCCCGAGGTATGGGATGTCCTTGATGAGGTCATTCGCGAGCACCCGGTTCTGCTGAACCGTGCACCAACCCTGCACCGACTTGGAATCCAGGCTTTCGAACCGCAGCTGATTGAGGGTAAGGCTATCCAGCTGCACCCGCTGGCCTGCGCCGCCTTCAACGCGGACTTCGACGGTGACCAGATGGCAGTTCACCTGCCGCTGGGCGCAGAGGCTCAGGCTGAGGCCCGCATTCTGATGCTGTCGACCAACAACATCCTCAAGCCCTCTGACGGTCGTCCCGTCGCGATGCCGGCTCAGGATATGGTCTACGGCCTCTTCTACCTCACCGCTGACCCGGACTTCCCGGTTCTGGATGAGGACGGCAAGGAAATCGTCCTGCGCTACGGCACCATCGCTGAAGCCATCATGGCTTTCGATGCCGGTGAGATCACGCTGAACCAGAAGATCCGCCTGCGTTTCGAAGGCGTTGTTCCGCCGGTTGATTTCGTGGCACCCGAGGACTGGGTTGAGGGTTCGACTATCGAACTTGAGACCTCGCTTGGTCGCGCACTCTTCAATGAGACGCTGCCGGTTGACTACCCTTACGTGAACTTCAACGTCAAGAAGAAGCAGCTTTCGGAGATCGTCAACGACCTGGCCGAGCGCTACCCGAACGTCCTCGTGGCTGAGTCACTGGACGCACTGAAGTCCGCTGGTTTCTACTGGGCCACCTGGTCCGGTGTCACCTTCGCGTTCACCGATATCCAGCCCTCGCCGAACAAGGAGGCCATCCTTGCGAAGTACGAGGAGAAGGCGTCGAAGATCCAGTCGGAGTACGACCGCGGTCTAATCGGGGCCGAGGACCGCTACCGCGAACTGGTTGACGTGTGGACCGAGTGCACCCAGGTGGTTGCCGACGATATGCGCGTCAACTTCACCGAACTCAACACCGTGTTCCGCATGGTTGAGTCCGGGGCCCGTGGTAACTGGTCTCAGATCCAGCAGATCGCAGGTATGCGTGGTCTGGTGTCTGACCCGAAGCAGAAGCTGATCGAGCGCCCGATTCGTGCGAACTACCGTGAGGGCCTGACCGTCCTCGAGTACTTCATTGCGACCCACGGTGCCCGTAAGGGAACCGCTGATACGGCGCTTCGTACCGCTGAGTCGGGTTACCTGACCCGTCGTCTGGTCGACGTTTCGCAGGACGTTATTGTTCGTGAAGAAGACTGTGGCACCCGCGGTGGTGTTGAGGTCGAGATCGCGAAGCGTGACGAAGAGACCGGTGAGATGCACCGTTCCGCGGTCCTCGAGACCACGGCCTACGCTCGTACCCTGGCTGCTGATGTAGCCAACGCCGATGGTGACATCATCGGAGAGAAGGGTTCGGATGTCACCGGAGAGTCGTTGGATGCGATGATCGCTGCGGGTGTGGAGAAGATCAAGGTTCGCTCGGTTTTGACCTGCGAGTCCCTGGTTGGTACCTGCGCCGCCTGCTACGGCCGTTCACTGGCCACCGGTAAGCGCGCCGACATCGGTGAGGCCGTGGGTATTATCGCGGCTCAGTCGATTGGTGAGCCCGGAACCCAGCTGACGATGCGTACCTTCCACACCGGTGGTGCTGCATCGGGTGGTCAGGATATTACCCAGGGTCTGCCGCGTGTCCAGGAGCTCTTTGAGGCACGCACCCCGAAGGGTGTGGCCCGTATGGCTGAGGCCGATGGCACCATCGAGATCAACGAGGACAACCCGAACTACCGCGTCATCATCATCAAGCGTGACGATGACAAGGAAGACGTAGAGATTGATGTTTCTCGTCGTTCGAAGCTGCTTGTTGAAGAGGGCGATCACGTCGTCACCGGTCAGCAGCTTTCGGCTGGTCGTCTGGACCCGAAGGAGGTGCTGCGTCTGCGCGGTGCCTCGAAGGCTCAGCGCCTGCTGGTCGATGAGGTTCAGGAGATCTACCGTTCCCAGGGTGTGGATATCCACGCGAAGCACATCGAGGTTATCGTGCGTCAGATGACACGTCGTGTCACGGTTCTTGAGCCGGGGGACACCTCGTTCATGCCGGGTGAGCTGGTTGACTCGATGGTTTACCGCGAAGAGAACCGTCGCATCGCAGCCCAGGGTGGCAAGTTTGCCCAGGGTCGTCCGATGCTGATGGGTATTACGAAGGCGTCGCTTGCGACCGATTCGTGGCTCTCGGCGGCCTCGTTCCAGGAGACCACCAAGGTTCTGACTGAGGCAGCGATGAACACCAAGACGGACCCCCTGCTGGGCCTAAAGGAGAACGTCATCCTCGGTAAGTTGATCCCCGCCGGGACCGGCCTGGCCCGTTACGGCGACCTTGAGGTCGAACCGACGCCTGAGGCCATGGCAGAGATGAACTACAGCCCGCTCGACTTCTCGCTTGATGATGGTCGTACCGGCCTGGAGGACTTCGTCCACTCGCTCGAGAACATCGACTTCGGATTCGGGTTCTCCAACAACTAGTAGTAGTTACCACCAGGGGTGGGTCCACGGGATTTTCGTTCCGGGACCCGCCCCTTTGGGTTACCTGGAACAGTGCCAGGCTGTCTCTCCAAGCTAAAACAAGTGGGTTCAAGGTGTGACCTGGTGGGTGGTGCTTAGGCTGGGCTTCAGAAGGTCAAACTGCTGTTGAAAAGCGCCGTCCCCTCGACCGTGCGTTCGCCATGTTTAACGGCGGGGCAGAAAAAAGGGGAGAGAAAAACTATGCAAGCGAATAGAAATTGCATTCCCAGGTGAAATCTGATCCAGAAACCGACGCTTCGTGTCAAGGTCCTAGGGTAAAAATCTAGTTTTTCCCTATAAACTCGCCAAAAAGCCATCTTGAATATCAAGAAAGGCCTTTAAGAGTCTGCTTGGAATGGGTGAAAAAACGGGTGATTTACGCATTTTAGGATGGTAAAGAGTTCTCAACTTAACTATTTTTCCCACAGAGGTGTCGTGAGTCACATACGCATTTGTGGGTTGAAGGCCTAAGGTCCTCCCCGCGACAACTCGGGCCAAAGCGTTGTCAATATGGTTGGGGGCGTCGTGAGATCGACGAAGAAGCAGATAGTGAAAAACTCGCGCACCGGGGGTGTTCCCCTCAGGCGCGGATTCATTGCAGCCATAGCTGCCTTAGCTCTGACCGTCACAGGCTCACTCGCGGTAGCAGCCACACAGGACGGAACATCCAGCAAAGAGGGTCCGGTGCAAGCCATCACCCTCAACACTGAAACACTCGAGGGCCCCCAGAGCAGTGAGGCCCTCCCGGAATCAGGCTCAGAAGTAATCACCGACCCGGTGCGTGTTCCCGAGGAAAGTGCCCCGACCGACTCTCTCGCAGAAGCCCCAGCAGATGGTGGTTTGGCTGACCCTGCGCCGGATAGTTCGGGCTCCGATCCCCTGATAGTGGATGAACCAGTGGTTCAGAGCGCCGGGGGTGAAGAAGTCGTGACGGAGTCGACCCCGAATGTCGGTCTGCTGATGGCTGCGCCGGACCCGCTTCCGGCCGAAGGTGGTACCTACTCAGGCGGTACAGACAACTCAGATCCGGCTACCTGGACTGGGTCTTGGTCTCAGCAAACTCCTAAGCAGAACCAACTGTGGAACTTCACGACCTATCCTTCTGGCGCCAAGCTGATTGCTAAATGGGAACGCGACGGGGTGTCAGGTTCCCAGGCGTGGGCGATTGAGTACACGGTTGCACCGGAACGGTGGGGACCGGATGGATCTGCGACCCCTGTTCCACGACCAGACAGGTCGCAGGGTGGTCAGGTGATCTATATCGTTCAGAACGGTAACACCCTGCAGGCCCCGATTGCCTGCAACTATGATCCGATCACCTACACGGGTCCGGATGCCAACCCGGGGGATTACCCGGGTACATGTACCACGCTGAGCGACTTCACCTTCACCCTTGGCACTTCTTCAGGTCCGACCCCCAGGCCGACAGTCGAGGTGGAGCTCAGCCTTTCCTGGCTTGGTGGTACCGATTCTTGCCCGCCATTACTTGGCAGTAGCGGCTTTATCCGTACCCACAACAACGGCAGCGGGGCTACAGGCAACATCCGCAACTGGGCCAACCCAGTCGGAATCACACCGGAGTCGACCTGTGGGAAGCTCACTCTTGACAAGGTGGTCGGAAGCCAGTTTGCGGGGACTCTCGCGCCTAGTAAGACCAGTTGGACGCTCACGGCTACTGGTTTGAGTGGTGAAGCCCTAGGGGCCTCATACTCCGGTGCGGGCGGTGGGGTGTTCACCCAGGTCAAGCCGGGTCAGTATGCCCTGTCAGAAGTTGGTGTAGTCCCTGGTTACACGAACGGGACGACCTGGAGTTGCTCTGTTCCAGTGACGACGGTCGATGGTAAACCGACGATCACTGTTGCCTCCAAAGCCGATGTCACCTGTTCGATTACGAACACGGACCAGCCCGGCTCGGTGACGTGGTCCAAGGCCACTGGTGCTGATGGGACTACTTTGGTCGGCGGATCGGTGTGGAACCTGGTGGGGCCGGGGTATGCGGCTCCGGGGGTTTCGGTGGAGGACTGTGTTGTCGCCGGTTGTACGGGCTTGGATAAGGATCCCACTCCCGGTGGTTTCAGTCTGACCGGTTTGGCCTGGGGTGATTATGTCTTGACTGAGACTGCTGCGCCCGAAGGGTTTGTGATGGGGAGCCCGGCGCCTTCTTTCCAGTTCACGGTTAACGGTGGCAACCTGACGCCAGTCATCAACGAGGGTAACCCGGTGGTTAACCAGCCTCTGGTTGGGCTCACGGTGAATAAGCAGTGGACGTTGAATGGTGAGAACCCGATTTCGGATGCGGACCGGGCAGCACTTTCTGATGCGCAGCGAGCTTTGTATGGCACGGCCGCGTTGACGCTGTACCCACTTCCATCCGGGGTGACCAACCCGGCTTGGTCGAGTTCCTACAACTTCCCGAATACCTCAGTGGTGACCGTTGGTGAGACCGTGGTTGCCCCGACTAATGAGAAGTGTGTGATCGAGTCCCAGATGGTCACCAGCGTCAACGGGCAGGCTCTGGAATCACCGGTTGATGTTTCCTCTGCTGGGTTTGAGTACACGATGAACCCCACGGGCAACACCGTGGTTATTACTAACAACGTCACCTGTTCTCAGAACTTGACGCTGCTGAAGTTTGTCGAGGCCGAGGAAGAGGGGTTCATGCCCGCTGACTTCACCGTCATGGCAAATGGGCCTACGGGTTCCGCCTCAATTAGCACTGCTGGTTCTACCAGCGTCTCGGCTGCCAACACCATCGAGGTGGTGGCGGGGGAGGAGTACACGCTGAGTGAGGATGCGGATATTGCCTACCTGCAGCGTTCCTTGCAGAAGTACACGGTTAGCGACACCTGTCCAGCTGTTCCGACTCAGGCTGATCTTGATGATGATTCCTGCTGGGTCAATGTTACTGATGTAGCAGCGGCAGTGACCGTGGCCGATGGCCAACACGACTACTACAGATTCGTCAACTTCAAGCCGATAGCTCCGGGACTTCCGATCACAGGTGGTCTGGGTACGGATGCCTTCCTCATTATCGGTGGAGTGCTCCTCAGTGGTGGCTTGGCTTACCTCGTTTGGAGTAGGCGACGCGGCTCCAGCCTTCCCCAACTTCACTCCTAGAAAAGGGTCCCGACCAGAAGGGTCGGGTCCACCAAAAAGAAATCATCTTCAAAAACCGGGCACGACAGCCCAAAAGAAATGCTGACTAGCAACTGCAGTCAGGTAGAGAGAGGTAGTTCCCATGACAACACGCAACAGGCTCGTAGGGAGAACCCTTGCGGGTGTTGGGGTTGCCGGCTTGGCACTCACAGCCCTGGCCGGTATCGCCGCTGCAGATCCGATTGAGTACGGTTCGGGTCCTGGTCAGCCGGAGGCTCCCACATCGGGAACCCTCAACATCCACAAGTTTGTCGGGGTCGACGCAGCCTTTACAGGTACTGGCGCACCCGTAACGATTTCGGACAAGCTTCCCTTAGGGGGAGTGACATTCACGGCCTACCCGATCACCAGCATCGATCTGGCTGATCCACTGGATTGGGAGCTGCTGAACAGCCTCTCCTACTCATGTGGGGGGGAATCGGTTGCGCCAGAGGTGACCGGACAGACTGTTGGTGCCGGCACCGCCATTGGTCCGACCAGTGACGCGGGCCTGGCTTCTGCGAGCCTTGCCGTTGGGGCTTACCTGGTTTGTGAAACTGGCGCCCCCGCCAACGTCACCGAGAAGTCGGCTCCGTTCATCGTGACAGTCCCGATGCCCGCTGGGGCAAACGGCTGGCGCTACGATATCCACGCCTACCCGAAGAACCTCCTCACCGAGGGTGAAACGGGGAAGACTGTGGATGACGCAGGCGCGGTCAAAGAGGGCGATGCTGTGAGCTGGACCGTCACATCCAAGAACATCAACGCACCGCTGAGCACCTTTGTTATGAGTGACGTTCTTGATGGTCGGTTGAAGTATGTCGCGGACTCAATGCTTGTTGAAGCTCACCAGCCGGGGGTTACGGGAGCTACAGATGTGACTAGCTCATTCACCACCGCTGTTACTGGTGCCAACGCAACGACGGGGCAGGGGGGCACCCTGACTGCTACCGCTACCAGCTTCACTGCTCTCAACGCTCTCAAGGCTGGTTACTACCTGACATTCACCTTTGAGACGACAGTCCACGGGATTGGCACCATAACCAACCTGGCGAATGTCGGTGGGTTCGATACGAACACTGCCCAGACCCTGTGGGGGGCCATTGAGATCACCAAGTCTGATGCTGCTAACGCATCCAAGCTTCTAAATGGTGCGGAGTTCGAGATCCGTACGGGAGAGTGTGGTGCTACGGACGCAGTCTTGGTTGACACTATTACCACCGGTGGCGGCACGCCAGCCGTGAACGGTGTGGCTACCAGCACCGGCCTTAAGGCTGGCACCTACTGTGTGAAGGAGACGAAGGCACCTGCAGGCTACACGGGTACCTTTAAGCAAACAGTCGACGTTGCTGCCGGTGCTACAGCCGCAGCATCCACGAAGGCGGTTTCTGTAACCAACACCCAGAAGACAGTTCCGGGTCTGCCAGTCACGGGCGCCAACGGCACCATGCTGATGACCATGGGCGGCATCGCAATCATCGCCATCGGCGGCGGTATTGCCCTGGCAAGTCGTAGCCGTAGGAAGTCTGTTTCCGAGTAGGTGTTAGAGGCCTAGCCGAACAGTGCTGGGGCCCTGGCGTAACCATTCGTCACGGCCCCAGCGCCTCGGCACGTTTGGGACATATACAGACATATATATAAGGAAAGGTCTGGGACATGACTTCCAGCAGAGTCGGCAGGCGCACTACACCATCGGCCACTGCCCCCGCGCACCGCTGGAAGCTACCCGTTCCCGCGCTGGTGGGGGCATTGGTTGTCCTGATCGGGGTGACTGTCCTGCTCTATCCCAGCGCCTCGTCCTGGGCTTTCCAGGTTAACCAGGCGAACGCCCTCGCCAAGAACACCGCCAGTGTCTTCAGTGAGGCAGCTGAGGAACGCAGGGCCGTTGTTGACGAGGCCCATGCTTATAACGACGCCCTTGCCAGCGGGGCCTTCGTGGGTGCCAACACGAATGTCCCCACGGGGGAAGGTTCAGGTGCTGACAGCTTTATCTATGACGATATGCTCAAGTCCGTCGACGGGGTGATGGCTCGAATCCGCTACGAAAAGGCGGGGGTCGACCTGCCGGTTTACCACGGCACCGCGGATGCCACCCTACTAAAGGGTATCGGTCATCTCGAAGGGACCTCCCTTCCGGTTGGTGGGGTGGGAACGAGGTCGGTGCTGACGGGGCACCGCGGCCTTGCCGATGCCGCCATGTTCACCTACCTGGACCGAGCAAAGGTAGGGGATACCTTTACGATCGAGGTGCAGGGTGAAGCGCTGGTCTACGCCGTCACCGATATTCGAATCGTGGAACCCGATGAGTCTGAGGAGCTCCTTGCCGACCCGTCCCGTGATCTCGTCACCCTGGTGACCTGCACACCTCTTGGAATCAACACCCAGCGGATCCTCGTAACCGGCGAACGTGTTCTTCCCACGCCGAGCGCAGCGGTTGCTGAGGTCGGCCAACCCTCCGGCCTGCCGAACTTCCCCTGGTGGATGGTCGCGTGGACCAGCACTGCCATCATCGGTGGCCTCTACGTCTGGCGCTCCGGTTACGCAGCCTCGCGACGCGGGTCCGACTGAGGTCCCATAAATGGATTGACCTGAGGCTTCGGTTGGTGAACCTTCGGGTGATCGTTAGGCCCCTTTACTAACCCGTTAGCTAATGGCCTGATATAACTCTTAATGTGATCTGATCAGCGGTGAAAAATCTCTGGTAGTCGCGCTCGAATGTTTGGTTTCGATCACAACTTCATCGCTGGCTCAGGGTTAGGAGTGTCTGGTGCTCAAGAAGGAACTCGCGTACGCAAGAGACGCGGGCCTGCCAGAGTTGTCTCAGTACAACCGGATGCGCATCATTCAAACCCTCGTTGCCGGGGGAGAGCTCTCAAGGGTAGAGATTGCGCGTCTGACGCGCATGTCACCTGCAACCGTCAACCGTCTGACCACCTCACTTATGGCCCAGAACCTAGTCGTTGAGGCCGGTAGTAATGAGGCCACGGGGGGCCGCCCCTCACTGATGGTCCGCTTCAACCCGGACGCCCGTTCGATCCTGGCCATTGATATTTGGGAAAGCGCCATTGAGGTGGCGCTTCTCAACCTGGCTGGTGAAGAGATTGAGAGGGATCGGGTTCCGCTTGATGGTACGGACGCTCAGGGCAAGCTCGACCTGCTGGTAGAGACTGTCGCGGAATGGGACGCCCGAGAGGGCGATCACCTGGCAGCTGTCGGAGTCTCCGTCCCCGGGCCCGTCTCCGAAGATGGGGCTGTTCTGATTGCTCCCGCCCTGCAGTGGTACGACCTGCAGGTGGTCAGCCCGCTCAAGGCTGTGACACGCGCTCCCGTCACGGTTGAGAATGATGTCAACCTGATTGCCCTGGCCGAGTATCTCAATCTAGAGTCGGCGAATCACAAGACCCTGGTCGCCATGGCGGTCTTCCAGGGTGTTGGTGCCGGCATTGTTGAGGACGGGCGCCTGTGGCGGGGCAACCACGGTGCAGCCGGACAGTTCGGTCGTATGCTGCGCGATGTTTCGGGCCTCAAGCACCAGCGTTACGGCTTCGGTCACCTAGAAACCGAACTGGGAGAGCAGGGCTTGCTGCAAAGGGCGATCGATGCCCGCGTGGTATCACCCGAGGTGGATTCGGCTGATTCTGTTTTCCGCGCCGCTGAAGAAGGCGACCAGGAAGCCCTGGCGATGGTTGAGTCCGTGGCTGATGACTACGCTTTCCACCTGGTGAATGTCTGCGCCATGATTGCCCCCGACATCGTGGTGTTCGGTGGCCTTTTTGAGCGCTGGTCAGAGTTGCTGATCCCGATGATCGCTGAACGCCTGCAGGGCAATGTCGTTCATATGCCAGAGTTGCGCACTGCCGCCCTCGGTGATGAAGGCAAGATTATTGGTGCCGGAATGTTCGCCTTGCGTCAAGCCGGGGGCATCCGTTCACTTCTCTCTACCAACTAGAGACTTTGACCGTTTCGCTTGTCAGCGGGGCGGTCCGTTGCCCTCCGCAACCGCTTTAGGCAAGCTTGTGCGTGACCTGGCCTTTACAAAACTGAGACAATCTTTCAGTTGATTTATGACCTATCAAACATAAAAGCTAGGTAGAATAGAATAACCAGTTATTTGCAGTGCAAAAATAACCACCAGCGTTGGAGTTGCACCGCAGATCTGAAAAGACAGAACTGAAGCGCCAGGCGAACGATGATCTGGGTTCGTCCGGTGTCCAAAGTGGAACAGTTCATGGTCCAAAGGAGGACGCAGTGAAGATAAGGAAGACAGTCGCAGCACTAGCTGCTGTGGCCGGCCTGTCGCTGGTCGCAGCTTGTTCATCACCTACTCCGGCGGGCACGGACTCCGGTACCGAAGGTACCGAGAGTGGGGGAGGGGAAACCTCTACCAGTGCCGGCCCGTTCACCATCGGTGTCTCAAACGCGTTCGTGGGTTCTGAGTACAGAACCCAGATGATTGAGGCCATCGAGGAAGTCTTTAATGAGTACAAAGAGCAGGGCGTCCTCGACGAACTGGTCATGGAGAACGCTGACACGGATGTAAACGGTCAGATCCAGCAGGTTCGCAACCTCATTAACAAGGGCGTCGACGCCATCATTATCGACCCCAACTCGGCCACCGCCCTCGACGCAGTCTTCAAGGAAGCCATCGGCCAGGGCATCAAGGTTTACGCCATTGACCAGGCGGTAGAGACCCAAGAGGTCCTCAACGTCGGTATCTCCCAGCAGGACCTCGGGGCCGCTTCGGCCACCTGGTTTGCTGAGGCCGTTGGGGACGGCGCCAAGATTGTTACCGTAGAGGGCGCCGCGGGCAACCCGGCAACCGAGGCTCGTTGGGCCGGCGCGGAACCCATCTTCGAAGCCGCAGGCATCGAAGTTCTGACCCGCGGTGACGGCGGCTGGGACCAGACCACCGGTCAGACGGTCGCCACCGACCTTCTTGCCACCTACCCGGACATCGCCGGAATCTGGACCTATGACGGCATGGCCCAGGGCACACTGAAGGCTATTGAAGCTGCGGGTAAGACGGACTCCGTCATCACCACGGGTGAGGCCCGCGTTGGTTTCATGCGCATGTGGAACGACCTGCTTGACACCGGCTTCAAGACCGCCGGCGTCATCAACCCCCCGGGCACGGGTGCCACCGCCCTGCACTTCGCTGTCAACCAGCTGCAGGGCCTTGAACTGGATGAATCGAAGTTGGCTGAGGACGGCCACTCCATCATCCTGCCCCTGGATCCGACCATCACCGACGCCAACTTTGCTGAGTACTGGGAGCCGGTTAAGGACAAGCCAGACACCTATGTTCTGGACTCAATCCTGACCGCCGACCAGGTCATGGCGTACTTCAAGTAACCAACCCGGGGTGGGTCGGTGCATCCGGCCCACCCCACCATCAGCAAAGGGGCAGACTCTCAATGCCTTTCCTCGTTATGGAAGATGTCTCCAAACGCTTTGGCGGCGTTCGGGCTCTTCAGGGTGCCAGCCTTCAGGTGAATGCGGGTGAGGTCCACGGGTTGCTGGGTGCTAACGGCTCTGGCAAATCCACCTTGAACAAGGTGCTGTCAGGCACCGTTAATCCTGACCAGGCGACCATTTCTATCGCTGGGCAGCCGGTGCGAATCACCCGCCCCATCGATGCTCACCGCCACCACGTCGCCTCCGTTTACCAGCAGCTGTCGCTGGTCCCCGAGTTGAGCATTGCCGACAACCTGCTCCTCGGCACCGAGATTTCCCGCGCCGGTTTCGTTGACCAGAAAAAGTCACGCCAGTACGCGGAAGAAGCCCTGGCGCACTTCCTTCCAGGAATGGACGATGGGGTCACCCTGAACACGGAAGTCGGCGACCTTTCACCGGGCTCCCAGCAGCTGGTCGAGGTCGCTAAGGCCGTGGCCCGCCGCCCCCGCATCCTCGTCCTCGACGAAGCCACCGCCTCACTGCGCCGCGACCAGGTCGAACTGGTCTTCTCGATGGTGCGTCAACTGGTTGATGAGGGCGTCGCTGTCGTCTTCGTCTCGCACCGCCTTGAAGAGGTGCGGCAGATCTGCCAGAGGGCAACCATTCTGCGCAACGGCAAAACCGTCGCCTCCGTCGATATGCAGGACATGTCTGAAGCCCGCCTGGTCCGCCTTATGGTTGGTGACCTGGTTGAGGAAGAGGTAGAGGGAACAGAACAGACCAAGCGCGCCGCCCTCAGTGAAGAGGTGCAGCTGGAAACCCGTAACCTCCACTCCGCCACCCTGCGCGGAATCAACCTTGACGCCCGTAAGGGTGAGGTCGTGGGACTGGGAGGCCTGCAGGGTCAAGGGCAGTCAGAGCTACTGCACGTCCTCTTCGGCGACATCCCCAAGACTTCGGGTGAGGTCAAGATTGCCGGTGAGACCCAGAATTACCGTGGCCCTCGCGGCGGCATCTCTGCCGGTGTCGCCCTCGTCCCCGGCGACCGCGGCAGCCAGGGCCTGCTCATGAAGCGCCCCATCCTTGAGAACCTCTCCATTATCAGCGGACGCAAGCGCCTCATGGCCAAGTGGTTCGTCAACATTGGACGCGAAAAGCAGGCGGCCGGCGCCGAAGTCGACCGCCTCCAAATCAAAATCGGCAGCCTACGCGACGCCGTCTCGACACTCTCCGGTGGCAACCAGCAGAAGATCGTGCTTGGCAAGTGGCTGATGAACGACCCGCGCGTCGTCCTCCTCGATGACCCCACCAAGGGGGTTGACGTCGGTGCAAAGGCCGAAATCTACGAAATCATCCGCACCTTGGCCGCCAGCGGGGTCACCGTCATCCTCAACTCCAGTGATGACCAGGAACTGGTAGCACTTTGCGACCGGGTGTTCGTGTTGTATGAGGGCGAGGTCGTCACGGTTTTGAACGGTTCTGAAGTCACCCAGGACAACCTGGTCTCAGCCGCACTACTTTTCGGCACCACTGAACCCGCCGCAACTGAGGGAGGGCAGCGATGACTGAAACCAAAACCGACCTGACGGACGTCCTGCGTGACGGATCGTGGACGAAGCGGTTTAACTTCCGCCTCAACTACGCCGTCACACTCGGCCTTCTCATCCTGGCGGTGGTCATCAACGCCGCGCTGCAACCCACCTTCTTTACCCAGTACTCCCTGACCAGTAACTTCGCCACCTTCGCCCCGCTGGTCTTCGCGGCGATTGCCCAGGCGATCATCATCATTGGCGGCGGCATCGACCTCTCCCTGGGGGCACAGGTAGCCTTCATCAGCGTGGTGACGCTCAGGGTCATGGACGGTCAGGACTCACGGATCTGGCTGGGGGTCATCACAGCCCTGGTCACCGGGGCCGCCTGCGGCGCCCTCAACGGCTTCATCGTTGCGGTCATCCGCCTGCAACCCCTGATCGCCACCTTCGCCACCTCATCCGTCTTCGCTGGCCTGGCCCTCGTGGTCCTGCCAACCCCGGGTGGGGCAGTCCCGGCCGCTATGGTCTCCACCTACCGCATGGCGGTGGCAGCTATCCCCGTGCCCATCCTGCTGGTCGCCCTCGGCATGTTGCTGTGGTGGGCGATGTCGAGGACGCGTTACACCCGCCAGCTCTACGCCGTCGGTGGTAACCGTGAGGCCTCCTATGCCTCGCTGGTACCCGTCACCTCGGTGACCTTCCGCAGCTTCGTGTTTGCCTCCATGTTCGTGGGCATTGCCGCGCTGACCGTTCTCGCCAACACCGGATCCGGGGACCCCTTCATCGGAGCCAACATGGCGCTCGACTCCATCGCTGCCGTCGTCCTTGGCGGCATCGCACTGTCGGGCGGTCGGGGATCACCGTTCGGGGCTGTTGCGGGCGCACTGATTTTGGCCATCTCCTCCAACATCCTCTTCTTCCTGAACGTCCCGACGACCTACCGGGCCCTGGCTTCCGGCCTCATCATCATCGTGGCCCTGGCACTTTCCGTGATGACGACGAAGAGGGGTAAGGCATGAGCACCGCAATCGACACTCCCGTTGAGGATCTGACCCGCGAACGCAACCTCGGGTTCCTGAAGAACCCGGTCCTCATCGCCCTCGTCATCACCATCCTGCTCATCGTGGTGGGACAGATTGTCTCCCCCGGCTTTGGCTCCTACAACCAGGTGCTGGCCATGCTGCGGGTGGCGTCCTTCCTCGGCTTCATCGCCATCGGACAGACCATCGTCATCCTCTCCGGCGGGGACGGCATCGACCTCTCGGTGGGGAAGGTGGCCACCCTCGGGGCCATCGTCGCCTCCAAGATCATGGAGGGGTCCAACGACAACCTGATCCTGGGGATCCTGATTCCGCTTGCGGTTGGCTGCGCGATTGGCTTCTTCAACGGCCTCGGCATCCTGCTGCTGCGGATTCCCCCCTTCGTAATGACCCTGGGTATGTCGGGTGTGGTTACCGGCATCATCCTCGCTTACACCGGCGGCGTTGCCGGAGGACGAAGCGCCCCGGCCCTCACCGCCCTCGTCAACGGACGCTGGCTGTTCAACATCCCGGGGGTCCTCTACCTGTGGGTCATCGCCACCATCCTGGTGACAATCTTCCTGCGCCGCACCTGGACCGGGTGGAACATCTTCGCGGTGGGAGCGAACCGCACTGCCGCCCGACTTTCTGGCATCCCGGTGACGAGGACGGTTCTGCTTTCTTACGTCCTCTCCGGATTCTTTGCAGTCATGGGTGGTCTGATGCTTCTGGGTTACACGGAAACCGTCTTCCTCAACCTGGCTGACAACCTGACTCTGCCCTCGGTGGCAGCGGTGGTGATTGGCGGAACACTGGTGGCCGGGGGAATCGGCGGTTACGTGGGCTCGGCCATCGGCGCCGTCCTGCTCACGGTTCTGTCCTCTTTCCTCACCACCATCAACATGCCGGAATCAGGACGCATCATCATCAACGGCACGGTACTGATTCTGCTTCTGGCGGTTTACGGCAGGCAGCGCAAGCTGCGCAGTTAGCCCGGCACATTTGACAACTGTTTCTTAGGTTCTACTCGAGTTCTGCAGTTTGACGCATCCTGCTTCGGCAGGGGGCTGGAAAGGATTGATTGACAATGGCAAATCGAAAGACGCTGGGCGTCGGAATACTTGGTGCGGGGTTTATTGGTCACTTCCACGTTGACTCATTCCGGGGCGTCCGGGACGGGGATCTGGTGGCTGTGTCTTCCCGGCGCCTTCACAAGGCAGAGGAACTAGCACGCAAGGCCGAAGAGATCGGCATCGGGTTCGACGTAGCAGCGTACGACGATGTGGTTGAGCTGGTACGGGACCCCCGCGTGGATGCCATCTGGGTGTTGACCCCCAACTTCACCAGGGTTGAGGTCGTCAAAGCCATTACTGACGAGGTGATTGCGGGGCGCGCCGAACTGAAGGCCATCGCCATCGAGAAGCCCCTGGGCCGCACGGTCGCCGAAGCCCGTGAAGTTCTTGAGATGGTTCAGGCCGCCGGCCTCCTCCACGGTTACCTGGAAAACCAGGTGTATGCCCCCGGCCTCGTCCGCTCCCGTGAGATCGTCTGGGCCAGGGGAGCCGCCGGTTCAGGTTCCCCCTACCTGGCCCGCGCCGCCGAGGAACACTCGGGTCCTCACAACACCTGGTTCTGGAACGGAGTGACCGAGGGCGGTGGCGTCCTCAACGACATGATGTGCCACTCGGTTGAGGCCGGACGCTTCCTGCTCACCCCTCCGGGCATGCGCCTCTCGGAATGGCTGACCCCGGTGTCCGTCACCGCCACCATCGCCTCCCTGAAGTTTGGGCGTCCCGAGTACGCCAAGTGGCTGCAGGATAACTATGAGGGCGTAGTGGATTACACCAAGACCCCGTCAGAGGACTACGCTCACGCCGTCTTTGAGTTCATCAACGGTGATGGTGAACCCGTGGTCGTGGAGGCCACCACTTCCTGGTCCTTCGTTGGGGCCGGCCTCAGGCTGTCATTTGAACTACTGGGTCCGGAGTACTCCATGGAGAACGACACCCTCTCCACCGAATCCAAGCTGTTCCTTTCCCGCAACCTGCAGCAGGTCGAGGGTGAGGACATGATTGAAAAGCAAAACGCCGAACAGGGTCTGATGCCCCTGCTTTCTGATGAGGCCGTCTCCTACGGTTACACGGGCGAGAACTCTCACCTCACCACCATGTTCCTCAAGGGCGAGCAACCCCTAGAGGACCTCAACTCGGGCCTCGAAGTCATCGAACTACTAATGGCCGCTTACAAGTCAGCCGAACAGGGCCGCACCATCACCTGGCCCCTCGACCTGGAAGACTTCGTCCCCGCCGTTGCCAAGGGGGAGTGGAACCCCCGCGCCTAACCAACAGCCAATCATCAACCAGCACTTCTACTACGGCCCCACCTGCTGCGAGTCTGCGGTGGTGGGGCCGCTCTGCTGCTGTGGATGAGGTATCTGGAAAGCTCCGCCTAGCGCGAAGTCGGGATATCTGGTCTGTTGTAGGTGTCTGGTCCTACGTGTCGCAGGTCATTGCCGTACTAAAGTGGGGTGAGTCAACCTGTCCGCAGTCCTCATCCTGAGGTCTCGGGTGACGGTCTATGAAAAGAGGTACGGGTATGAAGAAGTTGTTCAAGGCACTTTTCTGCATGGGCCTGCTTGCCGGTGGCGCAGTTGTTGCCATCCAGTTCCAGCCGGTTCGTGAAGCACTGAAGAAGGCCGGTCTTCCTCTCTAGGAGACAGGTCGATAAGGATCTAGTTTTGGTCAGCCCCATCCTCAAGTCGAGTGGTGGGGCTGACTTCTGGGGGCGATTATGAAGAAGAAGTTGGTTTTCCTACGGCACGGCAAGTCGGCATATCCCGACGGGGTGCCCGACCATGACCGGCCCCTGGCTGCCCGAGGGGAGAGGCAAGCGACGCTTGCGGGCCAGTGGATCAATGACAAGGTGGGGCCATTCGACCTCATTCTCTGTTCCACTGCCACCCGGACTCGTAAAACCCTGGAGCACGCTGGACTGGAGGGTCCGGTGGTGTACCTGGACGATCTTTACGATGAATCGCACCTGGCGTACATCGACGTCATCCGCGCCCAAGGTGGGGAGCATTCCCGTATCGCTGTGGTCGGACACGAACCGGCTATCGCGGCGACTGCGCTGGCACTCATTAGTAATCGCGCCGATCCTGCGGCGCGGCAGATGGAGGCCAAGTACCCGACCTCGGGCGTCGCACTGCTCAAGGGATCCCGTCCTTTTTCTGGTTTGGAGACCGGGCATATGACCCTGGTGGACTTCCACGTCCCGGAGCGCAAACACGGCGGGAAGTAGAGAGCTGCGGACTGGTTTAGGCGCATCTTGGTGGGGGATCGGCAGCAAAGTGCGTCGGATCGCACAGGGATTGCATTGACCGGGAGTTAGCGTTGCAACTACGCTGTTTCTCGGTACTCGACTCGTCGGGTTCCCAGTCTGCACCGGTTTTGTGC
Organism: Actinomyces minihominis; assembly: GCF_900187855.1. Taxonomy (GTDB): domain Bacteria; phylum Actinomycetota; class Actinomycetes; order Actinomycetales; family Actinomycetaceae; genus Scrofimicrobium; species Scrofimicrobium minihominis. Next base: position 3,633 of record NZ_FYEG01000009.1, on the reverse strand, counting down.
CGGGTTCCAGCCATTTGGTTGGATGAAAGAGCAGCAGCGGGCTCCATCTCCGTCGGAGCTCCGGGCGTCATCCTCCTGGCCCCGACCAATCAGTTTGGTCAAGGTTTCAGTCATGGCGAGCCGGCCCCTGGCGGTCTCCGGTGCGCGCAGGGGACTTTACGGGAAGATCAAACACCACCCGATATGTCAGAAGAGACGGAGCAGTAGTGCCAACAATTCAGCAGTTGGTCCGCAAGGGCCGCAAGCCCAAGCCTCGCAAGGTCGCAACCCCCGCGCTTAAGGGTTCCCCCCAGCGTCGTGGCGTATGCACCCGCGTTTACACCACCACCCCTAAGAAACCGAACTCAGCTCTGCGTAAGGTCGCACGTGTGCGCCTTTCCAGCGGCATGGAAGTTTCCGCTTACATCCCCGGCGAAGGCCACAACCTTCAGGAGCACTCGATGGTCCTGGTTCGCGGTGGTCGTGTTAAGGACCTCCCCGGCGTTCGCTACCGCATCGTCCGTGGCGCACTGGACTCCCAGGGTGTTCGCGACCGCAAGCAGGCTCGTTCCCGCTACGGCGCCAAGAAGGAGAAGAAGTAATGCCTCGTAAGGGTCCAGTTCCCAAGCGCCCCCTGGTTGACGATCCGGTTTACGGCTCGAAGCTGGTTTCCCAGCTGGTCAACCGCGTCCTTCTGGACGGCAAGAAGTCCATCGCTGAGGGCATCGTTTACGGTGCGCTTGCAATCGTCGGTGAAAAGACCGACCAGGACCCCGTCGTTGTTCTGAAGCGCGCCCTTGATAACATCCGCCCCGCACTTGAGGTACGTTCACGCCGCGTTGGTGGCGCCACGTACCAGGTTCCGGTTGAGGTTCGCGCTTCGCGTGCAACCACGCTGGGTCTGCGTTGGCTGGTTGACTTCTCGCGCAAGCGTCGTGAGAAGTCGATGACTGAGCGTCTCGCAAACGAGATCATGGACGCTTCAAACGGTCTTGGCGCTGCTGTGAAGCGTCGCGAAGACATGCACAAGATGGCCGAATCCAACCGCGCCTTCGCGCACTACCGCTGGTAGTCGCGAGTTTCCGCGAACGACAAGTAAGGATTACCTGTGGCACTTGACGTGTTGACCGACCTCAACAAGGTCCGCAACATTGGCATCATGGCGCACATTGACGCCGGCAAGACCACCGTGACGGAACGCATCCTGTTCTACACGGGCATCAACTACAAGATTGGCGAGTCCCACGACGGCGCCGCCACCACCGACTGGATGGAGCAGGAGAAGGAACGTGGCATCACGATTACTTCAGCTGCTGTGACGACGTTCTGGAAGGGTTACCAGATCAACGTCATCGACACCCCCGGTCACGTTGACTTCACGGTTGAGGTTGAGCGCTCGCTGCGCGTCCTCGACGGTGCTGTTGCGGTGTTTGACGGTAAGGAAGGCGTTGAGCCTCAGTCCGAGACCGTTTGGCGCCAGGCTGACAAGTACAACGTTCCGCGTATCTGCTTCATCAACAAGATGGACAAGCTGGGCGCGAACTTCTACTTCTCAGTCCAGACCATCATCGATCGCCTGGGTGCAAAGCCCATCGTCATGGAACTTCCCATTGGCGCTGAAAGCGACTTTGAGGGCGTCATCGACCTCATCGAAATGAAGGCTCTGCGTTTCCCAGCCAAGGACGAAAAGGGTAACCCGACCCTGGGTGCCCTGATCGTTGAGGGCGAGATCCCCGCTGACATGCAGGAGAAGGCCGAGGAGTACCGCGAGAAGCTTATGGAAGCTGCCGCGGAAGGTTCCGAGGAACTCATGGATATCTACCTTGAGAACCTCGAGCTGAGCAACGAGCAGATCAAGGCCGGAGTTCGCGCCCTGACTGTCGTGGGCGATGCTTTCCCCGTCTACTGTGGTACCGCACTGCGTAACCAGGGTGTGCAGCCCGTCCTCGACGCCGTCGTTGACTTCCTGCCCTCACCCCTGGACATTGGTTCAATGGAGGGCTTCAAGCCCGGCCACGAAGAAGACGGCAACACCGAGGTCCGTGAGCCCAGCGAGGATGAGCCCTTCTCGGCTCTTGCATTCAAGGTCGCTGCTCACCCCTTCTTCGGCAAGCTGACGTTCATCCGCGTCTACTCCGGAAAGGTTGACACCGGTTCGCAGGTTCTCAACTCGACCAAGGGTAAGAAGGAGCGCATTGGAAAGATCTTCCAGATGCACTCCAACAAGGAGAACGCGGTTGATGAGGCACATGCGGGTCACATCTACGCGGTTGTGGGTCTGAAGGACACCACCACCGGTGACACGCTGTGCGCCATTGACAAGCCGATCGTCCTTGAGACCATGTCGTTCCCCAAGCCCGTGATTCACGTGGCAGTCGAGCCCAAGTCGAAGGCCGACCAGGAAAAGATGGGCACCGCCATCCAGAAACTGGCGGAAGAGGATCCCACCTTCTCCGTTGAGCTGGATCCGGAAACCGGCCAGACCATCATCGGTGGTATGGGTGAGCTTCACCTGGACATCATCGTTGATCGTATGCGTCGTGAGTTCAAGGTTGAGGCCAACGTCGGTAAGCCGATGGTTGCCTACCGTGAGACCATCCGCAAGGGCGTCGAAAAGCTGGAGTACACCCACAAGAAGCAGACTGGTGGCTCCGGTCAGTTCGCTCGCGTTATCGTCGCGATCGAGCCGATGGAAGCAAACGCAGAGGCCGAGTACGAGTTCGAGGACAAGGTCACTGGTGGCCGCGTTCCCCGCGAGTACATCCCCTCGGTCGACAAGGGTATGCAGGCTGCCATGGAGTCCGGTGTTCTCGCCGGATACCCGCTGGTTGGCATCAAGGCCACCCTGCTCGACGGTGCTTACCACGACGTTGACTCCTCTGAAATGGCGTTCAAGATCGCCGGTACCATGGCAATGCGCGAGGCCGTCAAGAAGGCGAACCCCGTGCTGCTCGAGCCGGTCATGGACGTTGAGGTCCGTACTCCTGAGGAGTACATGGGTGATGTGATCGGTGACCTTAACAGTCGCCGTGGTCAGATCCAGTCCATGGATGAAGCAGCCGGCGTTCGCGTCGTCCGCGCCCTCGTCCCGCTGTCGGAGATGTTCGGTTACGTTGGTGACCTTCGTTCGAAGACCCAGGGTCGCGCTGTTTACAGCATGCAGTTTGATAGCTACTCGGAAGTTCCACGTAACGTGGCCGAGGAAGTTATCGGTAAGTCTCGGGGCGAGTAACCCCGGGGTATAGACGTGGGTCATAGGCGGCCTAACTTTGACGGTGGCGAGACGATCGCTCCGGAGAAGGACCGCCGCCTATGAAACCGCGTTTTCCCTCACAAAAATAATAGGAAACCCCGTAGTTGCTAGCCCCCGTTGTAGAGTTACATCGGCCCATAGGCTTGAATCAACTACCCCGAGTCCAGGAGGACAAAAAGTGGCGAAGGCCAAGTTTGAGCGCAACAAGCCGCACGTCAACGTCGGCACCATCGGTCACGTTGACCACGGCAAGACGACGCTGACCGCAGCGATCACCAAGGTTCTGGCTGACAAGTACCCAGACCTCAACACCTTCAGCCCGTTCGATCAGGTCGACAACGCACCTGAAGAGCGCGAGCGTGGCATTACCATCAACGTTTCTCACGTTGAGTACCAGACCG
>NZ_FYEG01000018.1 GCF_900187855.1 Actinomyces minihominis | reverse complement strand
AACTAAACCCCACAGCAACACAAACTGTCCGACCTTCAAGTTGGCAACCACCAACTTCAACCCCGACTTTGTCGCACCATCACAAGCACAACCCGACCCGCGAGCAACACCAGCTGTCCTATAAGCCAACACTTGAGAGATTTGCCGAGAATGACCCACGAAAGAGAGAACCCCGCTCGGTGGGTCTCACCGGCGGGGATTCTGCGCGCCTGGAGGGACTCGAACCCCCAACCTTCTGATCCGTAGTCAGATGCTCTATCCATTGAGCCACAGGCGCTTGGTTTGTTACCTCCGAAAGTATATGGAGCAGGCCCCTTTAAGTACAACTCCAGAGACTAAGAGGCTATCCAGATCACATTTTCACCCCGACTCAGCTTTGTCAGCACCCACCAGGTGGTCGATAACTAGAGTGGAACAGGTTCAGATCCAACCGCCGGCCGCCAAATCGCCCCATACTCGGAGGTCCCATGGCTGACAGCCCCAACTCAAGGGTCATCCTGCTCGACATCGACGGATCCGTCGTCAACTACAGGTTTGAGATTCCGACCTCGAGATGCTTGAGTTCGTCGGCACGGGTGTCGCCATGTGGAACGGCTCAGTGCGACTGAAAGAAGCGGCCGACCTCGTCACCGACCACATTGATGCGGACGGACTGGCGAACGCATTCCGCAGTCCGGGGCTGATCAACTAGCGGGATCAAGTGGGTGCCTTGATCCCTGCACTACAGCACAACCCCCAATGCAAGGACAGCCGCCAGAGCCACTCCAACTTACGAAGCTGCCAATGAGGAACTCCTCCGCCTTGAGGCCAGCACCATCTGCTGAGATCTCGGGAAACCTGACGATTCCTTTCGCAGCAATCAGTGCCACAACGATCGGAGTGGCACCTGAGAGTCCTCAGGTCACGAGAAGCACGCGCTCTAGGGGTCCAATGATCCGGCCACCACGCAACTTTTCCCCGGAGGTCTCCGTCTCTCGCACGTCTCCCTCGGTGTCCCTTGGGTAGTGGGTATCAAGCACGGTCCGACACAAACGGTTCGCCGGGCTTCCGATGAGGGCGAGCACGCCTGTGCATGCCGCAAGCTTCAACCAAGCTGGAGCAGCTGCAACGGACCCAATCGCGACCAGTATGGCCGCCCCGCCAAGCATCACCACCCAGAGTGAAATCTCCCAGCGCCAACCGTGCGCAATGAGGAATCGCCAGCTAGCTGCAGAGATAACTAGTGCGAACGACGAAGCAAGGACGATCCCAAGTGGCGCCTCGACAAGACAGTACTGAAGGAGGGATCCAAGGAGAACTGAGCTGGCAATAGTTAACACCGCGAAGAGTCCTCGGCTCCGCACCAAGGAAAGCAAGTACCCCGCACCCCAGACGGTGAGCCACAATCCCATCAGCATTCTTCGACCCTCAACTGCTGAGTCAACTCTTGGAGGCCAGAAAGAATAGCCGCAGCACCGCTTTTATGCAGTGCCATGGAGACCGCTGGTTGGCTGATCTTCTCAAGCTGAGCAACCTGCTTCTGCGTTAGACCGAGGCAGTGAGCAGCCGCAATTCGTCGTTCGCGTGAAGTCATTCGGGACACGACGTGATCCCGCATGACCAGATAGGCATTAACGCCCCCTTGGAGTGGCGATCCGATGCACCAGTTTCGCGCAGATGCGAACCCTGAATCGCTTCGAAGGTGGGCTGTGTCAATCGCCTCGCGCGCATTCCACCATGCAGACCCATCGCGAAGTTTGACATCCCCACTAGACGGAAGCTCAATCGACTCTCCCCAACCGATGCCACAGCGGATCTCTGCTTCTCCTGAGAGACTGACCTGGGCGATAAGCGTGACCAGAAGGGCATCAGACACACTGGCGAACACGCCTTGAAATTCATCCCCAACCGTCGCCTGCACAGCCACGATAGGTGGCACCATCCGTTCCGCTTGCTCGAAAGCACGCATGATAGCTTCCTGTGCAGCTTGTCGATTCTGGAGAACACGCGAACCGACAATATCAACGATTATCGCTGCAGAGTTGATCTGATCTCGCCTCTTCATGCGGCCACGATATCACTTATATTTACTAACTATAAGTACTTTTTCGGTCTCTTGAGGAGGTTCGAAAATTAGATCCGAATCGCGAAGAGTGTGGCCGAGGACGACCCTGGCCCACTATCCCATCAGAAGGGCCCGGTTCCGAAGGGAGCTCCCCTCACAACCGGACCCTCCTGGAAATAGGAACTTACTTCGCTTCCGGATCCTCAGTCGGGTCAGTTGAACCGGCAGTCTCCACAGGGGGATCGGCCGGAGCAGGCGAACTGGACTTGATGGCATTCCCGGCAGGGGTCAGGTGCGCCTCTTCCTCCGCGGCCAGCGCCGCGGCTTTCGCATCTGTGGCCCGCTTCTGCGCACTTGCCAGCTCCTGCTCTGCCGCGGCCTCTTCGGCCAGAGCCTTGGCCGCGTCCTACAACAGGTGGGCGCGCTGGGCAATGTCATCGGAGAGCTTCTGGGTGGCGATCGCCGTCTGATCCGTCAGAGGAACTGGCGGCAGCGGTGAGTAAACGGATTGGCTGGCCGGTGGCCCGAAATGGGGCTTATAGGACATTTGGTGTTGCTGGGGGTTAGTCCCAGTCGATGCGGTAAGAGCCTGCTTTGTGGAGTTCGTGCCAAGCGATCGCGTCTCCGAAGTGGCTGATACTACGGTGGTGGCGTTCTACCTCGTTGATAGCGTCATAGCGGGCCTGGATCATCGCGTCAGTGGGCATCACTTTCAACACCTGGGCTGCTGGCAGCGGATTCTCGGTATGCATGTAGCACCACCAATAGATCGCTTTGACCCGCCGCATCAATCTCATCCCCCGGTGATCACGCAACACTGATCGCAACGGCGCGTTCGTGCCACCCTCGATCAAGTTATTTGTTGAAGCCACCACCCCCGCCTCACACAAGACTGGGTCTAGATAAGAGAACAACACTCCCGCCTCTAAAAGGCGGTTCACCCCGTTACGAGCCCGCACCAGGCGCTCATGCGTCAACCGCAGTTGCCCATCAACCCAGGTCTTCTCCTCTAGGAAAGACCCCCACCGCACACACCACGCCACATAATCATCAACCCATACCCCAGCCGCTTCCGAGGTATCTAACCGCAACAAGCGCAGCCCTAAGGCATACAACTCCTTACCCGCCAGCAGGCGCGGCCTGCGGGTGGTGCCAGTCTTGATCTGGTTGAAAGCATGAAACACACAGCGTTGCACTACCGTGTCTGGCCAAACCATGCGGCGTGCCTTCTCAAACCCAGACCCACCATCAGTGACCACCACATCAGGAGGGGCGATACGAGACATCAAAGCAGCCCACGCCCTAGAGTTCTCCGTCCGCGCTAGGTACCAGCCCAACACGTAATCCTGACTCCGAGCGATCAACACCACCGCCCGACGCCCCAAATGAA
>NZ_FYEG01000017.1 GCF_900187855.1 Actinomyces minihominis | reverse complement strand
TTTTTATGGTTCGTTCTTATTACCCTTCTGAATGTCACGCTGATTATTTTGACTTTGAGCGTATCGAGGCTCTTAAACCTGCTATTGAGGCTTGTGGCATTTCTACTCTTTCTCAATCCCCAATGCTTGGCTTCCATAAGCAGATGGATAACCGCATCAAGCTCTTGGAAGAGATTCTGTCTTTTCGTATGCAGGGCGTTGAGTTCGATAATGGTGATATGTATGTTGACGGCCATAAGGCTGCTTCTGACGTTCGTGATGAGTTTGTATCTGTTACTGAGAAGTTAATGGATGAATTGGCACAATGCTACAATGTGCTCCCCCAACTTGATATTAATAACACTATAGACCACCGCCCCGAAGGGGACGAAAAATGGTTTTTAGAGAACGAGAAGACGGTTACGCAGTTTTGCCGCAAGCTGGCTGCTGAACGCCCTCTTAAGGATATTCGCGATGAGTATAATTACCCCAAAAAGAAAGGTATTAAGGATGAGTGTTCAAGATTGCTGGAGGCCTCCACTATGAAATCGCGTAGAGGCTTTGCTATTCAGCGTTTGATGAATGCAATGCGACAGGCTCATGCTGATGGTTGGTTTATCGTTTTTGACACTCTCACGTTGGCTGACGACCGATTAGAGGCGTTTTATGATAATCCCAATGCTTTGCGTGACTATTTTCGTGATATTGGTCGTATGGTTCTTGCTGCCGAGGGTCGCAAGGCTAATGATTCACACGCCGACTGCTATCAGTATTTTTGTGTGCCTGAGTATGGTACAGCTAATGGCCGTCTTCATTTCCATGCGGTGCACTTTATGCGGACACTTCCTACAGGTAGCGTTGACCCTAATTTTGGTCGTCGGGTACGCAATCGCCGCCAGTTAAATAGCTTGCAAAATACGTGGCCTTATGGTTACAGTATGCCCATCGCAGTTCGCTACACGCAGGACGCTTTTTCACGTTCTGGTTGGTTGTGGCCTGTTGATGCTAAAGGTGAGCCGCTTAAAGCTACCAGTTATATGGCTGTTGGTTTCTATGTGGCTAAATACGTTAACAAAAAGTCAGATATGGACCTTGCTGCTAAAGGTCTAGGAGCTAAAGAATGGAACAACTCACTAAAAACCAAGCTGTCGCTACTTCCCAAGAAGCTGTTCAGAATCAGAATGAGCCGCAACTTCGGGATGAAAATGCTCACAATGACAAATCTGTCCACGGAGTGCTTAATCCAACTTACCAAGCTGGGTTACGACGCGACGCCGTTCAACCAGATATTGAAGCAGAACGCAAAAAGAGAGATGAGATTGAGGCTGGGAAAAGTTACTGTAGCCGACGTTTTGGCGGCGCAACCTGTGACGACAAATCTGCTCAAATTTATGCGCGCTTCGATAAAAATGATTGGCGTATCCAACCTGCAGAGTTTTATCGCTTCCATGACGCAGAAGTTAACACTTTCGGATATTTCTGATGAGTCGAAAAATTATCTTGATAAAGCAGGAATTACTACTGCTTGTTTACGAATTAAATCGAAGTGGACTGCTGGCGGAAAATGAGAAAATTCGACCTATCCTTGCGCAGCTCGAGAAGCTCTTACTTTGCGACCTTTCGCCATCAACTAACGATTCTGTCAAAAACTGACGCGTTGGATGAGGAGAAGTGGCTTAATATGCTTGGCACGTTCGTCAAGGACTGGTTTAGATATGAGTCACATTTTGTTCATGGTAGAGATTCTCTTGTTGACATTTTAAAAGAGCGTGGATTACTATCTGAGTCCGATGCTGTTCAACCACTAATAGGTAAGAAATCATGAGTCAAGTTACTGAACAATCCGTACGTTTCCAGACCGCTTTGGCCTCTATTAAGCTCATTCAGGCTTCTGCCGTTTTGGATTTAACCGAAGATGATTTCGATTTTCTGACGAGTAACAAAGTTTGGATTGCTACTGACCGCTCTCGTGCTCGTCGCTGCGTTGAGGCTTGCGTTTATGGTACGCTGGACTTTGTAGGATACCCTCGCTTTCCTGCTCCTGTTGAGTTTATTGCTGCCGTCATTGCTTATTATGTTCATCCCGTCAACATTCAAACGGCCTGTCTCATCATGGAAGGCGCTGAATTTACGGAAAACATTATTAATGGCGTCGAGCGTCCGGTTAAAGCCGCTGAATTGTTCGCGTTTACCTTGCGTGTACGCGCAGGAAACACTGACGTTCTTACTGACGCAGAAGAAAACGTGCGTCAAAAATTACGTGCAGAAGGAGTGATGTAATGTCTAAAGGTAAAAAACGTTCTGGCGCTCGCCCTGGTCGTCCGCAGCCGTTGCGAGGTACTAAAGGCAAGCGTAAAGGCGCTCGTCTTTGGTATGTAGGTGGTCAACAATTTTAATTGCAGGGGCTTCGGCCCCTTACTTGAGGATAAATTATGTCTAATATTCAAACTGGCGCCGAGCGTATGCCGCATGACCTTTCCCATCTTGGCTTCCTTGCTGGTCAGATTGGTCGTCTTATTACCATTTCAACTACTCCGGTTATCGCTGGCGACTCCTTCGAGATGGACGCCGTTGGCGCTCTCCGTCTTTCTCCATTGCGTCGTGGCCTTGCTATTGACTCTACTGTAGACATTTTTACTTTTTATGTCCCTCATCGTCACGTTTATGGTGAACAGTGGATTAAGTTCATGAAGGATGGTGTTAATGCCACTCCTCTCCCGACTGTTAACACTACTGGTTATATTGACCATGCCGCTTTTCTTGGCACGATTAACCCTGATACCAATAAAATCCCTAAGCATTTGTTTCAGGGTTATTTGAATATCTATAACAACTATTTTAAAGCGCCGTGGATGCCTGACCGTACCGAGGCTAACCCTAATGAGCTTAATCAAGATGATGCTCGTTATGGTTTCCGTTGCTGCCATCTCAAAAACATTTGGACTGCTCCGCTTCCTCCTGAGACTGAGCTTTCTCGCCAAATGACGACTTCTACCACATCTATTGACATTATGGGTCTGCAAGCTGCTTATGCTAATTTGCATACTGACCAAGAACGTGATTACTTCATGCAGCGTTACCATGATGTTATTTCTTCATTTGGAGGTAAAACCTCTTATGACGCTGACAACCGTCCTTTACTTGTCATGCGCTCTAATCTCTGGGCATCTGGCTATGATGTTGATGGAACTGACCAAACGTCGTTAGGCCAGTTTTCTGGTCGTGTTCAACAGACCTATAAACATTCTGTGCCGCGTTTCTTTGTTCCTGAGCATGGCACTATGTTTACTCTTGCGCTTGTTCGTTTTCCGCCTACTGCGACTAAAGAGATTCAGTACCTTAACGCTAAAGGTGCTTTGACTTATACCGATATTGCTGGCGACCCTGTTTTGTATGGCAACTTGCCGCCGCGTGAAATTTCTATGAAGGATGTTTTCCGTTCTGGTGATTCGTCTAAGAAGTTTAAGATTGCTGAGGGTCAGTGGTATCGTTATGCGCCTTCGTATGTTTCTCCTGCTTATCACCTTCTTGAAGGCTTCCCATTCATTCAGGAACCGCCTTCTGGTGATTTGCAAGAACGCGTACTTATTCGCCACCATGATTATGACCAGTGTTTCCAGTCCGTTCAGTTGTTGCAGTGGAATAGTCAGGTTAAATTTAATGTGACCGTTTATCGCAATCTGCCGACCACTCGCGATTCAATCATGACTTCGTGATAAAAGATTGAGTGTGAGGTTATAACGCCGAAGCGGTAAAAATTTTAATTTTTGCCGCTGAGGGGTTGACCAAGCGAAGCGCGGTAGGTTTTCTGCTTAGGAGTTTAATCATGTTTCAGACTTTTATTTCTCGCCATAATTCAAACTTTTTTTCTGATAAGCTGGTTCTCACTTCTGTTACTCCAGCTTCTTCGGCACCTGTTTTACAGACACCTAAAGCTACATCGTCAACGTTATATTTTGATAGTTTGACGGTTAATGCTGGTAATGGTGGTTTTCTTCATTGCATTCAGATGGATACATCTGTCAACGCCGCTAATCAGGTTGTTTCTGTTGGTGCTGATATTGCTTTTGATGCCGACCCTAAATTTTTTGCCTGTTTGGTTCGCTTTGAGTCTTCTTCGGTTCCGACTACCCTCCCGACTGCCTATGATGTTTATCCTTTGGATGGTCGCCATGATGGTGGTTATTATACCGTCAAGGACTGTGTGACTATTGACGTCCTTCCCCGTACGCCGGGCAATAATGTTTATGTTGGTTTCATGGTTTGGTCTAACTTTACCGCTACTAAATGCCGCGGATTGGTTTCGCTGAATCAGGTTATTAAAGAGATTATTTGTCTCCAGCCACTTAAGTGAGGTGATTTATGTTTGGTGCTATTGCTGGCGGTATTGCTTCTGCTCTTGCTGGTGGCGCCATGTCTAAATTGTTTGGAGGCGGTCAAAAAGCCGCCTCCGGTGGCATTCAAGGTGATGTGCTTGCTACCGATAACAATACTGTAGGCATGGGTGATGCTGGTATTAAATCTGCCATTCAAGGCTCTAATGTTCCTAACCCTGATGAGGCCGTCCCTAGTTTTGTTTCTGGTGCTATGGCTAAAGCTGGTAAAGGACTTCTTGAAGGTACGTTGCAGGCTGGCACTTCTGCCGTTTCTGATAAGTTGCTTGATTTGGTTGGACTTGGTGGCAAGTCTGCCGCTGATAAAGGAAAGGATACTCGTGATTATCTTGCTGCTGCATTTCCTGAGCTTAATGCTTGGGAGCGTGCTGGTGCTGATGCTTCCTCTGCTGGTATGGTTGACGCCGGATTTGAGAATCAAAAAGAGCTTACTAAAATGCAACTGGACAATCAGAAAGAGATTGCCGAGATGCAAAATGAGACTCAAAAAGAGATTGCTGGCATTCAGTCGGCGACTTCACGCCAGAATACGAAAGACCAGGTATATGCACAAAATGAGATGCTTGCTTATCAACAGAAGGAGTCTACTGCTCGCGTTGCGTCTATTATGGAAAACACCAATCTTTCCAAGCAACAGCAGGTTTCCGAGATTATGCGCCAAATGCTTACTCAAGCTCAAACGGCTGGTCAGTATTTTACCAATGACCAAATCAAAGAAATGACTCGCAAGGTTAGTGCTGAGGTTGACTTAGTTCATCAGCAAACGCAGAATCAGCGGTATGGCTCTTCTCATATTGGCGCTACTGCAAAGGATATTTCTAATGTCGTCACTGATGCTGCTTCTGGTGTGGTTGATATTTTTCATGGTATTGATAAAGCTGTTGCCGATACTTGGAACAATTTCTGGAAAGACGGTAAAGCTGATGGTATTGGCTCTAATTTGTCTAGGAAATAACCGTCAGGATTGACACCCTCCCAATTGTATGTTTTCATGCCTCCAAATCTTGGAGGCTTTTTTATGGTTCGTTCTTATTACCCTTCTGAATGTCACGCTGATTATTTTGACTTTGAGCGTATCGAGGCTCTTAAACCTGCTATTGAGGCTTGTGGCATTTCTACTCTTTCTCAATCCCCAATGCT
>NZ_FYEG01000016.1 GCF_900187855.1 Actinomyces minihominis | reverse complement strand
TTTTTGTGTGGGTGTTGTTTGTGAACTTGATAGTGTGTTTTTTTGTTTGATTTTTGAGTGTACTCAATAAATTCTTTGTTTTTGTTGGTGTTTTTTTGGTTGGGATGGCTGCCGTCTTTTTTGGTGGTGGTTTTTCTGCAACAGTTTTTGTTGGAGAGTTTGATCCTGGCTCAGGACGAACGCTGGCGGCGTGCTTAACACATGCAAGTCGAACGGACTGCATGCAACTTGTTGTGTGTGGTTAGTGGCGAACGGGTGAGTAACACGTGAGTAACCTGCCCCCTTCTTTGGGATAAGCACCTGAAAGGGTGTCTAATACTGATTATTCTGCATTCCGCGCATGTGGTTTGTTGGAAAGGTTTTTCTGGTGGGGGATGGGCTCGCGGCTTATCAGCTTGTTGGTGGGGTAATGGCTTACCAAGGCTTTGACGGGTAACCGGCCTGAGAGGGTGACCGGTCACATTGGGACTGAGATACGGCCCAGACTCCTACGGGAGGCAGCAGTGGGGAATATTGCACAATGGACGGAAGTCTGATGCAGCGACGCCGCGTGAGGGATGAAGGCCTTCGGGTTGTAAACCTTTTTCGCTTTTGACCAAGGCAATACTTTGGTGTTGTTGAGGGTATGAGGTAAAGAAGCTCCGGCTAACTACGTGCCAGCAGCCGCGGTAATACGTAGGGAGCGAGCGTTGTCCGGATTTATTGGGCGTAAAGGGCTTGTAGGTGGCGTGTCGCGTCTGTCGTGAAATTCCGCAGCTTAACTGTGGTAGTGCGGTGGGTACGGGCATGCTTGAGTGTGGTAGGGGAGATTGGAATTCCTGGTGTAGCGGTGGAATGCGCAGATATCAGGAGGAACACCGGTGGCGAAGGCGGATCTCTGGGCCATTACTGACGCTGAGGAGCGAAAGCGTGGGGAGCGAACAGGATTAGATACCCTGGTAGTCCACGCTGTAAACGTTGGGAACTAGGTGTGGGGCCTGTCATGGGTTCTGCGCCGGCGCTAACGCATTAAGTTCCCCGCCTGGGGAGTACGGCCGCAAGGCTAAAACTCAAAGGAATTGACGGGGGCCCGCACAAGCGGCGGAGCATGCGGATTAATTCGAGGCAACGCGAAGAACCTTACCAAGGCTTGACATACACCGGAAGCCCCTAGAAGTAGGGGTCTCTTTGATACTGGTGTACAGGTGGTGCATGGTTGTCGTCAGCTCGTGTCGTGAGATGTTGGGTTAAGTCCCGCAACGAGCGCAACCCTTGTCCTATGTTGCCAGCACGTTATGGTGGGGACTCATGGGAGACTGCCGGGGTTAACTCGGAGGAAGGTGGGGATGACGTCAAATCATCATGCCCCTTATGTCTTGGGCTTCACGCATGCTACAATGGCCGGTACAGAGGGAAGCGATACCGTGAGGTGGAGCGGATCCCTTAAAGCCGGTCTCAGTTCGGATCGAAGTCTGCAACTCGACTTCGTGAAGGTGGAGTCGCTAGTAATCGCAGATCAGCAACGCTGCGGTGAATACGTTCTCGGGCCTTGTACACACCGCCCGTCACGTCATGAAAGTTGGTAACACCCGAAGCGCGTGGCCTAACCCTTTTGGGGGGGAGCGTGCGAAGGTGGGACTGGCGATTGGGACGAAGTCGTAACAAGGTAGCCGTACCGGAAGGTGTGGCTGGATCACCTCCTTTCTAAGGAGCCTTCTTAGTTCATTGGGCATTCATCGTTGGGTTGGGTGTTTTGTGGTGGATTGTTGAGGGGTTTTGTTTTGTTAGTCATTGGCTGCCGCGGTGGTGGTTGATGCGGCCAACATTGTTGGGTTGGTTGGGTTCACTCATTTTTGAGCATTTTTCTGGGTCTGATCTCTTTTTGTGGGGGTTGGGCCTGGGGCACACTATCGGGTTTACGTTCAATACTTGCTTCCCCCTTTTTTTGGGGGTGGTGGTGTTGGGTGTGGGTTGTTGGTGAATTGTATAGTGGTTGTTTGCATCTTTATTTTGTGTGATTTTGTTTGTTGAATTTTTTGTCCGCCCTTCTTTTTTGGGGGGTGGGTGGTTCATTTTGGACTTTCAGGGCTGACACTTTTGGGTGTTGGTTTTGTTGGTTTGTTTTAGTTTTTGTGGGCGTTCGGTGGATGCCTTGGTATCAAGAGCTGATGAAAGACGTGGCGGTCTGCGATATGCCTCGGGGAGTTGACGAGCGAGTGTTGATCCGGGGATTTCTGAATGGGGTGACCCAGCACCTGTAATGGGGTGTTACCTGCTGGTGAGTTGAGTAGCCAGTATGGGAGGAACGTGGGGAAGTGAAACATCTTAGTACCCATAGGAAGAGATATTCCGTTAGTAGTGGCGAGCGAAAGCGGATGATGGCTAAACCGTGTGTGTGTGATACTCAGCGAGGGTTGCGCATGCGGTGTTGTGGGGCCAGACATGATACATACTTCTTCGCTGGGAAGTATGGCTGGTGCGTGCATGGAGTTGAACAGCCTGGGATGGTTGACCGGAGAGCGTGATAGTCGCGTAGGTGGTTTGTGTGCGTGTTGGTTTGGTTTGGTGCCCGAGTAGCGCGGGGCTCGTGAAATCCTGCGTGAATCTGCCAAGACCACTTGGTAAGCCTGAATACTTCTTGATAACCGATAGTGAATAGTACCGTGAGGGAATGGTGAAAAGTACCCCGGGAGGGGAGTGAAATAGTTCCTGAAACCGGATGCCTTTAAGCCGTCAGAGCCTTATGCGCAGCTTTGGTTGTGTGGGGGTGATGGCGTGCCTTTTGAAGAATGAGCCTGCGAGTTAGTGGCATGTGGCTTGCTTAACCCGTTGTGGGGTAGGCGTAGCGAAAGCGAGTCTGAATAGGGCGTTTTTGGTCGCGTGTTCTAGACCCGAAGCGGAGTGATCTACCCATGGCCAGGTTGAAGCAGTGGTAAGACGCTGTGGAGGACCGAACCCACCTAGGTTGAAAACTGGGGGGATGAGCTGTGGGTAGGGGTGAAAGGCTAATCAAACTCCGTGATAGCTGGTTCTCCCCGAAATGCATTTAGGTGCAGCGTCGTTTGTTGCCTGGTGGTGGTAGAGCACTGGTTGGTTAATGGGCCCTTTGGGTTACTGAGATCAGCTAAACTCCGAATGCCATTAGTGTTAGGACGGCAGTGAGACTGTGGGGGATAAGCTTCATAGTCGAAAGGGAAACAGCCCAGATCACCGGTTAAGGCCCCTAAGTGTGTGCTGAGTGGGAAAGGATGTGGAGTTGCAGTGACAACCAGGAGGTTGGCTTAGAAGCAGCCATCCTTGAAAGAGTGCGTAATAGCTCACTGGTCAAGTGATTCCGCGCCGACAATGTAGCGGGGCTGAAGTACACCGCCGAAACCGTGACATCAAAACATTTGTTTTGTTGGGTAGGGGAGCGTCCCTCATGAGGTGAAGCAGCAGTGTGAACTGGCTGTGGATTGTGGGGGAGTGAGAATGCAGGCATGAGTAGCGATTTGAGGGGTGGGAATCCCCTCCGCCGTATAACTAAGGGTTCCAGGGCTAGGTTTATCCTCCCTGGGTTAGTCGGGTCCTAAGGCGAGGCCGACAGGCGTAGTCGATGGATAACCAGTTGATATTCTGGTACCGGCTTTTGATCCGTCCAACATCATTTACAGCAGTGAGTACTTGCCACTGGCATGATAAGGTTTTGGGCCCTTTCGGGGGTTTGATACTGGTTTGTGTTTAGTCGTTTGTGTGAGCGTGTTTATGGTGAGCGTGTTAACAGGGGTGACGCAAAGTGGTAGCTGCTGCACACCGGTGGTTGTGTGTGTCTAAGCGTGTGGCCTGTTCCTAGGTAAACCCGGGAACTTTATAGGTGAGGCGTGATGGGAACCCCTTTTTTGGGGTTTAGTGGTGAGCCTGTTTTGTCAAGAAAAGCCTCGACGTGAGGGTCAAAGCCGCCCGTACCCTAAACCGACACAGGTAGTTAGGTAGAGAATACTAAGGCGTGCGAGTGAATCATGGTTAAGGAACTCGGCAAAATGCCCCCGTAACTTCGGAAGAAGGGGGACCCTTGGGGGTGAACCACCTTAGCGGTGGCGAGCGTCTAGGGGTCGCAGAGGATAGAGAGAAGCGACTGTTTATTAAAAACATAGGTGCGTGCTAAGCCGTAAGGCGCTGTATACGCACTGACGCCTGCCCGGTGCTGGAAGGTTAAGAGGAAAGGTCAACACATTTTTGTGTGAAGCTTTGAATTGAAGCCCCAGTAAACGGCGGTGGTAACTATAACCATCCTAAGGTAGCGAAATTCCTTGTCGGGTAAGTTCCGACCTGCACGAATGGCGTAACGACTTCTCTACTGTCTCAACCATGAGCTCGGTGAAATTGCACTACGAGTAAAGATGCTCGTTACGCGCAGCAGGACGGAAAGACCCCGGGACCTTTACTATAGCTTGGTATTGGTGTTCGTTAGTGTTTGTGTAGGATAGGTGGGAGACTATGAGACTGGCACGCTAGTGTTAGTGGAGTCATTGGTGAAATACCACTCTGATATTAATGTGCATCTAACCTCGAATCCTGATCGGGTTTGGGGACAGTGCCTGGTGGGTAGTTTAACTGGGGCGGTTGCCTCCTAAATGGTAACGGAGGCGCTCAAAGGTTCCCTCAGCCTGGTTGGTAACCAGGTGTTGAGTGTAAGTGTAAAAGGGAGCTTGACTGTGAGACTGACAAGTCGAGCAGGGACGAAAGTCGGAACTAGTGATCCGGCCACGGCTTGTGGAAGCGTGGTCGCTCAACGGATAAAAGGTACCCCGGGGATAACAGGCTGATCCTGCCCAAGAGTCCATATCGACGGCATGGTTTGGCACCTCGATGTCGGCTCGTCGCATCCTGGGGGTGGAGTCGCTCCCAAGGGTTGGGCTGTTCGCCCATTAAAGCGGTACGCGAGCTGGGTTTAGAACGTCGTGAGACAGTTCGGTCCCTATCCGCTGCGCGCGCAGGAAACTTGTAGAGATCTATCCCTAGTACGAGAGGACCGGGACGGACGAACCTCTGGTATACCAGTTGTCCCGCCAGGGGCACCGCTGGTTGGCTACGTTCGGGTTGGATAACCGCTGAAAGCATCTAAGCGGGAAGCCATCTCTGAGATTAGGTTTCCAACACACTTTGGTGTGTGAAGGCCCCCAGTAGACTACTGGGTTGATAGACCAGGAGTGGAAGCACGGTAACGTGTTTTATAGCTAACTGGCACTAATCGGCCGACACTAAAACAATCTTTCAACACAAACAAATGTTGACTGGTATTCATGTAACGACACAGGCCACACCCTTTTTTGGGGGTGTTGGTAGGTGAAACAAGTTTATTAGCCACGCACAACGTATTGATTGCAAGCAATCACTATGCAAACTCACTAATAACCCACCCACACAAACCATGAACCCCCCTTGGGGTTGGACTGGTTAGTGTGTGACGGCCCCTTTTTGCGGGGGGCATAGCGTAAGGGAAACGCCCAGTACCATTCCGAACCTGGAAGCTAAGCCTTACAGCGGCGAAGATACTCCACTCCATAGGGTGCGGGAAAATAGCACCCCCCCGCAAATCAACCAAAAAG
>NZ_FYEG01000015.1 GCF_900187855.1 Actinomyces minihominis | reverse complement strand
ACAGACAACCGCGTCCCTAACGTGCGGATTCCCGGCAAGGTCTCTTGGCAGAAGGTTGACGAGTCCGACCGTTCGAAGTTGTTGGGCGGTTCCGAGTGGCAGCTCGTGGGCCCAGCCGGTGAAGAGTCGAAAATCCAAGGAATTGAAGACTGTGTCGCTAGCTCTGCCGGAGATTGCTCGGGGCTCGACAAGGACCCTGTTGCGGGCAAATTCAAACTGGAGGGCCTGGCTTGGGGCGACTACACCCTGACAGAAACGAAAGCCCCGGCCGGGTACGTGAAGTCCGATTGCAAATACACATTCACCATCGAGGCGGCCAACGCGGGTAAGTCCGTCACCCTGGAGCCCGAGGGCAGCGACTGCGACCTAGGTGACAACAACGCCATCCCCAATAAGCAAGCCGAAGGCCCCTCCCTGCCGCTGACCGGTGGAGCCAGCGCGTTCATGATCATCGCGATCAGCCTGGGCCTCCTGGGCATGGCCGCAACGCTCGAGGCCCTACGGCGAAAGAAAAGATCCAGGCCCCTCGAAGCATGAAGCGGCCCAACACAAAAGTTTGTAAATCTTCTGCGGGTAACCACCCGAGGATGAAAGGAAAAGAGAAAGAGATGACAAAAGTAAGGAAATCGCTGACACGGCGAGCCCTAGCTGGCGTTGGTGCCCTTGCCTTGGGTGCTACCGGCGCGCTCGGCCTAGCCACGACAGCCTTCGCAGCGCCTGGATCCGACGTTCCGTGGGAGCACGGTTCGCCAACAGAGGGCTCGCTGACACTCTATAAACATGTGAGCGATGAGGGTAACTCCAATGCCGGAAACCCGGGGGGCAAGGCGCTGAAAGGCGTCACGTTCACCGCAACACGTGTCGGAGTGCTCTCCGGCACCGACTGTGAGCCCATTGATCTAGGCACTGAAGCTGGCTGGACACAGTGGAACGATCTAGCGAAGGAACAGGGCGGTGAACTAGCCGGGGAATACTGCCTACTTGACGGTGACAACGACACCGTGTGGTCCGACAAGACGGACGAGAAGGGCGAGATCACCTGGGAGCACCTGCCACTGGGTGTTTACTACGTGCAGGAGACTGACTCGGGTGAGAACTTGATCGCGACGTCGGCGAAGCCGTTCTACGCTTCGGTCCCGCAATCCGTCTGGATTGATGGGGACTTCAAGGGGTGGGATTACGCCCCTGTTGCTTACCCGAAGAACGAGCTGAACACCCCGGATCTTCCCAGCAAGACAATCGGCAAAACGGATGATTGGCAGGTTGGAACGGACGTGACGTGGACGATCACGGCAGTGGTGCCGAAGTCTGATCTTCCGTACACCAGCATTGTCCTTAATGACACGCCAAACGAGCAGATGACCTTCAAAGATTGGGGAATCATCATGATTGGCGGCGACGAGTTGGAGGGCCCTGGGGACGACGGCCATTACACCGTCAACGGAGGGAAACTAACCTTTACTGATGCGGGTTTAAAAAAGCTGAACGCTGTTACTAAACTTGCTGACGCGACCATTACAGCAGGCGTCACCACGACTGTGAACTCGAACGCTACTGGTGGCGAACTCGAAAACAAGCCAAGCATCGACATTAACGGCGTCACTGGTGAGCAACCTAAGACGAACCCGTCGACTAACTGGGGTGTCCTCAAAATCCTGAAATACGATGGCAAGAACACCGAAACGGTGCTCAAAGATGCCGAGTTTGCTGTCTGGCCCAAGGACGATGACGGCTGTGGAGCCGCGGCCCCGGAAGGTGCGCCCAGGATTACGACTGGAGACAGCGGAATAGCGAGCAAGGTCGTTTGGGTGAGCGACTGGGAGGCAGACGACACCACACCGGACTCCAAGCTCTACTGCGTGCAGGAAACAAAAGCACCGGCGGGGTACTTGATCGATTCGACTGTCCGCGAGGTGACGGTCAAGAGTGGTGACACTGCTGATAAGGTTCTTAACGTTCCGAACGTGAAGCCTGACGGCCCCGACTTGCCCCTGACCGGTGCTAACGGGACCGTGCTGCTGATTGTTGGCGGTATCGCTTTGGTTGCTCTGGCTGGCGGCGCTCACATCGTGATCCGCAATCGCCAACGGGAAAATGCGTAAGTACACACTGACCAAAATACAGGTAAAAAACCGCAGAAAAAACCCCAAAACCCTAGGGTTAGGGGGGGGGAGAGACTGTGTCTCTTCCCGCCACATCACTATTACTAGTAAAATGGCACTAGCAAACTGGCCGGAGGGAAACGATGGGCGATAGCGGGAAACGGTTGGCGCACCCTCGTCGGAAATGGCGGCTCAACTGGCTGACGCTGATCGTGGCACTAGTTGCCCTAGCCGGACTGATCGGCATCATGTACCCCTCCACCGCCGCCTGGTGGTCCCAATACCACGAATCTAAAGCCATCGAGGCCTACACGGAACAAGTCCGCGTCGACCCGCCACCCGGGAACAGCCACCGGATAGAAGCGGCCCGCGAGTACAACGAGCGCCTTTCAACAGGAGACCTATCGATAGGAGTAGGAGCGAACAGGCCCGAGCTCCTTGGCGAAGTCGACGACGAGTCAGGCTACTGGGACCTGCTGAGCAGTGACACGGGAGTCATGGCTCGGCTCAGAATCCCCAGCATCGACGTGGACCTACCGATCTACCACGGGACAAGCGACGCGGTCCTAGAAAAAGGCGTCGGACACCTGCAAGGGACATCGCTGCCGGTAGGGGGGATCGACACGCACTCGGTCCTCACCGCGCACACCGGGCTGGCGAAAGCCACCTTGTTCAACAACTTGAAAGACGTGGAAATAGGGGACACGTTCACGGTGACCGTGTCCGGGGAAGTGCTGACCTATCAGGTTGTGGAGACGCAGACGATTTTGCCCAGTGAGACCGGCTCCCTGATTATCCAAGGCGGGCAAGACCTGGTGACACTGGTGACGTGTACGCCTTTGGGGATCAACACGCACCGGTACCTGGTGACGGGGGAGCGAGTGGAGCCAACCCCGATAGCAGATGTGGAGGCAGCCGAGCGGACGCCTGAGGTGCCGAGGTTCCCGTGGTGGGCGGTTATCCTCCCCAGTGGTGTGGTGCTGATTGGGGTTTACGTGTGGCGAACCGGGTACCCGCCGAAGCCGAAGAAGAAAAAGGGGACCTCCCCTCGTCCGTGAGCACGACCCGCCACCTCCGTGAGTCCGCCCTGTGCCGCCCCCGCTGCCACTTATCCGCGAAATCGAGGAGTCGTGCCAGACTTGGGGTCTGGGAGGGCATTCTTTGGCTCGACAACTCGATTTCAGCGAGGGCTCAATGAGTAAGAAAGATGCCACCCCCACCTCGAGCACCCCGACGCCTGCCATTGCAATGGTCCAAGACGCTGGGGTGGCGCACCGGGTCCACGAGTACGTTCTGGATGATCAGTTGGACCAGGGGACGTCACTTGGGGCAGCCGCCGCCAAAGTGTTAGGGGTTGACCCCGGGCAGATGTACAAGACCCTGGTGGCATTTGTGGAGGGGAGGCCGTGTTGTGCGCTGGTCCCCGTAAACGCGCACCTGAAGCTCAAAACCCTCGCAGCCGCGGCTGGGGGCAAGAAGGCCAGCATGGCTACCGGAGCTGAAGCAACCCGGCTGACTGGCTACGTGGTTGGCGGGATCTCTCCGTTTGGGCAGCGCAGGCAGCTGCCCGTCTTTGTGGACAGCAGTGTCTTGGATTGGTCAACGCTCTACCTGCCCGCTGGGAAACGTGGCCTCACCTTGGAAGTGGCGCCCCAGGTGTTGGAAGGTCTGCTGCACGCCACTGTGGTCTCGGGGCTCGCGGATACCTGAGCCCGCGGGTGGGGGCTCTGCGACCTTTGCCGACCCTCGCGTCCGCCGGACCTTGTCCCTGAAATCGAGCAGTCGGGCCAGACTTGGGTCCCTAGGGGCTGTTGTTTGGCTCAACATGTGTTTGGCAGGGTTGGGGTAGGTCGTTTAGCAGCTGTTTTTAGGTCGTTTAGCAGCTGTTTTTAGGCCGGTTGGCTGGCTGTTTTTGGGTCGTGTTGCAATGAAAATTTGGGCCACTACTGTGACGTGTTTTGCAGTGTGGTTAGTGGCGGGTGCTGATGCCTGTGGGCATGGGCCTGCCAGTTCCGGTTAGTTTCCTTTGAGAACGCTTCGAAATTTTTCAGACAGCGGAGCGTCCTAGAGGAAAGAGAAATAGAAAGTGACAGTACCAATGCCCGTTATTGGGGCTGCTGCACGTTTAGGTGACATTCGATATGGCTAGCTTTTGGCTGGCCTGGAAGGATGATCATCATGCCCGCAAAATATCCCGAGGAGTTCCGAGACGACGTGGTCCGTGTCGCGTTGAACCGTGAACCCGGTGTCACGCTGCCGCAGATTGCGAAGGACTTCGGCATCCATGTCGGCACCCTCGATAAGTGGTTGCGGCAAGCCCGTATCGAAGACGGTGAAAAGCCCGGTATGACTCTTTCAGAGAATGACGAACTCCGAGAACTGCGCCGTCGGAATAGGCTGCTCGAGCAAGAAGTTGAGGTGCTGCGTCGTGCTACCGCGTATCTGTCGCAGGCGCATTTACCGGGAAAAGGCTCTACCCGCTCGTGAGAGAGCTCGCCGCTGACGGGATTCCTGTTGTGGTGTCGTGCCGGGTTTTGAAGCTCTCACGTCAGCCCTATTATCGGTGGCTGAAATCACCAGTGCGAGAGCGTGAACTCGTGCAGGCGTATCGCGCGAACGCGCTCCATAATGCGCATCTGGAAGACCCCGAGTTCGGGCATCGGTTGCTTGCCGACGAAGCAAAACAAGCCGGTGAGGCAATGTGCGACCGGAGTGCGTGGCGGATCTGCCGTGATAACGGCTGGTGGTCTGTGTTTGGGAAGAAGAAAGCACGAGGTAGAGGAACCAGGCCCGGGCCTGCTGTGCATGACGACCTTGTGCAGCGTGAGTTCACTGCGACAGCCCCGAACGAATTGTGGCTCAGCGATATCTCGGAGCACTGGACGCGTGAAGGCAAACTCTATATTTGCGCGGTGAAAGACGTGTTCTCGAACCGGATCGTCGGCTACGCGATCGACTCGCGAATGAAGTCATCACTCGCAGTCAGGGCACTGAACAATGCAGTAATGCGGCGAGGGAACGTAGCCGGTTGCGTCCTGCACACGGACAGAGGATCGCAATTTCGGAGTCGGAAGTTCCGGCGTGCGCTTGACCAACATGGCATGGTCGGGTCGATGGGCAGAGTTGGTGCTGCCGGTGACAATGCAGCGATGGAATCATTTTTCAGTTTGCTGCAGAACAACGTCCTTAACCGGCGCAGCTGGGCCACAAGAGAAGAACTGCGGCTCGCGATCGTGACATGGATCGAGCGCACCTATCATCGGCGGCGGCGACAGGCCAGGCTGGGGCGTTTGACGCCGGTCGAGTACGAGGCCATTATGTACGAGCAGGTCGCACTCGCTGCCTGACACAGTTGTCACCTACTCGTGCAGCAGCCCCCACCGTGATAAATACCTACACGGAGGATCCGGCTAAGTTAGGCACTTTCACTCTGCGCGGTGCGGTGCAGGGGTTGCACGAGGACCGCATGGGAAGTGACGCAACGCTGGAAGTGACCGCGACGTGGGAGACCAGGAGTCGCGGCGCCAACACCGATCCAGTGCAGCACTCGGAGCGCTTCTTTGTTCCCGCTTTTGGGGAACCCGTTCCGGGCCCGAAGGATGTCCCTGAGGGTACCGAAGTGTTCCTCACCCTCACCTCCGCCCCAACTGTCGAAGGCTTCACCTGGTCTGGCGCCTCCTTCACGCCGCGTTCAGTCGTTATCAGTTCGGCAGAAACTCCCGAGGTGACTGCCGCTGCCACCTACGCGCGGGTAATCCCGAAGTACGGCGGTTTCTCCCTGCAGAACCTGCTGGGCGGGGTCCAGGCGAGCGACTTCTCGCCGGGTACCTCATTCATAGTCCGTGCTTCCTGGGTTCAGGATGACGTTGGACGTTCCGAAGAGTTCGCACTCCCAACAGACGGCACCCTTGTAGCCGGGCCAACGGGCATTCCCGTGGGCACCGAAGTCCGCTTCAGCGTTATCCAATCCCCGCGCGCCAAGGGCTTCGCGTGGCAGTCGGCAAGTTTTGCTCCGGCAACCCTGGCCGTAACGGACGGTGGAAACCACACCGTGCAGGTGTTGAACCTGCAATTACCAAGGTTCTGGCTGACAAGTACCCAGACCTCAACACCTTCAGCCCGTTCGATCAGGTCGACAACGCACCTGAAGAGCGCGAGCGTGGCATTACCATCAACGTTTCTCACGTTGAGTACCAGACCGAGGACCGTCACTACGCGCACGTTGACGCCCCTGGTCACGCTGACTACGTCAAGAACATGATCACCGGTGCCGCCCAGATGGACGGTGCAATCCTCGTGGTTGCAGCAACCGATGGCCCCATGGCTCAGACCCGCGAGCACGTTCTGCTTGCTCGCCAGGTTGGTGTTCCCACCATCCTGGTTGCCCTCAACAAGTCCGACATGGTTGATGACGAAGAGATGCTTGAGCTGGTTGAGGAAGAGGTCCGTGACCTTCTTTCAAGCCAGGGCTTCGACGGCGACAACGCTCCCGTTATCCAGGTTTCTGCACTTAAGGCTCTTGAGGGCGACGCCGAGTGGGGCGCCAAGGTTGCCGAGCTGATGGACGCGGTTGACACGTTCGTTCCGACCCCGGAGCGTGACATGGACAAGCCGTTCCTGATGCCGATTGAGGACGTTTTCACCATTACCGGCCGTGGCACCGTTGTCACCGGTCGTGTTGAGCGTGGCAAGCTCCCCATCAACTCCGAAGTTGCCATCCTGGGTCTGCGCCCGGAGCAGAAGACGACCGTTACCGGTATCGAGATGTTCCACAAGCAGATGGACGAAGCATGGGCTGGCGAGAACTGTGGTCTGCTGCTGCGCGGTATCAAGCGTACCGATGTTGAGCGTGGCCAGGTTGTTGCTATCCCGGGTTCGATTCAGCCTCACACCAAGTTCCGCGGCCAGGTCTACATCCTGACCAAGGCTGAGGGTGGCCGTGAGAAGCCGTTCTTCTCGAACTACCGTCCGCAGTTCTACTTCCGTACCACGGACGTCACCGGCATCATCCAGCTGCCTGAGGGCCGCGACATGGTCNGCGGCCAGGTCTACATCCTGACCAAGGCTGAGGGTGGCCGTGAGAAGCCGTTCTTCTCGAACTACCGTCCGCAGTTCTACTTCCGTACCACGGACGTCACCGGCATCATCCAGCTGCCTGAGGGCCGCGACATGGTTATGCCTGGCGACACCACCGAGATTGACGTTGAGCTGATCCAGCCCATCGCAATGGAGGTCGGCCTCGGTTTCGCTATCCGTGAGGGTGGCCGCACCGTTGGTTCAGGTAAGGTCACCGAGATCATCGAGTAGTCAACCGAACATTTAGTTTCACCGGAAAGCCCGGCTCCCCGAAGTGGGGGGTCGGGCTTTTTGCTACCCAAAACAAGGGCGCAGGTTCCTACGTGCTCTAACCTGAGCGGTGCAAAGTTGGCGGCCATTCCTCCGCGCCGCCCAAGAGCTTTGCCTGCGTGCCATAGGGGTCCTTCCGCACCGCAAAATGCGGCCCACAAAGTATTACAGGGGCTGTTTGCCTGCAACCTCCGTAACGATTGAGCAACGAAATCGATCGTCTAGAAAGCTGTGACGCTTCTAGCATGCTGTTTCTTTACCGTTCTTTTGATTTATATCTGCGCAGGTCCCGACTGGTTTCAAACAAATCGATCGCGAATTCGGCACAACTTAACGCCATTAAAGTGTTAACGCAGCGTTATACCGGAGAGCGACCACTGTGAATAACGACGTTTAATTCGGTAATGTGGACGCTAAGGTCCGCCGTGCCCGAAGCGGTGACCGAAAATTTCAGACCGCAACTTCGAGGATCCGTTGGGGTTCCAAAGGAAAGCTTCCTGCTGGGAGCCGTCCTTATTTCCCTACTGATCCGCAGATTCAACACAGTGGAGGATCGTCGTGAGTTCGACGTATAGGCACGCATTGCGCAAGCAATCGCAAAAAAAGCCGCAATGGGCGCGAGGGGTGTTCGCAGCCGTCGCTGCATTAGCGCTCACAGCCACCGCGTCAATCGGAGCGATCGCGGCGGTCGGTGACCCGCAAAGTTCAGACGAATTCCAAGCGGCACCCGCAGCCGCTGCTGTGGAGGCAGACACCGCACCTAAGGAGTCTGCAGAGGTGGCCACAGAAAGTCAGGACACACAGGAAGCTCCGGTTGAATCGGCGCCAGTCGATGGCGACGGTGGGGGCGAGGTCCAGGCACCGGACCAAGCCTTGAACAGCGAGCCAGATGGCGCGAACTCAAGCGAGCCCGCTGCGGAGGCCAACGACGGCGGCGCGGAAAGCTCTGCTGAGACCCTCGACCAGGATGGCGAAGACGCCGTCGGACCCACCGTCGGCGGCCCCATCGAAGCAGGCCAGAATTCGCCAGTCACGGTGACCAATGCGTACTCAACTCCCGGCACCGGCTCATACAGCTCAAATGGAGACTCCACGAATCCGGCCACATGGAACGGTACAGACACTCAGCAAGACCCCGACCAGGCCAAGCTGCTCGCATTCGAATCGCAGATCGTCGGGTCCGGCGATGCTGCAAAACTCCAGGCCACTTGGACCCGTCCATCGAATACAGGAACCTTCGGTTGGTCTATCGAGTACACCAACGCCCCCGAGCGGTGGGGGACAGGAGGAAAAGGATCCTATATGGTTCCCCAGCCGGATCGGAGTATGGGCGGACAGGTTGTGTTCGTGGATTCGAGTAGCTCCAAAGCATCCGTTTGCGTCTACACAGCACCTAACGTTCCGAATCCAGTTGCCTATCCGTCAGGATGGAACTCACCCGGGTGTACGGCCCTCGTCTACGCCGAGACCGTGAGCTTTGACCCGCCTACCGATGAGAAGCAAAACCATGGGCCCCAAGAGGTCTCGATAAACATCCCGTTAGGAGACGGAGCTTTTGGCAAGGACGGCTGTCCGCCCAAGGTGGGGTCAACCGGTTACGTTCGGTCATGGACTGGGAACAGCAGGCAGCTCCAGAACTGGGTTGCTCCGGTGCAACAAGACAACTCGGGAGTCAGCACCTGCGCGACCGTGAGGGTCGACAAAACCTGGGAGATCGACGGCGTGACGATTAAGGACGGGCAGCAGCCTGACGGCTTCACGGCTGCACCTGTAATCAATGGCAAGCAAGGCGTCTTCGGAAAGGTTTACGACCGCGCCCCTGACGCCGACTCAACCAAGCCGCTGTTCCAACAGGGGGACCCCGTAACAATTGCGGAGTCGGACCCCAAATATCCGTTGTACTGCACGCTCGCCTCTAGTGGACCAACCACATCCCTGGAGCTCCGGGAGGACGGGACCTACGAACTAGAGAAGGGTCTAAACACCTTTGCTTTCACCAACACCTTGGTGTGTAACTTCAAGGTCTCTTGGCAGAAGGTTGACGAGTCCGACCCTTCGAAGTTGTTGGGCGGTTCCGAGTGGCAGCTCGTGGGCCCAGCCGGTGAAGAGTCGAAAATCCAAGAAATTGAAGACTGTGTCGCTAGCTCTGCCGGAGATTGCTCGGGGCTCGACAAGGACCCTGTTGCGGGCAAATTCAAACTGGAAGGCCTGGCTTGGGGCGACTACACCCTGACAGAAACGAAAGCCCCGGCCGGGTACGAGCAGTCCGACAAGACCTACATATTCACTGTCAACACTGACAACGTGGGCGAGGACGGAGTAGTCGAGATTTCGATCCAAGACGGTGAACCTCTAGGCACAGACAACCGCGTCCCTAACGTGCGGATTCCCGGCAAGGTCTCTTGGCAGAAGGTTGACGAGTCCGACCGTTCGAAGTTGTTGGGCGGTTCCGAGTGGCAGCTCGTGGGCCCAGCCGGTGAAGAGT
>NZ_FYEG01000014.1 GCF_900187855.1 Actinomyces minihominis | reverse complement strand
TCGCGGTCGCAATAAAACCGTCAGCCACCGTGAGCTTGTCGCTCGTGATGGCCCCGGCCTCAATCCGCGCTGCCGCCAAATAGCCGGTCGTGACCTTGGAAGCGTCGAGACTGGCGATTTTGGCGTTAGTGATGGCCGCGTCAGCGATCATCGCGGTCTTGATAAACCCATCAGCCACCGTCAACTTGTCACTGGTGATGGCCCCGGCCTCAATCCGCGCTGCCGCCAAATAGCCGGTCGTGACCTTGGAAGCGTCGAGACTGGCGATTTTGGCGTTAGTGATGGCCGCGTCAGCGATCATCGCGGTCTTGATAAACCCATCAGCCACCGTCAACTTATCGCTGGTGATGGCTCCGGCTTCGATGCGCTCCGCCGCCAAGAACCCGGTCGTTATCTTCGAAGCGTCGAGACTGCCGATTTTGGCGTCCGTGATGGCCGCGTCAGCGATCATCGCCGTGGCAATGAATCCGTCAGCGACCGTGAGCTTCTCCGAGGTTATGGTCCCGGCCTTGATCCTCGCTGCCGCCAAGTATCCGGTGGTGATCTTCGCAGCATCCAACGCGCTGATCTTGGCGTTGGTGATTGCAGCATCTTCGATCATCGCCGTCTTGATGACCCCAGCGTCGATGGTGGTCTCACCGGAGAGGTGAATGCGCGCCGCGGCGATGAGGATCGTCTCTGGCGATAGGTTTATCTGGGAGATGATCTCCCCGGACTTAACGCGCAGGTTGATGTTGTCTTCCAACGCGGTGATAGCCGCCAACGTGTCAGCTTGATAGCCAGTGATCACCACCTTGTAGGCGTTCAGGTCGTTGGTGACGGTGGTGGCCTTGGTGAAAGCCTGATCGGCTTTACTTTGGGCGGTTTTCACGTCTGTCTGGGCTTTGGTGACGGCCTGGTTGATTGGCGTGATCTGGGCCTGCACTTGGGCAGCTGTTTGGGCTGCACCAGTGGCGACCACAGTTGTGTCCTCCAGGTCCTCTTCAGCGACCTTGAGCCTGTCCTCGAGGTCTTTTGCCATCTGGGACACGGTGTTCGCAGTCTGCTGCGCTCCCGCAGCCACAGTCCGCGTGTCCTCAATGTCGCTCTCAGCGGTTTTGAGGCGTTCGTCCAGGGCTTTGGAGGTTGCCAGGACGGTGCTCGCAACCTGCGCTGCTCCTTCCGCAACCGTGGTCGTGTCCGCTAGGTCATCTTCAGCGGCCTTGAGCCGATCTTCCAAATCCTGCGCCACCTGGGACACTGCATTCGCAGTCTGCTCGGCGGTGTCAGCGACGGTGCGGGTGTCTGCGAGATCGTCTTCGGCTGTCGCCAGACGTTCTTCGAGGGCTTTCGCTGTCTCCAGGACGGTGTTGGCGGTTTCCTCGGCGTCTGTTGCGGCTTGCTTCGCCTCGGATATGTCTGTCTGCGCGGCGTCGATGGCCTCTGAGGCTTCTTTCGCCGCGCTTTCTGCGTCTTTCGCGGCGTCAATAGCGGTCTGGATCTCGGCCTTGGCAATGTCGAGTTCAGCTTGAATTTGGGAGTAGTTCAAGTCCGACGCGAGGGACACCCAGCCCGGCGTGCCATCGCTGGTGGTCGTCCAGATCCAGATTTCGGTGAGTTCACCGTTTTCCTTGAACCACACATCCCCGAGCTGTGGGTTCGCGGGCTGTTTGGTGCCGTAGTAGTTGGTGTTCTTCCCCGAAGCGCTCGTCAGGGCGAAGTCGGCGAGTTCCCCTGCCGCTTGGGCGGCATCAGACAGGGCGTTGACCTTACCGGTCAGGGACGTGAACTTCGCGCTGGTACTCCCCAGAGTTACTTTCAGGTAGGAGCCGGTCAGCGGGTTGTACTCATAAGCCACCACCCTGGAAGTCAGACGCTGGCCGAGATCGGTGTGAATCACCGTCACCGTGTCACCCAGCAGCACCTGTTCCAGGTCTTGCAGATCTGCGTACTCGACTGTGGAGGCGAGGTCCGCGAAGGACACCGAGTAAGACGCTGCGGGTTGATCGATCCTGCCCTGGCTGTACTGCAGCTTCGCCAACCTGCGCAGCTCCGCATACGCCTGGGTGAGAGTCAGTTCGTCCTCTTTCGGGGGCTGGCCTTCTGGGGCGGCTTTGACTTTCTCGAACCGCACCACCCGAACATGCGGCTGCAAGTACTCACCGACCCGCGGCGAATCCACATACAACTCGGGTAGCAACAATCCGTCGAAACCAACCGGCAAAATCCTGGTAGTCACGGTCGAAAAGTCCAGAGTGCTTTTGTAGCCGGTGAGGTTCTTCCGATCCGCGATCACCACCCCGTGGTCCGCGCCCCTATGAGACTGCTGGAGGATGTGAAAGTTGTTCCTCGTGTAATCCCCACCCAAACGGCTAATCAGCGTGTTGTCAGTTCCGGCATCCAAAATCGCTGCCGCGACACTCATCCGCACCACGCGGATGTTCGCTATCGGGCTGCTGGCTCCTTGGCTGGTGTACCCAGTCGGGAACTGGGCGGCTCCCAGCAGCTGGGTGAGCGCCTGGGCCGGGGTTTTGTTGACGATGAACGTGTCGGCTACCAGGTTGGTCGCCAAGTCGTAGAACACGTGCAAACAAACCACGTGCAACATGGAATCGGTGGTGGCCCCAATTTCGCTGATCCGAAACCCCTGCCGCGCGCTCATCCCAGGTACGGGGGCGGCGACAATGCTCTCCACCACCAGTAGGTCCGCATTTGGGGCGCCTGCTGGGTAGTCGAACTCGAGGGTGAAGCTACCATTCAGAGTCTCGACCACCACTGGGTTGATGATGTCAGCGTCGAGGGTGGCTTGGCCGGAGTACGTGAAGTCGCGGGCGTCGCGGGCATGAACGGTGATCACAGCATCCTCCAGTTCGGCTCCAGAATGGCCTTGGTGACCCCGGCGGAGACCTTGACCGTGTTCGAACCAGTTCTCAGCTCTGGGTAGTCGGGGGTGATCGCATCCGCCCCGGCCTTAGAACCGACCCGGCACACGCGCAAAGCAGAATCGATAGTGAGTAGTCCGGCGGGGCTTTTGATGGAGAACACCTGCCCATTGACGGTCAGGGTGTGCGTGCCGGTACCTTCCAGGGTGATGACCGGCTGGGAATACGCGGTGCCGACGTTCAGCAGGGTTTTCTGACCGGTGAACTCCACCACCGGG
Organism: Actinomyces minihominis; assembly: GCF_900187855.1. Taxonomy (GTDB): domain Bacteria; phylum Actinomycetota; class Actinomycetes; order Actinomycetales; family Actinomycetaceae; genus Scrofimicrobium; species Scrofimicrobium minihominis. The sequence goes on along the minus strand of NZ_FYEG01000014.1, from coordinate 9,381 downwards.
ACATCGAGGAGGTAGGCGAAAGGTGCCAGGCGCATCTGGATTTCAAACACGGCGAACCCAGCGAACAACTGCTGGAGGCCCCCAACCATGACGGTCTTCACCTGGTAGAACACCCCAGGACTGGTGGAAAGCTCCAGCGTCTTCGCGGCGATCAGGGCGGCAGTAGCCTTCCGGTATTGGCCGATGAGGTCCTGGCCTTGGACTGCGGCCTGGAAAGAGAGTTCTTGGTCCTCCCACCCCTGCACGCGAGTGAGCGTCCCTTCACGCCCGAGGACTTCGAGGTGTTCCACGACGCGCTGCGAGGCGGGAAGGACAGGTGGGCGGGTGATGCGTAAACCCAGATCCCGCTCGGAGTTCACGTTGTCGTTGATGGTGAATGAACGCATATCCCACCCTCCCTTCCTGATCTCTTGCGGCTAGTAGCTGGCGAGAAGTCCTTCCCTGCGGGACAGGGTTTGCAGGCGCGCGTCGATGCTTGGCGTGAGCCGCCCAACGAGCGCGCCGTCATCGAGGACCACTCGCAGGTCCAAAGCGCCCAGCAGACTCGCCGTCACCGAGGCGACCAGGGTCTGCGGGTCAAACCCACCCGGGCCGTCGCTGGCGCCACCGAGACCGCTGAACAACTGTGGCGGCGGTGGTGAGGCCGTGAGATCGCCGGGACTGAAGGTGGTGTCAGCGGTGATGGGGATGTTGATGCCGTCTTCCAGGCTACTCATCGCCCCGAGCACGTCAGCTGCCATACCTTCGGCGGCATCTGCCGCCTCGTGGCCTTCGCTCACTATGGCTCCGGCCAGTCCCGTGACGAGCATTTGGCCGATCCACGCCATTTCGGTTGAGGGTGAGTGGATACCGAAGAACCCCGTGATCCCATCCCAAATCCCACCGATCCACCCGGAGACCTGATCCCAGAGCCACCCGGCCAAAGACGTGATCCCTTCCCAAAGGCCGCGCACGATGTTCCCACCGATGTTCACTATGCGCCACATCGAATCCCCAAACGCCGTGACAAGGCCGGTGATGATTTCTCCGGCAGCGCTTGCGATCTGCACAACAATGCTTGGCAGGTTCTGGATGAGTGCCACCAATAACTCCACCCCGGCGGAAACAAGCTGTGGGATCGACCCAAGGATCGCGGTGACCAGACCGGACACGATCTGCGGTATCGCGGCGACTATCGCGGTGATGATTTGCGGTAACGCACCAACCAAAGCGACCAACAGTTTGATCCCCGCATCAATGAGCAGTGGGATCGCCCCGATAACGGCATTGATGATAGAGGTAACGATCTTGGGGATTGCTGCCACCACAGCGGTAATGATTTGGGGCAAGGCTTCAACCAAAGCGGTCAACAATGCGATGCCCGCGTCAATGATCATCGGGATTGATTCGGTGAAGAAGCCCACGATCGCATCCACAATCGCGGGTAGTGCCTCAATCAACACTGGGATCGCTTCCAACAACCCCGTCACCAGGCCCACGATCAACTGCAGGGCTGCGTCCAGCAGGAGTGGTAGTGCGTCGATGAGGCCGGTAACGATGGCCTCCAACGCCGAAATCGCCACCGGCAACAACTCGGGCAGCATGTCGGTCAGTCCCTGGGCCAGTGCCAGGATGATTCGGATTCCCGCGTCCACCACTACCGGTAAAGCGTCCAGGATCGCGGACACCAGGAGTGGTACGGCGTCCATGATCACTTGAACCAGGACGGGGATCAGCCCGGCAATGACCCCGAGTATTTCGGGTACCGCGGCGCTGATCGCTCCCACCACACCCGGGAGGGCCTGAGAGATCCCTTCCACTAGGGCGCTGATGATCTGGGTGCCTCGATCAACCAGTTCAGGGATGGTGGTAGTGATCGCCTCGACCATCCCGTCAACGGCGGCCCGCATCTTTTCTTCGCCACCCTCAGCGCCCTGCGCAAAATCCAACAGCGCGCTGATCCCATCCGCAAACGCGGGCAACAATGCGTTGGAGAGTTGGAGTTTCAAGCCGCCCACGGTGTCTTTGACGCGGCCCATCGCGCCGTTGAACTTACCCGCCGCATCCACCTGCTCATCCGACATGACCAGGCCAAGGTCGTGAGCCCTTTGGCGTAGTTCGTCGGTGTCTTCGCTGGTTTTGTTGAGCAGGGGTTGGAGTTCCATTGCGCCTTTGCCGAACAGCTTCAGCGCGGCAGCAGTGCGGTCGGCGTCGCTCGGCATGCCCTGCAACGCGGCAATGGTCAGGTTCAACGCTTCTTCGGGGCTTTTGCCTTTCACCTCGTCGAATGAGAGTCCTACGGCTTCGAAGGCTTTGGAGGCGCTGTCGCCGTCTTCGGTCATCCCGCCCATGGTCTTTTGCAGGGTCTTCATCCCAATACCCAGCACATCGACACTGGTGCCGGACTTCTTGAGGATGTAGGACCATTCCTGGAAGCCCTCACGTGAGAGTCCAAGTTTCTGACTGGTGTTGTTGATCTCCCTGCCACTAGCCGCAGCGTCGGAGGCGAGTTTGAACATGCCAGCGCCCGCCGCGACCGCCGCCGCACCAACAGCAACCGAAGCCCCGACCACGGCCTTACCAACGGTGGCGAACGCGCCGGTCACGTTCTTGATCTTTGAAGAGGTCTGTTCAGTCTCTTGGGCGGCTTCCTTGGTGCCGCGCGTGTACTGACCCAAAGATTCAGTTACCTCACGGACCTGATCTTCCTCCGCGTCCGCCGCCTTACCCGCCGCCTCCTGCTCAGCCGTGAGAGTCTTCAACCGTGCTTCCAGCGTCTTGGCTTCTTGGGAGTTTTCGCCGTACTCGGCTTTCACCGCCACATAAGCCTTGACCGTCTCATCGATCTCTTTACCGAGGGCGTCATACCGGTCAGCGTTGGACAACAACGCTTTGTCGTTGGCGGAGAGTTCCTTCTCCATCCCCGCCAACGCGGTTCTCGCCTGGTTGAGTTGAATCTGCCAGTTCTGGGTGCGCCGATCCGACTCCCCAAACGACTCCGACGCGTTCGCCAGCGCCCGCTCCAGCTCAGTGATTTTCGACTTTTGAGCGTCAATCTCCCGCACCAAACCAGCACTCCGAGCCGTCAAAGCGGCAGCAGACTTGTCCGTGCCTTCGAAACTGGTGGCCGCGAGCTTGAGTTCGGTCCCCAGGACACGCATTTCCCGGTTGATGTCGCTGATGGCGCGCTTGAACTCGCGTTCACCCTCTAGGCCAATCTTCAAACCAAAAGACGAATCAGCCACGACGATTACCGCCTTTCGCGAGACAGGTGCCTTTTTATGTCGGAGGCTCCGGTTAGCATGGAAATATGGCGATCAAGAAGAATCCGTACGGCGTCGGATACTCAGGAGAACGCGCTTTTGAGCGGCCCAGGATTTGCAGCTGCTGCGGGATTGAGTACCTGTGGCGCGGGACTGACGAGACCAGCATGGAAATTGCCGTCTGCCCGCTTTGTGAAGGGCACGGCGCCGACACGCCTGAACAGGAACTCCAAATGCTGCGGGATCATCAAGGGCATCTGGTGGATGCGGTCAACAAGGCGCGCCACATGACAAGGGAGACGAAACGTGAGAACGCGAGATTGGCGGAGATAGACAAGTCCCGCCGCGAACAAGTGGCTGCTGCGCTGCAAGCAAGAGATCGCTTCCGCGGCGTCGTTGAAGCTCTCCAGCAGACGCACATCCTCGATAAAGGCGGGTGTGCCTGCGGCCAGAAGGACTGCGACGTGCTGGAAGTCCTCCAGAAGTCATACCGGCAAGCCGACAGCTGGTACTACTGACCGGCGTCAACTCAGATGCCCGGCGGGATGATCTCGTCGATGAACACTTCCCGATACGGGCGTGCTCGCCCGGTTTCTTGTTTCCAGCACTCCACGAGGTCCAGGAGCAGGCCGAAGGGGGTGAGCCAGAACTGCACGCCCGCCAAACCCAAATGAGCACTGGCGAGGTAGAGCAGCCTGGTGAACACCGCCGAATCGGTATCTACTCCTGTGTTGCGGGCGCTTTTGGGTCGGCCCCGCTGACGATGTTTCGTTTGGTACCGCGCGTGAGGCACTCAGCGATGGCGTCCTTGTAATCGACCAGGTCACCCGGAACGGTCAGCAACTCCACCGCTTCCTCGGTCAGCAGAGTCTGCTGGTCGTCGGGGTGGGTGAGGTTGTGGACCAGGATGCTCTGGTTCGCCAGCAACGTGATCAGCCAGATCAGGTCGGACAGGGATTGTTCGAAGTTCTCCGCCGCCATCAACGTGTCGCCCAGGTTCTCTAGGCCGCCGAAGCGTCCCGCGATCTCCCGAGTCGCCCTGGTGGTGAGGAGCAGCTCGTAACCGTTGCCGCCAACCGTGATCGAAGCTGACCGCTCAGCGGCGTCAACCGGCTCGCTGGTCTTGTCTTTGGTTTTGGCGCTCATTTACTTGCCCTCTCCCTGGCCGCCAGCTGTGTAGGTGGGTTCGTAGACCGCGTCATACCAAGCGGACACCACTGCGCCCGACCCTGACTCGCCCTCGCTGACTTCCGCTTTCCACGGGTGCGCGCCCGTCGCATCCGGCTTGTTGCGCCGCAGGATGGTGCCCTCAATCGTGGGTGTGGAGAAAGTGATCGAGTCACCCTTGGTGGCAAGGCTCGTGGCGGGGACTGCGAATTTGACGCGGTAGAGCCAGAAATACTTGAACGTCCCGTCCGCCTTACGAGCGCGGAAGCCGACCGCGACTGAGCCTGCGCCGTCTTCGCTGGTGGAGATCAGTACGTTGTTCTTATCCAGCCTTGCGCCAACCAGGTCGGCTGCGACATCGGCTCCGAGGTCATCGATACCCAAGGAGAGGGTGCCGGACTTGAACTCTTTGACGATCTCGCTTGCCCCGTCATCGGCGTACAGGATCGCTTCAGCGAGTTCCACGGACAGTTCCGCGCTGATAGCTTTCGCCAGGGGTTTGGGGCCCGCGTAGGTTTCTTCGCCTTTAGCGTTCTCTGTGATCGGCGCGTAGTAGAGCCGATCCAAACCAATAGTTGCCATAATTCGTGTGTCCTTTCAGAAGAGGGCCTAAAACAGGGATTGTGGGATGGCGGCATCTACCGCCCAGTGGTGGTATTTCGTGTCATCTTCGTATCCGACGTAGCGCCTGCCAGTGATGGTCACGCCTTCGGCCAGTAGTTCACGGGTGAGGGCTTGGGCGACGTGTTGGTAGTGGGCTTTGGTGAAGAGGCTGGCCCTGACCTCGATCAACTCCGCTCCCGGCAGTTCATCGGCGAATACTTCGAACGTTTCCGCCAGAGGCACTAGGACCACGTAGGTGTCTGGTGCGGGTGTTCCAGCGTGGTTGCCGACGCTGACCGGCAAACCCAGGTGCCCGCAGATGCGGGTGAGGGTTTCCAGGAGGGATTCACTCATTTGGGTAACTCCTCATCAATCAAGGCGCTCAGTCGGGTTTTCATGGCTTCAATGCACGCCGTCCGCGTCTGCGACCGGGTTGGCGCGAGGAAAGGACGCGCAGTCTGGTTGGACCTGCCGTATTCGAGGACATTCGCCACCAACGCATTCGACCTGCCGTCACTGCGGTTTTCGGCAAACCCGACCTTCAAGTTGTGGTCCCCAGTCCTCCCGGTTTTCACCGGCGTGACACCCAAAGCTGAAGCCAACTGCCCGGTCGACCGGGGTGGTGCTTTGGTGTCTCTGCCGATTGCTCCGGCCAGGTTCGCCGCCAGTTTGGGTGTGACTACGGCTGCTCCGGCTTTCAGGGTTTCTTCCGCCAGGTGGTCGAGGTCGCCGCCGAGGCGGGTGAGTTCGTCGATGATCTGGTTGGGCATTTTCACCTCAGCCCGAGCCATGACCGGTTCCTTGCGGTTCGGTGAGTTTGGCGAGGATCTCCAAATAGCGTCCTCGACCTCTTACGTCTTCCACACTCTCGACCGTGTAGTGTTTCCCGCCCGCTTCGACCACCAAGCCGCTGATGACGTCTAGGCCGGGGATCATGCGGAGACGAAACGAATGCGTGGCTTTACTAAACGCGGCGCGGTTCACCCACGCACTGGTCGCATGCCGCGCTTCCACGAATGCTCTGGTGGTGGCGATAGGTAGGTACTGGGTTTCCTGAAAACCGGACGTGTCAGTAACGACTTCGGCCTCACAGATGGTGATTGGGGTGTTCATCTTCCCAAACGACATGACTTACATCTTCCAATCTCGGTCAAGCACTAGGAGCCGGTTGACTGCTACCCACACGGCAGCAGAAGCGTTCGTGTTGTCGGCGTAAAATCCGCCCGTGGATCCGTCCCGCGATTCGTAAAAGTGCGAGGCCAGCATGACCACTGCCTGCCTGGTTGAACCCGGCATCGAGTGGTCCTGGTAGTGGTTTTCGGGGAGGTGTTGGAAGGAGGTGGCATACGAGAGCGCGGCTGTAACCATTTCAGCCACCAGCGCGTCATCCCGGTCGTGTTCCAGGACCAAGTTCGCCTTGGTCTGAGTTACCAGGTCTTCCAAAGTCACCGGTTCCGGGATTGTTTGCTGGTCGCTCATTTCTGCCACCTCCTTCCTTACCTGCCTGCTGTTACGCGCCTGCCTTCTGGGTGAGCACCTTGACCGCCTCGGGAAGAATCAACTTCCCGTCCAGGCGCTGACTGGCGAGGAACCCGACCTGCCCGGTGGTGGCGAACAGTTCATTGAGACGCTTGAAGGAGCGTCCCTGACGGTCAGCCACCCAGTAATACACCAGGTCACCAAACGCCACGGTCTTGGCTCCAGCCTTCATCTCAGGAACAAACACCGACGTATGCACTGGTCGGCCCAGCACCGTGTCCGGCGTAGTCGCAGTCAGGGCGGGCTGCCAGAGGTACTGGCCGTTCCCGTCTTTCAGCTTCCGGATCGCTTTGACTGTGGAGTCGTTAGTCAGCCACACCGCGTTCTTCCGATACGGGGCACGCAGCGCGTAATGCAGATCAATCAACTCATCCGCACTAATGTCGGTGGCCTTAGCGGTCGTGACCGCAGCCTGGGCACCCGCAGTCGCGTCCAGCAGACCGGTCGGCTTGCCTTTGCCGTCACCTACGAGGAACGCTTCTTCTTCGGCAGCGCCAATACGTCGGGCGAACTCGGTGGCGAGGTATGCCTCAACATTGAAAGCCGAATCATTCAGGAGTTCTTCGCTGATTTTGAGGAAGGTGCCGAGCTTGAACGCCGACAAAGACACCTGAGAGAAGGCTTCGTCGGACTCAACATACGGCTTACCTTCGTCCAACCAGGACGCACTGCCATGGGTTGAGACAACGGGAATCTTGCGGTCCCCGCTGGTGGTTTGGATGACTTTGACGAGGCCGCGCATCACGTTTTGATCCGCGAGAGCGTCGACCAGGGTGTGTTCGAACTCGTCGGGCACCAGGTAACCGCCCTCAGAGTCCACGCCTTCACTCAATGCGTTGCGGACTTCCATGGGTGAAGCGTTCAGGCGCATCGCATCCCAGAACGCACGCTTGTACGAATCCGCTGCCCGCCCGGTCTTCACCTCCCCAGCGGTGTCTTCGCGGTTCATGCCGGGCATGGAGGTCAGCGGCGTGGTTTGGGCGCGGGCCATGTCCGCCTCGAAGCGGGTGGCGCGCTCTGCGCGAGCAATCTCGGTGGTGAGGGTGTCGATTTCGGCTTCCATACGCGCATACGTGGTGTCATCCTCAGCGGACAGGCAACCGGAGTCAGCGTCGCGGCGCTCATCCAAGAACGCTTTGGCTTTCTCCCAGGTCTCAGCTCGGCGGGTGCGTAGGTCGGTAGCGGTTAGTGACATCAGAGTGTTCCTTCCAGAAAGTGGGTTCTATTTGGTTCGTTGGGTGAGGTCGGCATACAAATCCACCAACCGCCGCCCAGAAGCCTCCGGCTGGGGAGGCGCGGGTTGGGGTTGGTGGCTGGTGATCTTGTTCAGCAACTGGCGGTCAGCGTTGCGGGCAGAGAACACCACGCCACGACCAGACGCTGTGGCCCGGCCGGACTCGCCTTCCTCTGTGCCGCCCGCGTCCTCATCGACCTCCACGACGACTGTCTTGGTGTTGGTGATGAGGCGGTCGGCGAAGCCCAGGTCAATGGCGGCCCTCGCGTCCATCCACGTCTCGGCATCCATGAGTTTCGCGAGGCGTTTGCGGTCCAGGCCGGTTTTCACCTCGTAGGCGTTGATGATGGATTCCTTGACGGTGGCGAGCATGTCGATGGCCCTGCCCAGCTCCGCCTCGTCCCCAACCGCCAACGTTGCCGGGTTGTGGATCATCATCATCGACACCGGCGACATCGCAACCGTCGAGGCGGCCATGGCGATCACGGAAGCTGCTGACGCGGCGACCCCATCAATGTTGACGGTGACGTGGGCTGGGTAGTCGATCAGCATGTTGTAAATCTGGGCGGCAGCGACCACGTCACCACCAGGGCTGTTCAACCAGATGACAACCTCGCCACTGCCCGCGTTTAGTTCACTGGCGAACAGGCCTGGGGTCACGTCATCGTCGAACCACGATTCCTCCGCAATCGGGCCGTTGATATGCAAAACCCGAACCCCACTATCGGGATTCGGGCTGTTCGGGTCTGGCGTCTGCCAGTTCCAAAATCGTCTACTCACGTCTCATACCTCCAAAATCTCGCGGATCGGGTGCTGCCGAGTCGGCTGCTGGTTGTTTGGTTGCGTAGGCTCCGGCCATGTTCAGGGGCAGCATGTTCCCATTCACCAAATACAAGTCCCCACCCTCGGCTTCGTCGATGCGGTCCAGGTTCTCTAGTTCCCTAATGTCGTTAGCGCTCATCCACCCGTTCTGCCGCGCGACCGCGTAACCATTCATGCGGGATGCGTAGTCGCCGCGCAGCAGACCTTCGAGGTTGAACTTCACGTAAACGCTGCGCCGCTCCGCCTCGGTGAGGAGTTTCGCGGTTATCGCTTGCTCGAAGCGGATCACCCACGGGTCCAGCGTGTACTTCACGAACTCCAACGACTGCTGCTCAATGTTGGAAAACGAGGACTTGTCCAGGTCCCCGATCATGTGGGGTGGGACGTGGAAGATGCGCGCGATCTCACCCATCTGGAACTTACGGGTCTCCAAGAACTGGGCTTGCTCCGGAGACATGCTGATAGGCGTGTACTTCATGCCCTCTTCCAGCACGGCGATCTTGTTTCCGTTCTTCGCCCCACCAAACGTGGCCTGCCACGACTCACGCACCCTCGTTGGATCCTTGATCGTCCCCGGATGCTCCAACACACCACCCGGAGCAGCACCATTAGCGAAGAAAGAAGCCCCGTAGTCCTCGCAGGCTTGCGCCATGCCAATAGCGTTCTTCGCCATCGCTATCGGGCTGTAGCCCACCAGCCCATCAAAACCCAGACCCGGAATATGGAGCACCTCAGAGGCTGCGAGGCGCACCAGGCCGGTGTCTCCGGGGACTT
>NZ_FYEG01000013.1 GCF_900187855.1 Actinomyces minihominis | reverse complement strand
AAGTCCCCGGAGACACCGGCCTGGTGCGCCTCGCAGCCTCTGAGGTGCTCCATATTCCGGGTCTGGGTTTTGATGGGCTGGTGGGCTACAGCCCGATAGCGATGGCGAAGAACGCTATTGGCATGGCCCAAGCCTGCGAGGACTACGGTGCTTCCTTCTTCGCTAATGGCGCTGCCCCTGGGGGCGTGTTGGAGCATCCGGGGACGATCAAGGACCCAACGCGGGTGCGTGAGTCGTGGCAGGCGACGTTTGGTGGGGCGAAGAACGGCAACAAGATCGCCGTGCTGGAAGAGGGCATGAAGTACACGCCGATCTCCATGTCGCCGGAGCAGGCCCAGTTCTTGGAGACCCGTAAGTTCCAGATGGGTGAGATCGCGCGTATCTTCCGCGTCCCGCCCCACATGATCGGTGACTTGGATAAGTCCTCATTTTCGAATATTGAGCAGCAGTCGTTGGAGTTCGTGAAGTACACGCTGGACCCGTGGGTGATCCGCTTCGAGCAAGCGATAACCGCGAAACTCCTCACGGAGGCGGAGCGGCGCAGCGTTTATGTGAAGTTCAACCTCGAAGGTCTCCTGCGCGGCGACTACGCGTCCCGCATGAATGGTTACGCGGTCGCGCGGCAGAACGGGTGGATGAGCGCCAACGACATTAGGGAACTAGAGAACCTGGACCGCATCGACGAGGCCGAGGGTGGGGACCTGTATTTGGTGAACGGGAACATGCTGCCCCTGAACCTGGCAGGCGCCTACGCAACCACACAAACCGAAAACAACGAGGCCGCGGCGGTGCCTGCACCCGCCCATTCGCCTGAACAACAGCAACCCTCTGGAGGTAGACGATTGTGAGTAGACGATTTTGGAACTGGCAGATGCCAGACCCGAATGGCCCGGATCCTGATAGTGGGGTTCGGGTTTTGCATATTAACGGGCCGATCGCGGAGGAGTCCTGGTTTGACGATGACGTAACCCCTGGCCTGTTCGCTAGCGAGCTGAACGCGGCAAGTGGTGGGGTGACGATTTGGTTGAACTCTCCTGGTGGTGACGTGGTTGCTGCCGCCCAGATTTACAACATGCTGATGGACTACCCAGGCCATGTCACCGTGAACATTGACGGGGTAGCCGCCTCTGCCGCGAGCGTGATCGCGATGGCGGCATCGACCGTTGCCATGAGTCCGGTGTCGATGATGATGATCCACAACCCCGCCACGTTGGCGGTTGGGGATGAGGCGGAACTGGGGCGGGCGATTGACATGCTCGCCTCCGTCAAGGAATCGATCATCAACGCTTATCAACTCAAGACGAGCCTGTCGCGAGCGAAACTGTCGAAGCTCATGGATGCGGAGACGTGGATGGACGCGAGGGCCGCGATCGATATGGGCTTCGCCGACAAACTCATTACCCCCACCAAAGAACACGCTGGCGCTCTAGATGATCCCGCCGACGGAGAGCCTGCTGAGGGTGGGCCTGCTGCGACCCAGGCGTCTGGTGGTGGCGTGGTGTTTTCCGCCCGCGCGGCTGACCGCCAGTTACTCAACAAACTCACCAGCCACCAGAGCATGCCCCAGCCTCCCGTAGCGGAGGAACGAGCGGGGCGGCGTTTGGTGGATTTGTACGCCGACCTCGCTCAACGAACCAAATAAACCCCAACCCCCATTTTTGGAAGGAACATTCTGATGTCACTGACAGTTACTGATCTACGTACCCGCCGCGCTGAGACCTGGGAAAAAGCGAAAGCATTCTTGGATGAGCGCCGCGATACCGAGTCCGGCTGCTTGTCCGCTGAGGACGACACCGCGTATGCGCGGATGGAAGCCGAGATCGACACGCTAACGAACGAAATCGCCCGGGCAGAGCGGGCAACACGGTTTGAGGCGGACATGGCCCGCGCCCAAACCACCCCGCTGACCTCCATGCCCGGCATGAACCGGGACGACAACACCGGCGCGGTGAGGACGGGGCGGGCAGCGGACTCGTACAAGCGTGCCTTCTGGGATGCGATGCGCCTGAACGCTTCCCCCATGGAGGTCCGCAACGCCCTTAGTGAGGGCGTGGATTCTGAGGGCGGCTACCTGGTCCCTGACGAGTTTGAACGCACCCTGGTGGATTCCCTGGCGGATCAGAACGTGATGCGTGGCCTGGTCAAAGTCATCCAGACAACTTCTGGGGACCGCAAGATCCCCGTGGTGTCCACCCACGGGACCGCGTCCTGGCTGGATGAGGGGAAACCGTATGCGGAGTCGGATGAGTCTTTCAGCCAAGTGAGCCTCTCAGCGTTCAAGCTCGGCACCTTCCTCAAGATCAGCGAGGAACTGCTCAATGAAGATCAGCGAGGAACTGCTCAATGATTCAGCGTTCAACGTTGAGGCCTACCTCGCCACCGAGTTCGCCCGCAGGATTGGCGCGGCGGAAGAAGAAGCATTCCTGGTAGGTGACGGGAAGGGTAAACCCACCGGGCTGCTTGACCCGGCGGCCGGAGCGCAGGCCGCTGTCACGACCGCGAAGGCCACCGACATCACGGCTGATGAGCTCATCGACCTGCACTACTCGCTTAGGGCTCCGTATCGGAAGAACGCGGTGTGGCTGACTAATGATTCGACTGTGAAAGCGATTCGGAAACTCAAAGACGGTAACGGCCAGTACCTGTGGCAACCTGCCCTCACCGCCACTACGCCGGACACGGTGTTGGGTCGCCCGGTACACACCTCGGTGTTTGTTCCCGAAATGAAAGCGGGCGCGAAGACAGTGGCGTTTGGGGACCTTGGCTATTACTGGATCGCTGACCGCCAAGGGCGCTCGTTCAAGCGATTGAACGAGTTGTTCGCGACCACCGGGCAGGTCGGGTTCCTCGCCTCCCAGCGCCTCGACGGGAAACTCATTCTTCCCGAGGCCGTGAAGGTCCTGACCCAGAAGGCCGGAGCCTAAACCAGCAGGTTCTATTTGGAAGGAGGCGGCACATGAGTGAGGAAACCCCAGTCGAAGTGGTGACGTTGGAGGTTCTGGTTGTCCAGGTGAAGGCGAACCTGATCCTTGAACATGACCAGGACGATGCGCTCCTAACCGAAATGGTCGCCTCTGCCATCTCGTACGCCGCCTCCTTCCAACACCTCCCCGAAAACCACTACGACCAGCACGTGATGCCAGGTTCCACCCGGCAGGCCATCGTCATGTTGGCCTCACACTTCTACGAGTCCCGGGACGGGTCCACGGCGGGCGTGTGGAACGACAAGCCAGACGCCGCGAAAACAGTGTGGGTCGCCGTGAACCGGCTCCTGGTCCTCGACCGCCACTGGAAACTCTGAGCCGGGGAGGCCAGCCATGTCGTTTGGGAATCTGCGCCACGAGATCCGCATCATCCAACCAGCCATCGTGTTGGATGCGTCCGGGTTCGAACAACGCGCCGACCAGACCATCGCGTCGGTGCGGGCTTCTATTGAGCTGCGGCACGCTACCTCGGCGTGGGTGGGTCGCGCCGCCTATTCGGATGCGACCGCACTATTCCGGATTCGCCCCATACCCGGGGTTGAGGTGACCACGGCGATGGAGATCGACTGCCACCTCGGTCGCTTCCTCATTGACTCTGTTGAGGTGTTGGCGCGTCGTTACGTGCAGATCCTCGCCCATCAGAAAACTCCGGAAGGAGGGGTTCATGGCCAAAGCAACCATCCAATTGCCAACCGCGTTCCTTGACGCGTTGAACACGGCTGACAGCCAAATCGGCGCTTTCGCGCAGGACGCGCTCAAAGCAGGCGCGGCCGTTGTGGAACCACGGTTGCGGGCGAACCTGGCGGGGGCGATCGGGCGAGGCACGACCCTCCCGTCCCGGTCTACCGGGCAACTGATGTCTGCTCTTGGCACGACGCCAGTGAAAACTGATAGTCGCGGCGGCCATGACATCAAGGTGGGGTTTGCGGAGAACCGGACGGATGGAAGGTCGAACGCTTTGGTGGCGAATGTCCTGGAGTACGGGCAGTCTAACCAGCCTGCCCGCCCGTTCCTCGCGCCTACCAGGTCCCAGGCTAGGCGGGGCGCGGTCGAGGCCATGAAACAAACCATGACCGCGAAGATCGAGGGAATCAAACCATGAGCCCGCCTTTACTTGAGCGAACGCTCACCGTGTGCGAATCGCAGGGGTTGCCGTTTCAGACCGGCCTGTACACGAAAACCCCCGCCCCGAAGTCGTATGTGGTGGCAACCCCCTTGGCGGACACGTTCGACGTGTTCGCCGACAACGCTCCGGGCTTTGAGGTTGAGGAAGTGCGCCTCTCACTTTTCACGAAAACCAACTACCTGCAAGCCCGCACCCGGCTCACCAAGGCACTACTTACTGCCGGTTTGACGGTTACTGGGCGGCGGTATGTGGGTTTTGAGGATGACACCGGCTACCACCACTACGCCATTGACGTGGCGGCTCATAACCAATTTTGATCTGGAAGGAAACTAGTTCATGGCAACCATTGGCCTCGACAGGCTCTACTACGCGCCCATCACCGAAGACCCCCTCACCGGGGATGAAACCTACGCTACGCCAGTGCCTTTGGCGAAAGCGATCTCAGCGGAACTGTCCGTCGAGGTCGCCGAAGCGATCCTCTACGCCGATGACGGCCCATCCGAAATCGTCAAAGAGTTCAAACAAGGCACCCTCACCCTCGGGGTCGACGACCTCGGCAACACGGCCGCCGCTGCCCTCACCGGCGCGACCGTCGATGGCAACGGCGTGCTGATCTCATCTTCCGAAGATGGCGGACTCCCGGTGGCGGTTGGGTTCAGAGCCGCGAAAGCGAATGGAACCTACCGGTACTTTTGGCTCTACCGCGTCAAATTCGCGCTTCCCACCACGAGCCTTGCCACCAAGGGCGACAGCATCACCTTCTCCACCCCGAGCATTGAGGGAACGATCCTGCGCCGCAACAAGGCTGACCTGCTCGGCTCTCACCCGTGGAAAGCCGAAGCCACCGAAGGCGAACCGGGTCTTGCCAGCGCGGTGATCGCCTCCTGGTACACGACAGTCTACGAACCCAAAGCAACAGGAGGCGAAAGTGGCAAATAGGAAAACCGGCACATCCGGGGACTCCACCAAATCAGCAGGCCAGGATGCTGTGGGGCGTTCAGCGTTCATCACGATCGGCAACCGTGAGGTGGAACTGGTGCTCACCACGCGGGCAACCCGCCTTATCGCCGCCCGCTACGGCGGGCTAGAGAACCTTGGGGAAACCCTGGAAGCCTCAGAGAACTTCGAAGAAACCCTCGGGGAAGTGATCTGGCTGATCACCCTGCTCGCGAACCAGTCGATCCAGATCCACAACCTCCAAAACCCCGCAGACCCCCAAGTAGAGCTCACGGAAGAAGAGTTTGAACTCCTCACCGTCCCAGCAGACTTGGGGGCCTACCGGGAAGCCATCGCTGAGGCCCTCTACCGGGGCACCCGGCGCGAGGTGATCTCCGAAACCCCAAAACCCTAACGGGTCCCGGCTCGGACGAGGCCGTGTTCACCCGGCTCCTCTACATCGGCCTCTCCCACCTAAACCTCACCCAAACAGAGGTCTGGTTGACACCGTTCGGCCTGCTCCTGGACCTCGTGGAGTGCTGGAAACAAGAAACCGGACGCACAAAGCCGCACCGGGAAGTGTCGATCGACGACATCATCCCCGCAGGGATCTAGCGCAGCTGGTAGCCCCAGTCTGATTGGGGCCGGTTCGCGTTGAGGACCTCGAGGATCTCACAGTCGTTGTCACCGCAAGTGCATTTCTTGCCGTCCCTTTGGTGGCGACCCTCGAAGGTTTCAACGATGCTGCGGTACCGGTCCCGGGCCTTGTACGCTGCCGCGACCTGTTGCCTCTTTTCCTTGTTTTCATCTTCGAGACGAGAGTTTTCCTTCTTGGTGGCACGAGTCATTTCACGGGCAGCTGAGACAGCCTCTATCAGGCGAGGCTGGTGTTCGCGGTAGGCCTCAACCTCCAGTTCAAGAGTGTCGGCTGAGTGGTTGGTGCAGGGCGGACAGATCGCTGGGAAGGCCTCCATCTCCGCCGTTCCGTGCCAGAGGTACATGATGCCGCAGCACTCGCACCAACGCGCCCTGTCATAGGAGTTCTCTCCTGAGTAACCGACTCCATACGGGTTCTTATTGATCGCCATAAAAACAGGCTAACTGCACCCTCCGACAAGTATCCCGCCACCTAGTCATCTGAATATCGAGAGCGAGGTAGATCCTCATGGCTGATTCGTCTTTTGGTTTGAAGATTGGCCTGGAGGGCGAACGCGAGTTCAAGCGCGCGATCAGCGAGATTAATCGTGAGATGCGGGTGCTGGGGTCGGAGATGAAACTGGTGGCTTCCTCGTTTGGGAAGAACGAGCAGTCCACCCAGTCGTTGACCGCGAAGAACCAGGTCCTCGGCAAAGAGATCGAGGCGCAACGCTCCAAGGTCGAAACCCTCCGGGCTGCTTTGGAGAACAGTGCGGCTTCGTTTGGTGAGAATGATGCGCGCACGAAGAACTGGCAGATCCAACTCAACAACGCTGAGGCCGCACTGAACGGCCTTGAAGATGAGCTGGAGGAAAACACTAAGGCTTTGGACTCTTTGGGTTCGGAGGCCGACGACGCTGGCGGTGAACTCAAAGACGCCGCTAAGCACACGGACGATCTGGCTGACGGGGTTGATGACCTTGGCGGGGAAATGGATGACACCTCAGGCAAGACCCGCCTGTTTGGTGACATGTTGAAAGCGAACCTCGCCTCCGAAGCGATCGTCGCGGGAGTGAAGGGGATCGGGCGGGCGATCTCGACGATTGGTCGCGGGTTCATGGACGCGATGAAGGATGGGGTGGATTACAACGCTCGTATGGAGCAGTACACCACCAGTTTCACCACCATGCTCGGCGACCAGGCCAAAGCGCAAGAACTGGTCAACAACCTGAAAGCGGAGGCCGCTCGCACCCCGTTTGGGATGGAAGACCTCGCTAAAGGCGCGCAGACGTTGATGGCGTTCGGGATGAGCGCCGACGAAGCCCAACTACGCCTCGGACAGTTGGGAGATATTTCCCAAGGTGACGCCGTCAAACTCGAATCCCTCACATTGGCGTTCGCGCAGATGTCGTCGACGGGGAAGCTCACGGGCCAGGACCTGAACCAGATGATCAACGCTGGGTTCAACCCGCTGGAGGAAATGAGCCGTAAAACCGGGAAAAGTATCGGTGAACTCAAAGACGAAATGGGTAAAGGAGCAATCAGCGCTCAGATGGTCGCGGATGCTTTCGAGTCCGCCACGGCTGAGGGTGGCCGGTTTTACGGGGCGATGGACGCCCAATCCCAAACGTTCTCCGGCCAAATGGCAACCCTTGAAGACGGGGTCGCGAACCTCAAAGGCCTATTGGCTTCGGGCTTGTCGACTGCTTTGGCGGGGACGGTGTTGCCGATGGTGAACGGGTGGGTCGATGAACTCACCAGCGCGTTCGAAACCGGCGGTGCACCCGCAATTATCAGTACTTTTGGGGGGATCCTCCAAGAAGCCCTCGCCTTCATCTCCGAGCAACTACCGGTAGTGGTCGAAGCAGGCATGAGCATTCTGACGGCCTTGTTGGGTGGGCTGATCAGTGTGCTCCCCGAAGTCGCCGCCACCGCCTTGACCCTCGTCGTATCCCTAGTCCAAGCCATCATCGAAGCACTACCCGCCTTGTTGGAAGCGGCGGTGCAGATTATCGCCACCCTGGTTTCGGGGATTGGTGAAGCACTACCGGAGCTGATCCCCGCAGCCGTCGCGGCTCTCACGGCGCTTGTTCAGGGCCTGGTGGATAACCTTCCCCTCCTGCTGGACGCGGCACTGCAGTTGATTCTCGGTTTAGCCGAGGGCCTGCTAGCGGCTTTGCCGGTCCTGATCGAGTCGCTGCCAGCGATCATTGAGGGGATCATCCAGTTCCTCCTCACCGGCATCCCCATGATCATCGACACGGGCATCCAACTCCTCACTTCCCTGGTGGGGGCATTGCCGCAGATTATTACGTCGATTGTTGCGGTCCTCCCACAAATCATCACCTCGGTAGTGGGCGGGATTCTGGGGGCGATCCCGCAACTGGTGGATGCGGGCCTGCGCCTGTTGACCTCTTTGATTGGGGCGCTCCCACAAATCATCGTGACCGTGGTTGCCGCGATCCCACAAATCATCGCCTCGGTCATCTCCGCGGTGATCTCCGCGATCCCACAGATCGTCACGGCCGGGGTCCAACTCCTAGTGTCCCTCATCCAGAACCTGCCCACGATCATCGGGCAGATCGTCGCCGCGATCCCGCAGATCATCACCGGTATTGTCGGCGCAGTCGCTGATGGCGTGTCCCGTATGGCGTCCGTTGGTGGGGATTTGGTGCGGGGCCTGTGGAACGGGATTCAAAGCCTGGCCGGGTGGCTGTGGGATAACGTGTCGGGCTGGATCGGTGGGATCTGGGATGGGATCACCGGGTTCTTCGGCATCAACTCACCGTCCAAAGAAATGGCGTGGGTCGGCCAAATGCTCGTCGCCGGGCTCACCGGGGCGATCAACAAAGACGGCCACCAAGCCGTAGACGCCGCACAAGACATGGCAAGCGACGTCATGGGAGCGATGAGTGGCCTCGAAGCAGGCATCCAAGTTCCCATCACCACCGACGCCCGTTTCGACACCGGAAACCTATCAACCCTCGCCCCGCCGCTTAGCTTCCCCAACGAGGCAGGCGCGGGGAGCAGTCCGACTGGGTTCGACCTGCCAAGTTTGGTTTCGTCCGTTGCTGCGAGCCTGTTGGGCGCGTTGGATTTGCGGGTGGTCCTCGACGACGGAGCTTTGGTGGGCCGGTTGACCCCGAGCATTGATGCGCGTTTGCAGGCCCTGTCGCGCAGGGAGGGCCTCCTCACCAGTCACTAAGCCAGCACGAAACTAGGAAGGGAGGCGTTGGGGTGCGTTCGTTCACGATCAACCAGACCATCCACTCAGAAAAAGACCTGGGATTGCGCGTCACGAAGCCCCCAACCATCCCTTCTTCCCAACAAGTGGTCGACCACCTAGAGGTGCTCGGCCGTGAGGGGACGCTGACGCGTTTGCAGGGGTGGGAGGACCAAGAACTCTCGTTCCAGGTCGCGGTCCAAGGCCACGACCTCCTCGCCGGGTACCGGAAGGCCACCGCGGCTCTGGTGAGCGCGCAGAGGGTGGAGTTGTCCGCTGCTCCTGGCGTGTTCTACCACGTGAAAAACACCGTGGTTGGCGCCTTGCAGCAGGTGTTAACGACTGTTGGGGTGTTTGACATTCGGATGCGGCTCGCGCCCTTCGCCTACCTCAAAAATACTCCCACCACCTCGTTCACAGGCCAAAAGACGCTGACCAACTTGGGGAATGTGTATTCGCTGCCGGTGATCACGGTGGAGGGCACGGGCACCCACACGCTCACCATCAACGGCCAAGTCTTTACCATCAAGAACCCCACCGGCCTGGTGACCATCGACTCGGCGTTGCGGGCGTGCCGGGTCGGCACGAAAGCGGGGATCGACGCGATCACCCCTGACTATCCTGTGCTCGCGGTCGGCGCCAACACGGTGAAGGCCTCGAGTGGGGCCACGAAAGTAACTGTTCAGCCGAACTGGAGGATGCTGTGATCACCATTCACACCCCCGATACCCGAGACTTCACCTATTCCGGCCTCGCCACCCTGGACGCCAGCATTATCAGCCCGGTCGTGGCCGAGGATTTGAACGGCGCGTTCACTTTGGAGTTCGACTACCCGGCAGACGCCCCCAATGCCGACCTACTCGTGGTGGAGAACATTGTCGCCACACCCGTACCTGGCATGACCGTGCGGCAGGGGTTTCGGGTCAGTGAAATCCAAGCCCAGACGGATTCATTGCTGCATGTGATGTGTTTGCACGTGTTCTACGACCTGGCAACCAACCTGGTGGCGGACACGTTCATCGTGAACAAAACCCCACAACAAGCCCTCACCCAGTTGTTGGGGGCCTCCCAGTTCCCGGCCGGGTTCACGTCGCAGGGCGCCACCAGTCCCATCGCCACCATCCGCATAGTCCGAATGAGTGTGGCAGCAGCGATCCTGGATGGCGGGTCGGACAACACTTTGATGAGCCGTCTTGGTGGGGATTACACGCGGGACAACTTCCACATCCTCCACCAAACCCGCAGGGGCGCGGACCGGGGGGTCGTGATCTCGGATCGGAAGAACCTCACCGGCTACAAGTCCGTCCTGGACTTCTCCACCGTCACCACCCGGATCCTCCCCGTCGGGTTCGATGGGCTTCTCTTGCCGGAGCTTTACGTCGACTCGCCGAAACTCGGCCAGTACCAGCAGCCCCACGTAAGAGTCCAGCGGTTCGAGAAAGTCAAAGCCGCCCCAGAAGACACCGTCTCGAAGGAAGATGAGCTCACGCTCGCGCAGGCTTATGTGGAGTTGCGGCGCTTGGCGAAACTACAGTTCAGCGAAGACCACGTGGACGAACCGGCCGCGTCGTATTCGGTGTCTTTCGCTGACCTTGCGTCGACCCTTGAGTATGCGGACCTGCAGAACCTGGAGACTGTTCTGCTGGGGGATACGGTCACCGTGATCCACGCAGGCCTAGGCCAGCGTCTCACTGCGCGGGTGGTGGCTTACGAGTACAACCCCCTCACCGGCGCATATTTGAAGGTCACCCTGGGGTCCGCAGCAGCCAAGTTCACCTCACTCGCCTCCAAAGTCAGCGCGGTTAGTGATGCCGCCCAGGCGGCTGGGCAGCTAGCGGATTTTGCGTTGGTGAGCGCGTCGGGGAAGAACACTAACTACTACGGCCCCAAGACCCCTTCTAATCCGCAGGTTGGGGATGTGTGGTTCAAAGAGAACGGGGAACTCACCGAAATCTGGATCTGGACAACCACCAGCAATGGCACGCCCGGGTGGGTGTCGCTCGCGTCGGACTTGAACTACTCCCAAGTCCAAGCCGAACTCGACATTGCCAAAACCGAAGTCCAAACCGCCGCGCAGGCAGCAGCCGACGCCCAAACGGCAGCGAAGGCAGCATCCGACGCTGTTGACGCGGCGCAAGAAGACCTGAGGGAAACTCGGGTGGTTGCGGGCCGCGCCGAAACGCAGGCCGCAGCCGCCCTACAGGCATCCAGCCGGGTGCGAACCTACGCCGAGGGCGTGGCGGGCGACCTAGCAGAAGTACGCACGACTGCCGAGGCGGCGCAGAAAACCGCCGGGGAGGCAGAACTGGCCGCACGCGACGTCGCTAACACACTCGTCTTGGCTGACGAAGAGATCAAGGCCGCCCAGAAGGCTGCTACCACTGCGGATGAGAAAGCAGTAGAAGCCAAGACTGCTGCCGACCAAGTAGACGCTTACGCGAAAACTGTCGCCACTGATTTGGCGGGCGTGAAGACCACTGCTGAGGGGGCGCGCGATAAAGCCGATGCCGCCGAGCAGGCCGCCAGTAATGTGACTGCGGGCCTTGTAGCGGCGAACCAGAAAATCACCTCCACACAAACCGCGGTGGCGAACGCCGACAAGAAAGCCGTGGCCGCGCAAACCGCCGCCGACCAAGTCGACGCTTACGCCAAAACTGTCGCCACCGACCTGGCGGGTGTGAAGGTAACGGCTGAGGCGGCCCGCGACAAAGCCCAGGCCATCGAAACCGAGGCCGAGCAGATCCGCGCGGACGTCACGGCAAACCAAGAGGCCGCGGCGACCGCGAAGACCCGCGCCGATAACGCCTACACCCTGGCGAACACGGCCAACACGGGTGTGAACGCTTTGAAACTGTCGGTCGCGGAGGAAGATGCGAAACTGGCCTCCCAGATTTCCCTGCTCGCCGGGGACATCAACCTACGCGTCAAAGAGGGCGAGATCATCGCCCAAATCAATGTTTCCCCAGAAACGATCCTGATTGACGGCAAGTACGTTCACATCACTGGGAACACCAGCATCGACAGCGCAGTCATCAAAACCGCGATGATCGCCGACGCCGCGATAACGAATGCCAAGATCAAGACGCTCGACGCCGCAAAAATCACCACCGGCACTCTGGCTGCCGCAAGGATCGCCGCCGGGAGCATCACGAGCGACAAACTCACGATCGCCGACGGCTTCATTTTGACGGCGATGATCAAAGACGCCGCAATCACCAACGCCAAAATCGCCTCGTTGGACGCCGCGAAGATCACCACCGGATACCTGGCGGCGTCCCGGATCAAGGCCGGAGCCATAACCTCGGAGAAGCTCACGGTCGCTGATGGGTTCATTGCCACGGCGATGATCGCTGACGCCGCCATCACCGACGCCAAAATCGGCAGTTTGGATGCTTCGAAGATCACGACCGGGTTCTTGGCGGCCGAACGCATCGAAGCCGGAGCCATCACCAGCGATAAGTTGACGGTGGCTGATGGGTTTATCAAGACCGCGATGATCGCTGACGCGGCCATCACCAACGCCAAAATCGCCAGTCTCGACGCTTCCAAGGTCACGACCGGCTATTTGGCGGCAGCCAGGATCAAGGCCGGAGCCATCACCAGCGATAAGTTGACGGTGGCTGATGGGTTTATCAAGACCGCGATGATCGCTGACGCGGCCATCACCAACGCCAAAATCGCCAGTCTCGACGCTTCCAAGGTCACGACCGGCTATTTGGCGGCAGCGCGGATTGAGGCCGGGGCCATCACGAGCGACAAGCTCACGGTGGCTGACGGTTTTATTGCGACCGCGA
>NZ_FYEG01000020.1 GCF_900187855.1 Actinomyces minihominis | reverse complement strand
GCCCGCAGACAAGCCCTAGGCGTACCAGCTAGATGGGGAACCGTCATTTCCTGGGAAGACCTACACCATAAAACCTGGCACTGATGATTCAACTAACCCCACAGACACACTTATCCGCCTATAGCCCGTTTTACTCGTCGTCGTATCTTGTACCCGGACTGTGTTGAGGTCTGGTTTGGGAAAAACTCGAGCATCACTCGAATGAACTCAGAGTCGCAAGGATGACTCGGACTGCACGTGGATGGCCCCGGAGCAAAGCAGCTCCACACCGACACATCACCCAGTTCTATAGGGACTAGGCCAACTGGAAGACCCGAACTAACCGCTGAGCCGAGCAAGCACGGATAGCGTGCTCGAGGAGGTTACCGTTGGCACCCGTTACCTTGTTGACAGGCCTGGTTAACCGTTGGTTAGTTGGGTTTGTCGGTCAGTTGGCCCTGGCATGGTGTCTTGCCCCTGTCTATTTTTTGATGATCCGGGGGGTGTTGCCACTAGGGCTGATTGGCGGCGGGTGATCGCTGATCAGGGGCTCGGCACCCTGCTTGGGAATGCCTGTCGCAGAAGTGGATGTGAGACTTGCTGCCTGGACTGTACCGACCGTTAAGGAGTTGGCCCAGCACTTCAGTACGGAGGCAGTGCAGTGGAGAAAAGAAATGTGCCAGGTGTTTTCATTGGCTTGGATGTGGGGAAATCAGAGCACTTTGCGTGCGCTCTAGACACGCGCGGCAGAGTGTTGTGGAACCGGGCGCTACCCAATGACGAGGGCCAGCTGCGGAGTCTTTACCAAAAGCTCAGCGACAGCGGTGAGTTGCTTGTCGTGGTGGCCCAGCCCGCAACCATTGGTGCTTTAGCGTTAGCTGTTGCCCAAGACATGGGGATAGCAACCGCCTACTTACCAGGGCTGACAATGCGGCGCATCGCCGACCTGTACCCAGGGGAGGCGAAAACAGACGCTAAGGACGCGTTCATCATTGCTGATGCCGCCCGAACCCTGCCGCACACCCTGAGAGACATCACTGAACTCGACGCCAATGAGGCTACCTTGGGGATGCTTACCGGCATCGACTAAGGACCTGTCCCGGCAGGTCAATCAAGTTTCCAACCGGATTCGAGGCCTATACACGCAGGTCCACCCCGCTTTGGAGAAGGTCCTCGGCAACCGGCTAGAACATGATGCCATCTTAGAAGTGCTCGCTTCTTGGCCTACACCTACGGCTCTTCGAAAGGCCGGCAGAGCCCGGATCAGCGCCAAACTGAAGAGGTACGGGGCGCGCCGTCACGGGGCCTGGAGCGAGGAAATTATCGAGGCTCTTTCCAAACAAACCGTGACTGTAACCGGAACCGATGCAGCCGCCCTAGTCATTCCACACCTAGCCCGACAACTAATCATGCTGCACGCGCAAAGAGCAGACGTCGCCAGCCAAGTAGAGGAACTAGTGCTTAGTCACCCTCTTTACCTGGTCCTGAGCTCAATGCCCGGAGTAGGGCTTAGGACCGCCGCAGTCATCATCGCTGAGATCTCCGGCAAACACTTCAAGAACGCCGCCGCCCTCGCCTCCTACGCCGGGCTAACCCCAACCACGAGACAATCTGGGACCTCCATAAAATCGGAACGAGTAAGCCGCTCCGGCAACAAACGGCTCAAGCGGGCCCTGTTCCTCTCCGCCTTCGCCACCATCAGAACCGACGAGGTAAGCCGCGCCTACTACGACAAAAAACGAAACCAAGGCAAACGCCACAACCAAGCACTCATCGCCCTAGCCCACCGCCGCCTAACCGTCATGTACGCCATGATCAGAGACGGAAGCCTCTACCAACAACCGGAAACCGTCCTCGCCGCTTGACAAACAACATAGGGGCACCCCCCCCCAGATTACAAAGCACAATCTCCGCAACCTGGGAGTCAGTTCGTCTGGGCGGGTTCGCTGGGCTAAAAGCGTTCTGGGCTTGGAGGTTACGGCAACAAGTCCTGTCACTGACCTAGTTTCCCCGAACTTCTTCTGGACCCGTGGCTGCGGGGTTGGAAAGCCAAGTGTGGTCCTGGAGGAAGATCATTGGTTCATCGGAGCTCCGAGCCGACCTTGGCGAGCAGAAGGAGAACTTTTTAGTGTGAGGTTGCTTTCTACCCGGGTGGTAGACCCGCGAATATCCGATCAATCACCCGAGCTGAGAAGTCGGGTGACATCCAATGCGCCAGATAGTTAGCGCTCAACACGCCCGAAGCCGGACCGCCAGACGTGCAGGGAGATCTTGTAAACATGCAGGTCAGGCTGTGTTTGAGTCGGTGTGATGCCCGTCATGTGGGTACGGACTAGACGTGGCAGGGGGTCTTCGGT
>NZ_FYEG01000012.1 GCF_900187855.1 Actinomyces minihominis | reverse complement strand
CCCAAACATGCAGGCAACCAACTTCAACCCCGACTTTGCCGCGCCATCACAAAGGAAACTAAACCCCACAGCAACACAAACTGTCCGACCTTCAAGTTGGCAACCACCAACTTCAACCCCGACTTTGCCGCACCATCACAAGCACAACCCGACCCGCGAGCAACACCAGCTGTCCTATAAGCCTTAAAAGGAAAAAGTGGGACATCTGCAATAGATGCCCCACAGTTTCCATGAGCGGAGACGGTGGGATTTGAACCCACGGTGGCTATGAACCACACAACATTTCGAGTGTTGCACCTTCGGCCGCTCGGACACGTCTCCAGGCGTCAAAAGTCTACCGGTACAGACTGGGCAGGCAAAACTGAGAAGCGGGTGACACGCCCCACGCCCACACGTGCAGAAGGGCCCGGGAACGCATTGTGTTTGTCCCGGGCCCGAATGATTTAGTGACTAGCCAACCAGCAGTGTCGCGTAGGCGGTCTTCGCGGCCTCGTAGCGGCGGGCGACATCATCCCAGTTGACGACGTTCCACCAGGCATCAACGTAGCTGCCCTTGACGTTCTTGTAATCCAGGTAGAAGGCGTGCTCCCACATATCCAGCATCAGCAGTGGAACGGTACCAACCGGCACGTTACCCTGCTGGTCGTAAAGCTGGAAGGTGACCAGGCGACCCGAGATGGTGTCGAAAGCCAGAACCGCCCAACCTGAGCCCTGCAGGCCCATCGCAGCAGCGGTGAACTGCTTCTTGAACTTTTCGAGCGAACCAAAGTTTTCATCAATCGCTGCGGCCAGCTCACCCTTGGGATCGCCACCGGCGTTCGGTGCCATGTTCTTCCAGAACACCGAGTGGTTCGAGTGACCACCGAGGTGGAACGCCAGGTTCTTCTCATACATGTTCACGGCAGCCATATCACCGGCTTCACGCGCGGCCTCCAGTGCGGCGAGGGCGGCATTCGCTCCGTCGACGTAGGCCTGGTGGTGCTTCGAGTGGTGCAGCTCCATGATTTCCGCAGAAATGTGCGGCTCAAGTGCATCGTATGAGTAATCAAGTTCGGGTAGGACGTAAACAGCCATGCTTCCTCCTAATTAGGTTCTTCACCGAGTACAGTGCCCGGCGGACCGGCCTTACTAACCTATCGCCGAAAGTTGGCATGGGCCAGTGGTCCCACGCGCAATACGCCAACAAAGAAACTGTCAGGCAGTCACTTCAGCCCCCATAACGATGGTGCGTTCCGGTGGGAGGTGGCACGACCTCGTCCTGTTGTTGGAACTCTTCTCCATCAGGCGGAAAAGTCGCCGCTGCCAGGTGGGCCAGTCACGCCGCTCCGACTCATCAACCGGCTCGATACGAAACACCGAGAGAACGTAGGTCGCCTGGGAGGGATCGAACTCGAGTTCAGAAGTCTTGTGGAGGGCGAGCGCCAGAGCCCTGGGGATGTCCTGACGGTCGTTGAAACCAACCCGGTACTCGATCCGCACAATGCCGTCATCGGGACAGCCAAGGTCATCCACATAGACTCGTTCGTCCTCGGGAATCGTCGGCACTCCCATGCTGTGCACCACCACGATCACGACGTGTTCGTGGAGGGCATTCGAGAACGCAACAGACGAACGAAGGGCCAAAGGCACTGTCGTGAGACTCCCGTGCGGGTAGACAGCGATACCCGGGACCCGCTGGATCTTCTTCAGGTTCAGCCGGGCGATGTAGGGGCGCAGAGGTCCCTGACCCAGGTAGTTGATTATGAGGACGGGAAAGGCAATCAGGAGCCAGGCCAGTGCGATGGGCAGACGCCCAAAGTGTCCGAGGTCGGCGTAGAGCGCCTCGGCCCCGGTGATGGCGAGGACGAGGAGGGAGATGGGGACGACAAACTTCTCAAGGTCTGGGTTCACCACGGCCAGCCCCTCTGCGGCGCTGAGGACTGAGATCGCGGGGGTGATGATCGAATCGCCGAGGAAGAGGCAGGCCCCAATGATCGCCAGCGCCATCACAACCGGCACGAAGCGGGGCGACCCCTTGACCTTGCGGGTGATGAGGGCACAGAGCGCCAGGATGCCACCCTCTCCCCTGTTGTCTGCCCTCAGGATGAGGCTGACATAGGTGACGGAAACGATGATGATGTCTGGCTTCTGGGCCGCGCCTGGTCGACCCCCTCAGGCATGTTCCGCGGCTCCCAGGTCGTGGGTCGAATGCTGGGCGGCCTCGTCACCGGGAAGAAGCTCACGGGGATTGGGTCGGCCTGGGCGACGGCCTTCATGAAGGCTGTCGTCATTGATCGCAAAGTCCCACTCTGGCTCAACTCCCCCATGGAAGACCTGATTGTTGAGGACGGGCGCGTAGTTGGGGCAGTTGTCGTTAGGGATGGCGTCACACTGAGGATCGGTGCCCGACGCGGGGTCATGCTCGCAGCTGGCGGCTTCGAGTCGAATATGGAGTGGCGACAGAAGTATCACGGCATTTCCATCAAGGCTAAGTCGGTTCCTGAACTGGCAAGGAAGATCGGCGTCGACACCGAGGTGCTGACCGAGACGCTCGAACGCTTCAATGGCTTTGCGCGTGCCGGTGTCGACGGTGACTTCGGCCGGGGCAACTCTGCCTATGACCGCTACTACGGCGACCCGACGGTGCACCCGAACAACAACCTGGGCCCGGTTGAGAAGGGACCGTTCCTCGCCTACAAGATCGTTCTCGGTGACCTCGGCACCAAGGGCGGTGTCCTCACCGACGAGTATGCTCGTGCTCTTCGCGAGGACGGATCGGTGATTGAGGGGCTTTACGCCGCGGGAAACAACTCCGCCTCCGTCATGGGTAACACCTATCCCGGACCCGGCGCGACGATTGCCCCGGCGGTCGTTTTCGGGCTGGCGGGGGCGCGACACATGGCCCGGTAGCAACGGAGGTTCGCAACCGCGATAGACAGGGGCCCGGTTCTCACTTCGGTGGGGCCGGGCCGACTGTCTGGGAGGGGTGACCTCAGCCGCGCAACCCCTGGAAAAAGGCGCGTAGCTGCACCTCAACCTCATCCTGCATCACGCCGGAAACCACTTCCACCTGGTGGTTCAAACGTACGTCCCGCACGACATCCCTGACAGATCCGCAAGCGCCCGTGTTCGGTTCCCAAGCCCCGAAGACCAACCGCTGGACTCTGCTGTTCACAATGGCCCCGGCACACATGGTGCAGGGTTCAAGTGTGACGACGAGGGTGCAGCCGCTGAGGTTCCAGCTCCCCAGGGTCTGCCCGGCTTCCCGAAGTGCCAGGATCTCGGCGTGAGCCGTGGGGTCACAGTCGGCCTCCCGGCGGTTCCTACCCCGGCCGATTACATTGCCGTCCGGGTCGAGGACCACGGCACCAACCGGGACATCACCCTCTCGACCGGACGTGTTGGCAAACAGCAGCGCCCGGCTCATGGCGCGATCCCAGCGTTGTTTCGTCTGCATACCACCAGGGTAACCTCACGGCAGAGCGTGCACTACAACCTCGGTTGACACGATATTCTTGTGCCATGCACCTTAACGTCATCGAACACCCCCTGGTAGAGCACAAGCTCACCGTCCTGCGCGATAAGAAGACGCCCTCGTCGACCTTCCGTTCTCTTGTTGACGAACTCGTGATGCTTCTGACCTATGAGGCGACGCGGAATGTTGCCGTTGAACCCGTAGAAATTGAGACGCCCGTGGCTCCCACCACGGGCGTTATGCTGTCTGAACCGCGTCCCCTGGTTGTGCCGATTCTTCGCGCCGGCCTCGGCATGCTGGACGGGATGACCCAGATGATGCCGACCGCTGAGGTCGGGTTCCTGGGAATGCGCCGGGATGAGAACACGCTGGAGATTGAAACCTACGCCAACCGTCTTCCGGCGGATCTTTCGGGGCGAGAGGTCTACGTCCTCGACCCGATGCTGGCCACGGGACACACCCTGGTTGCCACCATCGAGTACCTGATTGAACACAATGCCAAGCGGATCGTCTGCCTCTGCATTCTGGCGACCCCGGAGGGGATTGAGGAAATCGATAAGAAGATCGGTGACCGCGCGGACGTCACCGTTGTCACCGCGGCGATGGATGAGGGGTTGAACGAGAAGTCCTATATTGTCCCCGGTCTGGGCGATGCGGGAGACCGGCTCTACGGCGTCGTTGACTAGAAGGCAAAGTCAAAGGGGTGGGCCCAGGAGAAGCAGTTCAGCTCTCCTGGGCCCACCCCTTTCGTCTACTTAGAACGCCGGGATTACCGAACCGTCGGTCCAGGTGGACTCGATGAACTGGCGGACCTCATCGGAGTGCAGCAGTTCCTCAAGGATCTGGATGGTCTCGATGTTTTTCGCACCGTTCTTCCACACCAGCAAGTTGGCGTAGGGGCTGTCGGTTCCATCCTCAAGGACGAGGGCGTCGACAGCGGGTGAGAGGCCACCTTCGAGTGCAAAGTTTCCGTTGATGACAGCGATATCAACGTCCTGCAGGTTGCGAACCAGGGAGGGGCCCTCGACCTCGATCAGCTTGATGCCCTTGAGGGGCTTGACCGTGGTGACGTTGACCTTGCCGTCTGCTGGGAGCTCAACGAACCCCTCTGAGGCCAGAAGCTCCAGTGCGCGCACCTGATTCGAGGGGTCGTTGATGACGCCTACTGTTGCGCCCTCGGGCACACCTGCCAGATCTGTGTGCTTTTCCGAGTAGATTCCGAGGGGTTCCAGGTGGACACCCGCGCCGGGAACGAAGTCATAGCCCCGCTCTTCCGACTGGGCTTCGAGATAGGGGATGGTCTGGTAGAAGTTGGCATCCAGCTCGCCGGCTTCCAGGGTTTCGTTCGGCAGGATGTAGTCGGAGAACTCGATGATCTCCAGCTGCAGGCCTGCGTCCGCGGCCAGGTTCTCACTGATGAACGAGAGGATCTTGCCGTGGGGGCTGGGGCTGGCGCCTACGGTGAGGACGGCGAGGTCGGTGTTCTCAGCGGACTCGGTGGCGGCGTCGTTCTGCTCGGCCTCGGTTGACTGGCTCCCCTCGGTGGATCCGCCTGAGGAGCATCCCGCAAGAACGAGGGCTGCTGCTGCACCTACTGCTGCAAAGTTACGAATGGAACGCATTGGATTTCCTCCATGTGTTGGGCCCGGTTTGGGCTTGGTTTTGAGTAAAGATCTGTCGTTACCGAAATGTCTTGGACTTTCGGTTGCCTCGAACCCTGTACCACCCGGGTTTTCTTCCGTTGTTCGGTGAGGCTGTGGTTATGCCGAGTACCACTTACCCTGGTAAGTCTCTCCGACTGGTGGCGTCTCAGCGATGGTCCACCAGTCGGCTGATCATGTCACCCAACATCTGCACTGCTTGGACAATGATGACGATGGCTATGACCGTCAGGATCATTACGTCGTCCTGCCACTGGTTGTAGCCGTAGTTCATGGCCAGTGCTCCCAGTCCCCCGGCTCCGATCGCGCCCGCCATGGCGGAGTATCCGATCAGGGTGATGAAGAGGACGGTGACTGACTGGACCAGTGAGGGCAGTGCTTCACGAACCTGCACCCCCCACTGGATGCGCAGGTTGGAGGCACCCATCATCTGAGCCGCTTCGATCGTGCCCGGGTTGATCGCTGCCACGTTCGTTTCAACCAGGCGAGCAAAGAACGGTACGGCACCCACCACCAGGGGAACCACGGCTGCCTTCCAGCCCACGGCACTACCCATGATCAAACGGGTCAGAGGGAGCAGTGCGATCAGAAGAATCATGAACGGGAATGAACGCACGATGTTGACGATGACGCCAACCACCTGGTTCAGGGCGGCACGTGGCTTCAGCCCCCCGCGTGAGCTTGAGGCGAGCAGTAGACCCAACGGCAGTCCGAAGAGGACGGTGAGGGCACTTGCTGAACCAACCATCATGAGCGTCTCAAGGACAGCCGGCCAGAATTTCTGCTGAATCGTAGGGTTGTCGCCCCAGCGGGGATCGCCGGGGGCTGCCACCAGAACGGAGAGCTTTAGTGAGGCTTCAAAGAGAAGTGCGGAGCCAGTCACTGTCACACCCACTCTCGAACCAGGATGGAGTTACGTTCCAGCTGCCCGCGAATCGCTTTGGCGTTATAGGCCGGAACACTGATTGCAAGGCGCCCAACCTGAAGGTTTCCGATGGACTCAAACCTTCCGGCGGCCACGTCAGCCCCCAGGGAGGCAACCAGGTTGAGCACCGTGGCTCCCGTGGGGATACCCGGAGAGGATGTGAAGTAGATGTCTAGAAGTGTGGACCCCTGGGGAATCTCTACCCCATCGACACTGGGTCGTGGCACCAGGTCTTCGGCTAGGACAGAGTGGGGCTCATCAAGGACCTGCTCAATCGGACCGCTCTGGACGACCCGACCGTGAGAGAGCAGGGTGACAGAGTCGCAGTAGTCGCGAACCACTTCCATCTGGTGGGTGATGATGATGACCGTAACCCCGGACTCGTCACGCAGCTTCTGCAGCAGTTCCATGACCTGCTTGGTTGAGTTGGCATCGAGCGCGGAGGTCGGCTCATCACAGAGCAGAACCGGGGGGTTGGTTGCCATTCCCCGCGCAATCCCAACACGCTGCTGCTGGCCGCCCGAAAGCTGGGAGGGGTAGGAACGCCCTCGTTCGCCAAGTCCGACAACCGTGAGGAGTTCCTGGACGCGGCTGTTTGCTTTGGCTTTGTCGACCCCGGCCAGTTTGAGAGGGAAGGCCACGTTGGCGGCGGCAGTTCGGGAGTCGAGCAGGTTGGGCGCCTGGAAGACCATGCCGATGTTCCGTCGGGCCGCACGCAGCGCGGATCCCTCAAGGGCCGTCATGTCGATTCCATTGACGACGATTGAACCCGAAGTGGGGCGTTCTAACGCGGTGAGGCAGCGGATCAGCGTGGACTTTCCGGCGCCAGACTGCCCGACGATACCGTGGATGGCCCCCTGTGGAATAGACAGCGTCACATTGTCGAGGGCGACAACGGAGCTTGCGCCCGGAATGTCGTAGACCTTCCGAACATCCACTAGTTCAATCAAAGTTCCTCCATCGGCCCTGGCAGAAGCACCTTGCATAAATGCTGGTTGCTGCAGCGTCACGGAGCCAGGTCTCTCAGCTGCTCTAGATGGTTACTGCGATGATAATAGGGCGCTCAGGCATGGACTATGCAAATCGGCTTCCAAATGGTGGACGGGTGCGCTCACAGATTAAATGCTGCATCTGAGGCGGGAGCCTGCAAAACTCTATCCCGTACTTCAGGTAACCAACATCATTTGGAAGGGAGGTCACCCCGATGCCAGCAGGACGCTATGCCCCCTCACCCACGGGTGATCTTCACCTGGGAAACCTTCGAACCGCGCTTGTGGCGTGGGCTTCGGCCCGCAGCAGCGGGCGTGACTTCTACCTGCGCCTCGAAGACCTTGACCGAGATCGTTTCCGTGACCCCCAGTCTCAAATCAATGACCTTGAAGAGATTGGTATCGACTGGGACGGCGAGGTCGTGGTGCAGAGTGAACGCCTTGACCTTTACCAAACCGCAATCGAAACCCTGGCCGCGCAAGGAATGGTCTTTGAGTGCTTCTGCTCCCGCAGAGATATTCGTGAGGCCGCCTCAGCTGCCCACACCCCGCCGGGCCACTACCCCGGCACCTGCCTCGGAATGACCGAGGGTGAGATGGCGGAAAAACGGGCGAGTCTTGCTTCCCGACGCCTCAAGCCAGCACTGCGGTTCCGACCCAAAGTCGACAACTTCACCGTGGTCGACCAGTACGTTGGCGAGTACACTGGAGCTGTCGACCCAGTTGTCCTGCAGCGTGGGGACGGCGCGTTTGCCTACAACCTGGCAGTGGTCGTAGACGACGTGGCAATGGGTGTTGACCAGGTTGTTAGGGGCGATGACCTTCTGACCTCCGCGCCGGTACAGACCTATCTGACGGAGGCACTGGGAGGAACCCCACCCATCTATGGCCATGTTCCCTTGGTGTTAGGCCCCGGAGGGGCCCGCCTCGCCAAGCGGGATGGCGCAGTAACCCTCAGTGAGCTGCGCGATCTTGGTCACACCACCGAGGAAATCTTGCGTCTTTTATCCAAATCCCTAGGTCTTCCAGAAGTGAGTTCCGCTTCAAGTTTCCTTGAAGTTTTCAACGATTACACACCACAGACAACACCGTGGGTTTATGCGCCAGAGCCCACTTAAGTCAAGGTTTCACTTGATTACAATGTGCGCGCACACATGTGCAAAGCACCGTTCGGTCGTTGTTATCTTATAAAATAAGTTCTAACCTTATACTTATGTTTGCGTCGCAAATAAGTGGGGGCTATAACTAGATCTCTGAGATTCGGGCCGGTTGGTTAGAAAACCACCGCGTGCCAATGGCTGTCAGCCAGCAGGTGACCGCGATCCGAGAACTAGATCTAACGGTAGTCACGCATGTTTGGAACGCAATCCGATAGGCCAAACGGTACACCCGTACCGCACTTGCCACCACATCAGGACCCATGAAAACCAGAAGTGTCACCCCGGAGAATATCCGAATCCACACTTTTTAGAAGGAGTAACCGTGAGTCGCCCCAGAATGTACGACGAAGCGCTCCGAGAGCGTCTAATCGATGAGGCACGCAAAATGCTCTCCGTCGACGGATACCACGGGGTGTCACTTCGCGTTCTGACAAGAAACGTCGAAACATCGACCAATGCTGTCTACACCCTGTTTGGTTCAAAAGAAGCCCTGATGGCCGAAGTCATCGTGCGTGACCTTGATGAGGCATTCGGTGAGCCCTTTGAGAGCAACCAGAGCGAAGATACCCAAGAGGAACTCCTGAGAGCTGCTCGCCTCTACCGTGACTACGCCACCTCGGATCCCCACATGTTTGCGGGCGCCTTTGAGGCGATGGAAGAGTCGCGTCGCCCCGGCAGCCTGACAGATCGCATGAACCCGGAGGCAAGGAACATTGCCGCCCGCATGCACACTCCCCTGATCGCCATCTGCAAGCGCATTTCAGATGAGAACCCAGAATCAGAGCTTGATCCCACCCTCATGTCGGTGGCCCTGTGGTCGGTAGTCCACGGCTACTCCAGCCTGGAGAACGCGGGCGCGCTACCTGTTAGTGAAGACGAGAAAGAGTTTGTCTTCGACCGCAGCATCACCGCCCTCTACCTGTGCTGGGTTGTTTCCGACAAGGACGGCCTCCACACAGTTGTTAAGACTGAGAAGCAGGGCGAGTAGAGGTAACTCAACTCAGAAACGTTGAAGCGGCTGGACCCCAAGATCATTTGGGGACCAGCCGCTTTTGTGTTGGTGACGAAGGGCTAACCCTTCACGGAACCAGCCGTCAGTCCACGGACGAAGTACCTCTGCAGCGAGAAGAACACCACCAGGGGAATGATCATCGAAATGAAGGCACCGGCTGTCAGCAAGTGCCAGTCTTGACCGCGTGATCCCGCCAGTGACTGCAGTCTGGCCGTCAAAGGCGCTGTCAGCTCCTGACCTCCGGAGAACGTCAAGCCAACGAGCAGGTCGTTCCATACCCAGAGGAACTGGAAGATCGCGAACGAAGCGATCGCAGGAACCATCAGGGGAAGAACCACACGAAGGAAGGTTCCGACGTGTCCGGCCCCATCCACCTCAGCGGCCTCAATCAGCTCCTTGGGAATCTCCTGCATGAAGTTGTGCAGCAGGAATATTGCCAGCGGAAGCGCGAAGGCTGTGTGCGCAACCCAGATCGACATGAAGGGGAATGACTTCCCGAAAGTCGAGCTGAAGACACGCAGCAGGGGAATAAGAGCCATCTGCAGCGGCACGATCTGCATGGCGAAAACAACCACGAACACCAGGTCTCGTCCTCGCCACTTCATAAATGAGAAGGCGTAGGCGGCCATCACTGCTATCGCAAGCGGCGCAATGGTCGCCGGAATGGTGATGACCAGTGAGTTGATCAGGTAGTTCAGCAGGTTACCCTGTGAGGACGTGCCGAACAGAACGGCCTCGTAGTTCGACAGGGTCACCTTGGGGTCGATGAAGAAGGTCCACCAGCCCGTTGTCTTGATCTCGGCTTCGGGACGGAAGGAGGTGATGAACAGACCCAGGGTTGGGACCGTCCACATGATTGCGATCAAAATCGCGACCAGAGAACCAAAGCGACTGCTCAGGGACTTCTTGGCCAGGCTGACCGCACCCATGTTCTCGTTTTCCGCTTTCTTCCGCTTGCGGTTTGCTGCGCGGGTCTCCTGCGCCAGCACGGTATCTGAAGTGGCGCTCATCCGCGTACCTCCTTGTTTTTCAGCATCTGTCGGATGTTGAAAACGACGATGGGGATGACGAGGACGAAGATGATTACCGCGGTGGCAGAACCGTAGCCAAAGTTTCCAAAGGTGAACGACTGGTCGTACATCTGGTTGGCCAGAACCTGAGTCTGGAACTTGGCGCCGGTCATGGTCTGGGTGATATCGAAGACCTTCAGCGTTGCGATGGTGATGGTTGTGTAAACCACGACCAACGTCGGCCGGATGGTGGGCACGGTGATCTTGGTGAACATCTGCCAAGAGTTGGTGCCATCGAGCTTGGCGGCCTCAACCAGTTCCATCGGAATGGCCTTGATCGAAGCTGAGATCAGCACCATGGCGAAACCGGCCTGGACCCAGATCAGAACGACGATAAGGAACAGGGTGTTCAGGGGGCTGTCCTGCAGGAACCTCACCGGTTCTCCCCCAAATGCCACGATGATGGCGTTGAGCAGACCACGCTGGGACTGTGCTGCCCCGCGGTAGTCGTACATGAACCGCCAGATGATGCCCGCGCCGACGAATGAAATGGCCATCGGCATGAATAGCAGCGACTTCATGACCTTCTCAAACTTCTTGTTGTCAATCAGCAGGGCGTAGAGCATGCCCACGAAGACTGACACCACCGGGACCAGAAGGACCCACACCGCGGTGTTGAAGAACGCCCTCTGAGAGTCCGGATTAGTAAAGAGCCAACCGTAGTTAGAGAACCCAACAAACGATGTTGAAGAGCGGTCGAAGAAAGAGTTATAGGTGGTCTGAATCGCCGGCCAGATCAGGCCCACTCCGAGAAGTGCGACTGCAGGCAGCATAAAGACGAGAACCGAGGCAACATTCCGCCCCCGTCCTCGCAGACGATCCGCGAGCGCCGCCATCCCCAGCAGTAGGGCAACGATGAGTACGATCGCGAGTACGGCCAGAACCATCTGGCCGAATTTGGTGTGTAGTAACCAACTCAAGTGAACTCCTAGCCTGTTGGCGCAAGGCCCGAAAGAGCCTTGCGCCAACTTTTAGTAACTACCCGGAATGGTTAGTTCTTGGGCCAGGAATCCTGGATGTTGGTCAGCATCGTCTCAGTGTCGATCTCACCGTTGATCCACTGGGTGGTGCCGGTCCAGAAGGAGCCTGCACCAACCTCAGAAGGCATGAGGTCGGAACCATCGAAACGAGCCACCGAGTTCGGGTCCTGCAGAAGTTCGATTGCAAGACGGAGAATATCGGAGGATGCCAGTGCCGGATCAACCAGCTTGTTTGCGGAAGTCACGCCGCCCAGGCCAACGCGGATGTTAGCGAAGGTACCGGAAGCCATGAAGTCCTGAACCGCTGCGGCCTCGGGGGTATCAGCGAAACGGGCAACGAACTCACCTGCGACCAGAAGCGGGTGCTCCTCAACGGTCTCTGCAGGCAGGTAGAATGCGAAGACATCGCCGTCAGGTGCAACCGTGGTGCCCTCGGGCCACTGTGCCTCGTAGAACGAAGCCATGCGGTACATGTAGCACTGGTTGTCGAGGATCGGCAGACCGCCATCATTGAAGGAGGTGGTCGCGATCGAACGTGAGTCACCGATGCCGCCGTTGACGAAATCGTTGTTCAGCAGGTAGTCGCCAACACCGTTAGCGGACTCCAGAATCTCCGGAGCGTTGAATGGAACCTCGTTGGTTACCCACTTGTCGTAGACATCAGGACCTGCGATACGAAGGACGAAGTCCTCGATCCAGTCGGTGGCTGGCCAACCGGTGGCGCCGCCGGACTCAATACCAGCACACCAGGGTCGGGTTGCACCTTCGCCAGCAGTGTCAGCAGCGATCTTTTCAGTCAGGGCCATCATTTCGTCAAGGGTTGTCGGAATCTCGTAGCCGCCCTCTTCGAAAGCAGTCGGTGAGTACCAGACGAAGGACTTCACTGAGGAGAGCATCGGTGCGGCATAGAAGGTGCCGTCAACGGTGCCGTAGGACTTCCACTCAGGTGACCAACCCTCATCGACCTTGGCTGTGGTTGCCTCATCTGCAGGCTGG
Source organism: Actinomyces minihominis (assembly GCF_900187855.1). Classification (GTDB taxonomy): domain Bacteria; phylum Actinomycetota; class Actinomycetes; order Actinomycetales; family Actinomycetaceae; genus Scrofimicrobium; species Scrofimicrobium minihominis. The sequence continues at coordinate 2,392 of NZ_FYEG01000012.1, read as the reverse complement.
ACCTTACCGGTGGCTACCATGCGTGCGAGGAGGCCGGGCTGCGGAATGATGGCAATGTCAGGGGCGTTGTTACCCTCTACCTGAACCACCAGCTGCTGCTCAAACTCTCCGACGCCGTTGTGCTGGACGGTGATACCCGTGCACTCGGTGAACTTATCGAACGTTGCCTGCAGGGCATCGGCTTCAACGTCGCGGATTGAAGAGAAGACACCAACCGTAGCGCCCTCAAACTTGCCGTACTGTTCATACTCTTCACAGCCCTCAGCAGCAGCGTCTCCGCCGCCACTCTCGGTGCCCCCACCATCGGTGGTGCCCCCACTGATATCGCCGCCACCACTGCAGGCTGACAGGGTCAGTGCAGCGGCAGCAGCGACTGCTGCTACACCCGCGAACCTCTTCTTCGTTACATTCATCGTTTCTCCAAATACTCCGTTGTATGGCCAGCCCGAACTTCACTTCAAACGTGGGCATGCTCACACTAAACCAAAAGTCTGCTCAGAGCACAAACGAAAAACGACGAAATAATGTTGCTCTTTGACAACAAGGAAGCCCGTAGCCAACGCACAGAGTGGCTACGGGCTTCCTTTTTGCGGCCTAGTGGGCCAGTGAAACGCCGCTAGACGACCTTCTTCAGGTCCCTAAGTTCAGCACTCACATCACTGTCCTTCGCATCTGCCGACTCGTTGGCAGCTACAACCTCCTTGAACTGCGGCAGGCGAGTGTACAGCTCATCCTTCAGCGGGTTGAGGCGGAACTTGATGATGGTGAAGAGCTGGAAGATCAGTACCGCAACGTTGGCCACAAGCGCCAGGGCCGAGATGACGAACAGAGCGGCTGGGTTCCTCGAGGTCTCAACCGCGAACATCGAGTCAGACACGAAGGCCGGAAATGCCATCGTGAACATCATCCACAGGGCCAGCGTGTGGGCGCGGTGCTGCAGCCAGGCGCCCCGCTTGATGAAGAAGGCGGGAATGGTGCAGGCAATCAGCAGGGCGGCACCAGCGTAGAAGGAGTGGTCACCAACCGCGTTGTAAACGTAGGCGAAGTTCCACAGGTCGTAGGCGATGATCCAGAACCACAGCATGTCGGGCCAGATCATGTCCTTAGCCTTGTCACGGGAGATGAAGATTCCGAACCAGCCACAGATCGTGATCAGGTTGATGAGGCCGGCAATGCCGTTCATCCAGTTCCACGGCCCCGAGAGCATGTAGACACCGTCGACGATGCCGTCGGCCCCCATCGCCCCGACCTCGAAGTCCCGAATGCACGCCTCAAGAATGTTGATGGCCAAAATAGCCGCCGGGAAGATCAGAACCCACTTGATCTTGGCGACCTTCGGGAAGTAGCGAATGAGCATGAAGCCAAGGCAGCCGGCCAGAGCCGAGTAAACCTTGACCCAGTGGAACCAGGTGCCAGTCGAAGAGTCACCCCCGGCCGTCGTCGGCCAGACAAAAATCGTCAGGATGATGGGAAGAATGATGAAGAAGGCGATACCGCCCCACTTCCAGCGCCTGGTGACCTCGTTGAGGCCGATCAGTGCGCCGAGGACGACGAACCACATCAACCATGAGTACCAGGGAATCGACTCAAAAATGAACATGATGACCCCTTCTGTCAGGGCGCCAAACCTGGGCGGAGGCGCCGTTGTCTCGTACACTCAAAGGCTAGGAGAGCAGTAGCTTCGGCCCGTACTGACACAATCGCGGAACTGTCGCATTCCGGCGGATTCTGCTGCGAATCCACCGGGTCTAAGGCGTCGTTTCGGGACTAGAGACCTAGAAAGGAACCCATGGGGAACTCAACCACCGAGCTCTTGGCGCTAGCCCTCAAGGAGCAGCTCCGCACCACGCCCCTCGACAGGGTGACTGTTTCCGGTCTCGTGGCCCGAGCCGGGATCACCCGCCAGACGTTCTACTACCACTTCGCCGACACCTATGACCTAGCGACCTACGTGTTCGAACAGGAGGTTGCCAACCACATTCTCGAACATGCCTCTTACGAAGAGTGGGCCAGCGGTTACCTCACCCTTCTGCGCTACCTGCAGGATAACTTTGCACAGACCCGCGCCATCCTCGACTCCCTCGGTCACAAGGATCGCGACGCCTTCTTCCTGCGCCAGTTCCGCATCATGATGAGGGCGATAGTGGATGAACTAATCGGCGACCTGCGCCTCTCACCAGAGGATCTCAGGTTCGTGGTGGACCACTATGCCGCAATCGTCCTCGGACATTTCCTGCGCTGGATGTCTGAGGGCGCTCGCGATGAGGGCTATAGGCGGATAAGTGTGTCTGTGGGGTTAGTTGAATCATCAGTGCCAGGTTTTATGGTGTAGGTCTTCCCAGGAAATGACGGTTCCCCATCTAGCTGGTACGCCTAGGGCTTGTCTGCGGGC
>NZ_FYEG01000019.1 GCF_900187855.1 Actinomyces minihominis | reverse complement strand
ATGCTGTGCATGGACCCGAAAGGCTCTTTCTACGGACAAAAAGGCCTACACCTGACCATGAGCCTCTACGCGCACAACCACAACTTCTACACCTCGGGCAACCGGTTCGTGAACCTTCAAGACTTCACCACGGCGGCGGCTTACGCGTCCTGGGTGGGAAGCGGCAACAAGGCGGCGATCAGTTTTTCGACCACGCATTTGTACTTGACCACGAACGGCACGTACTACCAGATGACAAACGTGATGGCTCGCATCACCGCGTTGATCTCAAGGGTGAACTCGCTGATCGCCTACTTCAACCAAGGGTGGGTGAAGAACATCACCCGGTCAGGCACCACCATCAACTGGACGTACTTCTCCTCAGCGAACCTCACCGCGATTCCCACCACCATGTAAGAGAAAAGGAAGCATCCATGTATCTAGAAATACCGAATCATCTGCTGCCCGCCACGAGCGAACTGCTGGACTCCCTGCCGCTCAAAGGCGCGGCCTCCCGGGCTAGGACTCGAGCCCTCGCTCTTGTCTCCAATGCCCTGGAAGTTCTGGGGGCAAGCGAGGTGGAGCTGTTGAACACTTACGGCGTGAAGGATGCCACCGGTGAGTTGGTGCGTGAGGGCGACACCTTCGAACTGGTCCCGGAAACCGCCGCCGAGTACCAGGCCGAGCGCGCCAAGCTACTGGGCGAGGTCACGGTGATTGACGAGGCCACCTACACCGGACACGAGACCATCTTCCGCGAAACCCTCGAAAACGCAGACCTGGAGTTGAAGGGATCACTGGCGACCGCTTACGACCAGCTGCTCACGAGCCTCGAAAAGAACGCCTACAGCAAGGAGGACAGTGATGCGTGATGAACAGCCTAGTGAAGAGTCTTCTGACCTGCTTACCCCACCGGACGGGTCCAGTAGTGGCGCGACAGCCGCGAAACCCGCAGTCTCCGGGGAACTCCAGGAGCCGTCCGAGGGTGAGTTTGATGCGGCCTGGGCGGTCCTCGAAGCCTTGACCGACCCCAACTACTAACAACCCAACCCCTCAAGAGCACTGTTGCTCTTGGCCAAATCCGTGCGCGTCTGCCAACCGGCCAGGCGCGTTTTTGTTTGCCCAAAACCTGCTGGGAGGCACCCGTCTTGCGCACTTTGATCATCATTTTTCAAACCATATTCACCGGCCTTGGCGGTCTCATCGGCTGGTATCTAGGCGGGTGGGACGGGTTCCTCTACGCCCTGCTCGCCTTCGTCATCGCCGACTACGTAACCGGCTTGGCCTGCGCCATCGTGAACCACCAAGTCTCCTCGGCTATCGGCTTCAAAGGGATCACCCGCAAAGTCCTCATCTTCGTCCTCGTCGGCTTAGCGAACCTCCTCGACGTCTACGTCCTCAAAGAAAGCGGGGTACTGCGAACCGCAGTGATCTTCTTCTACATCTCCAACGAAGGCATCAGCCTCATCGAGAACGCAGCCCAACTGGGCCTGCCCGTACCCCAGGCTCTGCGGGACGCCCTCGCGAGCCTGACCGGCACCAAACAGGCCAACCAAGACGAATACGACGGCCACGAAGAAGAAGGCCAGCCATCAGGTGGCGCCGATCCCTACGTCCCTAAACACAGCGACCGCGCGGCCCTGCCCGAAACGGGGAACGAGAGCAGCGCTGGCGATTTCGACCAATCCAACTAACCAATCCAACTGGGAAGGAAACCTCCTCATGCCCTATCAGCTCATCACCAACCGCACTGCGCCCTGCCACACCAAAGGTCGGGGTGGAAACAAGATCAAATACATCGTCATCCACCACTGGGACGACCCGGCCAAGAAACCCTCCTTCGACGGCGTGGTGAACTGGTTCGCCACCGGGCGAGGCAACAACTCCGCCCACTACGTCGTCGAAGCAGGCAAAGCAGCCCGCATGGTCAGCGAATCCGATACCGCTTGGCATGCGGGGAACTGGGCTTACAACCAGCAGTCCATCGGCATCGAATGCAACCCCAGGAACACGGACGCGGACCGGAAAACCATCGGTGAACTCATCGACGACATCCAAAAGCGTCACGGGAAACTCGCGATCCTCGGCCACAAAGACTGCTCTTCCACCACATGCCCGGGGAACTACTATCCGCCCGCGAAAGTTCTCGCCCCCTACATCGGCAAAACCAGCGGCAGCGGCGCAAAACCCGCAGCACCAAGCCCCGCACCGGCTCCCGCTCCGGCTCCTTCGGGGAGTGTTGATGCGCTGGCTCGGGCGGTCATCAATGGCCAGTACGGTAACGGGGAAGAACGCAAGAAACGCCTCGGGTCCAACTACGCGGCAGTCCAAGCCCGGGTCAACCAAATCCTGGGTGGCACCAGTGCTTCCAAGCCCGCGGCCAGTAAGCCCGCTGCGAGTAAGCCTGCGGCGGTCAACATTGAAGCCCTCGCGAACGCCGTGATCCGCGGGGACTACGGCAACGGCGAAGAGCGCAAACGCCGCCTCGGCGCCAACTACGCCGC
>NZ_FYEG01000023.1 GCF_900187855.1 Actinomyces minihominis | reverse complement strand
GGGATATAGGCGGATAAGTGTGTCCGTTTTTGGGGACTTTTTGGCTTGGTGGTGCGGTTTTGTGTTGTTGAAACTTGGTGGTCTTGGTTTCAGGCCAGGCGGATAAGTGTGTCTAGAAGCAGTGTTTTTCGTTGGGGTTGCAGGGGAAAGTCTGTTTGAAACTGTGGTTTTGGTTGGACACACTTTTTCGCCTATATGGAGGCATGGATCGTAGGCCGCTTTGCCCGCAGTGCTCGGGTGTCATGAAACGCAACGGAGTCACTAGTGCTGGCAGGACGCGGTGGCGTTGTAAAGACACCCAGTGTGGGGTGAGTAAGACACGGCGCAATAACACCGAGTCTGTTGGGCTTTCCCAGTTCTTGTCTTGGTTGTTCTCAAAGGAGACGCAAGCTCAGACGAGTGTGGGAGCGGCTCGAACTTTCAGAGACCTTGCGGCTAGGTATTGGCCGTATTGGCCTTTGCCGCACTATGTAGACCTTCCTGTGACCGTGTTGCATGTTGATGGGCTGCACCTGCGACGTAAAGCGGTGGTCCTGATCAGTAGTAACGAGCATGGTCGGCCAGTGGGCTGGTATCTGGCTCGTAGTGAGCATTCCAGTGCGTGGCGGGCTCTGCTTGATCAGACTGGTAAGCCCTTGATGATTGTTACTGATGGTGGCGCAGGGTTTCGTAAGGCGCTCAGGGGTAAGTGGCGGGATGTGCGGGTGCAACGGTGCTTGTTTCATGTGTATGGCAACATCACTAAACACACGTCCAAGAACCCGAAACTTGCGCCCGGGCGGGAGCTAAAAGAGTTAGGCCTGCAGCTTTTGCGGGTACACACTCTTGAAGGATCCTTTGAGTGGGAACAGGCGTACCTGGCGTGGGAAGACAGATGGGCTGAGTTTCTCTCCGAGCAGTCCATCTACGCCGATGGTGCTTTAGCGGACACACACCAGAAACTAGTGGCTGCTAGGGGCCTGCTGCGACGGCATTTGCGTGAGGGTGAACTCTTCACTTTCCTTGACCCTAAGTTGGTGGAAGCCTCAGGGTTAGGGGCTCTTCCTTCGACAAATAACCGTCTCGAGGGCGGTATCAACGCTCAACTGCGTCGCATGCTTGATTACCACCGCGGGATGCCGCTACTACATAGGGCTAAAGCGATTTTCTGGTGGTGTTACACGCACTCACCTGAACCGATGCCCCCAGCCCGGATCCTTAAGGTGATGCCCACTGACGACACAATCGAGGGTCTTTATGCTCAGGCCCGAGCCGCTACCGGGGAGGCCCGCAGACAAGCCCTAGGCGTACCAGCTAGATGGGGAACCGTCATTTCCTGGGAAGACCTACACCATAAAACCTGGCACTGATGATTCAACTAACCCCACAGACACACTTATCCGCCTATAGCCC
>NZ_FYEG01000011.1 GCF_900187855.1 Actinomyces minihominis | reverse complement strand
CCACCAAAAAAGACGGCAGCCATCCCAACCAAAAAAACACCAACAAAAACAAAGAATTTATTGAGTACACTCAAAAATCAAACAAAAAAACACACTATCAAGTTCACAAACAACACCCACACAAAAAGTGAAGGACATTCACCCCAACAACCAAAACACAACCAAACCAAACCGGCCCAGCCACATCCCGACCACCGGGGCAACGAATAAGAACACTACCCACCACCCCACCACACCGTCAAACCAAACCCCCGTGACCCCAACCACACCACCCACAAACCCAACAAACACAACAAAAACCCACCCCACACCAACCCCAAAAACACCCCACACCCAACCCCCCACCCGGGCGTGTCATCGATGGCTGTGACGTCTCTTCGACCTCCAGGGTGTCGAGATATACAAACCGAGCGAAACCCCCGCAGCGATTGCCACAGCCGTCATGGCCGCAACCACCAGGGCATTGCCACCAATGACAAGACCATCGAAGGATCCCTCTGCCTGGACGATGCCAAGGAGACCGCGGAAGATCGAAACACCTGGAACCAGCGGGATGATTGCCGCCGTGGTCATCGCGACCTCTGGGATCCGGGTCCGCACCGCCAGGGTCCCCCCGATAAAGGATGCGAAGAGAGCCCCGAGCGCACTCGCTATTGCTACGCCGATGCCCAGCAGACTTGCTCCAGCAAAGGTGACGATCGAAACCATTCCAAGAATCGCACTGATCCCAACCATCCGGATTCGCCCCCCGTTGGTCAGGGCCGCCGCGCCAGAGACCAGGGCCGCCCCCACCATTTGATGAGGAATCGATCCGAAAGGAACTGCCGTGGGTAATAGCGGAACCTCAACTCCAAACAGTGATCCCAACTGGAGGCCGAGCAGAATTCCGATCACAACGCCGAGCGTCCTCATCGTCAAGTCAAGGATGCGTCCGCTAGCTGTCACGGCAAACCCATCAATGGCATCCTGGGTTGCTCCCACAGCCGACATTCCAGCCAGCATCATCATGATTCCGGCTACAACGATTATTGAGGGACGCACTTCGATGAATGGCTCAAGTCCCAAGTGAGCCAGGGCGCTGACACCTACGGCGACAAGGGTGACGACAAAACCTCCGGCCATCTGGCTGAAGAACATCGGCAGTGCGAACCTGCTGAGGCCAGCCTGCGTGAAGGCTGCCAGCAGCGCCGCAAAGAATGTCAGGATCATGATGACCGCAGAGGCGCCAAACATGATGCTGACACCCATCGCAAGTAGCGCCGAAGCGCCTGCCACCGATGCCGTGTTGTAGGGGAACGGGCTTCTGCGCAGCTCCCGCAAACGGCTTCGTGCCTCAGGAAGTTCCAACCCATCTTCAACCGCTACGAGAAGCTCCTGCAATGCCTGTAACTTGGCATGGTTGGGTTGATCCCATTTCACCACCCGGGTGATCGTCGCCGGCCACTGATCCTCGTGCTGTTGATAGGACACCGACAGAGAGTTGTACGTGACGACAACGTGCACACCATGGAGTCCGTAGGATCGAGCAGCCCGTCCCGAAGCGACAGTCACCTCATGTGCGGATGCCCCCACAGCCAGCATCGCATCGCCAAGCCGGGCTGCGAAGTCAAGGATGTGGAGGACGATCCGCGAGTTCTCGCGGCTTGCTGTCAGATACTCATCCGACTCGTCATCATCGAGGACTGGAGGATGATCGTTGCCGAGTGTCCGCCACCACAGCGATGAAAGACTGTGAACTGCTGACTTGACCATGGTCCTTCTTCAAGTGGCAACGCTGACCAGAAGGTCAGCGTTAAGCAATCGTGAGTTCGACTTAGGCCTCTACAACTGCTGCGGCCAGAGTCTTACGACCCTTACGCAGCAGAACAACACCACCCGCAAGAACATCCTCGGGCACGAAGACCCTATCGACATCCGCGACCTTGACGTTGTTGACTGAGAGTCCGTTGCTGCTAACCGTACGGACGGCGGCCTTTCGTCCGGCCTCGAGGCCGGTGGCAACCAGGGCGTCGATCACCGTGGTCTCACCCAGGACAATCTCAGCCTTGGGAAGATCCTGAATGGCCGCAGCCAAGGTCTCACTATCGACCTCGTGCAGATCCCCCCGACCCCACAGGGCGTTCGTAGCCGCCTGAACCCGTTGCAGTTCGTCCTCACCATGTACGAAACGGGTCACTTCGGCAGCAAGAACGCGCTGCGCCTCACGGGCCTGCGGTCGCTCTGCCGTGATCGCTTCTAGTTCTTCGATACGTTCCCGATCGAGGAAAGTGAACACCTTGAGCATTCGCACTACGTCTTCATCGGCCGTCTGAAGCCAGAACTGGTAGAAGTCGTAGGGGCTCATCATGGCGGGATCAAGCCAGATGGCTCCCCCCTCAGACTTGCCAAACTTGGAACCGTCGGCCTTGGTGATGACCGGGGTTGTCATCGCGTGAACACCCTTGCCCTCAACGCGGCGAATCAGGTCCATGCCGCCAATCAGGTTGCCCCACTGGTCGTTGCCACCGGTCTGAAGCGTGCAGCCGTACCGGCGGAAGAGCTCCAGGTAGTCATTGGCCTGAAGAATCTGGTAGGAGAACTCGGTGTAGGAGATTCCCTCATCTGACTTGAGTCGCCGAGCAACGATGTCCTTCGAGAGCATGGTTCCGAGGCGGAAGTGCTTACCAAGGTCACGCAGTAGACCGATGGCAGAGATTTCCCCAGTCCAGTCCAGGTTGTTGACCATCCTGGCAGGGTTGTCCTCGGCATCGAAGTCAAGGAACCGCTCGATCTGGGCACGCAAGCGTGCCGCCCACTCTTCAACAATGGAGGTGTCATTCATCGAGCGCTCCCCCACCTCGCGAGGATCGCCAATCAAGCCTGTGGCACCACCGACCAGGGCCAGGGGCTTATGCCCGGCATTCTGCAGGTGGCGCATGAGGATCAGCTGCACAAGGTGACCGTGATGCAGGGAGGGCGCGGTGGGATCGTAGCCGCAATAGAAGGTAACCGGTCCGTCCTCAAACGCCTCGGACAGTGCCTTCTCGTCCGTGTGCTGTGCAACCAGTCCGCGCCAGCGGAGCTCTTCGATGAGGTCGCTCACCGTTTCTCCTTCTATATTGTGGAAGATCCAGCGATCTTCGTCGTCCCGATGCGTAGCCGGGCTTCTAGCAGGTTCAGATTACGTTGCCAACAGGCGCGAAACAAAGCGCGCTGGGCCGGGGTGCGTTAACTCTCGCACCACCTTCCGGAATCCCTAACTGCCTCCTCGAGAACCACTAGCTGTTCGAGGACGCGCTCCGGTGCGGTGCCACCTATGCCGCTGCGTGCCCGTACCGATCCCGGGGCCGTAAGGACCTCCAAAACAGCCGGCTGCAGAAGCGGATCAATCCTTGCCAAGTCGCTCTCGGTGAGGTCACCCAGTTCGATTTCCCGATCTTCGCAGTAGGTTACTGCTGCACCGGCAACCTCATGTGCCACTCGAAATGGAACGCCCTCACGAACCAGCCACTCAGCAATATCTGTTGCGAGGGAAAAGCCCCGGGGAGCCTCAGCCGCCATCCGCTCATAGTTGAGCCGCATGGTCGCAACCATGCCGAAAAATGCCGGAAGGAGCGCATCCAGAGTGTCGATCTGGTCAAACACCGGCTCCTTGTCCTCTTGAAGGTCACGGTTGTATGCCAGGGGGAGGCCCTTGAGCGTCGCCAGTAGGCCCGAGAGATCTCCGATCAGACGCCCGGCCTTCCCGCGCGCCAGCTCGGCAATATCGGGATTTTTCTTCTGCGGCATGATCGAGGAGCCAGTCGAGTAGGCATCATCGAGCTCAACAAAGCTGAACTCCCTGGTGTTCCAGATGATGACTTCTTCGGCAAATCGACTGAGGTTGATTCCAATCATTGAGAAGACGAACGCAAGCTCTGCAATGACATCGCGTCCCGCGGTTGCATCGATTGAGTTGGGTTCCACGCGATCAAACCCCAGCTCCTCGGCAATGGCTTGGGCGTCGAGGCCGAGGGTGTTCCCCGCAAGTGCCCCCGCTCCGTACGGGGATGCAGCTGCTCTAGAGTCCCAGTCCCTGAGGCGCTCGACATCTCTCACAAGCGGCCAGGCATGAGCGAGGAGATGGTGTGCCACCAGGACGGGTTGGGCATGCTGCAGGTGGGTGCGCCCGGGCATGATGGCGTCGCCCGCCAACTTCGCTTGATCAACCAAAGCATCGACCAGGGAGAGGGTCAGGGCTCCGATGTGCCGAGCCTGACGGCGCAGGTACCTGCGGGTGAGCGCCGCGATCTGGTCGTTGCGGGATCGACCAGCTCGTAGCCGTCCACCCAGTTCCGCGCCGGCCCGCTCCATGAGTCCTCGTTCAAGGGCGGTGTGAACGTCCTCGTCCTCGAGAACCGGAGCGAATCTGCCCGACTGAACGTCCTCAAGCAGACTGTCAAGGGCAGCCTGCATCAAGATCAGCTGCTCGTCGGTAAGCAGACCAACCTTGGCCAGTGCGCGGGCATGCGCACGGGATCCCTCAATGTCATCAGCGGCTAGACGCCAGTCGAAATGGGTTGAAAGACTCAGTCGCTGCAGGGCGTCGGAGGGACCTGAACGGAACCGTCCCCCCCAGAGTGCTGCTGATTCGGCGATAGGACGAGGCTGCGGATTCTCATTCTGAGTCATGGTCCAATCATGCCTGCTCCACGTTCTAGTGCGCGCCGACGTCCGAACTGAACCATCACCACTTCCCCGACTGACGCGCGGCGGTGCCCGGTGGTCTGTAGTCTCTAAGACAGTTCAAGAAAGTTGAGTTCGTATGAGCAACGAAGTCGTAACCGAAGATTTGCCGCAAACACTGAAGATTCATGTTGAAGATGAGATCTCACCACTGAGGACAGTCATAGTCCATCAGCCGGGACCAGAGATTGATCGACTCACTCCCCCCAACCACAACGACCTCCTTTTCGACGACCTCCTTTCACCGAAACGGGCCAAAGCCGAGCATCAGTTCTTCACCGAACAGATGCGAGAGCAGGGGGTCCGTACCGTTGAGTTCACAGACTTGCTCACGGAGACCCTGGCTATCCCCGAGGCGAAGACATTCGTCCTCGACAACACGGTTAACTACAAGCGACTCGGACCGTTGCTTGCCCCCGCTCTTCGTGAATGGGCAGACAGCCTGACACCGTACGGGACAGCGCGGGTGTGCGTCGAAGGAATCACCAAGGCTGAATGGGAGCAGATTTCGCCGGTCCCCTCACTCGTGGCGCAGACACTGGGCGCTGATGACTTCCTCGTTGGACCTCTTCCCAACCACCTGTTTACGCGTGACGCATCGGTGTGGATGTACGGGGGTGTCGCCATCAACTCGATGCGACGCGAGGTGCGGAGGAGGGAATCCCTGCATTACAGCGCGATCTATCAGTTCCATCCGGCATTCAAGAAGGCCGATTTTGATATCTGGACCACCGGGATGTCCGGTGCGCACCGAGCTGCTGAGGGCGGCGACATTCTCGTCCTCGGCGACGGGGTTCTGGCGATAGGAATTTCTGAACGGACCACTCCCCAGGGCGTTGAGCGTCTGGCGGAACAGCTGTTCAAAGCCGGTCGTGCCACCCGAGTACTTGCCATCATGCTGCCTTCGCGGCGAGAGTTCATGCACCTGGATACGGTGATGACCCAGGTTGATAGGGACAAGTTTGTCCTCTATCCGGAGGCCATCGCATCACCCTGTGTGCTACTCGAATGGGATGCCGAATCGGAGAAAACCCTGGTGAGGACGTTGAGCAGTGATGTTCCCCGGGCCGTTGAGGAAGCCCTGGAGCGTCCGCTTCGATTCATCTGGCCCGACGCCACCTCCGCAGAGCTGTCCCGTGAGCAATGGAACGACGGGTTCAACATGCTGGCACTGGCACCGGGTCGGGTCGTGGCCTACTCTCGGACCCCGCGATCCAACCGGGCGATGCGTGAGGCCGGAGTTGAGGTCATTGAGATCGAGGGATCTGAGCTGGGCAGAGGACGCGGAGGCCCGCGGTGCATGTCCTGCCCTGTTGAACGAGAGCCAGCCCTGTCTGGCGCAAAATAGGAGTTCGGCAGGTCCGGAGCTAAGGCACCCCGTCGACCTGCCGAACATTCCGACTTTGTTTTCTTATCTAGATGGTCACTCCGCGGCCGTATTTGGCGTCGCGTGCCGCAGCCAACTTTGAGGTCATCCCAAAGATCTCAATGAACCCGCGCGCATTGCTCTGGTCATAGGTATCGCCGGTCTCGTAGGTGGCAAGGTTGAAGTCATAGAGAGAGGTCTCGGAACGCCGTCCCGTGACCGTGGCGCGACCACCGTGCAGGGTCATGCGGATATCCCCCGAGACATACTGCTGTGTATCGTCGATGAACGCGTCGAGTGAACGCTTCAGAGGGCTGAACCACTGGCCGTCGTACACCAGCTCAGACCAGCGCTCATCCACCCGGGACTTGAACCTGGCCTGCTCGCGTTCAACGGTGACATTCTCCAGTTCCTTGTGTGCGGTAATCAGGGCCATCGCACCGGGAGCTTCATAGATCTCACGAGATTTGATGCCCACCAGGCGGTCCTCGACAATATCGATTCGACCAATGCCCTGCGCCCCAGCCCTTCGGTTCATTTCCTGAATGGCCTGAAGCGGTGAAACGGGACGCCCGTCGATCGCGATAGGAACACCCTGCTTGAAGGTAATCACGACCTCGTCCGGCAGCGGCGGGTAGGTGGGATCGTCCGTGTAGTTGTAGACGTCCTTCGTGGGTTCATTCCAGATGTCTTCGAGGAAACCGGTTTCAATGGCCCGACCCCAGACGTTCTGATCGATCGAGAACGGGTTGTTCTTTGTTGTTTCGATCGGAAGGTCGTGCTTGACGGCGTAGTCAATGGCAACATCACGGGTGAGGGCGAGATCGCGCACAGGAGCAAGGCAGGTTAGGTCGGGACCCACCGAAGTGATTGCGACCTCGAACCGAACCTGATCGTTGCCCTTACCTGTGCAGCCGTGTGAAACGGTGGTCGCACCAAACTCACGGGCTGCCTTCACCAGGTGCTTGGAAATCAGGGGACGTGAAAGTGCGGAAACCAGCGGATACTCACCCATGTAAAGACCGTTGGCCCGGAGGGCCGGCATGCAGTACTCCTCGGCGAACTCGTCTTTAGCATCGGCAATATAGGCTTCCACCGCACCGCAGTCGAGGGCTCGCTGGCGAATGACCTCGAGGTCCTCACCACCCTGACCGACGTCTACTGCAACCGCAATGACCTCGGCACCCGTCTGTTCGCCGATCCATCCGATGGCGACAGACGTGTCTAGGCCACCCGAGTACGCAAGCACTACCCGATCTTTGGACTCGCTCATTACCACTACCTTTCGTGCCCCCGAGGGACTTCAAGAATCTACTGTCTGCCGGTCTGCGAATGCAGCCGAATGCCTAGGCCCCACGCTCGGCCAGCTGGGTGAGCAGTTTTCGAGCTTGCTGGGCACGCTCGTCGTTGTCACAGATCACCAGGATCGTGTCGTCTCCGGCGATAGTGCCTAGGACCCCGGCCAGGCGTGAAGAGTCAATGGCGGACCCGAGAAGGTTTGCTGCGCCGGACGGGGTGCGAAGAACAAGGAGGTTCTGCGCTTCCTGTGCGCTGACGAGCAGGTCCTGACACCAGCGGGCAAGACGCACGTTTCCCTCTAGGGGTTCTGCCAGGTGCAGCCCGTTGACATCGGGAACGGAGTAGACCGAGGCGCCGCTGTTGGTTTTCACTTTGACAGCCTGAAGCTCCGAAAGATCCCGCGAAAGTGTCGCCTGTGCCGTCTCGAAGCCTCGCTCTGCGAGCATCCGCCGCAGTTGCTCCTGCGATGTAATTGGGCTCGCAGCGATTAGGTCAAGAATCGTGTTGTGTCGCGCAGTCTTAGTATCGAGCGGCAAGTCCGCCATTCTGCTCTCCGTTCTCAATCCAGTTCCCATCCCGCCTTCCAAGCCGAACCTTTAGGCACCGGCTTGGACCTGACTGCATAATCATACGGTCGAGTGAATATTTTGCGTTGGACTGTCCGGATTTGAGACGGTGAGACAGGACACTGAACCCCGCAGGATCTCGATGGTCCTGGGTAATTTGAAACGGCCTCGACCGACATGAAGTCTTATCGAGGCCGTTCCTGTTGAGAGTTTATGCGCCGGTTCGCACCGAAGCTTTCAATCGCTTCTCAAGGTCAGCGATAATCTTTGCTCGAACTTCAGTCACCTCTTCTGGCTTCAGGGTTCGGTCTTGTGCCCGCAGTGTCAGCGAGTATGCCAGTGACCTTGACCCATCGGGAATCTGTGTTCCCCGGTAGATGTCGAACAGGGTCAACGTCTCTAAAAGAGGAGCCGCAGCACGGCGAATCACGTTCGCAACATCGCCCTCAGTAATGTAGTCCTCGACGATAACAGCGAGGTCTTCCTTGACCGGTGGGTACGTCGACACCGGCTTAGCCTGAATGAAGCCGGACTTAGTAAGTGCTGCTATCTCATCGAGGTTGATCTCCATGGCTGCTGAACGAGGCGGAAGACCGTACTCTTCGATGACGGCAGGGTGGAGCTCACCGGCCCGCCCAACCACTTTGAAGCCCTTGCCTGAACGCACGAACAGCGTCGCACAGCGTCCCGGGTGGAATGGAGCGGTCTCTTCGGGGGACTCAGCCTGCTTCGGGAGTGGCGCGCCACGAAGTACCTTTGTGCCCTCTGGAAGCCAGGTACGAGTCGCTTCAACACGAACCCCGCTGGTTTCACCAATCTCTCGGGCAACCTGAATGGCATCAGACCAACCCCAGTGCGCCTGAAGGGGGGCCCCTTCTTCCAACTGTGCACCCGAGCGCGAGGCAAAAGGTCCACCCACGACTGCAGCGGCGTGCCACGGTTGAGAGGGAACACCTGCGAGGAGAGCAGCCAGTTCGTCATCAGAGGGACGGTCCTCAACTCCGAGAATCGGGGAGGGAACCGTGCCCTGAGGATTCGTCACCTGTCCCATCTCGAAAAGGGCGAGATCACTGACACCTCGAGCGGCATTGCGAGCTGCAATATCCAGCGTTGTATCAAGCAGAGAGGTGCGCAGAAGTGGCGCATCATTGGCAAGTGGGTTCCTCAGACGCACGGCCTTTCGTCGCATATCGTCGTCGGGAATACCCTGTCGATCATGCGCGTTCCCCACAAACGGGTATGACTTGACCTCAGCCAAACCAGTGTTGGCCAGCGTGTCAGCAGCCCTTCGCCTCACCAGCTGCCGCACTGACAGCCCCTGAGATCCGGGACCCATCGCGATCCGCGATGGAATCTTGTCGTATCCGTCAAGTCGAGCAATCTCTTCGACAAGGTGGGCTGCACCAGTCAGGTCGGGACGCCACGTCGGCGGGGTAACAAGGAACTCGAAGGACGTGCTTCCGCCCTCGCCAATCACCTCATCGAACTCAACCTCACAGCCGATGTCCTCGAGGTACCCGACGATCTGCTCCGGGGTGTAGTCGACCCCCGTCAGCCTTCTCGGTTCGCTTGCCTTCATCTGAAGGGGTGCGGGCCGAACGACTGCATTGAGGTCAAAACCTGAGTCATCAACCACTCCCCCGCCATACTCGGCCAGAAGCTCAGCGACACGAGCTGCCGCTATCGGGGCCAGTTCCGGATCCACCCCGCGCTCGAACCTCTTTGAAGATTCAGTGAAGAGTCGGTGGCGGCGTGAGGTGCGTGCGATAGAGATCGAGTCGAAGTGGGCAGCCTCTATGACCAGGTCGGTTGTATCCCCCTGGACCTCAGAGTCCTGACCCCCCATGACTCCGGCCAGTCCAACGATGCGCGATCCTGGACCATTCGGCGAATCAGAAATGACGATATCGCCCTCATCCAGCTCACGCTCAACTTCATCGAGGGTGGTGAATTTTTCGCCCTCGACAGCACGACGAACCACGAATGGTGCTTCAACTGCGCGAATATCGTAAGCATGAAGTGGTTGTCCGAGATCAAGCATGACGTAGTTGGTGACATCCACGGCAAGCCCAATTGAGCGCATTCCCGCCTGCTCCAAGCGCTTGACCATCCAGTCGGGCGACTTTGCATTCGGGTCGATCCCACGCACGATCCGCGTGACAAACCTGTCGGCTGCCGGTCGTCCTTCGAGGATGGAATCAGCTGCAACCTCAACCTTGAAAGCGCCCTCCTCCGAAGTCGGAAGGGGTGTCCTTAGAGCTTCTACGCTGCCCAGGTCGTGGAACTTAGCCCCGGTTGAATGCGCGTACTCACGCGCAAGTCCACGAACCGCGAAGCAGTAACCGCGATCCGGCGTCACGTTGACCTCAAGAACCTCTTCCCCGAGGCCGAGGAGGGGAATCATGTCTGTACCGGGAGTCGGCAGGCTTTCAGTCATCATCTTGTCAACGACGATGATGCCGTCGTGATCGTTACCGAGGCCGAGCTCGCGCTCAGAACAGATCATTCCGTCCGAGGTGTGACCGTAGGTTTTGCGGGCCGAAATTGGGAATGGTCCGGGCAGGATCGCTCCCGGAAGCGCGACCACAACCGTGTCACCCTCAGTGAAGTTATGAGCTCCGCAGATGATGCCTCGACTTGCCAGGTGTGACTTCTCAGCGCCTGTTCCCGGCTCATCGTTAAACTGACCCACATCGACTCGGCAGTAGTTGATGTCCTTGCCGTTACTCTGCCGCTCGGTCTGAACCGACAGCACTTTGCCTGCAACCAGCGGACCCACAACCGCTGCAGGCAGGATCGCTTCTTCCTCTATTCCAACCTTGACGAGGTCGGCGGCCAGCTCCTCGGTGGTGGCCCCCTCGGGTACTTCGACGTGGTCAGCAAGCCACGACAGGGAAATGTAAGGCATATCAGCGTCCCTTTCCGTAGAGACCAAACTGGCGGGAGAACCTCAGGTCGCCCTCGACAATGTCGTGCATATCAGAGATTCCGTGCTGCAGCATGAGGGTACGTTCAAGGCCCATTCCAAAGGCAAATCCTGAGTACTCATCAGGATCTAGACCAGCGGCGCGCAGAACGTTGGGGTTGACCATTCCGCAGCCTCCCCACTCAATCCAACCGGGTCCGCCCTTCTTCTGGGGGAACCAAAAGTCCATCTCAGCGCTGGGTTCGGTGAACGGGAAGAACGAGGGACGGAGTCGCGTCTTCGCTTCTTCACCAAACATCGCCCGGGAGAAGTGGTCGAGAGTCCCCTTCAGGTCAGCCATCGTGAGTCCCTTGTCGATCGCAAGTCCCTCAATCTGGTGGAAGACCGGAGTGTGGGTGGCGTCCAACGCATCACTGCGAAACACCTTGCCCGGAACGGCAACGTAGAGGGGAGCACCGTGCTCAAGCAGTGCTCGAGACTGGACGGGCGAGGTGTGAGTCCGTAACACCAGGGACGCATCCCCCTCATCGACCCCTCCGACGGTGGTGCCGTCTATGTAGAAGGTATCCTGCATCTGGCGAGCCGGGTGATCAGCATCAAAGTTCAGTGCGTCAAAGTTGAACCACTCGTGTTCAACCTCTGGTCCCTCACCAATCTGCCAGCCCATCGAGAGGAAGAAGTCCTCAATCTGGCCGATCAGCAGCTCAAGGGGGTGGCGTGATCCAACCGGGACACGCTGGCTGGGCATCGTGACATCAACACCCTCCGACCTCAGCACCTCAGCCTGAGCCTGTGCATCAATCAAAGCCTTGCGATCCTCAAATACCCGGTTGAGTTCCTTTCGAGCCCCGCCGAGATTCTGGCCGGCAACGGCCCGCTCCTTTGGATCAATCTTTCCGATCATGCGGTTCGCGAGGACGAGGGCGGACCTGTCACCAAAGACCTCGCTCTTTGCATCGCGTAGCTCTGCCTGCGTGGTCGCGGCATCAATCAACTCTTGCGCCGAGGAGGCCCAGGCAGCGATGGCATCTCCATCACGCGGGTCCAGCTGCGTCGCATTCAAGGCGTCGCCTGTGGTCGGCATTTCCGTCCCTTCGCTTCGACGGGCCCGTACTTGAACCCGTTTTTTCTACCCCACTACTCTACTTGCCCCCTCCGTCATCAACGCACCGTGCCCACTTCACCCAGTGCCTCCATGATTGCGAGCGCCGCTATTTCAAACTGTCGGAAGAGCGTGACAAGATGGAGGCGGAGGTAGAGAAATGGCTTCAACACACCAACCGAGTAGGGTACGTCTGCACCATCTCATGCAAGCTAAAGCTGAACGACGCCCTATCACGATGCTGACGGCATACGATGCCCTAACGGCACCGATATTCGAAGCAGCTGGCGTCGACATGCTCCTTGTCGGAGACTCGATAGGCAACGTGATGCTCGGCCATGACTCAACCCTGACAGTTTCACTCGACGACATGGAGCGCGCGGTGGGGGCAGTCGCCCGCTCCACCAAACGACCGCTAATTGTCGCTGACCTTCCCTTTGGCACGTACGAAACAGGTCCCTTTCAAGCCTTTGAATCGGCAACGCGCCTCATGCGTGCCGGGGCGCACGCGGTGAAACTCGAGGGCGGAGCAGAGCGAATTCCCGCGGTGGAAATGCTCGTTGACGGTGGAATCCCCGTCATGGGACATCTCGGCTACACCCCGCAATCTGAGCATGCGCTCGGGGGACCACGGCTGCAGGGACGAGGTGAACAGGGAGAAAAGCTCTGGGCTGATGCTCTGGCACTTCAAGAGGCGGGGGCCTTCGCACTCGTCCTCGAAATGGTTCCCGCACAACTCGCCAAAGAGGTTACGCGAGCAGTGAGGATTCCCACCATTGGTATCGGTGCTGGACCACGCTGTGACGGTCAGGTTCTTGTCTGGTCCGATATGGCCGGGATGACAGAGTGGACGCCCTCGTTTGTGCGCCGGTTCGCCGAACTTGGCGCAGCACTTGAAGGAGCTGCCTCCGAGTACGTTGCGGCAGTGAGGGATGGTTCATTCCCGGGACCAGACAACTACCGGGTGCAGTAGAGAACCGTGATCACACTGAGGATTGCGGCCAGGATGGATTTGAGGAAGTAGGAAATGGCAGTAGCAAACGGGGCCAACCGCGCACCACTTGGAACGACTACCCCCGGCTTGGTTTCACCAATGCTGCCGGTACCCGCCAGCATTGAGCGTCCTGAATACATGTTCCACGACGGACCCGAGGTCGTGACTACTTCGGATATCAAGTCGTCTGAAACAGTCGCAAAGATCCGTGAGGCCGGCCGGATTGCCGCCCAGGCCCTCGAGCTTGCTGGATCCATGGTGAAACCCGGAGTGACTACCGATGAGATCGACCGTGCCGTCCATGAGTTCATAGTCGCACGCGGCGCCTATCCTTCGACCCTTGGCTACATGGGCTTCACCAAGTCGTGCTGCACCTCAATCAACGAGGTGATTTGCCATGGCATCCCTGATAGTCGTGTCCTCGAAGATGGCGACATCGTCAACATTGATATCACGGCCTATAAGGATGGTGTTCACGGTGACACCTGCGCCATGTTTGGAGCCGGAAGTGTTGATGCTGAGAGCCAGTTGCTGATGGAACGAACCAAGATCGCCATGATGCGGGGTATCAAAGCTGTTAAACCCGGTCGCCCGTTCAATGTCATCGGCCGTGTTATCAGTGCCTATGCGAAACGTTTCGACTACGGGGTGGTTCGGGACTATACAGGTCACGGCGTCGGAGAGGCTTTCCACTCCGGCCTAATCGTTCCCCACTACGATGCGGCTCCGCTTTACTCGGACACCATCGAAGAGGGCATGGTTTTCACCATTGAACCGATGCTGACCCTGGGCACCATCGAATGGGAACAGTGGGATGACGGGTGGACTGTCCTAACCAAGGACAAGGGCCGGACAGCTCAGTATGAGCACACTATTGTTGTAACTGAGGATGGCGCAGAGATTCTCACGCTCCCCTAGTTTCGTTGCCTCACCGGCTCCGAGATTTGTGGTCCGCGTCGGAATGACCACAGGGGTTGACGTCTCACTGCAGCCAGAGGTTTCCAAGTTTTCACCCCAATGGTGGGGCGGTAGAAAGGTCGTTGAAATGGCACGTGTCGGAGTAGGCATCGACATTGGTGGTTCGGGCGTCAAAGGCGCACTGGTTGATCTCGATGAGGGTGTTTTTATTGGGGAGCGGATTCGCCACGACACCCCTGAGAACTCAACCCCCCAGGCTGTTGCTGAAATCTGCAAGGCCATTATTGACGAGCTAGGGGCAGATCCCGATGTTCCGATCGGGATCACTGTTCCGGCCCCCGTCCTCCACGGGATCATCCCCTTCATTGCCAACCTTGATAAGTCGTGGACAGGCATCAATGCCGACACTCTTTTCCGTGAGGTCACGGGCCATGATGCCGTCGTACTGAACGATGCTGATGCCGCCGGTGTAGCCGAGTACTACTTTGGTGCAGCCAACGGTATCGATGGCACCGTCATCGTCACCACACTCGGTACCGGAATCGGCTCAGCGCTGCTGTACAACGGGATTCTGATTCCTAACACCGAACTTGGGCACCTCGAAATTGATGGTCGGGATGCGGAGTCCCACGCGGCGGCTAGCCAGCGTGTCAAGCAGGAGCTGAGCTGGGAAGAGTGGACGGCCCGCCTCCAGCGCTACTACTCCCACATCGAAATGCTCTTCTCACCCGATCTTCTCGTCGTTGGCGGAGGGGTCTCGAAGAAGCATGAGAAGTTCCTTCCGAACCTCAGCCTTGGTTGTCCCATTGTTCCTGCTGCACTTCGAAACACAGCGGGGATTGTCGGAGCTGCTGTCTACGCCGACCAACAGGTCCGGGGGATTCAGCCAGAAGCACTTCCCAAGTAGCCCATGTCGATCCCTCAAGGCGAGCAGCAGAGACGCATCTCCGCGCTCGTCCAGATGCAGCGCACCCACTTCAAGTCCGGGCTTACCCGCAGTGCTGCGTGGCGGCGCGAAAAGCTTGAGACCGTTATCCGCATGGTTGAAGAGAACCGCGAGGCCATGCACCGGGGACTAGAACTGGACCTGCGTCGCAACCGGACCGATTCTGACCTCATTGATGTCGAATACACAGTCCGGGAAGCCCGCTATGCTCTGCGGAACTTGGACCAGTGGATGAAGCCCGAACATGAGCCCCTCTCCCCTGTCTGGCAGCCGGGTAAAGTACGCATCCGCAGGGACCCCTTCGGAGTCGCCCTGGTCATCGGAGCCTGGAATGAGCCCTACATGCTTACGTTGGGGCCGGCAATCGCTGCTCTCGCGGCAGGAAACACCGTGGTCATCAAACCCTCCGAGGTGGCCCCAAATTCTGCTGAAGTCCTGGCGGAACTGGTCGCAAGGTATTTCCACCCGTCCGAACTTGCGGTTGAGACCGGTGGGGTCGATGTAGCTGAAGAGCTCCTCGAGCAGAACTGGGACTTTATCTTCTTCACCGGAAGCCCCCGGGTGGGCCGGATCATCTATGCGGGTGCCACCAGGAACCTCACACCGTGCGTCCTCGAACTGGGTGGCAAGAACCCCACCATTGTTCACAGTTCTGCTGACATCAAAGTCGCCGCCCGCCGGATTGCCTTCGGTCGTTTTATGAATGCGGGACAAGTCTGTACCTCTCCCGACTACGTCTTGGTCTTGCCGGAAGTCAAGGACCAGTTGATTCATGAGTTGGGGGAGGCTATCCGTGAGTTCTATGGAGCTGACCCACAGGCCAGTCCTGATTTTGGTCGAATCGTCAACAAGGCGAACTTCAAGAGATTACAGGCGTACTTGGGCGATGGAACCGTCGTTCACGGTGGGTACACGGACGAGGATGACCTCTATATCGCCCCCACCATCATCACCGAACCCGACCTTGACTCCGCCCTGATGAATGAGGAAATCTTCGGTCCCATCCTCCCGATCATTGAGATCGGTTCCATCGAAGAGGCCATTGGCTGGGTCAATGCCCGGCCAGCACCTTTGGGACTCTATGTCTTCACAGGTGAGATGGAGATAGCCGAAGAGATCTTGACACGAACTGACTCCGGCGATGCCTGTGTCAACGACGCGACGGTTCAACCAATGATCCACGAGCTTCCCTTCGGTGGGACAGGTAACTCCGGTTTCGGCAAGTACCACGGCCGTCACGGATTCGAAACCTTCACGAATGCCCGGGGAGTTTTCTACCATTCCACACGGGTTGATCCCGCTGTGAAGTACCCGCCCTACGCCAAACGAAAAGCACAACGCGCCATCCTCACGAAACTCCTCTAGTTGCGGGGCACTGTAGAATTACCTTCGGTGAGTTGGCCAGGCAGCCGCGGGGACCGGGTTATAGACCCGGTTCACGAGGAACGTCCGGGCACCTCAGGGCAAAGTGGTGGCTAACAGCCACCCGGGGCGACCCGCGGGAAAGTGCCACAGAAAACAGACCGCCAGCTTCACGATCTAATCGGGGAACTGGTAAGGGTGAAACGGTGCGGTAAGAGCGCACCAGCAGCCAGGGTGACCTGGCTGGCTTGGTAAACCCCACTTGGTGCAAGGTCAAGCAGAAGGCCGGAGCTGCCCGCTCCTTACCTTCGGGTAGACCGCTTGAGACTTGCGGTAACGCAAGTCCTAGATGAATGGTTGCCGGCACGGTGGTTCATCGTGCTAACAGAACCCGGCGTATCGGCCAACTCACCACCACACTTCAACTCACTTTGACGGTGGCTCGCTAGACCCGAACCACAAGGTAGCCCCAGTCTTCGGACTCCCAAAGTTCGTCCTCAGGGGCACGCGTCAGAGAGCCAAGCTCTTCCATCGTGAGTTCGATCGGCGCATTGACAAGCCGCCCGTCCTCGAACCTCAGAACTGCCAGAACACCCGTGCGCTGCCTGAAGTGGTCGTACTCGTCGATGACAGCCTCGGGCAGGGAACGCCGAAGCATCTCTGCCTCAGCCTGGGCTTCTTCGAGCTCGGCTGCGGGAGCCCCGGCTTCAGCAACAAGCTGTTCCCTGGTTTGAGCTTCATCCTGGGCCAGTGCTAGCGCAGCAGCTTCAGTCTTCTCTAGAAATGCCTCACGCTTCTCAAGCTCCTCCTGAAGTTCAAGGACCTCAAGTTCGAGCTGCTCTTTGCGCTCAACAATCTTTTTAATCTCATGCTCAACTGCACTCATGTCACGAATGCCGACCTTGCCGGAATCGAGACGCTCCTGTTGAACTCGTCGACGTTGCTCGACCTTGGAGACCTCGCCCTCGACATTATCAATGTGTCTCTGACGGTCGGCCAGGTCCACCTTCTGTGCCACAACGGAACGGCGCAGGTCATCGGCTCTTCCCGCCAACTCCTGGAGCTTGCTGTGAAGGGGGTTGGAAGCCATCTGGTGCCCCAAACGAGAGATACGAAGATCTGCCTCCTGCAGTCTTAGAAGTTTGATCTGGTCTGTATGCTCTACTCTCACGCCGGGCTCTCCTCGTTGTGCTGCTGTCTGAATCTGGGAAGTTGTGTCTTACAGTGTGTTGGGGTCGACAGTTGGGCCCGAGGTGGGCAGGTGAAGTGCCCAGGGCTCTGTGCAAATCTCGGAGACCACGACCTCAAGCTGGAATCCTTCGGCGGCAGCCCTGTCTGTGAGTCTGCGGGCCAAAACCGGTAGCCATGGCCATTCGGTGGCCCAGTGCGAACCACAGATAAGTGCTGGACCATCGTCCTCAAGGTGTTCCGATGCCGGGTGGTGACGAAGATCTGCGGTGACGTAGACATCTGCTTCCAGGCTCTTGACAAGGTCGAGGAACGAGTCCCCCGAACCACCGGAAACCGCCACGCGAGAGATCACTCTGTCCAAGTCCCCGCCCACAAGAATACCGCTGGGTCCCGAGGGGAGCTTTCGTGCGACTTCACCTGCAAACTGGCGTAGCGGGACAGGTTCTGGCAGAACCCCGACTCGACCAAGACCAATGCTCTGATCGGTTATCGTTCGCGTCATTGGTTCTGTGTCGAGAACACCCAGGAGATCCGCGAGCGCCTGGGCTACTCCATCCACCGCAACGTCCGCGTTGGTGTGGGCGTTCAGCAGCGCCGTGTTCGAGCGGATTAGGCTGCTGACAAGGCGCCCCTTGGTATCGTCCTCGGAAAGGAAAGATGTTCCCCTGAGGTAAAGCGGGTGATGGGTGATGATCATCTGAGCACCCAGGTCCCGCGCCTGTTCTCCGACAGCCTCGACCGGATCGACGGCAAGCAGAATCTTCGAGACGGGCTGCGACCTCGAGCCGACAATCAGACCGACTCGATCCCAAGACTCTGCGGTCTCGCGTGGATACCACTGGTGCATCCACTCTGCCACCGTGCCAACTTCTAGCATCGCTATCCTCCGCCCCTCACCCGGCTTGAACCAACCTCAACCCTACCCAAGTACATGGGCCACGACGCGCTCCAGAGTGGTGAAGCCGTCATAGGAGAGCACGGATTCGAGGTGACCCTGAACTCCGACGACATGCTTCCCGACGAGTGCGGCGACCACCTGCGACTCGGGATCTGATTCGACCTCAAGGCCAAGCCCCGGTGTCTTCGAACCATTCGGCGCCACTGCCGCAAAGGTGTTGTAGAAACCAATCAGCCCCTCTTTGCCAAGGATCGAAACACGCAGGGGCAGACCCTGGCGCGAGTGCTTGAGGGTTTCGAGGGGAAGTCCAGCACGGAGAGCGAGGATCTGGTGTGAGAAGCAGACGGCGACGGTTGGCTTCTCACTCTCTACCCGCTGTGCAATTAGATCACCTACCCGCACCACGCGGGGATCGGCCTCGTCGGTCGGATCGCCCGGACCGGGACCAAAGATCACGAGATCCACGTCCTCGTTTCCTGTCAGCTCAAACCAGGGCACGATCACCGCTTCGAGTCCAAGGTGGCGCAGCTGGTGAGCCAGCATCTGCGTGAAGTCGTCCCCGCAGTCGACCAGAAGAGCGCGTCCATCAAACATGTGCTCGGCTGTCTGTTCATCCCTCCAGAAGGGCGCTAGGTCCCGGTTGCGAAGCTGCAGAGCCTGCTGAACCTCTGGGAGGTTGACCATTCCTGCAGTGGGCGATGAGGAAGGGGTTCCCGGCTTGCCTCCCAACGACCTCGGCAGCAACCCGAGGGCGGTGAGCATTCCACTTGCTTTCGCCCTCGTCTCCTGGGCTTCACTCGCGGGGTCGGAGTGGCGCACCAGAGTCGCACCCGCCGAGACGGTGATGTCACCCTCCTCGGTTATGAACGCGGTTCGCAACAGAATGGGAGCATCCATCCGGTAGCCTGTCGGGCCTTCCTCGAACAGTGCCAGTACACCTGAGTAGTATCCGCGCGGGCTAGTTTCGTGTCGGGCGATCACCCGACAGGCACTCTCCATCGGAGAGCCGATTACCGTCGGCGCAAACATGGTCAGACGCAGAATCTCACGTGGATCAAGGCTGGACTTGCCCTCGAGGAGGTACTCCGTGTGGGTCACCCTGGTCATTGGTTTCAGATAGGGTCCCCTCATCACCCCTCCCTCTGGGCACGCTGCTGACATCATCTTCAACTCTTCGTCAACGACCATCACCAACTCCTCTGACTCTTTGCGGTCAGCGAGGAACTCGAGCAGAGAAGTTACGGTAGGGTCCTCCGGCTGGTGGCGGAAAGTGCCCGAGATAGGGTTCATGAGGACGGTACCGTCCTCCGCCGAAACGTGGCGTTCCGGAGAGGCTCCCGCGCAGGCCACTCCGGCACCGACCCAGACAAATGTCCAGTACGCGCCGGCCTCATGGACTAGAAGCTGACGCAGCCAGGAGAGAACGGTGCTTCGCACCGGAGCTTCTGTGTGGGCCAGGTAATCCCTGCGAATGACAAAGTTTGCACCCTCTCCGCGACCAATCTCATCGCGGATGATTGCTCCCACCTCCTCTGCGTAAGCCTCATCGGTCATCATGAAACCGATATCCTCGGTCACGGGAGGCTCGGAGGGAAGCAGGTCGGTCAATGCTGTGAGTGGAACCTCCCAACGCTCGCTGACACGCAGGTAGAGCAGCTTCTCGGGTCCCTGCTGCGCCTCCCAGCCCCTCTCACGAATCTGGTGGTAAGGAATCAACGCGAGAACATCGCCGCCCTCGAGGGGAATATCTGCAAGGAGGGAGGCAGCTTCGACCTCCCCGGTCAGAACCAGAGCGGTGTCCGAGTCTTGCCGACGGACGATGGCAACCGGATCCGCGCAATCATCACGAAGAAGGTACTTGACTTCATTGGGCAGTGCAGAGTCAGCGGTGCGGCCGGCGCGGTCGAGAGTGTACGCAAATGAATCTTTGTTCATCGTGGGTGTCCTAACTGATTGGCGGAACATGCCGCTTGAAAGTCACCCTAGGAATGCAAGCCTGCCTCTTTCGGGCGGCCGTCAGCGGTGAGCGGCCTAACGGGCCGGCCACCAACCGAAGCTGTGCATCTTGATCACGAGTTGAACCCTAGTGCACAGACCCGGTAAAACGCGATCTGTCTCACGAACGGTACTTCACCCAACCTTGAAGTTACGTGGAACCAACCCCTCGGCGGGGACGTCGTCCCGCACGAGGACGATTTTCCCCACGGTGTGTCCCAGCTCAACACGACGGTGTGCCTCACGGAGGGTATCAATGTTGACGCCCTGCAGAATCTGGGTCACTGTGGGCCTAATCTGACGAGCCTCCACCAATTGAGAGATGGCATCAAGCGCTAGGTGCTGGCTAGCGATATCAACAGCGCCGTGGACAGCGCGTGCAAAAGTGTTCTCCCAGTGCCAACTCAGTGCCTTTGGCTCGAGGAGTTGCAAGTCGGCGCCCCGCGCTGAGTCCACTCCGACAATTTGCCCGAAGGGGTTCATCACCTTGGTCAACACCGGGAGAAAGTCTTTGGAGCGGATCGAAAAAACATAGTCCACACCCCCTGGTGCTGCACGACGAATCTCTTCTTCCAGGTCCTCGGAGGAATGATTGACAGTTTCGTGAGCCCCCAGTTTCCGCACCCAACTACGGCTCTCAGTTCGGGAGGCGGAAGCAATGATCCTCGCCTCAGTCAAAGCCTTGGCCAGCTGGATGACCATCGAACCGACCCCACCCCCACCGCCGAGGATCAGCATGGTGCCCCCTGAATCGGAGCGCAGTCTCAGTTTGTCAAACAGTCCTTCCCATGCCGTGAGTCCGGTGAGTGGTAGTGACGCAGCTTCCGCAAAGGTGATGTTTCTTGGCATGTGTCCAACGATGCGTTCATCAACAACCTGGAAGCTCGTGTTAGCCCCTGAGCGGTCAAGTGCCCCGGAGTAGAAGACACGGTCCCCAACCTCGAAGAACCTCGTGGTGGGGCCAACTGCTTCGATAACTCCCGCCGCATCAAACCCGAGAATGCCACTGGCTGGCCCCGGGGTCTCACCTCGCCGGACACTACAGTCGACCGGGTTGACTGAGGTGGCGTAGACACGCACCAGCAGGTCCCGGCCGTGAGGGACCGGTACCTTATCTCCATTCACGACACCGAAGACACCGGGCGCATGAGGCATCCCGCGGCGCAGGAGTGCCACCGAAGTGACCTGTTCGTTCTCCATTCCGCCCCCTTCCCCACTGTTTCTTGCTCCGGTGATATCCACAGTAATGCTGAGTGCCAGGTTCAGAACATAGCCAAGACGCGCAAGATGAAGCTCGATTACAACACCCCGGGACCAAAAAGTGGAGGACGTAGGTGGCACATCGAGGTAGGGCGATCCTAGTACGGCAGGGGGACACCACAGAAGACGGAGTGTTACCTGATGACTCCGAAATCGTCATCGGCCCGGATGGGCTCGGACGCCCAAAGTGGGCGGTGAGATCACCTTCCATGCAGGACTTTTACGACAGGGTTTGGGGAGAACCCGTTAGCGATGATGATGGCGTGTTCCGTATGCTTTCTCTGCTGATCCTTCAGGCCGGCCTCTTCTGGGGATCTATCCTGGGCAGAGCAGAGGAGATGGACTTGCTCCTCTTCCACTTCTCACCCCACCGAATCGCAACACTGAGTGAAGAAGACGCCGAATCGGTGCTCGAGGCGCCAGGTATGCTGCGCAATCCACGAAAGCTCAAGGCAATCATCGGTAATGCCCGGGCTTACCTTGAAATGACGACTCCACCAACACACTCACCGGATGGCCCAATGACAGGACTTGCCGAACTTGTCTGGAGTTTCCAGCCTGAGACAACCCCGGTGCCACACGCACAATCAGAGGTTCCCCTTGAATCAGCTGAGTCTGTAGCCCTGGCCAAGGCTTTAAAGGCGAGGGGCTTCACCTTTGTGGGTCCGCGGATCTGCTACTCGCTGATGCAGTGCATCGGAGTTGTCGATACCAACCTGGTCGGAACTCACCGTCGCGGTGTGACGGGTCTGTGGTCGAAGGACGGTGCGCGGCTCTACACTTCTGGGCCCGAGGAAACCCCTGAGAAAGGCGGCTGACAGACAGGACACCAGTGTGCGTTACGAAGTGATGCGGGGTCTGCCCCAAGCCTCTTGAGCTGGATCTGTGACCCGCACCTGCGGCAGTTCAACCCCGCCCTCCCGAACACATAGGTTCTCTGACCCGCTCGCAGGTTACCGGTTGTGGTTCGTTCAACCCTGTCACGATTCGCCCGAATCAGTCTGGTCCCAAGCTTCATAAAGGCGAGAGCGTCAACACTTGTCGCGGGAGCCTCTGGATCGACCCCCATCAAAAAGCACAGCTCATTCGCGTACTCATTTCCGAAGCCCGCCACACTGCGCTGGTCCATCAGGGCAACGTGGATGGGTCTTGGATCCTGCTGCACCCTCTCAGCTGCTATGAAGATACCCCCACGGTCCCAGTCGGGCTTGAGAGGGTCTGGCCCAAGATGCCCCACTACCTCCCCCTCGGATGCCGTGAGAAGTAGCCGAACTTGCGCTACCAAGAACCCCACGACTTCAACCCTGTCGGTTCCAAGAACTATCCGGGCCTGGTGGGCGGGCTTCCGCCAGCGGGCACCCCTCGCATAGATGTGCCAGACCCCATCCATGAGCATGTGGGAATGCAGGGAGTGCTCTCCGATGCGCACCAGGATGTGTTTACCGAAGGGCTCCACTGAGGAGACTGTCTGGCCATGGAGATCCGCCGTAGCCAAAGAACCTGTGCGCACCTGGAACCGAGTCAGGACCTGCCCATTCAGTGCCTCACCAATCTGGCGCGCCACCCGATAGGCAGTATCTCCTTCTGGCATCAGAGACCTCCAAAGTTACGCATGTCAGTGAACTTGCCTACGGAGCGTTAGCCCCCGGGGTAGTTCCGAGAACCCCGCCTCGAGTAGAGCACCCATCCACTTGCTCTCCCGGACAGCCACTCCGTTGATCTTTTGAATAGTGAAGCTTGCGAGATCTGCACGACGGACCACTCTGACCAGCTCGCTTGCGGCAGCGAGCCTCTCTTTCTCACCGCAGTCAACATCCACGAGAGCCGTTTTACCACCGCGCTCCAAGTAGAGGACCGGACTTCCATCGATGAGGACGACCAACGCACCCGGGTTCCTCTTCGGGGAGGCTCCATGCTCAAGGGAGTCTGGCCAGTCCAGGGATGCCCCGTAGGGGTTTGCAGGGTCTGTGGCACCCAGGGCAAGGACGCTTCTTCGAACCGTGACTCTACCTTCGTCCTCGATATCTCGAAGTCGGTCCACAGCTCCAGGCACCGCGAACTGTGCTCCGCCAAGTCCGTGAACGAAGTATCCCCTGCGGCAGGAACCAGCGATCTCAAAGTCGGTGTAAAGGCGATAGGCCTGTGCAAAACCGCCCGGAAACTGCTCGGTTGTCACACTCCCCCGGGTCACAATCCCGTATCTTTCCAGTACCTGAAGTGCTTCAAATGTCGCGACCTCGGTGGCTTCGCTTCCCGTCGTATCCTGGCTTACCAGTGACCAGCGTCCTGCCAGTGAAGGCTCTGTTGCGGGACTTGCAGTCACTGATCGACCCCGGGGCACTACACCCCCGTAGCTGCGCCGGAGCATGGCTCGCCCACGTGATCTCAGGGCAGGTGTTTTCTGAGCACTTTTGCGGCCACTAATTCTTGCTCTCAGAGCATCTACCGAATCTGATGTTACAA
Organism: Actinomyces minihominis; assembly: GCF_900187855.1. Taxonomy (GTDB): domain Bacteria; phylum Actinomycetota; class Actinomycetes; order Actinomycetales; family Actinomycetaceae; genus Scrofimicrobium; species Scrofimicrobium minihominis. Next base: position 24,342 of record NZ_FYEG01000011.1, on the reverse strand, counting down.
GGCCATCCCAGACGAGCGACCAGATAGCGTCCCCCAGGTCTTTGGCAGTCACATGAAGATCCCTGTTGACCAGACCGTCAAGGAGAGCCGGAGCAAAAAGTGCCCCTCGTGTCTGAAGCTCATCTAAGATGGCAAGTTCGACTGGCGTTTTCTCTCGACTCTGCCCAGCAGCTGGCCTGTGGGGCATTCCGGTTGGAGTGAACTGTACCCAACCATCCCGACCACCTATGGCTCCCCGACCGATCCAGGTGAGCTCTCCGTTTCCAACCAGCAGATCCAACCAACTCTTGTCATAATTTGACACCCTCTGGGGAAGCACCAGGGTCTCCCAGGTGGAGGCAGGCAGTGGGATACCCGCCAACTGGTCGAGCGCCGTGTAGGTCCCCTCTAATCCTTCGACACGCCCCCCGCAGTACTGCCAGTCCGCCAGGAACCTAGCGAAAGTCACTGCGCTGACAGGCTCAACATTTCCACGAAGAAGTGCCAGGGAGCGCGTGCGGATCCTCTCAAGAACAGTCTGAGATAGCCACTGAACCTGATCCGGCTTTACACCGCGCCTGTCGGCTAACTCTTCAGGAAGGAAAAGCCCCGAAACCACGATCCCCCGCCCCTCAAGAACCCGGAGGGCCAGCTGAACCGTTGACTCCGCTAGCCCAAATCTTCCGGTTATCTCACTGACGGTAACTGGGCCGTGGGTAGCAAAATGGCGCCCCAGGATCTGCTCTACGGAATCGGCAGCCCCTTCGAGGAAGGCGGACGGCACCCCGGGTGGAATGGCCACGCCGCAGGCCTCAACTAAAAGACCCGCATCCTCTACGGCTGCGAAGTAGTCCCTTCCGGCCATGCGCGTGGCGAACACCTTACGCTGGTTCAGTGCCTGCTTAAGAGCCTCGTTCTCAGTACCCTGCTCCTTTGAGTCTGCAGTGAACCTCTGCAGAATCTCGGCTTCAGTGAGGGGGCCGAGGATACGGAGCAGATCCACAAGTCCGTCGACTCCGTGTGCCTGCCAACCAGACTTGGTTCGCTGTAGTTCAGACTCAACCTCGACGATTGCATCTGCTTCAAACAGATCGCGCAGGGGTATCTCGCCCAGCAGTTCTCGAAGGACTGCCGGGTCAACGCTGAGTGCAGCAATGCGCCGCTCTCCGACGGGGGTGTCCCCCTGATACATGAACTCACCGACATAGCCGAAGAGGAGAGACCGAGCGTAGGGAGAAGGAACTTCCGTCACAACCTCAACCATGGTGGCGCGTCTTGAGCCCAGATCCCCCATGACCTTCTCAAGTGCCGGGGTGTCGTAAACATCCTGGAGTACCTCTCGCATGGCTTCGAGGATCATGGGGAAATCAGGATATTTAGCTGCCACCTCAAGAAGGGCTGAAGCACGGAGACGTTGCTGCCAGAGCGGGGAACGCTGCCCCGGCTTCGAGCTGCCAAGGATGAGGGCCCTTGAGGCCGCCTCTCGGAACCTGGAGGCAAACACCGCTGAGTTCTCAACTTCGCTACGTACCAACTGAGTAATTTCTTCAGACTCAAAAAGGAAGATATCTGCGGCGCTGGGTGTCTGTTGGTCCACCACCCCATCAGTTTCAAAGTCAGCCAGGCGAACGATAATCCCGTCATTGCTCGCGGTAGCTCGGGAGTCCAAACCCCATGAGTCACGCAGACGGGCATTGATGGCTAGGGCCCAGGGGGCGTGCACCGCGAGACCGAGGGGTGACTGGAGGATATAAAGCCAATCGCCGACATCGTCCCTGGTCTTCTCAACCACCATGTTGGTGGCGCTGGGAAGGACTCCTACGGCCTCTATCTGTTCCCGAACATAGGTCAGTGTGTTGGCGATGGCAAAATCATCAAATCCGAGATTACGAAGGAGGGGCTCGGCTCCGATCCCCTTTTCACCCCCTTCTAAGAGAGTTCCTGCAAGTTCACCGAGAGCTACCCCCAACTCGACGGGACGAACCGGCGAGTCGCCACGCCAAAACGGAGTTTTCGCCACCACCCCGAATGCCGGCTCAACCTCTACCGTATCCCTTGTGATCCTGCGGACCCTCCATGGAGTTGTGCCCAGCGTGAAGACTTCGCCGACCCGGGTCTCATGAACCATCTCTTCATCAAGCTCACCGACCCGGGATCCCCCTCCTTCCTCGGAGGCACCCGCCACGACACGGTAGAGTCCCCGATCTGGAATAGTTCCGCCGTTTGTGACTGCCAGTCTCTGGGATCCCGGGCGAGCTGTCAGCACATTGAGACTGCGATCCCAGTCAACACGCGCCCTCAAAGACGCGAACTCAGTCGACGGAAATCTTCCAGAAATAAGGTCGAGGACACCGAGGTAGGCGCTTCGAGGCAGATTAGTAAACGGAGCCGAACGACGAACCTCTTCAAACCAACCTTCAACATCGAGGGGCCCGGAGACCGTCTGCGCAATGGTCTGCTGAGCGAGGACGTCCAGCGGGTTTGAGAGAACCTTGACGGCCTCTATCTTTCCGCTGATCATCCGGGAGGCTATTACCGCTGTCTCAAGCAGCTTTGAGCGGTGAGTGGGATAAAAGACTGCCTTGGACACTCCTCCAACCTGGTGCCCCGAGCGCCCCAGGCGTTGCAGTCCAGCTGAGACCGATGGGGGCGGGTCGATCTGAATGACCAGATCGACCTCTCCCATGTCGATGCCAAGTTCCAAGGATGCGGTAGCTACGACGCAGCGTAGGCTGCCGGACTTCAGCTCTTCCTCCACGCGCGCCCTCATCTCCTTTGAGACGGAACCGTGGTGAGCCTTAGCCACCTCTTCTCCCTCATCCCTATGGAGCTCATTTAGGGCAGCGGTAAGCCTCTCCGCAGAGCGACGGGAGTTGGTGAAGACAATGGTCGACTGGGCCCCAAGAATCCTCTGGTAAAGGGAAGCCTCAATCGATGGCCAGATTGAACCCAGGCGATAGTCACTGGGACCCGAGTTGGCGTTGAGAACCTGAGCCTGTGGAACCGGTGGGTTCGACATGTCTTCAACAGGAACCTCTACCGTAATGTCGAAACGCTTGTTGTTTGGCGGGCGCACCACCTCAACCGGCTGGGTGCCCCCGAGGAACCGCGCAACCTCCGAAACCGGTTCTACGGTCGCAGAGAGCCCGATTCTCTGTGCTGGTTTCTCGAGGACTTTGTCGAGACGTTCCAAGGAGAGTGCTAGGTGCGCACCTCGTTTGCTTCCGGCGAGGGCGTGCACCTCATCGATAATGACCGTATCCACTGTCTTCAGTGTCTTTGCCGCACGACTTGTCAGCATCAGGTACAGGGACTCGGGGGTGGTGATGAGGATATCTGGCGGGTGGGCCAGGAGTCGGCGCCGCTCAGACGCGGGAGTGTCCCCGGATCGTACGCCGACTGAAATCTGCGGATCGGTTCCGCCATCCCCCAGAATCGCCTCCCGAATCCCCGCTAGAGGGGCACGAAGGTTGCGTTCAACGTCCACTCCCAGTGCCTTGAGAGGTGAGATGTAGAGGATCCGGCTGCCCCCTGGTGAAGAACTGTCAGCCTGCCCCTTCTCTTGGGTAAGACGGTCGATTGCCCAGAGAAACGCAGAGAGCGTCTTCCCCGAACCCGTTGGTGCAATCACAAGGGTGTTGTGACCGGCACGAATGGCTTCCCATGCCTCTACCTGCGCCTGCGTTGGGGCAGCAAAGACCGCGTGGAACCACCTGCGTGCAGACGCAGAGAAGCCCTCCATTTCGGAGGGCTTCTCTGGACTAGATCCTGTTACGCCCCTCTTTGCACCCATGGTCGAATACTATCTTCGACCTCCGACAAAGTGGGCTCTCAGCTCTTGAACTATCCCTTCACAGCACCGGCGGTGAGACCACCCACAATGTACTTCTGAAGGAACAGGAAGAGTAGAAGAATCGGAATCGACGCAATAATCGCACCTGCTGCGAACTGTCCCCAGTTGGCGTCAAGGCGGCTAGCTACCCACGAGTAGAGACCAATTGCTACCGTCCAGTTCTCTTCCTGCTGCAACACAACCCGGGCGATAACGAACTCACCGAAAGTTGAAATGAACGACAGGAGCGCAACGACCGAGAGGATCGGAGCGGCTAGCCTCAGGATGATCTGCCAGTAGATCTGGCCGTGGGACAACCCGTCAATCTTGGCCGCCTCATCCAGCTCTTTCGGAATCGTGTTGAAGAATCCGTAGAGCAGGAAGGTGTTTACACCCAGCGCTCCTCCCAGATACACGGCAATCAATGCAAGTGTGGAGTTCACACCGAGGATGGGCACCACATCACCCAGGTTCAAAAGCAGCAGGAAGATGGCAACGAATGCCAGCATCTGCGGGAACATCTGAATGATCAGAAGCGAAGTGAGACCAACCCTGCGTCCTGTGAAGCGGAACCTGGAGAAAGCATAGGCAGCGGCGGCCGCCATCAGCACGGTTCCCACCGACACCGAGATTGCAATCACCAGGGAGTTGCCCATCCAGTGCCAGAACCGGGTGCCACCAAGGCGCTGGTAGTTCTCGAAATCGATCTTCTGGAAAAGCTGGTTCGACCCCGTCAGCGTGCCTCCCGGATTCAGAGAAGCCGAGATGATGTAGATGATCGGAACGAGGGCGTAGATGACGACAACAACACCGACAAGGTGGCGCCAACCGTACTCACGAAGCCAGAACCCAAACGAGTGCTTGTTCTGCACAGGTTCGTCTGTGTTTGCGGTGACAGGGGTCTTTGAAGTTACCTGGGTTGCCATGTCACATCATCTCCTCAAGCTTGCGAGTCTGACGGAACGCGATCGCAGAAATAGTTCCAACAATGATGAAGATCAGGATCGAGAGAGCCGAGGCAAGGCCGAAGTCCTTGGTGGCTCCACCATCGATACCGGACATCTTGTAGACCATCGTGATCAGGATGTCCGTGTGACCAAGTGGCACAGACGGATCACCGAATGATGGCCCACCACCGGTCAGCATGTAGATCAGCGTAAAGTTGTTGAAGTTGAACGCGAACGACGAAATCAGCAGCGGGGCGGTTGCAATCAGAACCAGTGGCATCTTGATTGACACCCACTGGCGCCATGCACTGGCACCGTCAATCTTGGCTGCCTCGGTCACGTCCTCAGGCACTGACTGCAGCGCACCCGTGGCAATGAGGAACATGTAGGGGAAGCCCAACCAAAGGTTTACGAAGAGGATCGCAAACTTTGCCAGCCAGGGATCCTGCAGCCAGGGAACCTGCGCTCCTCCGAGTATGACCTGGTTGATAAAGCCGTAAGACTTGTTGAACATACCCGCGAAAATCAGGGCAGAAATGAAGCCCGGAATCGCGTAGGGCAGGATCATCAGCGTCCGATAGATCTTTTGCCCCTTGACCTTCTTATCGAAGGTAATGGCCAGGAACAAGCCGAGTAGGAAAGTTAGTGCCACCGAAAGCAGCGCCTGCGCAAACGTCCACAGCAGAACCTGGTAGAACGGACCGGAGTACTTCGAGTCACCACCGAAAGCCTTCGTGTAGTTGTCGAAACCAACGCCCACGCGCCATCCCACAGGAAGCGTTTGACCGTCATCTGACTCAAACTGACCCTGACCGTTGTCTCTGTAGACCACACCGGTGTCAATGTTGGTCATCGTGTCGGCTTGCGGGTCCCAGTTCAATACAGAGCGAGCCTGGAAACCAGTCGAACCATCAGTCGTGCGGATGGAACCCGCGTTTGGATCTTCGCTCACAGGCACACGAAGGTCCACGACCTCCTGTTGCTGCTGAACGATCTGGTTCATAGTGAGGATTTCCCAACCGGGAACCTCTGTAATCTTTCCATCGCTAACGACAGCATTGGGTTCAGCGTGGAGTGGCGTCTCTGATGAACCAATCATCACCGTGCCGTCATCAACGATGGCGAATCCAAGCTCACCCCCATGCTTGATGACCTTCAGCGGATATGTGGGTGAGTCCGGAACACGGTTCTCGTTCTGCATCAGCAGTGCGGTCACCGCATTGGCCTTGGTGGAGTTGTGGCCGTCACCGTAGTTGGTAAACGACACGTACATCGTGTACCCGACGGTGTAGATCTGAAAGATCAGAAGGAACGTCAAACCGGGAATGATGTACTTCAGCGGAAGTGTACGACCGGAGAAGTAGATCCAGTCGGTGAAGATAAGTAGGGCGAGCATTACCGCAAAGATCCCCCATGAGTCTTTGGTGAAGCTCATGAAGAGAACGTAGACCCCAAAGGCGTTGACCAGGGCCATCAAGACCAGCTTGACGACAAAGCCCGGTCCCCAACGGTTTACATCCGGGTCCTTCGGGGGAAGTCTAAAACGACTCTTTTTGGCACTACGAACCTCGTCGAGTTCCATTAAAGTCGCCATATTCGAAGTCTGGACGCTGTCCATTAATCTTCCTTAATTCGGCACCATCGCCGAGACATACAGACTTGCCCAAGCATGAGAGCCCGGGCTAATGACGGTTACCTCTAGATTATAGCCAGTGAGATTGGGCTAGGCCACGAAACCTGAGATTTGTTCTCATGAGTGGGGGCGCGAAGAGGATTCTCTCCGCGCCCCCACTGCTAAAAATGACCGCTAGGTCCAGGCTGGTTAGCCGATCTCTGCCTGAATGTCAGAGATCATCTTTGCCCAAGCCTCTGCCGGGTTTACATCGCCAGCAATGATCTGAGCCTCGGTGCGGCCCCAGGGGGTCCACACTGCAGCCATCTCAGGGATGGAAGGCATTGGCTGTGCATCAGCACCGGCAGCGATGAAACCTGCGGTGACCGGGTTCTGTGCTGCAATTTCCTGTGCCGAGATCAGGGCCGGGGGACGACCGCCGGCCTCGTACATGGCGATCTGAGCGGTCTCAGAAGCCAGGTAGTTGGTGAGGAGGTCATTGGCAATCAGCGGGTTCTTCGACTGTGCGGAGAGGTAGAAGCCCTGAACACCAGCGAAAGGCTGTGCGGGCAGGCCACCGGCCGAGGGGACCGGGTCGATTGCGATTTCGACGTCACCGAAGGAGTCGAGCATCCACGGACCACCGATCAGGAAGGGCGACTCGCCCTTCGAGAATGCGTCTACAACGATGTCGTAGGTGCGGTCCTGGTTGAAGACATCGGTGCCCTTATGACCGTTGTCCTGCAGGAACTGTGCGAACTCGTCGCCACCCGTTGCCAGGTTCAGCTCGTTTGTGAAGGAGCCGTCAGCGTTCTGCTTGAAAACGGTGGAGCCGAAGGAGGACTGCAGCGGGTAGAAGGTGTAGGGGTCGCCCTCTTCACCATTCATCTGTACAAGGAACTTGTACTTGGTACCTGCGGCCTCAGCGGCTGCCATTGCGTCATCCCAGGTCGCGGGAGCTTCGGGAGCCAGCGCTACGTTACGGATCAGCGCAATGTTCTCTATTGCGTAGGGAAGGCCGTAGAGGGAGCCGTCGTAGGTGAACGCCGAAATCGCGGTCTCCTGGAACTCCGAAGCCTTGTCGCCGAGCTCGATCGGAGCTACGACACCATTGGCGGTGAACTCACCCAACCAGTCGTGTGCGCCAACGGTGATGTCCGGGCCCTTGCCGGTCGGGACCTGTGCGGAGAAGTCTGCACGGATCTCATCAAAGTTCTTGAGAACCAGGTTGACCTTGGTTCCCGTTGCTTCGGTGAACTCGGTTGCAGCGGCCTCAACAGCTGCCTGGCGGGTCTCATCGACCCACACCGTAAGTTCGCCGTCAGCGGTTTCGGTAACGCCGGTCTCTTCGCCGCTCTGCTCCGGAGTCGTCGTCTCATCGGAAGTACCGGAGGAGCATCCACCGAGCACCAGTGCGAGGGCCGCGGTAGCTGCTGCGCCAGCAAATACTGATTTACGCATTTAAACTACTTTCAGTTTGTCTTATGGATATCAGGGCCCCGTTTTTCGGGCACACAATTGCATGCTCCAACGGGGCTCCAGATGTCTTCACGCTAGTCCACACCGAACGCAATTTCAGGTTCGGAGCAGAAGGTCACACAATCTGTAACCGAAACGAAACATGCTTTGTGACGTGGATCAAAGAAGGCCCGCTACACCTTTATGACACTGCTGTCACGGCGTAAGGGGCCCACTGAAAAGTAGTGACTATCAGAACCTAATGTAGGCCGAAGGCGTCGCATAGATTGCGCGTTGCGAGACGCCGACCCTAGGGTTACCCGCGTCGATCATTACCCCCGGGGAGACGTAGATTCCCACGTGCGATCCCCCACCCAGAACAACGATGTCACCCGGAGCAGGATTGGACACCCTGCGTCCCTGGCTCAGCTGCTGGTAGGAGTTACGCGGGATGTTCACGCCCATCTCCCTGTAGACGTACTGCGTCAGTCCGGAGCAATCGAAGCTGTTCGGACCTGTTGCGCCGAGGACGTAGGACTTCCCGACCTGCTTCTGAGCCACAGAGAGCAAGGTCTTGGTAGGAACGGTTGGTTTGGGAGGCTGGCATGTCGAGGTGTGCGCAGCATCGCTCACCGCCGCGGTACCACCGAGGATGACCTTGTTGGTGGCCTGCTTCGAGACCGCTTCGATATCCTTCGGCCTGCAGTCAGACCTGGTCAAGACAATGGGTGACTCCACAACCGTTGCAGCTGAAACCCCGGCCAGCGCATCTGGGAATGAAGTCCCGACGGTAAACGTGAGGGGCTTCGAACCGGTGCCGTAGAACGCATTCGCGACCTTCGCGCTTGTTGCATAGCGGTTCGCCCCCGCATAGACCGTCACCGCATCGGTCGAGGATGCTGCTTTGATCTTCGTCAGTTGCGCAGCTGGCCAGGTCCCACCAATGATGCTGACACTGGTCGGCTTCAGCCGCGTGATTGCCTGTTCAGCTTCAGTTCCGAGCACGTTTCGCTGGGTGAGAATGACGGGGCCTCCAGACTTAACCGCTGGGGCTCCGGCGACCACTCCATCTGCGAAGTCCGCACCCGTGGTGAGGAAGACTGGGGAGCCGGGTTCAAAGCACTCCGCGATCGCGGCGGAGGTCTCGTAGCGACTGCCACCGGCAAACCGGACCACCGTAACCTCTTCAGCGCTGCGCCCCGTGGCGGCAACAGCCGCTGACTCAACCGACTGTGAAACCGCCGCTGTCCCACCCGCAATGTAAACGTGCGTTGGCGCGGTCTCCTCAATAACGCGTCGGGTTTCTGGGCTCAGAGAACCCGGGGCCGTAAGTAGAAGAGGCCAACCAGCATGACCAGCTAGAGCCCCGAGGGAGAGACCGTCCGAGAAGTTGGTTCCCGACGCAATAAAGACAGCACTTGAGGCGCCCGTTGGTACTGCAGCGACTGTCTGGGCCACCTTTGCGGAAGTCTCATAGCGCGTGGCCCCTGAGATTCGGTACACGGAGCTGGGGATCGTTCCGGTGAAGTTAGCCTGGGGAATCTCGCAGGGGGAGGCCGGAGCCGACGCCGTATTATCGGTTGACGTTTGATCGACGGCCCTTGACTTCAAGACCTCGAGTGGTTCCTCGGAATCTTCGACCGACTGAGGAAGATTCTGCGGGATGTCTGTTGGCTCTTCGAGGGGGGCGATCCCGTTTTCAAGTTCCGTCTGCTCCGCGGATCCTTCGGGATATCCCTCGGTGGGGACCGCTACGGCCTGTCCTGCTATCGCCATGGAGGCGACTAGTGAGAGAAGGCCGGCCGAGGCAATCGCGGCAGATTTAACCAGATGGTTGCCATTCTTGCGAAGCACCCATTTTCCTGACTGTTGACGACATTTCCAGGGATGACCCAACCCCTAGGGGTCGAACTACGTCATCACCAGCCACCAAGTTAACACGTAGGGCGCCACTCTACGCTTGCTTTTGTAAGGCATTGCTCAGGCCAACACCGAACCTTGACACGCGATATGCATATCGTTTTCAAAGCCTTAACTTAACCATTAAGGCTTCTTTACAACTTCTTTGGGGGAGGATTCAGGGACCTCCCCCATATCCATCACTATCTTCCCCGGATTAGCATTGCCCCATATCAACCTGAAGCGTGTCACCAGTAGAGAGAACTTCGATGAGCGAAGACAAGAACCGAGACCAGTCCCCCGCCGTTCAGCAGACCGTTGCGAAAGAGAACATCTACTTCACCCCTGAAGCGACTCCACAGAATGCTCCGTACGAGCAGTCTGTTCCGTCCGAGAGCAACCCCTACGCCCAGACCTATCCGACCTCTGGCGGTTACGGGCAGCCCTACGCAACCCCTACCTTTGAGCAGTTCACAGTTGAGGAAGTGCCCTGGAGCAGCAAGAACAAGCTGGCTGCCGGTTTGTTTGGCATCCTGCTTGGCGCTCTCGGGGTACACAACTTCTACCTTGGCTACACCGGCAAGGGCGTTGCCCAACTTCTAATCACGATCCTCTCGTTTGGCATTCTCTCCTGGGTGTCAGGAATCTGGGGCCTCGTCGAAGGGATCCTGATTCTGGCGTCCGAGGTAGGAGCTAAGTGGGATCTCGACGCGTTGGGTCGCCCGATGCGCCCGGTCGGTCAGACCGGGTTCTAGTCGGCAGCCTCCCTCTTCAACCCCCCCGCGCCGTCAACATGAACCCCCTAGATCCCGTAGTAGAGGTCAAACTCCATCGGGTGGGGGCGACTGCTGATGGCGCGGATTTCGTCTCTTTTCAGACCGACCCACATCGAGAGTAGGTCGGGTGTGAAGACCCCTCCATCCACAAGGTACTCATAGTCCTCTTCGAGTGCGTCTAGAGCGGTCCCCAGGCGCGTTGGAACCTGCGCGACCCTTGACTGCCACTTGTGGCTCAGGTGGTAGAGGTCCCGATCCATAGGTTCCGGTGGTTCGATCTGGTTCTGCACACCATCGATACCCGCGAGCAACATGGCTGAGAACGCCAGGTAGGGATTGCCTGAACCGTCCGGGCAACGGAACTCAATGCGCTTCAGGTTTGGGTTCATCCCCGTGACGGGGATACGGATTGCAGCAGAACGGTTTCCCTCAGAGTAGACCAGTGAGGTTGGTGCTTCAAACCCGGGCACGAGACGGTGGTAAGAGTTCACCGTGGGATTGGTGAATGCCAGCAGCGACGGAGCATGCTTGAGAATTCCACCTATGTACCAGCGCGCGGTATCGGAAAGGTTGGCGTAGCCGTCCTCGGCGAAGAACAGGGGCTTCCCGTCCTTCCACAGTGACTGGTGGACGTGCATGCCAGAACCATTTTCTCCGTAGAGGGGTTTGGGCATGAACGTCGCGCTTTTCCCAGCCTTCCACGCCGTGTTTTTCACCAGGTACTTGAAGGTCATCAGGTCATCGGCTGCCTTCAGGAGGGAGTTGAAGCGCCAGTTGATTTCGCTCTGACCCGCAGATCCGACCTCGTGGTGGGCCCGTTCCACCCGAAGTCCCACCTCTTCCATACGGAGGACGATCTCATCCCGCAGGTCGTCGTAGTGGTCTGTGGGAGCAACCGGGAAGTATCCCCCCTTGTGGCGCGTCTTGTACCCCAGGTTTCCGCCCTCTTCTTTGCGCCCCTTGTTCCATTCTGCGCCGGCCGAATCCAGGTGGAAGAATGCAGAGTTGGGCTTGGACTCGTAGCGAACGTCGTCGAAGATGTAGAACTCGGCTTCCGGCGCGAAGTAGGCAGTGTCAGCAATGCCCGAGTCCCGCAGGTACTGCTCTGCTCGAAATGCCACCACCCGCGGGTCCCGGGAGTAGTGCTCCCCCGTTGCAGGATCGAAGACGAAGCAGGCAACGTTGAGCGCCTTTGCCTGACGGAACGGGTCAACGTAGGCGGTGGCGGGATCGGGAATCAAAGTCATGTCAGACTCGTGGATCTTTTGAAACCCGGTAATGGAGGATCCGTCGAAGTTGACGCCTTCCGTGAACACCTCCGGCCCAAATGATGAAGCGGGAATTGTAAAGTGCTGCATCACTCCTGGGAGGTCGCAGAATCTAACATCGACGTTCTGCACTTCCTGCTCGCTAATCTTTGCCAACAGCTCTTCTGATCCGTGCACCATGTCATGGTCCTCTCGCCGGTTCCCCCGCCTGTCGCAGTGGGCCCTGCTACCACCTGCTCTGATCTGTAGATCGAGAATCGAGGTCGTGCATCGCAAAAGTATATTTACTACACACCTGGATCATGTTTGAAGCGTCCAGAAAACCTCTGGCAGTTCATGAGCGGAGTATTCTAATCCGGATCTTCACCACTGCGTCTTCGCACTAGCCCCACTGTGCCTTGTATCTGTGCTGGGCTTCCTTCGGGGTCGAGGACGTCCTGGCACTCAACGATCGGTCGTTGCATCTGGCGGGTCTATTGGTTTTGTGTCGAAAACGGTGTCCGCGATCTTGAGCAGTCGCTCACTATTGACAATCGCCAGTCCCCTCTTGATGTCACCGAGGATGAGAACACTGTCCCCGGGCTCAATCCCGAAGATATCTCTGGCTTCTTTAGGAATGACCAGCTGGCCTTTCTCGCCGATCTTTGCGGTCCATGCGTACTTCCCTTTTGGGCGTTTGGCCATTTGAGTCTTTCTGAAATTGGAGCTGCGCTACTATAAAAGTATGAAAAGTATGCCTGAGGATACAAGTAAGATTAGTGGGGTTGTTAGCCCCATCGCGGCCATCTTAGTAGATCATGTGCAGTGCGCATTGGGAGGCAAGGAGATCCTTCATAATGTGTCGTTCCAGGTGAACCAGGGTGACATTTTTGGGTTCATCGGCCCGAATGGTGCGGGAAAAACCACGACCATCCGGACAGTTCTGGGGCTGTATCGAACTACAGGCGGGACTGTTTCAATCCTTGGTGATCCTGCTGGTTCTGCCGCTGCTCGGGCGAAAACCGGAGTCGTGTTTGACCAGGATGGTCTGTTTGATGATCTCACTGCAGCCGCGAACATTGCGTACTATTTAGAGCTTTACAACCGTCCCCCGGACCCGACCATTGTTACCCGGGTGCTCAACCATGTCGGTTTGGCAGATAGGGCCAACGACAAAGTCAGAACCTTCTCCAGGGGAATGCGTCAAAAAGTGGCTATCGCCCGCGCCGTTGCTCATGATCCTCAGGTGTTGATCATGGATGAGCCGACCTCAGGAGTCGACCCCGTATCGCAAATCCAGATTCACGATCTAATTACACAGCTGGTACAAGACCACGGCAAGACCGTAATGATTAGCTCGCACAACCTGGACGAAGTCCAACGACTGTGTAATCGCATCGCCCTCATCGGGCAGGGAAAAATACTGCTCCAGGGCACTATGAGTGAAATATCCGCAACGACAGGACCCGAGACGATCAGTGCCACGACTCAGAAACCGTTTGATGAGGGGGCGGCAGAGACTCTGAGCAGCATCGACGGATTGACCATCGAGACGATCCAAGGATCGCAGCTCTGCTTCACTCTTGACCCCAACACCACGGTGTCAGAAGCAGTGGCGGCTTTAGCAGCGCGCGGAGTGGAACTCACAAGTTTCACTTCCAACAGTGCCCGGCTAGAGCAAGTCTTTGCAGCAGCCGTCAAGAGTGCGGACTCACCAGCATGATCCGGGTTCTCTGGGCTGCCGCGGTGCGCAACACGGTCTCGACGCTTCGCACCTACAGCCTCGTGTTTCTCTACGGAGCGATCACCGTCTTGGTGATAGCACTGACAGTAGTGATGACAGGAAGCCTGGGGCTCAAACCGTTGGCCGCTCATGATCCACAGAGCCCAATCATCGGTGTCATCCTGGGGACAACCGGGACTACAGCGGGACTGATTGCAGGTGGCCTCGCATTCACCATCCTTTTCGGATCTCCCCTGACTCGTGAGCAAACGACAGGACGTCTTCTTGTTCAGGTTGCCTCTCCCCTGGGCGCGAAGGGAACTTGGATTGCACGATCTGCTTCCCTCTGGGCGATTGCCTGGGTAGTCTCCGTTTTAGCAGCCTTCTCAGCCGTTTCGTTGATGCGGACCGCTTGGGCACAGAACTATTCGATGAGCTCAGTCCCAAGCGAGTACTACTGGTCCACTTTTCTCATCCTGCCGGTGTTCCTGGCAGGCACTGCGGCGATCATCAACGCGATCGGGCTTACCAGTAACGCAGTGGCGGGTTCGGCAGCCGCCAACGGCATCTACATCGGAGCCATCGTGCTGGTTGCACGGCTGGGAGCTGCGGGTATCAGCCCCAAATGGCTGATGACGTGGCTGGGAATCCTAGCTGGGGCGACAGTCGTCGCCGCAGCAGTTCTAGGAATCTTGGTAACCAAAGAGAAAGTGACTTTGGCATGTCGATGAAACGTGCGGTATCAGTAGTCACACGAGTAACACTACGAGAATGTCTAGGTTCATCAGGAATGCTGGTGTCCTTCGGACTTGTCAGCATTCTTGTTTTGATAGCCTCAGGCACCGCCCGCCTGTGGGCAACCGAAGACAGCGCCACAATCATTGTTCTGCTGGCCCCACTGATCGTGACACTGTTCCTTCTGATGTCCTATGTCAGCGGGCCACTAACCCGTGACATGGCTTCAGGCACGACACTAACTCTCAGAGCATCCGCCGTATCAACAAGCGCAGTAGTCCTAGGAATATCAGCAGCCCTCATCCTTATTGCTGCACTCCCCACCCTTGTTCTGATGGTTGGCACAATCATGATCTCCGGGGTCTACACTCACATCTGTGTTCCGTTCATCCTCACCGCACTCATAGCCGCACCTCTCACAGCAATCTCCTGCACCACCGTGACAATTGGAATGGCACTGTGGCGCGGAGCCAACATGGCGCTTGTCGTCCCCTGGATCACAACCATGCTTCTCGGAGCCACCCTGCTGGTCTTGTCTATGCTTGCTGAAATGCCGACCACATCCGTTGGGCCCCTCGCAATAGTCTGGGCCGTATCCCTGACAATGGCCCTCCTGGCGGTGGCAACACTGACTGCATTGCCAGCACAACTCAGGAATTGACCGGCCCTTCAACCGGGTAAAGAACCCGACTGGTACCCACTACCACCGTGAACAACTCAGAATCGGGTATGCGGCCATTAGCGGTGTCTAAACTATTGATCTTTCGTTGCGGTGGTGTGGGAAAGTCGTGATGGTTATGCTCTCAAACCTTACGGTTTGGTAAAGACCTCTAGATCCCCGGATTCACGGATTTGTGTGCTAGGCCCGGTATTGCTGGTCTTGAAACATGGGAAGACCTGCATCAACCAAGAAGTGTCCGGCCTGCGGCGAGCCAGAGCTCAAACGTAACGGGACCCGTAACGGCAAGGTTCGTTGGCGGTGTACTAACTGCAATGCCAGTGCCACACGCCGCCGACAAGACCAGAAGGAACTCGCTACCTTTGCACGATTCCTAACCTGGATCAGTGGGAAACAGACACAAAAACACTTCGATGCCACCACCACAGGCCGAAGCCTACGCAGACGCATCTCTTGGTGTTGGAACATTCCTGTTCCTACCCCACCAGTAACAGGAAAAATCCATGACCAGATCTTCATTGATGGCACCTACCTGGCTTACGGGTGGTGTCTACTCATCACTCGATCAAGTACCGGCCTAATCCTGGGATGGCAGTGGAATCAATCAACAACCAGGTCAAGCAAGTCATCAAAGCCCACCCCGGACTACCCGAAAACCACCTCACCTGCGCCATCGAATGAGTCCTCCACTCCTACACCCAAGACCCCGCCACCCCGAGACAGATCCTCAAAAACTGGCAAACCACGGGTAAACCCACCCCAACACCGAAAAAGGACTCTGACCCAGAAAAGGCTGGGCCGGACGAACCCAATAACCCACGACACGTGACACGCCCAAACCCAGAGTTTAGACACCAATTCTGGCCGCTATCCCAACAAAGCCGAACGGCACACACTCGCCGCTGACCGCGACAAGCTTCGTGACGAACGCCGGAGCTTGCTGCACGCACACCACGCCGGAGCCGTCCCGCTCGATCTCCTCAAGGAAGAACAGGACAGCATCGCCAGACGGCTCACGTTCCTCGACGCGCAGATCGACGCCGGCCAGATCGAGTACGACCAAGCCAAAGCGCACCTCGAAGACTGTCTCGCCTTGGCCGGTGACATGCACGCGATCTACATGAGCATTGACGACTCGCTCAGACGCATCTGCAACCAGGCGTTCTTCGAACGCATCCATGTTTACGAAGTCGAGAACGTCGACACGGTGGAAGGCGAACCCGGTGAACCCTTCGATTCACTTCTCGATCCGAACCTCCACGCCGTAGCACTGACCTACGAGGTCAGGCTGAGTGCAGGGGAGGATGTCAAACCTGCGGACGTCGCAAGTTTGAACATCGAACATTGAGTTGTTTAGTGACCCAATTGGATACAAATCGACGTTAGGGCCAACGTCAAAAGGTTCACGCCAGGTGGGTCAAAAATCAGGCGGGTGCGTCAAACTGGGTTTCTGGGCGGCGCTGGGCCAGATAGATATCGACAGAACTCGAGATGCGGGCCGAAATCTGGCACTCGCCACCTCGTAGCGGGAAGGCAGATTTCGGATCCTCGCCCCGATTATCCGATGTGCCCCCATCTCGGCGGCAACAGCCTTCCGAAGTTTTTTACGCTGCTCTAAGCAGCATGTCGTTGAACCCTGGAAGAGCTGTTGAAGGACTCAGGCGTTCGCTCTAGCACGGTAAAGATAGACCCCGGGCACTAGAGCAAGGACCGCTAGGACAACCCACACGATAACGTAGGGTGCGGGTGCAGCTGTTTGGCCGCTGCCCTCGTACAACCCGCCAATGACCACGGTCGCAAGCGTCACGAAGATGGAGCTGGCTACTGCCTCGGCAATGACCGACGCTGCGGCGACCTGCTCCAGAGTTAGGCCGTCTGGTTCGTGCGGCTCCTCGAACAGTGTGTTCAAGGTGTCCAGGTAGGTCATCCCCATCCCAACGCTGGCAACGGTCCACAGCACCGAGAGCACTATGATCGCGGGCCACGGCATCCCGATCGCGATGCTCACCGCGATGAGCGCGAACGACCCAGCCATCGTAAGCGTGCCGACGGTCGCTCGGTTCGCGTAGGCACGAAATCCCTTGGCCGGCCGGACGCCCGTCAGTAAGCCGATCAGCGCCCAAGCGAGTCCGCCGCACAGAACGACCACTCCAAGAGCCTGAGCGCCGGCCGCGTAGACGTCGTGGTGGGTGAGCGTGATGACCTCGTTCGCCGCAAAGTATGTGCCGGTGAGGAAAAACATGACCGCAATCGCCGCATAACGAGGGGAGGAGTTGGTAAAAGTCCCGGGCGGAAGCACTTTGACGGCACCGGCGATCAACACGGCTACCCCGGCAAGCACCAATACGATTCGGAGCACCCCAGTCACCGGGGCGATGGTGAGGGCCAGGCCGGATCCCAGCATCACAGCGCCGCGTAAATCCAGCGGAGAGGGCCGGGACTTCGTCCTCGTCTTCAGGTTCATCGCGATGATCCATCTGGCCAGGACTAGCAACGGAAGGTAGATCAGCATGGACCAACGCCACGACAGCAGGTGCGTCACCCACGCCGCGTAGGTTGGCCCCACGATTGAGGCGATGACCCAGCTGGCCGACGAGAAGGCCAAAGTAAGGCGGCGTGCCCGGCCCTCAAGTCCAAGGGCCACCGCTCCGATCGTTGCCGTCGCCATGGCGCCGCCAGCGAAGGATCTAATGACCTGACCCAGGAGATAGGCCCACACGTTGGGACTGACGGCGGAGATGATCGCCCCGGCAGTGACCCCGAGCGTGAGGACCATTAGCAGCGGCGGGAGCCGGAACCGAGAGATCAGGTTCGCGCCGATCGGCAAAGCAATGAACTGGGCGATAGCTCCAGAGCCAATAATCAGCCCATAGAAGCTCTGAGCATCCAGGTCTGCCGCCATGATCGGCAGGATCAGCTGAGTCAGGTAGCTCTGCATCCCCGCGATCAATTCAGTGGTCACCAACGCAACTGCAAGCACTAACTGACGACCAGATGAAAGCTCAGACATGGCTAGCAGTGCGGCAGTGGGAAGTAGTTCAGCGAGTCCACATTGGTCGGCGCTTCGGCCAATCCGAGTACTACGGGTTCACGCTGGATAACTCCACCGCCAAGGTGCATGTCCCCCACGGCAAAGTTGGGAACCAGGCCGGGGACCAAGACTCTCAGCACCTCCACCCCCAGAGCTCGCACATCAGCACTCGTAACGTCAACTACTATCGGCTCCAGGCCGAGCTTTCGCAGAACTTCCAGGTAGGTCTCAAGAGACTCGGGCCTACTCGGGTAGAGCGGTCGCTTAGCCTGCAGCGCTTGTGGGAACAGCCAGGGATCCGTGAACGCTGGGGATCGAGGGTCCAGGTTAGCTTGCTGCTGAAGCATCAGATCCCGCAAGTCATGGAAGTTCCCAGAGTAGTCTTCCAAGTACGCCCTATCCTCTCTCCAGGGCTTGGCCACGCCTTCCCACAGCTCCCCTCTGGTGATCGCCCTAAAGAGTTCGCCCTCCGGGTCAAGAAGATCAAAGCTACCTGCCTGTAGCGTGCACGCCTCGGTGAGCGCTTTTAGCGCAGCGGCCTCCGTATCGAGCCTGCACGCAAACCCTGTGTTGGTCGTCCCTCGGCTGAAGTTTCGTATCGTTGCCGCAACGATAGGAACACCGAAGCGATTAGGGATATCCAAGATGGAAACGATGTTGCCTTTGTCGTTAAGCTCCCCGACAACCTCGAGCACACGGTCCGAAAACTCAGGGTCAAGTCCGCGCGCAAACGGCACGTTGTGCCACCAACACATTGTCGCGTGCCGCTCGAACACCTCTTGGATGGCGTTCATGAGAGCGAACTCCGTGGTGGGTCCGGATGAGATCCCGGTGTACGCCGGGGCGTTGATGGGCGGGAGGGGATAGTCCCCGACTCTCCCCAGCCGTCTATGGTTGACGTACACCATTGTCAATGGAACGTAGATCGACTCTCCGTCGTAGACACTGCGGCCCTCTACCCAAGTTGTTACCGTGTCGTCATCAAAATCGCAGAACGGAAAGCCTTGATCTGACAGTTGGCGTTCAGAAAAAAGGATCAAGTCCTTAGGGTTGACCAACGTAAGCCCGCGAGATCCCAGATCCCTCCGGGAACCGACCACGAGTTCTTTTCCCTCCACTATGTTCGCACAGTAGCGTTCATAGGCTTCTCCGATGGCCGCCAGTTCCGCTCCCTGCACATCGCCGAACGTGCTCCCCTGACAAACCGTGTTGTTCGCCCAAGGGGACACATGACGGAGGTCAGCCACATCGGCCTGCACCGTTACCAGGTCCGCTGGGAGCGTGGACCCCATATGGATCCTCCGCAGCTTTCGGATGATGCCGTGTTTAGGATGGCGCGCCTCGGGGCTTTTGTAATCAACCTCGCTTGCCAGGCCAGTGAGCACTTCGTTGGACCAAAGAGGAAGCAAAACTGAGGACATGCGTTCACCCGACTGGAGGTTCAATTCGGTGATGCGATAATCGCAGGACTCTCGGCTGGCTGAGTCATCCAGAGCACCACTCGATATGATTATCTGGACTACGTCGGCCACCAGATCCCACTCGGCATTATAAGTGGCCTCCTCGCCCACCAGGTCAAACAGGGCGGGATCCGGAAAATTGGACTTTCTGCGCGCAAAGAGGTGCGGCACGAGAGGCCCGGTTTCACTGTCGCTCCTCGGGCCGATGGTCACCACGGGATAGGAGATCTCAACCAGTCGGAATTGAAGGCCTGCCGCCAATGCCTCATCCTCTAGGACGCGCTTCCTATCGATGGATGTGGATGCGGTGAGGACGACGAGGCTAGAGCCCCTAAGCACGTCGAGCTGACGGATTAGCTCTTCGGGTTGAATTTCAGGGTCCGAGTCAAGAACGACGGTCAAACCCTCGCTATTCTCAGTTGCCAACCCACCCGCCTCGCCCGTCCCAACAGACGGTAGAGGCCGACTCAGGGCGAAGTTAGGCGGAACGGCAACATGACGCCTCGGGACAAAAAGGCGCCCATCATCACTTTTTACAGCTTTGATGAGCCCACCCACCTCCCAGAGCTGAGTGACAGCCACCTAGTCCTCCGATCTAGGTGGGATCCACCGAAGGGTGGTGGTTGCCGTTCGGCGCAAGGATGTTCTCTGAACGGGGCTCTAACTCGACTTCGAGAAACTCGTTATCTAGGTCGACGTCGGGCACGATGACTTTTGGTTGCATTGCTGTTCCTTCGGTAGCTTGGACTAGCTTCCTTCTAAAGATACCGGAAGTCCCAGCTGGGCGCAGACCTGCAAGTTGTCAGGCGTGAGCACCTCGATGCCACCGGCAGCGCTCGTTGCGGTTGTTTCGACGCGGGCAGGGCGATCGCAACGTGAATGAATGATGCCGGCCCGATCGGTCCCGGTCCAGGGCCATCGTCCAGTCAACCTCTGTCGGCAGCCACCTAGAGCCCGCGCACAGCCGGAATCCGCGGTTCTTCTCGCGCGGCCCGGAGACCTCGCTAGGCCACAGCGCGAACGGAGAACCCACGGCTACCTCACCTGCGCTTGTGCGTCTTCTGCCGAGCACGTGAAACCCTCCAAGGCCTCAGTGCCAGTGAACCACGCGAGCATTCGCATTTCCGTCACCTTGGAGAAGCCTTTCGGGAAGGCCAAACAGGTCCTGGAATTCGTCAAGATACCGCCAACTCCCCGGACCCCTGGCACTCAGCCTCGAACTTCGTCCGCAAAGCGAACACTGATCGTGCCGTCAGCGCTGACCTCGGCCTCGGCGACGAGGGTGGTCCAGGCTTCCGGCGTGTAGGTCAGGGGTGGCTGGGTTTGTAGGTAGTCGTGGACTTGGTGGGCCCCTCGGCTTCGGTGTTCCAGGTCGGCGATTGCCTCGGCCACGTCATTCCGCTTCTTATCGGCCGCGAGGTATTTCATTTCGAGGGCCCGGTAGTCAGCTTCGTACTGGTCTGGGTTGAGGGCTTTACTTGCTCCAGCGGAGACCAGCCCGTTGATCCTGGCGACGAGCCCTTCAACTTCTTCCTCAAGCTTGGCGAGTTTGGCGCGGTTCTTGCTGGTGTTGAAGACAGTGGCATCCAGGAACGCCAAGACTTCTCCCCCAACAGTCTCCCTATCTAGGCGTTCCGCGAGGGCCGCCACGAAGGCTTCCTCGACCTGGGTTTCGGTGACGTGGGGCGTGGTGCAACCGGTTTTGTCTCCTTCGTATTTGTTGTTGCATCGCCAGATGTGGCGGGCGTACTTCGATGTGGAATGCCAGGTTTTCCGCCCGAACCACCCTCCGCACCCTCCGCAGCGAATCTTGGCCGCGAAGGGGTGGCTGCTGCGCACACTGGGGTTCTTGCGTCGCTCGGTCTCACGCTGGACTTGTTCCCACACGGCAGGGTCGATGATCGCTTCGTGGTTGCCAGTCACGTAGTACTGGGGCACTTCACCTTCGTTGACCTTGGTTTTCTTGGTCAGGAAATCAACGGTGAGGCTCTTTTGCAAGAGCGCGTCGCCTTTGTATTTTTCGTTTTTGAGGATGGAACGGATGGTGGTAGCCGTCCACTTGGTTTTACCCCTGGGCGTTGGGATGCCCTCTGCTGTGAGTTCACGGGCGATTCTCGCGGGCGCGTGACCGCTCAGGTAGCCCGAGTAAATGCGGCGCACAACCTTGGCTTGGCTCTCATCAATGGCGAGTCCGCCGTCTTCACCTTTCTTATACCCGAGCAGGGATGAGTAGGGAACCATGACCCGCCCATTAGCGAAGGCTCGCCGGTGCCCCCAGGTGACGTTCTCGGAGATAGACCGCGATTCTTCTTGGGCGAGGCTGGACATGATGGTGATGAGCAGCTCGCCCTTGGAGTCAAAAGTCCAAATGTTCTCTTTCTCGAAGAACACCTCGACACCGGCGTCTTTGAGGTTTCGTACCGTGGTGAGGGAATCGACGGTGTTACGGGCGAAACGGGACACGCTTTTGGTGACTATCAAGTCGATCTTGCCTGCGAGGGCGTCTTGGACCATGGAGCGAAACCCGCCGCGTTTGGCGGTGGAGGTGCCGCTGATTCCTTCGTCGGTGTAGATGCCTGCGAGTTCCCAGTCTGCGTGGTTTTGGATGTAGTCGGTGTAGTAGGAGACTTGGGCGGCGTAAGACCCGGATTGTTCTTCCATGTCGGTTGAAACGCGCGCGTATCCCGCGACCCGCCTGGTGGTTTGCTGCGTGGCCGGTCGGTTTGCGTGCATTGGCCGACTCGCGGGGATGGTGGTGACTTTAGACATCGCTTATCACTCCTTTGGCGTAGACGAATCCTTTGGTTTCGCCGTTGTGTAGGTTGGCGCGGACCCTCCCGCCGGGCGCGACGGTGATGTTTTCGATTCGGGTCAAAACGGCTTCTGGGTCCCACTCGTCCAGGCCGAGCGCTTTCACGCACGCGTCTTTGAGGGCCTGTTCGCCAACTTGGGGCGAGCCACAGGGGTTCCCGGTTCCTTGTGTCGCGGTCCAGCACCACCAGAAGACCCGCTTCGCCCCGGCTCGGGTGGTTCGGGTGCGCCGGTGGAAGTGGCGCGAGCACTCGGTGCAGACCACTTTTGAGGTCAGAGCGCTGTATCCTCCGGGACTGCGCGCCAGTCCCACCTGCCGCCTTCTCGCCAGTTCTTTTTGCACGGCCTCGAAAGTGTCGTCATCAATGATTGCCGGGTGCGCATCTTCGATCAGGTACCTGGGCAGCTCCCCGCGGTTCACTGTCGTCGAAGCGTTGTCGGCGATGCGGGTGCGGTAACACTTCTGCGCTAGAACGCGGCCCGTGTAGCGCTCGTTTTCGAGGAGTCTGCGCAGGTTCTTGCCTAGGAATTTCTTCCCGCGCCGCGGTTTCACGCCTTCACGGTTCAACGCTTCGGCTGTGGCCTCGGGGGTGATGCCCGCTAGGTAGTCGTGGAAGAGTCTGCGAACCACGGCGGCTTCTTCTTCGATGATCTCTAGGGTGCCGCCGACGTACCGGTATCCGTAGATTTGGCAGGGTGTGGGTTTGCCCGCCTGGAATCCTCTGGTGATTCCCCACTTGGTGTTCTGGCTGATCTGCTCCGACTCAGCCTGAGCGAACGAGGCCAGCAGGGTGAGCAAGAGTTCTCCGTCAGCGGTGGAGGTGTCGATGTTTTCGCGCTCAAACCGCACCGGCACCCCCAGGCTGGTTAGTTCGCGCACGGCTGCCAGCAGGTCCACGGTGTTGCGGGCAAACCGGGAGATGCTCTTCGTCAAAATCAGGTCTACTTCGCCTGCGCGGGCGGCGTCCATGAGGTGGTTGAACCCGTCGCGTTTGCGGGTGCTGGTGCCGGTGATTCCTTCATCTGAGTAGACGCCCACATATTCCCAGGTCGGGTTTCCTTGGATGAGGCGAGAGTAGTAAGAAACCTGCGCGGCAAAGGACGCGGGCAGCCGCCCGACATCGCTGGAGACCCGGGCGTAAGCGGCCACTTTTAGTCTTTTTGGTGGGGCCGGTTTGGCCGGGATTACTTCTAGTGTTCTCAAGGGTGCTCCCCTCCCCTGCTCGACCTCTTTGTTGTGTCCATACACGCTCTAAACTCCCCGGTTATCAAGTCGGACCTGCAGCAACAAAGACCCCACCAGGGAGCGATTTTGTCGGGCGAGCCGAGCACGGGCTGTATCCGCTTCGGTGGTGGTTAGGATGCCTCGCTCGAGCAGTGTGTCAACGAACGCGATGGCCTGAAATAGGCGCACCTCGGCGTCAAAACGCTCTGGGGTCACCGTCTGCCGCCTTTGGTGCCGAAACGAGCCTGGACGTAGCAGGCGTGGGTGCAGTATTTACGCTTCCGGTTCCCGTACGCCATGAACTCGGTCCCGCAGTGGGCGCAGGTGAAGGAGTACAGGGCTTTTCGGTTGAGGCGCTCTGGGTGCTGATGCCACCAGTCGAGGCGACATTTAGCCGAGCAGAATCTGCGCGCTTGCTCCCCGTCTGGCAGGTTGGTTTTGCATTGTTCGCACACGCCCTCCACCCGGGCGGTGTCGGTGGGTGTTCTACGGCAGATTGATTTCGCCGTATTTCGGGGCACGCCTGTGGTTTCGCTGATTTCTCCGTAGGTGTGTCCTCTGCGGCGCAGCTCCACGACGCGCTCACGAACCAAAGCGTCCATGACTGGCTCCCTTCTCGAAAGTTCCCTTACTTGGAGGGCTCCGAGAAGGCCCGAAATATAACCCCACGCCGAAAACCCGGGTCTTAAACGCAAAAAGCGCCCCACCTGCACGCGCTTCCGGAGAAGAAGACGTACAGGTGGGGCGGTTAGAAGTGGCTGTTGTTAGTAGCCGAGTTTCTGGTTGACCCTGGCTTGTACGGCGGCGTAGTTGGCGCCGAGGCGGCGTTTGCGCTCTTCGCCGTTGCCGTAGTCCCCGCGGATCACGGCGTTCGCGAGGGCTTCAATGTTGACCGCCGCAGGCTTACTCGCAGCGGGCTTACTGGCCG
>NZ_FYEG01000002.1 GCF_900187855.1 Actinomyces minihominis | reverse complement strand
CAGCGAGGGCGTTGTCGTAGCTGTCACCGACAGTTCCGATCGAGGGTGTCGCCCCGATCTTTGCGAGGCGCTCTCCGTAGCGAATAGACGTGAATTGACTGCCCGCATCGCTATGGCAGCGCAACTCGGGGAGGTATTTCCCCCGTGACCAGCGGGCCATCTCGATCGCGTCGAGTACCGTCTCGGTCTTCATGCTCGATGCACATCGTCATCCCACGATCGCGCGACTGTATGCGTCAATGATGAAGCACACGTAGGCGACACCCTGCCAGGTCGGCACGAACGTCCATTCCGTCACCCACAACTGGTTCGGCGCATCCGCGCTGAAGACACGGTTAACGAGATCAGGATGCCGCGGCATTCGCGGGTCAGGCTTCGTAGTTTTCACGCGCTTGTCCCGGCGCACGCCCTCAATCCCGAGGGTCTTCATGAGCCGGGCGACCTGATCATGGCTGATATTGATGCCTGCTCGCTGCGCAGCTTTCCAAAGCTTCCGCACCCCATAGACGGAGTAGTTCGATTCCCAGAGCTCGAGCAGTCTGGGCGCGAGCTCTGCATCTCTAATTTTCCGAGCAGAGGCTGGTCTGCCATGCGCGGCATAATACGTCGACGGGGCCACCTGCAGCACGCTGCAGATGCTTCGACCCCGAGCCTGCGACCAGCAACAACATCGTCTTTGTTGCGGTTGATGAAGGACACTAGCTCCGGTGTTGGCGGTCGAGCTCCGCCCCGAAGAAAGACGCGGCACGTTTCAAGATTTCATTGGCGCGCTTGAGCTCTCGGTTCTCTTGCTCAAGTGCTTTCATGCGGGTCTGCTCGTCGGTCGTCACCCCAGCTTTCACACCGTCATCGATGTCAGCTTGGCGACCCAGGCTCGAACCGACTCGACGCCGTAGCCGAGCTGTTCCGCGACGCGCGTAGTCGTTCCTTGGCTCGTGCCGAGCTCCGCGCGGAGCGTTCGCACCATCCTGACCGCGGCGGCTACTCCTTCAAGCCGATCTTTGCGGCAAGTTTGGCCAAGGGTTTGGGGGCCCACCAGTTCCACTTGCCAAGAATCGTCATGACGGCGGGGACCAGCAGCATACGGGTGATGGTCGCATCGGTTACCACCATGATTGCCAGGGCAATGCCCATCTGTTTGATGGCGACCATGTCACCCATGGCGAAGCCGATGAAGACGGCCACGATGATGGCGGCAGCGGAACTGATGATGCGGCCCGACCTCTGCAAACCCTTAGCCACAGCCGTGTTGTTGTCATCCCCGGCATCCCAGTACTCCTTGATCCTGGAGAGGAGGAAGACCTCATAGTCCATTGCCAAACCAAAGCCGAAGGCGATAAGGACGGCGACAACAAAGATCTCTAGCCCCCCGGTTTCGGGGACCCCAAACCAACCGTTGTTGAAGATAGCGGTAGTGAGCCCCAGTGCTGCCATCAGCGACAGGGTGTTGATGATCAGAGCCCTGACGGGGACTACGACAGACCCCGTCATCAGGAAGAGGAGGATCGTCACGGCAATGGCCACAACGAGCAGGGCCAGCGGGGCGTACTGCTTCAAGGTATCGGTGAAGTCGATCTGCGAGGCCGCTGAGCCACCTACCCAGACCTCGGCTTCAGAGTCGAGGGCTCGCATATCGTGAACTACCTGAACGACCTCGGGTCCAGCCGGATCCTCAGCAATCACCCTGACGTCGACCCTTGTCATTGACGAGTCTTCTTCGAGGGGTTGCGCGATAGCTTGGTCAACGTTTGGCAGTTCTGACACTTCGACTACGAAGTCAAGAACCGCCGGGCTGTCCTCCGGCGCATCGATTACCGCGGTGGCAGAGGGGGTAGCAAGTTCAGGGAAGTCGTTTTGAACGGTCTCAAAGGCGGTTCGCAGCGGGGTGTCCTGGGGGATGTAATCGGCAAAATGGTTGCGCAAGAAAAGGCTTTGGGTGGGAAGTGCCATTGCAACCAGGACCAGGGTGACGGTGATCATGATGGGCCAGGGACGCTTCTGGACCCAGCGGGCAATGCTGTAAAAGAACCCGTGGTCGGTGGAGGTGTCCCCGATGGCCTCAACTAGGCGGCCAACGCCGGGCACCTTGGTGATCGGCGAAGGCTTGAGAACCTTGCGGCCAAGGAGGGCGAGAAGTGCGGGAACCAGGGTGATGGCCGCCAGTACTGCCAGGAGGGTGACAGCGATGCCACCCCAAGCAATGACCTGAAGGATCTGGACGGGGATCATCGCCAAACCGATAAGAGACAGCGCGATAGTCACGGCTGAAAAGAGGACGGTTCGGCCGGCGGTCTCAACAGTCTTGATGACAGCGGGAACCACAACCTTTGACTTCAAGGCGGCCGGGTTCTTAGCGGTTCGAGAGTGACCAAGTCCCTCGAGAAGCAGTTTCGATTCTTCTCTGTACCTGGAAACGACCAGTAGGCCGTAGTCAATGGAGAGGGCGACACCAATGATGGAGACGACATTGAGGATGAATGAGTCAATCGTGGTGAAGAAGGTGGCGGCCCAGATGGCGCCCATTCCTGCGGCGATTGAGGAAACAGCGCCAATCAGTGGCATGCCCGCAAACAGTGCGCCGCCGAAAACAATAAGCATGATCAGGGCGGCAACCGGCAGGCTGAGAGCCTCACCGGTGACCAGGTCGTTTTGCACCTGGTCCATAATGGCTGCTTCAATCTGAGCGCCAGACATCTCTTCTATCTGAGCACCTGGGAAATCGATTTGCAGCGCATCCCGGTAGATCTGCGTGGAGTCGGCAAGTTCCGCCCGGGCTTCACTGACCTGCGCGTCGGATAGTTCAGGCTTGAAGGTCACGACGACCACGTAGGCGTCACCAGACTGGGAAACCAACGCATCCATTTGGGCCTGGGCGTCCTCTAGCTGTGCTTTCACCTCTGGATCGTTCTGAGCTTCTTCGAACTGTTCAGTGGCGGCGGCGGTGACCTGTTCGGTCACCTGCTGGGTGATCTCGGCCTTGGCCTGGTCCATCTGGGCCTGAAACTCAGCCTGCATCTGAGCGCGGGCCGCATCAACCTGGGCTTGAGCTGCAGCCTGAGCTTCCGGTCCCAATGCGGCTGCCTGTTCTACCTGGGTCTGCATCTGGGCCTCAGCGGCAG
Organism: Actinomyces minihominis; assembly: GCF_900187855.1. Classification (GTDB taxonomy): domain Bacteria; phylum Actinomycetota; class Actinomycetes; order Actinomycetales; family Actinomycetaceae; genus Scrofimicrobium; species Scrofimicrobium minihominis. Next base: position 421,488 of record NZ_FYEG01000002.1, on the reverse strand, counting down.
CAAGTTCCTGCTGCGCGGACTCCTCAGCCTGGGCCAGTGCTTCTTCGATGGCCTTGGCGGACTCATCCTTGATGGTCTGCTCGAGCTGCGCCTGTGCGTCGGCCTCAGCCTGGTCCAGCTCAGACGAGATCAGAAAGGCATCGGCAACCGTATCGACGAACTCGTCCTCAAACAGTTCACGGTGCTTCTCAGCGAAAGCAGCCAGGTCATCCCAGTCGGTGTCAGTGTCGACCCCGCTGACCACCAGGATTGAGGTTTCACCGCCCTCAGTCCCACCGGAGATGAGTTTCTGTACCTTCGAAGAGTCGGTTCCGGGAATCAGCGCCTCAGAGCTTGCCATGCGCTGGAAGAGGCCGCCTTGACCGAAGCCCCACAGGGAAGCCATTCCGGCAACCACCACGACAATCGCCCAGGTGATGAGTATGACCACTGGTCGCTTTGTGTCAGCTTTCCCAAGCCAGGTGAACATCCCTTTGCCTCACTATCCCTAGTCTTTGGCTACAACTCTGGTGACTGAAGGCAAACAGGAACCACGCAGTTCTAAGTGCCACAGACACACTTCAACACTCTCACCTTTCCACAGTTTTTGTGTGCCAAGAAAGTGACGATTGTGCAAAGTTTGCGACCGGCGGAAAAGGTGGGGCAGTATGACTAGAAAACGAGGGTTAGGAAACGGAACTGCGCCCGGAGAGGGGAGCGGGATCTTCGATAAGTTCACTGCCGTGTTCGACCTCATCCGCACCCGCATCGGGGGGAGTTGAAGAGGGCTTGTCATCGGTTCCACCAGTCTCAACTAGGACCATGGCGGTGAGGACGAGCGCGCCCCCGAGGAGGAGGCGGCTGGTCATGGGCTCACCACCAAAGGCAATGGCGAAAGCCGCTGCAAACACGGGTTCGGTCGTCATAATGACCGCGGCAGTGGTGGCATTCAAGCGCGACTGGGCCCAGGTCTGAACAACGACGGCGCCAAGTCCGGCCACGATCGTCATGTAGAGGAAACTGCTCCAGGCGCCCACCGTCTGCGGTAGGGCAACACCACCCGGAAGGGCTGCGGCACCAAGGATGATGCCGGCGCCGACGATCTGGATGAGGCCGAGGGTAACGGGTTCAGACTGGTGCGCCCATCTGCCCAGGAAGACGATGTGGAGGGCGTAGAAGAGTGCGCTCGCCAGCGTGAGAAGCTCACCTATCCTGAAGGGAACGCCCTCGCCCGTGAAGGGGTTGCCCTGGATGCTGAGGAAAGCAAGTCCCCCGGTCGCCATAGCCACGGCAATCCACACCTTGGCGGAAATCTTCTTGCCAAACAGGACCCAGATAAGGATGGGGGTGAGGACGACGTACATTCCGGTAATGAAGCCGGAAATGGAAGCATCCGTGTACTGGAGGCCGATGGTCTGCAGCAGCTGCCCACACGAGTACAGGACGGCAAGGAGCCCACCGCGAACCCACTCGATTCGACCGGCCGATCTGAGGCGGTTGAACTGAAACAGGATCACCAGGATGGCAGCCAACCCAAACCGTGACCCCAGGAAGTCAAGGGGAGGAACCTGTTGCAGCAGGTCCTTGATCAGAAAGAACGTCGACCCCCACACCGCTGTCATCAGGGTGAGTGCCAGTGTGGGCAGGAGGGCGGAACGGTTGGTTGGCAAGGCGGTCTGCTCCCACTAGAAATGCTTGGAAGATGGTCCCGCAGGTAGCTTCGACGCATCTGTGTGGATGGGCACAGAGTTGCCGGGGAAACCAGAACAGTCGATAGCCTAGTTGAGGACTCGGGGCGGCCGGCCGCGGGCTTGGTCACCTGGAACTCGCCATCCTCAGGCACAAAGCTGTCCGAGGTCGAAAAACGAAACCACGACATCTCGTCGCAGCTAACTTGGAGAATTACCTTGGAAAACCAGCCAAAGAAGAGCTCAGCCACCAGGATCGTCGTTCCGATCCTCATCGTCATCATTGCAATCCTGCTGTTGGTGGTGGCATGGCTGGTGCAGGGCAGCTCCCTTGGCAAAGAACCCCTGGGGGCTCAGACTAGCGGGACTGCGGTGACTGAAGAGGTCGAAGGGGCCACCGATGAGGTCGGGGACGCAAATGCGGGTGCTGAGGCACCTGCGGAGAACGACCTCACGACCCTGGAGGCCCGTGAGGAGAACGACCCGCTTGCGGTTGGTGCAGTTGACGCACCCGTGGCGATGATTGTCTACTCGGACTACCAGTGCCCCTACTGCGGTCGCTTCAACGAGGAAACCCTGCCGGTGATGATGGAGTACGTCGACCAGGGGCTGCTGCGGATCGAGTGGCGTGACGCCAACTTCTTCGGCCCTGCATCCGAGACCGCGGCACGAGCCGCCTACGCCGCTGGTCTGCAGGGGCGTTTCCTTGAGTTCAACAACGCCCTCTTCCCGGGCGGGGACAAACTCGCCGACACCGGGTTGACCGAAGAGGCACTGACGGCGCTTGCGGGTGAGCTCGGACTGGATCAGGCTCAGTTTGAAGCAGACTTGACCGACCCGGCCACCGCCACCATCATCGCTGAACACGCGGCCCTGGTGCAGGGGATCGGGGTCACCTCAACCCCGACTGTCATCCTGGGTGGCGTTCCTGTCATCGGAGCCCAGCCAACCGACGTCTTTGTCCAGACTTTCGAGGACGTCCTCGCCAAGACCCAGCAGGGCTAGAGGTGGATATCGGTCTGGTCACCGCCTTCATCGGCGGGGCCCTGGCGATCCTCAGCCCCTGCGGGGCGCTGCTGCTGCCGGCTTTCTTCGCATCGACGGTGGGTTCGGGCCCAAGGCTCGTCCTGCATAGCGCGGTCTTCTACCTGGGACTGCTGGTCGTCCTGCTGCCGCTTGGGGTGGGAGCAGGGGCATTCGGCAGCCTGTTCGTCACTCACCGCACGGCGGTCATTGCCATTGCCTCGGTGATCATGGTTCTCTTCGGTGTTCTTCAGATCTTCGGGTTTGGCTTTGATGCCTCAAAGCTGCTGCCTGGAAGCAGCAAGCTTGATCAGCGCGCCACAAAGAGCACCGGCCTTGTCAAATCATTCCTGCTGGGAATGGCCAGTGGGGTAGCGGGGTTCTGCTCCGGACCAATTCTGGGTGCGGTGCTGACTATGGCCGCAGCTCAGGGCAGCGTCGTTATGGCAGGGATCCTTCTGGCTCTCTACGGCGCAGGCATGGTGGTGCCCCTGCTGATCATCGCGGCACTGTGGGACAAGATGAGTTCTCGAACCAAGGGCTTCCTGCGAGGCCGCAGCTTCAAGCTGTTTGGACGTAGCTTCCACACCACTTCGGTTATCGGCGGCACGATTATCGTCCTCGTCGGCATCATCTTCTGGACCACCAACGGTCTGGTTTCAGCGCCTGCATTGCTGCCCTACGAGATGTCGGCGTGGTTGCAGAGTCAGAGCGCGCTTCTTTCCAGCGTCTGGGTCGATATCCTTGCCATCGTCCTCATCGCAGCCGTCCTCATCGTGATCTGGCTGAAGAAGACCAGTCCGAAAAAGTAGCAGCGTCGTCTGCGCTAGCGCATCATGACGTCAGCGACATCGGTAATGATGCCGGTGCAACCCCAGTTGATCAGCTCATTGGCGCGTGCCATGGAGTTGACCGTCCAGGGGTTAATGCCGAAGCCTGCATCGCGGATGCTCTGGGTTAGCTCCGGCGTCAAACTGCTGTGTTCGGGGTGAAGGTAGGTGGCCCCGGCCAGCTCCAGTATGGAGCGCCAGTCCGGCGTCAGCGTGTGGCGGTCAGTGAGAAGGGCTAGATCCATGCTGGGATCCCTGCGCCCGTACTCGGCAAGGAGCAGAGGTGAGAAGCAGCAGATCATGACCGAGACGTGGTCCTCAAGCTTGCTGAGGCTTTCCGCAACCTTCTCAACCAGGATCAAGGAACGTTCCTTCCCCTGCTGGTTGGCTTTCAGCTCCACGTTGAGGTTCATGCCGGTTTCGTTTGCAAAGGCGACGAGGTCGTCCAGGGTGGGTACGGGTTCACCGACGTACTGCGGACCGAACCATGAACCAGCGTCGAGGTCAGACAGGTCTTCACGGCGCAGGTCGTAGACGCTACCGGGGCGATTCGTGGTTCGATCGGTGGTTGCGTCATGCATGAGGATTGGCGTTTCATCCGCTATAACATCGATATCGGTTTCTATCCACTGGACACCGCGAGCGTGGGCCAGGCGAAATGCCGCCATGGTGTTTTCGGGTGCTTCGAGGTTGAGGCCGCGGTGGGAGAAGATGATCGGGTGATCTTCAACCTTGACTGACCTGCTTAGTTCGGACATTGCGCTTCTCCTAAAGTGTGTCTGTGACCATGGAGCCTAACACCGCAACCCGACGCCAAAGTGCAACTTTAGAGGGGGTGCAAGTCTCCGCATTAACATTCGTTGTGATGAAACTCACGGATGTGCTACGATTGCAAGTCAAGAAGATTTCGCTCATAGTTAGTCACATGCACGTCAACGCAGACAATTTTCGTCCTTGGGCAGATTCCGGATATCCCCGACCACAGCTGTGTCGAACCAACTGGGTAATGCTTGATGGTCTCTGGGAGTTTCGTTCGGACCCAGAAGATATCGGCAACCGCGACCGGTGGTTCAGAACCGATTCGGGCTTCAGTGAGACCATCACGGTTCCGTTCCCTATCGGAAGTCCCCTTTCGGGGCAGGAGTACAGTTCAGCCGATGTGAACTGGTACCGCAGGGTCATCACCCCCGCCGAACTGGAGCAGGCTGGTGACGGGTCTCGGATCTCGATTCACTTTGAGGCGGTCGATTTCGAAGCCACGGTGTGGGTCGATGGGGTAAAGAGGGCCCATCATGTTGGGGGCTACACGCCCTTTACCGTCGTGGTTGATCGCCCTCGATCAGGACGGTTGCTCACCATCACTGTTCGCACAGAAGACTCCCGCACCGACCTCGACAAGCCACGAGGGAAGCAGGACTGGCGGGCCACCCCCCACGGGATCTGGTACGAACAGTCACGGGGAATCTGGCGCAATGTCTGGATGGAAGCCACTGAAGAGAACTACATTGAGTCCCTCAACTGGTCATCTGACATCGATCAGGCGCTGGTTACGGCCACGGTGACCCTGGCTCAGCAGCCCGCCAGCTTGGGCACTCTGACGGTTGAGCTTCTGCTCGGTGACTCCATCCTCGCCCGCGGTACGGCCGAGGTCGCCGAACGTGAGTCAAAGTTGATCCTTCACGTTCCAGCCCTGCGGAACCGTCACGAGTGGGACTCCCTGCTCTGGGCCCCCGGTCGTCCTAATCTTGTCGATGCTCGCGTCTTCTACGACGAGCTATCCAGCAATGACCGGGTCATTTCTTACCTGGGGCTGCGGCAGGTCTCCCTTGACAGCCGCTTCCTGCGAATCAACCGCCTCCCGGTCTTCGTTCGAGGCATCCTCGATCAGGGCTACTGGGAACAGAGCTACTTCACCCCTCCGTCACAGGACGCCATTCGAAGGGACCTCGAGCTCGCGCAGGAAATGGGTTTCAACACTGTTCGCATTCACGAACGCTCCGCCGACCGCGCCTACCTCACCTGGGCGGACCGCATGGGCATCATGGTTTGGGCCGAGAGTGCTTCAGCCTATGGGTTCAGTGCCACGGCGATGGAGCGAACCCTCTCAGAATGGATTTCGCTTGTCGAACGCGACAGCTCCCACCCCAGCATTGTGGTCTGGGTTCCCTTCAATGAGAGCTGGGGTATTTCCTCAATCGAGGATTTGCCGGAGCAGAGGCACTTCCTTGACTCGGTCGTGTCGATGACCCGAGCCCTGGATAGTTCGCGACCCGTGATTGCCAACGACGGTTGGGAGCAGGGTGACACCGATATCGTCACCACCCACGACTACGCGACAACCGGTTTGGAGCTCGAAGTCACCTATGAGAGTGCCGAAGCGGTCGCAGAGGCCATCAACAGGACCGGTCCCCAGGGTCGCAAGACACTGCTTGACGGTGACTGGCACGGTGACCGTCCGGTGATGGTCACCGAATTTGGCGGGGTGTCCTTGAATCTGAACGATGCCGGGGCTTGGGGCTACGGGATCGTCTCTGACCGAGAGGCTCTGAGGGATCGCCTCGAAGAGCTCTTCTCGGCCCTCTACAGGTCACCGATCCTGGGCGGCATCTGCTACACGCAGCTCACGGACACCGGGACCGAGACGAATGGACTCTGTGATGCGAACAGAGTGCCCAAGATCCCCTCCTCAGAAATTCGGTCCATCGTCTGCGATGACAGCCCTCACCGAAGACACGTTCGACCCAGGTTAATCAGTGAGATTCAGGCGACCGATATACAAGAGGAAGACGTGTGATGAGCAGAGTGATCACGGAGGAGGCGGTGCAACTGCCTTCAGTTGACGCGCCGCCCTCAGTTGACCCGGCACGCAAGCGGGAACGAAGGATAAAGAAGTCCCGTAACTTCTTCTACTTCCTTGCCTTCGCGGGTCCCAACATCGCCTTGATTCTGGCCTTTGTTTACTACCCGCTAGCCATGAACATGTACTACTCGACGCTTGACTGGCGTCTGGGTGCGAAGACGGCGAAGCCTGTTGGGCTGGCGAACTACATCGAGTTCTTCACGTCCCCGCAGGGCACTGAGGTTTGGCGGGTGACCATAATCTTCACCGTGACCACGGTGGTTGGCTCAATGGTTCTCGGGCTGCTGATGGCACTGGTGTTGAACCGGAAACTACCGGGCAGAACCCTGGTTCGGACTTCACTCTTCTCTCCCTATGTACTCTCGGGAGTGGGAATCGGTCTGGTCTGGAGCTTCATCTTCGATCCACGCCTGGGTGTGATGCGCTACGTCTTTGAGTTCTTCGGGGGCAAGTCCCCGGAGTGGTTCCTGGATCCCGATATGTCACTCCTGATGGTGATCCTTGTTTACATCTGGAAGAACCTGGGGTTCTGTGCCGTTATCTTCATCTCGGGCCTCCAGTCCATCCCCGATGACCTGTTGGAGGCCGCAGCCATTGACGGCGCCGGCCCGATTCGGCGCTTCTTCAAGGTGGTTCTTCCCCTGTTGAGCCCGACCGTCTTCTTCCTCCTCATCTCGACGACCCTCTCATCGATGCAGGCCTTCGACATCCTGCGGATCATGACCCCCACGGGCAATGGCACCAACACGATCATCTTTGAGATCTACCTGCAGTCGTTCGGTGCCTACCAGCGTGCGGGCTATGCGGCGGCAATCTCGGTGATTCTGTTCTTCACCCTCTTCATCATCACGGCCATCCAAATACGTTTCGTTGAGCGAAAGGTGCACTACTCATGAGCAAAGCGTCAACTGCTGAGCTGTCACGCTCTGAGGCTAGGCGTGCAAAACGGACCCTGGAGGGAAGGGGGGAGTGGCGGAAGGCCTTCACTCGCGAGAACCTGGCCAGCACCTTGTTTGCCGGTTACATTCCCATGCTGATTGCACTTCTCTTGATCGCGCTACCCCTGATTTGGATGGTGGTGTCATCCTTCAAGTCCAGCGCTGAGATTGTCACCATCAACCCGACTTTCTGGCCCGTGGATCCCACGGTAGACAACTACATCCAGGTTGCGGATCGAGTTCCGCTGGGGCGCGTCCTCATGAACTCGGTGATTGTTACGGTAGTCGGAGCGGGCATCAAGGTCCTTCTGGCAATCACCACCGCCTACGCGTTGGTTTTCATTGACATCCCCTTCCGTAACGTCATCTTCCTGGGAATCCTCGTGGCGCTCATGGTGCCACCGGAGGCAGCTCTGCTTCCCAACTACATGACAATCAGTGCCCTGGGAGGTCGAAACACCCTGTGGGGAATCATCCTTCCCACTCTGGGAACCGCATTCGGCACCTTCCTTTTACGCCAGCAGTACAAGACGCTTCCCATCAGTCTGTTGGAAGCTGCCGAACTTGATGGGGCAGGGCACTGGCGACGCCTGTGGCAGATCGTTGTTCCCGTATCGATTCCGACGATTGCCACAGTCGCACTGGTGACCGTGGTGACGGAGTGGAACAGCTTCCTCTGGCCACTGGTCATCACAGATACACCCGAGAACATGACTCTGCCCGTAGGGCTGAACCTTCTGCAGTCCATTGAAAGCAACACGGGTAGCTACGGCGTGCTCATGGCAGGAGCGGTGCTGGTCATCGCCCCGGTCCTGGTGGTCTTCGCTGCCCTGCAGAAGTACATCGTGGCCGGCCTTACGCAGGGAGCAGTCAAGCAGTAGGGCGCCAACTTGAGGGACAACGGATAGGCCGAATGTGCCTACCAACAATAGAAAGGTATAGAAAAGGTGAAGGTAACCAAAGTGAAGAGACTGGTCGCAGTCGCGGGAGCCGGGGCGATTGCCCTTGCTCTGTCCGCCTGTGGTCCAACGGTGGAGCGCAGCGACGACGAGGGTGCGGCATCGGGCGAGGAGCCCGCGGCCACGGGGGAGACTGATTGGTCAACGGTCGAACCAGCAGACCAGATCTCGTTCTGGAGCAACCACCCCAGTGGTTCGATCGACCTCGAAAAAGAGATCATCGCCAACTTTGAAGCAGAGACCGGGATCAAGGTTGATCTGGTAACCGCGGGTGCTAACTACAACGAGGTGTCTCAGAAGTTCCAGACTGCACAGGTATCGGGAGATGCTGGCGACCTGGTGGTCCTGTCAGACACCACCTGGTTCCCCGCCTACCTCAACGGCTCAATCACACCTTTGGATGAGATCCTTGAGGCCGCAGGCAATGACACCTCGACCTACCACGACTCGTTCTACGAAGACTACCTCTACGAAGGTTCGCACTACGCAGTCCCCTACGCACGCTCGACGATCCTGTTCTTCTACAACAAGGACCACTACGCTGCGGCAGGCGTAGCCGATGAGACACCCGCAACCTGGGATGACGTCAAGGAAGCTTCCCTCAAGATAAAGGATGCTGGCGTATCGGATACTCCTTTCGGTTACCCCTCTGACACCTACTTCCCCTCATGGACCATGTCGAACCTGGTCTGGGGCTACGGTGGCGACTGGTCTGATGGTTGGGATTTCTCAGCCGCGACCAGCGAAGCGACCGTTGCTGCCATGCAGTTCGCTCAGGACTCCATCACCGATGGGTGGGGCGCTGTCCTCAGTGGTGATCCCACCACCGACTTTTCCGCGGGCGCAGTCAGCCAGATTCTCGCTTCGACCGGTGGTCTCCGGGGCATCCTTGACACCGCTGACTTTGAGGTTGGCATCGGCTTCCTCCCAGGTGGCCCAGTTGAGACTGAAAAGGTAGTGCCCACCGGTGGTGCAGGCGTGGGTATTGCTTCCAACTCCACTCCGGAAAAGCAGCTGGCAGCAGCCATGTTTGCCACCTACCTGACGAACCCTGAGAACACCGCTTTCTTCTCGGGTGGAACAGGGTACCTGCCCGTGCAGAAGGACGCTGACATGAGCGCCGTCTACGCAGACAACCCCCAGTTTGAGATCGCCGTTGATGAGTTGCCGATGACGCGAAGCCAGAACTTTGCACGTGTGCTTGTTCCGGGCGGTGCCATGGTACTTGACCAGGGAATCATGAAGATCCTCGTCAACTCCGATGACGTTGTCACCACCCTGGAGGGGGTAGAGACAGAGCTTCAGAGCATCTTTGATCGAGATCTGAAAGCCACGGTCAACTAGTAACACCACCAAGTCTTGGCTCCCCGGCGTAGGCGTTCGACGCCTGGTAGGGGAGCCAAGCAAATTGCGAGAAAGAAAGGTGACAGAACTCAGTGAGTGCCCTATTGCTGTGTCTAGCAGTGGCCTTTGTCTTTCTCAACGGCAGAAACGACGGCGCGGCCCTAGCGGCGGTTCCCTTCCAAACTGCGCGGAAGCCACTGCTGGGGCAACTCCTGTTTCTGTGGATTGCAATCCCCATCGTTCCCTACTTCGGCCTCTGGACCGTTGCGGGTTCACTTCAAGAGATGCTGGACTTCGGTGGAGTGCAGGCAGGTGCGGCGGCGCAGTTAGCTTCGATCACGATTCTCTTCGCCACCCTGTTGACGGTGGGGGCCTCAATCGCGGCGCGGATTCCCACCTCCATTACCCTCGCCCTTGTCGGGGCCCTTACCGGAGTGGGCCTGGCAGATGGAAGCGGTATCGACACTCACCTTGTTCTTAGAGTCCTCGCGCTGGGGTTGGCGGCCCCGATTGTCTCAGCGGCGCTCTCATTCCTTCTGTCACACCTGCCCCTGCCCATTTCTTCTGCGAAGTCCCCTCACGCAGTACTGCAACTACTGCACCGCATCGCCTTTGGGGCAATCTCACTGGCCTACTCTGCCAATGACGGCCAGAAGATCCTGTTCACAATCGCCCTCGTTACCGCCGCCCCGGTCTCTGAGGCATCACGGAACCTCCCGGCAGGCCTCCTAGCCGCCGCCGTGTTTGCAGTGGGAACGGTTCTGGGCCTGCGAAGCTCGGGTCGCTTCGTGCGCCATGGCATCACGGCTACCTCATCCGTCGACCTGTTGTGGACAGAGGTGAGCACGGCTGCCACGGTGCTTGGCGGCGCGGCACTGGGAACACCCCTGTCCATGACACAGTCGATGACCGGGGGTCTTCTGGGGGTGGGGGTCCGACGGAGCCGCCGGGCTATCTACTGGAACGGGATCCTTCGGGTGTGTATCGCCTGGGTGTGGACACTCCCGATTTCTGTCCTGATCGCATTCCTTATCTCCAGTGTCCTTTCAGCTCTTTAGGAAGTCACCATGCCAAAAGTTAGTCGATGGTTCCGGTTCTGGTCTGGGCGTCAGCATGCGGTAAACGAGATGCTGATCAAACAGATCAACGTCGCCCTCGAAGCCACCGAGCTTGCCAACATGGTCTGCTCTCAGGAGGCGGATGCCCAGCGCTCCAGAAAGCCTATGCGATCCATTGAGCACGAGGGCGATGAGGCGCGAGCAACCCTGGTGGAACGCATTGATGCAGCACTAACGGTCCCGTTGGAGCGTGAGGACCTGTTCCGGGCCTCCAGGGCAATCGATGATGTGACAGACAACCTGAGGGACCTGGTGCGGGAGATGGCAAAGTGGGAGGTTCCATCCGGGGACTGGTCCAGGGATGCCCTGGCTCCAGCAGAGGCCGCACTGAAACACCTCCGCGCTTCCGTTGCAACCCGCGATGCCGAGCGCAGCCGCGAAGCCTGCATCTCGGCCCGCTACCAAGCTGGCCTGCTTCGCAGGAAATATCAGAATGGCCTGACCAGGGTCTTTTCCGACGAGCTGACCATGGACACCTTGAAGAAACGTGAGATCCTACGCCGGATCGACTCAATTGGATCTCGCCTCACCGAAGCATCAGACGTCCTCCTGGACGGGATGGTCAAACGATTCCTCTAGGTTCGTCGTCACAAAGATTTCGTTGATTCACGTACCTGTAGCGTGTGATCGACGAGGACATCGCCCTCAATAGAAGCTGTGCCCTCTATGAGGGCGATTAGTCCATCTACTGCCCCCTGGACAAGTGCATGTTTGTCGGGTGCGATCGTCGTGATGGTGGGGGTGGAGAACTGAGATTCGGATGTGTCGTCCCATCCGGATAGAAGGACATCGTCTGGGACACGGACTCCTGCTTCTCGAAGTGCCCGCAAGGTTCCGAAGGCAAGTAGGTCGTTCAGGGCAATGATGGCATCGGGCAGGGGATTGGTCCTGAGCCAACTCTTCACCGTCTCGTAAGCCCCTGCGCTTGTCCACGGTGACACATCGGCGTGCTCCCACCGCACCTGCTGCTTCTGCAGGCCAAGTTCCGCAAGCTCCAGTTCAAACCCCTGCTGGCGCAGTACGCCAGCACTAGAGGTCGCAGTGGTTTGCGTGGCTCCGAGCAGCAGGAAGCGTCGGGCCCCCTGGTCGTAGAGGTGACGGGTCACCTGGCGGGCCGCCCCGATGTTGTCCATGGCGAAGTGGGGATAGCGTGAGTCGCTGATTCTCTCGCCGAGTAGAACCAGTGGGGAATCAATGTTTAGGTCATCCAGTTCGCTGGCGGTGAGCTCGATGGGGGAGAGCAGCATGCCATCGATGAGGTTGGCGTGCAGGTCCCGCAGGACTTTTGCTTCGTGGTGGGCGCTGCCTTCGGTCTCTGCGACAAGGAGTTTGTACCCAGCCGCTGCCACGGACTTCTGCACCAGGTGCGAGATCTCCCCAAAATAGGACCACGAGAGATTCGGAACCGCGAGGGCGAGCGTTCCTGTCTTGCCAAGTCGAAGCCGTCGCGCGGCAATGTTGGGTCTGTAGTCGAGGTCTTCGACTGCCTGGAGGACAAGCCGCCTGGTGCGCTCCGAGACATGTGGATAGTTCCCCAGCACATTGGAGACAGTTCGCTGTGAGACTCCGGCTTTTTTCGCCACGTCAACCATGGATGGGCGTGCCCGTGTCATCGTCAGTCCTTTTGGTCTCTGCTCAAATCCGCTTTGACTAGTCTACGGTCAACCGAAGCATCTGGTCGGGTGTTAGGGTGGCGTCTTCCAGGGACCAACCGCTCTCCTCCCATACCTCACGGGGCACAAGCTGATCGATCCGCTCGATAACCAGGGTTGGCCGCTCGTCCTCGGGAAGTCCCAGGACATCTGCTTCCGATGAGTCCCCGGTGAGGGGCATTGCCGAGGCCGTCCCTGCGCCAATGGCCATGGCAATATCTGTTCCCAACCTGTCGCCGACCATGACGACTCGGTCGAGGGCGACATCAAGCCCGTCCAGTGCTGCTGCCAGCATGGCCGGGTTGGGCTTGCCGATGATCTCGGTGCATTGGGAGCCGGTGCAGGCCTCGATGGCAGCGATGATTGCTGCGCAGTCGGGTTCGCCCCGTCCTCCGGGAAACGGACAGTAGCGGTCGGGGTTGGTCCCTATTAGGATCGCCCGCTTGTGAAACCAAATGGCATCAAAGGCCGTCTGGAGTTTCATGTAGTCAAAGCCGCGATCGTAGGAGGCGATGACGACATCGATCTCGGATGGATCATCGCTAAGCGCAATGCCCTGGCTGGTCAGCTCTTCAATCAGGGGGGCTTCGGCGATCGGGTAGACCTTCGCGCCCGGATGGTTCCTCTTCAACCACCTGGAGGTGGCAACGACAGTTGTGATGATCTCGTGGGGGTGAGCCTCGAGTCCAAGCACGCTGAGTTTCTCCAGGTACTCAGAGGGCCCCTTGGTTGGGTTGTTCGAAAGGAAACGCACGGGGATCTTACGGTCCCTCAGTTCCTCAAGGAGGCGGCGTGCGCCGGGAAGAAGTTGATCGCCCAGGTAGATGGTTCCGTCGAGGTCGAAGATGTACGTGTCGTAGAAGGACCGGGCCCAGCTGGCCACCCCGGGAATGCCCATAGGTTTCACCCCACTGAAGATATTTTTATGATGCAACTAGCCTATCGATCTCGGGAGGTGAGTTACCGACCTACCTGTGAGTGTCCCTTCAACCGCACGGATGTTCAACCGATCCAACGGCCGTGAATGGGTGGGCAACCGGATAGAGAGATGCCCCGGATCCACCCGAGCAGGCGGGACCGGGGTCAATCTCAACTGGTTTAGCTGCTCACATCGATGCCGATCTCGACAGCCTCATCTACGCCGGCGGGTTGAGCCAGGAAGACCCAGGCCAAGACGCCCGCCGCTGCCATGATGATTGCCCCAACGGCCCCGATTGCGAGGACGCCCGAGTCAAAGGCTGCGAAGGCAGACTCCAGCAGGCTGGAACTCGCAGAGGCAGGGAGTTCAGAGGCAACGTTGACGGCGCCTCCCAGGGTCTGGCCAGCCTCCAGAGCCGCGGTGGGAGAGAGCCCGCCTGGTACCTGAACGTTGTGGGTGTAGAAAGCAACGGAGATCGAGCCCAGGATTGCTGTGCCGAGGACGGTTCCCACCTCGTAGGCAGTCTCTGAGATTGCCGAAGCCGCACCCGCCTTGTGAGCTGGGACCGCCGAGACAATGGCGTCGTTAGTGAGGGTCTCCGCGGCCCCGGTGCCCAGGGCGAGCACGCTGAAGATGACCGCAATGGTCACGGGAGTGGCACCGACGCCGAAGATCATCAGGCAGAGGTAGGCCACTGCGGCAAGCCAAGCCCCGACCGCGACGATTCGGTTGATGGGGTAGCGCCGCGCCAGTGGCACGACAGCCAGACCCGAGATCGCCATGACGATCGTGCCGGGCAGGAGCACCAGTCCGGCAAACAGCGGCTCCAGACCCTCAACCAGCTGGAGGTGCTGAGCGGAGTAGTAGAGGAAGCCGACCATTGCAAAGACAATCGCCAGGTTAGTGAGGACGGCTCCGGAGAAAGACTTCACCTTGAAGAGGTGCAGATCCAGCATCGGGTTGGAGGAAGTCAACTGTCGGCGCGCAAACCAGAGACCAGAGACGATCGCCACGGCAACCGCGGTTAACGCAGCGGCAGTGGCGCCTTCGGTAGCGATAGTTTTGATCGCATAGATGGCCGGGGCTAGCGTCAGCATCGACAAGACAACGTTGAGGATAGAGATTGGACCCGGGTTGGGGTCCTTCGACTCCGGCACGAACAGTGGCGTCAGGATCAGCATGGGTACCAGCAGCGGTAGGGCGAGCAGGAACACGGCGTGCCAGGTGAAGAACTGCAGCAGGACACCACCCAGGACTGGCCCCAGGGCAGCCCCGGCAGAGAAGCACGAGGCCCAGATCGCCAGTGCCAAGCGACGTTCGGAACGATCTGTGAACATGTTGCGGATCAGTGCCACGGTTGAGGGCATCAGCATCGCGCCGAAGAACCCGAGCAGGATGCGGATCGCCACCAGCGCCTCGCCACTTGGGGCAAAGGCCGCGGCCGCCGACACCAGCGCGAAACCAGCCCCACCTATCAGCAGCATCTTGCGACGCCCGAACCGGTCAGCGAAACTACCCATCGTCACCAACAGGCCCGCCAGGACAAGGGAGTAAGCGTCAATAATCCACAGCAGCAGGGTCCCACTGGTTGCGAAGTCACGCGAAATCTGGGGCAGCGCCAGGTTGACGACGGTTCCGTCAATCGAAACCAAGAGCACGGGCAGCATGAGGACGGCCAGGCCGATCCACTTCCCGGACTCACGCTTCTCCACCTGGGGGGTCGGGGCTGTTGTGACGCTCAATGTTCTCATTCTTCTTTTTCGAGGGGACACGCTCAGGTCGAGTCGGTCCCCACCCAGGTTGGAACTATACCGACCGGACGGTATAGTAACAATCTCCTGTGGCCCACAGCGCGGTTAGGATCGTCACATGACTTCGACCAGGGAACGCCTCCTCGACGCCTACGAGGCG
Source organism: Actinomyces minihominis (assembly GCF_900187855.1). Lineage (GTDB taxonomy): Bacteria > Actinomycetota > Actinomycetes > Actinomycetales > Actinomycetaceae > Scrofimicrobium > Scrofimicrobium minihominis. The sequence goes on along the minus strand of NZ_FYEG01000002.1, from coordinate 406,267 downwards.
CTTATCGACTCAGTGGGAGAGAGGCGTGCCTCCCTCGACGCGGTCGCCAGGGCAGCCGGCACCTCCAAAGGTGGTCTGCTCTACCATTTCCCCAGCAAGGCAGCACTGGTGACAGGGGTGTGCGACCGGCTCGAAAACCTTGTTAGAGCAGACATCGAGGTGATGCGGACTGCACCGGAAGGCGCGGCCCGGTACTACGTGCGCACCTCCCGCAAAGCCGGCACCGCCCTCGACACCAGCCTGCTTGCCATCACCCGCCTGCAGGACGCGGGATACCCGGAGGCGCACCGCGTTGCTCGCCAGGTTGACGAGGAATGGCTGGACGCCCTCAGCGAGCAGATCCCAGACCCGGCCACCGCCTACGTCGTCAAGTTGATCGGCGATGGCGCCTACTACGAGTCCCTACGTGGCGACTCCGATGCACCACCGCGAAAACGCCCCACCACCGACGACATTCTTTCCGTGGTTGACCGACTAACGACACGACAGTAAGTAGCACCGATGCGCATCCTGGGTCTCATGTCCGGCACCTCCCACGACGGGGTGGACGCCGCTGTCGTTGACTTCAATGCTGAGGGCGAGCACCTTCGCGGCACCCTAGTCTGGTCAACGCTTGTGCCCTACCCCGACCAGCTGCGCCAACGTCTCCAGGACGCCCTTCCCCCAGCCGAGGTGTCCCTTAGGGAAGTGGCCGCCCTCGACTCTCTAATCGGGCAGCACTTCGCCAAGGTGCCACAACTCGCTAACGAAGGGTCTGGCGGATACGACGCGGTCTGCTCCCACGGCCAGACCATGTACCACTGGGTCGAGGACGGAGTGGCGCTAGGTTCACTTCAACTGGGAGCACCGGCCTGGATCGCTGAGGCCTGCGGCAAACCAGTGGTAGCAAACTTCCGGCTGCGGGACATTGCTGCCGGGGGCCAGGGAGCCCCGCTTGTACCCCTGCTCGACCAGCTACTCCTCGCCGGGCTGCCCGGTCGCAACGGCGCCCTCAACCTCGGGGGCATCGCCAACGTCACGATTATCGGTGGTAGTGGGGGCGTAGAAGCCTTCGACATTGGCCCCGCCAACGCCCTCATCGACGCGGTGATTCAGGACCGGGGGCTCAACAGGCTTGGCTATGACGCGGGCGGCACGCTTGCGGCCAGCGGAACAGTTGATGAAGAGCTGCTCTCAAATATGAAAGCCGACCCCTACTTCTCCGCACCACTACCCAAGAGCACGGGTAAAGAACACTTCAACCTCGACTTTGTGACCGCCCATCTTCGGACACTCGGCCGGTCGATCTCTCAGGAGGATCTGATCGCGACCCTCACGGAACTGACCGCCGTCACGGTTGCGGAGGAGATCAGTCGCTACGACCTCACCACACTGGTTGTCTCCGGGGGAGGGTTCCACAACCCAGTCCTCATGGACTCACTGTGCCAACGGATGAAAGAAAGTGGAACTGACGTTGTCTCGTCAGATTGCCTGAATGCGCCTGTTGACGACAAGGAGGCGATCCTTTGCGCCCTCATCGGCTGGTTCACCCTGCACGGCCTGCCCGCTGGAGTGCCGTCGGTGACCGGCGCGAGGGCGCCGCGCATCCTCGGGGACATCACCCCGGGGTCCGGACCACTCATGCTTCCAAGCCCGGTCCCAAGAATCAGCGCGCTGACGCTGTCTTAGCTGCAAGAGCCATCAAACCGGAGCACCACATGGAATCAATCACCAAGAACCGCCAGACCCCCGAGGTACTGCGCGCCCTCATTGCGCGCGCCTACGGCCCCGAGCAGGTTCCCCTGGCTGATGATTTCGCAACAGAGATGACCGAGGGCTGGTTCAACGTTCTCTATCGCATCACCTTGCGCAATGGCGCCCAGGTAGTTCTCAAGATTGCCCCGCCGGCTGATATCCCTGTCCTTACCCGTGAGGTGCAAATGATGCGGGCCGAACTAGAAGCCATGCGCCTGGTTTCAACCCTGACGGATGTCCCGGTGCCGCGAGTCTACTATGCGGACCTCAGTCACGATATCGTCGACGCCGACCTCTTCTTCATGGAGTACATAGATGCCGACAACTTCGGCTTCTCGATTGACGCGGGTCTGATTCCCGAGGACGTCGAAGCCGAAGCGATGCGCGAACTGGGTGAACTCAACGCTCAGATCAACACTGTGACTGGACCGAACTTTGGCCCCCTCCTTGGGGAGGGCTCACCGACCTGGCGTGAGGCCTTCACCGGGATGGTTGAGGAAACACTGGTAGATGGGGAGAAGGTCGGCATCGACCTCGGCTGGCCCCACGAGCAGTTTCGCCACGTTCTAGAAGAGAACGCCGCGGCCCTCGATGAGGTGACTGTTCCGCAGTTGATTGAGGTGGACCTCTGGGCAAAGAACTCCCTGATTAGGGACGGAAAGATCGTTGCCGTTCTCGACCACGAACGCGCCATCTATGGCGATCCACTGATGGAGGCCGAACTGCTTGGCATCGACGTACCAGCCATCAAGGATCCCAGTGCGTTCATGGAGGGATTTGGGATCAGCGAACTGACTCAAAACCAGCGGGTACGGCGCCGTCTCTACACCCTCTACCTAGCCCTGATCATGACCGTCGAGACCAAGTATCGCGGTCACACGGACACCGTGATCTACGACCAGGGGCGCGGCCTTATCGACGATCTCATGGCCCAGTTCGGCCAAACCCGGAATTAGCAGAACCAGGCAGCTAAAGTTCTAATCAACCTGCGCGGTGCTTTCAACTGCTGCATCGAGCGAATGAACCAAGGAGAGAAGCAATGAAACCAGACCGCTGGTACAAGGCCTACTTTTTCGATATCGACGGCACTCTCGCCCTTGGCGATGAGGTTATCCCCGGTGCGATTGAGGCACTTGAGGCGCTACGCCGCGAGAAGGTAATCGTTCGCTTCCTCTCTAATGAGTCGACCTCTGATCGCCTCGGTCACCTCCGACGTCTCCGTCACCTCGGTTTTGAGGTTTCCGAGGAAGAGATACTCACAACCATCGAAGCCACCTGCGCCTGGCTTGCCCTGAACTATCCGAGCGCGGTTGTTTACCCCATGGGCGCCCCCGATCTAACCAAAGCCCTGCAGAAAAACCAGATTTCGGTTAGCCAGGACCCGAAGGAAATCGACATCGTCCTCGCCTCCTGCGATCACCACTTCGACTACAAAGACATCCAAATCGCCTTTGATGCCATCAAGACTTACAAGCGCGCCTTCCTGATCGCGACCAACCCGGATCGTCACGGACCGCTACCGGATGGGGGAGGTAACCCAGACACGGGCTTTGTCATTGCTGCGATTGAGGCTTCCACCGGCGCGCAGTGTCAGTTCGTGATGGGTAAGCCCAACCCGCAGATGATGCTTGCGGCCCTGGCCCAGGCCATGGTTGCTCCCGAGGACGCCCTCATGGTTGGGGACACCTTTGAGACCGACATTGCCGTGGCTCACAATGCTGGTGCTCCTGCCGCCCTGGTGTTGACGGGCGACTCAACAGTCGATGATGCAATGAAGGCCGGCCCAGACACCCGGCCCACATGGGTTATTGAGTCACTGCTGGACCTAATCCCCACCGGGGCATAGCTGAAGCGGCAAACACCGGGCGCCCTTTTCGCGAGGGCGTGACCTTTCGCACGTTCACCAAACGACAACTCCCGCGTCGCCATAGCAGTTCAGTTGCTAGAAATCCCTGTGACCTAGTGGTCACCTCAGACAAAGGGAAAGGCGAAATCAAGTCGTTATGATTGAAAAGTTCTCGGAGTAAAATACCCAGCGGTCGGTCGTGCGACAAGCGCATAGCGTCAGATTTAGGTGATTTGAATGGCGAAAGCCAAAGTTCTGCTCGTGTTTGGGACCCGTCCCGAAGCAATCAAGATGTGCCCACTCGTTAAGGAGTTGCAGGGCCGTCCAGATGATTTCGAGACAGTGGTTTGTGTGACCGGTCAGCACCGAGAAATGCTTCAGCAGGTTCTGCAGGCATTTGATGTAGTCCCAGACTATGACCTCGATATTATGAAGGCCGGGCAAACGCTGGCCGGAGTAACTGGGGATGTCCTGGCCAAATTCTCGCCCGTGCTTGAGGCAGAGAAGCCTGACTATGTTCTTGTCCACGGTGATACAACCACGGCGTTCGCTGCCGGTTTGGCTGCGTTCTACATGCAGATCCCCGTGGCGCACGTAGAAGCCGGACTGCGTACTTGGGACATGGCATCGCCCTTCCCTGAAGAGTTCAACCGCCAAACAATCGATTTGGTAGCAGAAACCTACTTTGCGCCAACAGAAACAGCGCGCCAGCACCTTCTTGAGGAAGGCAAGCCTGCTGACCACATCTTCGTCACGGGTAACACAGGCATCGATGCCCTACGTACCACGGTCCGCGATGACTTCAGCAACGAGTGGACGGACTGGGCAGAGGGCTCGCGACTTGTTCTTGTTACTGCGCACCGTCGCGAGAACATTGGCAAGCCCATGGAGAACATCTTCCGCGCTCTGCGCAGGGTTGTGGATGAAAACCCGGACGTCAAGGCTCTTTACCCAATACACATGAACCCCAAGGTTCGGGAGATTGCCAGTGAGGTTCTTGATGGTGAAGACCGAATCCGCATCATTGAACCCATGGAGGTCCTTGAGTTCCACAACATGATGAATGCTAGCCACCTCATCCTCACTGATAGTGGCGGAATCCAAGAGGAAGCCCCCTCACTCGGTAAGCCGGTCCTCGTGGCTCGAACCACAACTGAGCGTCCGGAGGGAATCGAGGCCGGAACACTCCGCCTAGTCGGCACGAACGAGGATTCACTGTTTGAAGCTCTGTCCTCACTCCTTAGCGATTCTGCCGAGTACGAGGCCATGGCACACGCAGCCAATCCCTATGGCGATGGATTTGCGAGCCGCCGAATCGCTGATCAGCTGGCGCTCTCAGCAAAAACAGCAAAAAAATAGTCTAAACATCACCGCCTCAGGGCAGGGAAGGTAGAAACACGGCATGGTTGAAACGGCATCTGGGTCTAATGGAACCGTCACGGTAGTTGGTCTCGGCTACATCGGCCTACCCACGGCGGTTGTGTTAGCCGACAATGGATGGCAGGTTACCGGTGTAGACATCTCAGACCGCACGGTGGAGATGGTTAACCGAGGAGAGCTTCCTTTCGTTGAAGAGGGCATGGATGTCGCCCTAGCTGAGGCGGTGCGGTCAGGACGCCTCAAGGCTCGGAAAGATACCCCGAAGTCAGATATTTTCATCGTTTCGGTTCCCACCCCATTCAAGGGTGACCATGAAGCTGACCTGTCCTACATCGACGCTGCAGTTGACGGCATCGCACCGCAACTTGTCGGGGATGAGCTGATCGTCCTTGAGTCGACCTCTCCTCCCGGTGCGACCGAGCACATGGCTGATCGAGTACTTGCTGCGAGACCTGATCTGTCCGCAGACGGCTCCAATGGGCGCCCAGTAATCCACTTCGCCCATGCTCCCGAGCGGGTACTCCCCGGACGCATCATGATTGAGATGACCGCAAACGACCGTGTAATCGGTGGTCTCACCCCTGAAGCCGGAATCAAAGCCAAGGAAGTCTACGAGACTTTCTGCAATGGCGAAGTCAGTGTCACGGACGCCAAGACAGCTGAGATGGCGAAGCTTACGGAGAATGCCTTCCGCGATGTCAACATTGCATTCGCCAACGAGTTGTCTCTAATCGCAGACAAGATGGGCATTGATGTTTGGGAGCTAATCGAGCTTGCCAACAAGCACCCCCGCGTTAACATCCTCAGCCCTGGCCCCGGAGTCGGAGGACACTGCATTGCCGTTGATCCTTGGTTCATCGTTTCGTCGGACCGCGAGAACTCTAACCTTGTCCGCACTGCCCGAGAGGTCAACGACGGGAAGCCTGCATGGGTCATCAGCAAAGTCGAAGAAGCCATGAAGACAGCGGGCCCAGAAGCAAGCGTCGCCCTTCTCGGTCTCGCATTCAAACCGAACATTGATGACTTGCGTGAGTCACCAGCAATGAACATCGCGATCGATCTCGTCTCTGCGCATCCCGACCGCACCTTCTACATCTCGGAACCCTTCATCGAAGAACTTCCCGCGAAGCTGGCAAACTTCAAGAACGTTGTGTTTGCTTCACCTGAGGATGCCATTAAAGCTGAAGTGGTTGTCTTACTAGTTGATCATGATCCGTTCATAGACCTTGATCAGAGTCTTTTTTCCTCCAAGTTTGTAATTGACACGCGTGGAGTGTGGCGTTAATCAGTAGTTCCGGCTGATTCCTTCGGGAGTGGGCTCTTTCAGAGAGAATCTCGTGGTGGGAGCACCTTGAGTGGCATATCACGATCAATCCAGAAAAAGACGCACTGGTGAGACACCGCAATGTAGCTCGCTAGTGTGTGCCAAGTAGAAGAGTTAATCTGAATGCGAAATTATCTTAGGTCGGCAAGCTTGCGTGCATCGGCTCGGTCCCTCAAGTTAAGGATGGGGACGCTTGGTGGCCAAGAAGTCCGGACTGCTGAACTTGAAGCCAGCAGATTGTGGAAGGCTGGTAACCGAGGTGAAGCGCTTGACATCTATCGGAGACTTGCCGGTACAGGGCGACCGAATGCCCGCTTATGGCTAAACCTTGCGCAGAAGCTCATTCAAGAGGGACGAAGCCGAGAAGCAGTTCTCGCTTTGCAAGTTTGCCTAGACATTGACCCAACCAATGTTATGGCGCTCGAAATGGTGGAGGAGAGTATCTTCCACCTTGAGCTGAAGCATTTGTCCTTTTTGAAACTTCTCCAAAAGGCTGCGGACAACGTTTCGGAACGCAGTGCCAATGAAGCGGAACTCTATGATTTCTTCGCATCGCGCGGGTTCGAACCAGGCCTCGCTGCACTCGGAAGCTCAACGAACCCAAGAGTACGGTTTCTTATGTTGCTCGAGGACATGTCTGGGTCTGAGGTCGAAAACTATCTGGAAACATGTGAACGTCCTTCAGACGAACTGGTGACAGCCGCTTTTCAGCGCCATCTTGCGCATTCCGCTATTACTCCAATGTTGAAGCTCATTGACAGCTATGGAGTCGCACTTATACCCGAAGATAGCCTGCGGAGAGCTGCCCGCAAGGCTCTTCGCAGGGGGAAGGTGAAGCAGGCAACAACACTTCTTGAGCTTTACATTGCATTGAGACCGGGAGATGCCTGGGCCGCAGGAAAGCTTGCTGAGTCACGTCGTGAGCTTCTCCAAGACTCAGGGATTCGCTCACCTTACCAACTCAGACGCCGTGGTTTCCCAGTTCCTAGATTGAGGCCAGTCGCAAAGTACGATCCATTAGAGAGCCGTGTTTTTTATCTGCTACATAATGCATTGCCCCACAACTCCGCGGGGTATGCGACGCGTACTCACGGGATCCTAAGCAGTCTGAGAGAAAAAGGATGGGATGTTCAAGGCGTGACTCGCCTCGGTTACCCGTTTGATATGCCGGGCGGGGATAAGTACGAGAGCCTACCTGAGACTGAAATGGTAGACGGTGTCCCATACCATCACTTGTCAACTTCTCCGGAAGTTCCTTTGAAGAGGCCTTTACAGGTATACATAAAGAAGTACGTCGCTGCTGTTAAGCAGCTTGCAGAGACCGAGCGTCCTTTTGTTATTCATGGGGCTTCAAACCATTGGAATGGACTCGCGGCCGTTATTGCAGCTCGAGAGCTCGGAATTCCATCCATTTATGAAGTGAGAGGTCTTTGGGAAGTCACTCGCGGATCTCGTAACCCTGAGTGGGCGGCTGGAGGCATGTATAAGTTCATTGCCGCAATGGAGCGTGACGCGGCGAAAAATGCCGACCGAGTTATCACTATTACCCAAGCGCTCGCTGACGAGTTGATTGAACGCGGAGTAAAACCCGAACGAATTACGATAGTACCTAATGGAGTAAACGTGGAAAGGTTCGTGCCGGCCGTGCGAAATGAGCAACTGGCAGCTGACCTCGGGCTCCAAGGCAAGCGTGTTATTGGATACGTTGGTTCCATCCTCGATTATGAAGGGATCGACCTATTACTAGATGCTGCAGAAATGCTGAAGCAGAAACGCGACGACTTTGCAGTACTTATCGTGGGAGATGGTGCTGAACGTGAGGAACTCGAGGAAACAGCAACGCGACGCGGCCTAGAAGACGTAGTTCGATTTACCGGTCGAGTGCCTCACGAAGAAGTCGAGTCGTACTACTCATTGGTGGATATTGCACCGTTCCCGCGTCATGCTTTACCTGTATGTGAAATGGTTTCGCCACTGAAACCACTGGAAGCAATGTCGATGGGCAAGGCAGTTCTCGGGTCAGATGTTCGTGCAATAGCGGAGATGATTACACCTGGTGAAACTGGGTTACTTCACGAGAAGGACAATCTTCAGTCGTTGGTTGAACAGCTGGAAATTCTCCTAGACGATGACGATTTGCGTGACCAGCTGGCCAAAAACGCTCGCAAGTGGGTTATCTCCGAACGTACTTGGCCGGATCTGACTGATGCGGTTGATCAAATATATCGTGAGCTCGGCGGTACTCCGGGTTCAGCCGAACTCTTGAGGTCTTTCTACTAAATGCCCAGGATGTCCATTCGAACTGAAACTTGAGCCCACGGATCCGCTAGGGCACCTGATTCGCAGACTTGGCGCAAAGCTACGTTGATGATGAAGCCAAGAAACTAGATGAATGAGATCTTTTGAAACGACGACCTGTAGATTTTCTGCGCTCTAGGTAAAAGACCCTAAGTTGGGTTGGCTGTTGCTTAGGGAGCGTCAACCACCAGATGGTTCTCATGCGTGCAGCATCATGGTTACATAGAATCTCTATATCGTGAGGCATAAGGTCTACTGCTGCTTGCTTCCTATGTAGAAAGGGGCCCACTTCCATGGGGTCTAAAACCACCACTCTCTGGCCATTCGGTTGGTTACTTGCCAAGGATAAACTGCGTTTTCCCCAAGGATGGCAGAGTGGGCGTTTAGGTAAGTGGCACATGGCTTGGAACACACATACCCCGGTGGCTGTTAGTCACAGATCAACATGTGCAATTATCGGGACAGCAGTGGACCCGAGGTTTCCGGAGCATGGAGAGGAACTAATCGTCGAAAGTCTCTCATCGAGTTCGACTGATGAGGCGCAAGCCATTCTTGACCGTTTGATCGGCAGATATGCGGTCGTGTTCGAGTCTCAGGAGGAGGGAGTTCGAGTCCAGCAAGACGCATTGGGTCTGCGGGCTGTGTACTACAGCGATCAGCAGTACAACCCTGTTGTTGGATCGCATATGGTGCTTGTTGCCGGGCAGGTACATGCTCCGGTCAATCAGTTTGGGGCGCCCGGATATCTTGCCGAGGCGAATGAGACTACGTATCCGGGGCGTAGTACGGGACGTTTGGGTGTACTGCGTCTAACGCCGAACTGTGAGCTACTTGGGGAGTCCCAGAAGATCAAGCGAGTTTTTCCACGCACTCAACGAGTAGAGATTTCAGCTGTCGAAGCCGCAGCCTTCACGAAGAATCGAGTCTCTCAATTGCTAAAGGCATTGCAAGCTCGCCGCGTAAGGCTCTTGGTATCAGTTACAGGCGGTCTTGACTCTCGAGTTACTACGTCTCTGATTGAGGAGCGAGCGTCGGCAACATACTTTACGTATGAAGTGTTATTCCGACCCAAAAACCGCGCTGACAAACATGATGTCGGGACGGCCACTGAAATTGCTCAAAGGCTGGGACTAGATTACAGGGTCATTAAGCTGGAGAGTAGAGAAGTCGATCCTTCATTGGAGCGAGATATGGTGGGAAACTGGCCGCTGCAGCATTCTCGGGCTCTGGCGCAGGCATATCGGAGCGAACTACCCCCTGGGGTGCACATTCGCTCTAATGGATTTGAGGTAGGTTCCTCTTACTGGAGGAGGCACGGGTTTGGAGATAATGAGCTCAACGCCCGAGAGATGCGGCGTATTGCCAGCTCAAAACGGGGGAAATCACACGCCTCTTTAGACAGTTTTTCGGAGTACATCAATGCGAGTGCGTTCACGCGGGTAGAGGAGCTAGGTTACGACCCGTACGACTTCTTTTATTGGGAGATACGTATGGGGTCTTGGCTTGCGACCGCTTTGCACGAAAGCGATATAGCGCATGAGACTGTAATCCTTATTAACTCGCGCGAGATATTAGATACGCTGCTAAGTGTTCCTTACGCAGACCGCGTAGAAGATGCTGTCTCGAAAATACTCCTGGAACAAGGTGATGTGGAACTCACTGAAATCCCTGTAAATGGTGTTCCGTACACGATGTACGCGGCATCCCGAGGGGCTAGTTAACCGGTGAACAGGGGGATGTCCCGTATGAAAAGCGAAGGTTCAAAGTGGTCACCCGCGCACGTTGCTCGTGCGCGCATTGCAGCGCTCAGACACTCGAATGGTGTTGGGTTTGAGGCAACAGGGAGCGACGCAAAGTTGGTAGCACTCATCTTAAACGGTGAGGTGCGTCTACCCCCTCATCCGGTCGCTCAAGTTCCTCGACCGATTGACTGGAATGCGGATCCTCTTGAGCAACGGAACTGGCGGGCACAGCTTCATATGCTTCGATGGTTGGACCCTCTACGGAGGGAGTCTCTTCGGAGTCCTGAGAGGCGTCCCGAGCTCATGGCAACGTGGGACGGCATAGTGCAAGAATGGGCGCGTTCGAACTTGCCAGGAAAGTCTGCTGCACGATCTGCGTGGCTCTCAATGATCGAGGCAGTACGTACTGAAACATTGATAAACGGACTACCTCTTACAGAAGCGCCGGAGGAAGTTCTAGATCTGCTAAACATCCATGGGAGCTGGATTGCGGATGAACGGCATGTCGGGCATTCAAATCATGCACTTAGGCAACATTCTGCGTTGTTTCAAGTTGGTGCTGTTGTAGGAAACACGCAGTGGATGGAACTAGCAGTTGAACGGCTTAAAAATCATGTTGCGTCAGCAATAGATGATGAGGGCTTGAATGATGAAGGTGCGGTTCGTTACTGGGAGATGAACTGGCGCTGGATAAGTTATGCAGCAGCGAGGCTCGAGGCCGAAGGCGTTGATGCCGGTTTCATGCGTGAAAGGCTCTCCCTTGCAGCCGAGGCTCTAGCCTTTGCCACCCGTCCAGATGGCAAGTATGAGCCACTTGGAGACTCAGATCCTTCGTCGCCACAGGTTTACGAGCATCCATATTTGGAGTATGTGACGAGTAATGGTGCTCGGGGTCAGGCCCCTACTGAGCTAGCTCGAGTGTACTCGCGTGGGTTTATTTTCGGTCATAGCGGCTGGGGGGAGATAGGAAGAGACTTTGCACAGGAGAGCTTTTACTCTGTTATCTTCGGCCCGGGGGATAAGGTACATGGGCATAATGATGCTGGAAGTGTTACGTTCTTTGCCAAGAAGCAACGCGTGCTTGTGGATGCAGGTAAGTACGCGTATGTAACGTCTTCTGAGCAGTCATACTGTTTTGATCGAACCGGACACAATGTGATTACGGTCGATGGTGCTGAGTATGATCCGTCGAGACCAGTGGAACTTGTACATAGTTCGCTCAGCGACGAACTTGACTACTTCCGGCTGGAGGACCGAGGGTATAAAGGTGTCGTGATTCGACGTCTCATAATCTTCTCTCGTGTTACAGAAGCGCTGCTAGTAATAGACAATGTCCACTCGTCGAAAGATATCGTTGCGCGTTGGCGCTGGCATCTCGCACCGGAGGCAAGTACCGAAGTTGATGGCGCGAGCGTCCACGGTACGACCAGTGAAGGCGGATTCTCGTTGCTTTGGGCAGGTTCGAGGCCCACTCTAGAGGTGGCTCGAGGAGAGAGGCGTCCGATGGAGGGGTGGTTCTCGCCATCCTGGGGAAAACTAGTCCCATCGGATGTCGTGGTGGCGACACGAAAAGGACACAAATCTAGAACTGCGGTCGCCGTCGAGACAACACCTTCAGATAGGCGAAACCTTCAGTCATTCGCCATAACTGAAGGTGTCGCATACGTTGTTCGGGGGAACGGAGTCGTTGAAGTCGTAATTGTTGGTAGAGATTCGGTGCGGACAGTCGCAACCGATGAAAAGGGACTTTCGAAGGTGATTCAGAGCCTAGGTCATGTCGCTCCCGAGTACACGGTGAGCAACACTTGGCGGCCACCGTCTACGGGAAATTATGCCAAGGAAATTGATGACAAGGTTGCATTCGCTCGACGCTCACTTGGTGAACTCGGAGATGATGGTGAGGTCGTGGCTAACATTAGGTCTTTGCGTGATGTGCTTTCGCAGGGATTTGACCAAGGGGCGATTGCTGGTATTCGTGATTTAATCACGACCAGCCCAACACAATCAGAAATGTTTGAAGGCCCGGTGGGAAAGGCATACCGTGCTGGATTTAACTTTGACTCCAAGCAGTCTTCACTAATGTATCGGGGCAAGGAAGTTGTTCTTAGGACATTTGGGCAAGACGATCTATCGGCACCATCATTGGGCTCTTTGAGAAGTAGAGCTATCCATGTCTTTAACTTAGGCTCATTGAGTTTGCCTATGCAGTTTCAACCTGGAGCAGGGAAAAAACTACTTGTCTGTTTTGGTGGGGCGCAAGACCGTGGAAAAATTGGTCTGCCGCGATTTGAATGGGAGCGGCAGCTAGAAATTTTCGACATTCCTAAGTTGTTCGTCTCTGATCCGACCTTGGATTTAGCTGCGGACTTGAGGCTTGGCTGGTATCTGGGCAGTGCAAGAACGGATGCTCATACCAGCATTGCGAGACTCGTATCTCGATATGCACAGCAGTTAGGAGTGGAAGAGATCTGGACCATGGGGACCTCAGGAGGTGGGTTCGCAGCGATGCAAGTGGGTGCCATAATTCCTCATGCACACGTGTTTGCCGTCAACCCGCAGACTGATGTATCGGAGTACGTCAAGAGATTTTCGACGAAAGCGATTCAGCATGTGTTCGGGGGAAAGGTGCCCCCGTCAGAGAGGCATCGGACCTCAGTGCTGGAAAGGCTTCGTTCCGGACATTCATTGGCTGAGCTGACAATTCTCTTAAATGAGGAAGATGTCCACCACCGTACTGCACATGTTGAGCCCCTTGAGAATGAGCTACGCAAAGATGGGGTTGATATACTCGAAGTTGATCGAGTTAGGTGGGGCGCTGGACATGTTTCGAATGTGGCGGAAATTCTTGACAAACTGCAGAGCCTAATGAAGGTTGCTCCAACGGTTCACGGGGAGTAGTGAGGCGTCCTGGGTTTAGTGGAGACTCAGCTCATTTGATTTCTACCAGTTCTTTGGCGTTGGTAACCCCAGCATAGAACTTGGCCTCGAACTCCGCAGGTGGCACGTCCCCGAGGTAGCAGTGGAGCCGCTGCGTGTTGTGCCAGTGCACCCAGCTCAGGGTCGCGAGTTCGAGATCATCGATCGTTTTCCACGGCCCTGATTTCGCGGGTCCGCGCACCAGCTCGGCCTTGTAGTATCCGTTCACGGTCTCAGCGAGGGCGTTGTCGTAGCTGTCACCGACAGTTCCGATCGAGGGTGTCGCCCCGATCTTTGCGAGGCGCTCTCCGTAGCGAATAGACGTGAATTGACTGCCCGCATCGCTATGGCAGCGCAACTCTGGAAGATGCTTCCCCCGTGACCAGCGGGCCATCTCGATCGCGTCGAGTACCGTCTCGGTCTTCATGTTCGATGCGACCCGCCATCCCACGATCGCGCGACTGTATGCGTCAATGATGAAGCCCACGTAGGTGACACCCTGCCAGGTCGGCACGAACGTCAAGTCGGTCACCCACAACTGGTTCGGCGCATCCGCGCTGAAGACACGGTTACCGAGATCAGGATGCCGCGGCATTCGCGGGTCAGGCTTCGTAGTTTTCACGCGCTTGTCCCGGCGCACGCCCTCAATCCTGAGGGTTTTCATGAGCCGGGCGACCTGGTCACGGCTGATATTTATGCCTGCTCGCTGGGCTGCTTTCCAGAGCTTGCGCACGCCGTAGACGGAGTAGTTTGATTCCCAGAGTTCGAGCAGTCTGGGCGCGAGCTCTGCATCTCTAATTTGCCGGGCAGAGGCTGGTCTGCCGTGCGCGGCGTAATACGTGGACGGGGCCACCTGCAGCACGTTGCAGATGGTTCGACCCCGAGTCTGCGTCCAGCAACAACATCGTCTTTGTTGCGGTTGATGAAGGACACTAGTTCTTGTGTTGGCGGTCGAGCTCCGCCCCGAAGAAAGACGCGGCACGTTTCAGGATTTCATTGGCGCGCTTGAGCTCTCGGTTCTCTTGCTCAAGTGCTTTCATGCGGGTCTGCTCGTCGGTCGTGACCCCGGCTTTCACGCCGTCATCGATGTCAGCTTGGCGACCCAGGCTCGAACCGACTCGACGCCGTAGCCGAGCTGTTCCGCGACGCGCGTAGTCGTTCCTTGGCTCGTGCCGAGCTCCGCGCGGAGCGTTCGCACCATCCTGGCCGCGGCGGCTTTCTCCTCAGTGGAATAGCGGCGTCCCTTGTTCTTGTGTTGGACCATGGCTCCATTCTCCATCCATAACTCTGGAGCCTCCAACAAACCCAGAGCGCTTCAAAGGAAGATATGGCAGCAGGCTATCCTCGGGACGTTTCTGCGCCATGCATGTTCGGAGCTCAAGAGTGGAGCTAAAAATTTTACTCAAACCTAGTAACTTCTGCGTAGGTTTCGCAGATCTTCTTGACACTTGAAGACCATGACCTAGCAGATGCAAAGCTTTGCTCAGTGCTGACTGTTGTAGGAGGAGCTGAGTCATTCGACTGTACCGTACCAATCAACTTTACGAGGCACTGAGAATCCCCCGCCGGAAAGACCAGATCCTCCCTAGCGCTCACCTCGCGGAGGGCCGGCAGGTCGGAAACCGCTACGGGGACGCCGAGAGCCTGAGCTTCGAGGCCCTTGATGGGGGTGACGATACGGGTGACTTCTGTGTCGTTTCGGGGAATCACGAACAGGTCGAGGGCTTGGTACCAGCGTTTTGCATCGTCGGGAGGGACGCGTCCGGGTAGGACTACGTAATCGTCAAGTTCCAGTTCTGTGACTAAAACGCGTAGTTCTGGGAGCGCGACTCCATCGCCAACGATGGCACAGCGGACATCAAGTCCTTGGTCGCGCGCAATCTTGGTTGCTCGGATGAGGGTCGGCAGTCCTTCGTAATCGACGACAGATGTTACTGAACCGACCCAAAAGCCGTGGGGGTCAAGTCCAAGCCTCTTGCGAGCTGCTTTCACATCACGCGGTACCTCAAGCAGTGCTTCATCCACTGAGTTTGGGACAATGAAGATCTTCTCCGCCGGTACTCCACGCTCGATCAGATCGTGTCGCTGAATGTTCGAAAGAGTGATGACAGCATTGGCGCGCATTGCCATCTCGGTCTCTCGTAGTTTCATCAACCTGTAACGGTCAGATTCTTTGGCTTGTACTTGAAGTTCCGAGGGTTGGCGTGCGACCCAAGTTTGCTCCATGTTTCCACGCATTTCGTAGATCCAAGGGATACCTGTGGCGCGGGAAACAGCATCCGTGACTAAGGCATTTTGGTAGTTGGTCGTCGTGTGCAGGATATCTGGTTGGAACTGCTGAACGATGGGGAGAAGCATCTGGGCCTGCTTAACAAGCCGGGCGGCAGGGTCTTGCGGCCACATGCTTGGAAGAAGGCGCTGGTAGGTGACGCCATCAACAACGTCGACTTCATTAGCCCATAGGCCACCAATAGTGGTGGGGTAGCCGAGACGGGTTACCCCAAGAACCTCGACCCCTGCTTTCTGGAGGAACCTCAAGATGTTCTGGGTGCGGTATGTGTAGCCCGAACGGGTCCAGGGAAGCGAGTTAGTTAAGATGTGGAGTGCGCGCGTGGGTCGCGCATCGTTGTTGTTCGTTTGCCGCGGAGCAACGGGTGTCTTGGGTAGGGAGATGCCCCAGCCTGGTCTGAGGATCATCTGCTCCCCGGTGTAGCGTTGTCCAACTCTGCCGGGGGCTTCCAGACTCTTTAGCTTCTCCAGATCTCCTGCCCCCCAGGCGGAACGCAGAGCGGTTCGGGAGTCCAGGATGTCTTCAGGCGTGTAACCGAGCTGAATGAGGAGCTCTTGACCTAGGCGCGTAGATATGGAGGTTTTTTGCTTTGACCTGTTGTCTGAGAGCAGTAAGCGAGCCGCTTCACTGCGTTGGTCAAGGATGAAGTATCGCAGGGCTGTTAGGTCCCGTCGACTAGAGGTCGAAGGGAGAAGCTGAGCGACTGAGCGGCGCAGCGGCCACGGTAGCTTACGTAGAGTCTGCACCCCGAAAAGCAGCGGGTCTTCGCTGACCATGCGCGCGACTACCGTAGCTATGAGGGGAGAGCGGCGAAGAACATTTCCCAGCTTGCTAGACATTACTAAGGCCGCATCTCTCGACAAAGTTGGCGAACTTCTCAGCGTTCTGCTGCTGGGTCTCACGAGCTTCTAACCAGCGGAGGCCCTGATCATCAATCTCAAGCTCACCGCGATTGCTCGCCAAGTACTCCCAGAGATCGGCTAGCGCTTGCGGATCCATCGCAGGGACTGCGTGACCAACCCCGGTTTCGGTCACAATCCGCGCGGGCTCACCATCCGCGGCAACACAGACGTGACGCCCTGCGCTCAGTGATTCATAGAGTTTGGATGGCACGGTAAATAGGAGGGGCGTCCACCGCTTGAGGTGAACCAAACTGGTGTCAGCCCATTCGTAATGCTGTGCCACATCTTGGTGGGGGATGCGGCCGAGAAACTCAATGGGTAGGCCTTGCGCTTCGGAGAGTTCGCGAAGTTCCTTCAGGTCTGCACCAGACCCAACCATGCGCATCTCAACTGGGACACCCTGCTGACGTGCTATTTCAACAGCTCTGACGGCTGAGCGTAGGCCTTGAGCGCGGCCGATAGTTCCGACGTAAAGAACCCGCAAAGTCTTCTCGGCACGATCCTGGATCGGTGCGACTGGAGACTCCAGAACAGCTCCTAAGTTTCGTACATTGAGAACGTTCTTGAAGCCTCGCTCCCGTAGCAGTTCTGCGAAGGAAGGGGTGGTTGTGCTGATTCCTGCTGCGTGTCGTAATGCGCTGGTAAGGGTGCGTCCAGCACCCGCGGCCACGATTGGAAACACCGTACCGAAGACCGTCTCTAGCTTCGACCGGTTCTCCGTCAGGGAACCCCACTCATTCATGTACTTGAGGAGGTCTGGCCAAACATCTCGCAGGTCGATGATGTAAGGAATCCGGTGCGTGACGGCGACGAATGCCGCTGCGTAGGCTGCGGGAAGCGGTGGAGCGGTGGCCAGAATGATATCTGGGCGTTTCTTCCTGATGGTCTTCCTAGCCAGGTGGAGGGTCGAAACGGCGACCACAGCCTGGTCGAGAACCCGAGACCAAAGAGACTGGTCGTGAGGGGAAAAGTTACTGCGCCAGATCAACTCACCGTGTCGACCCTTCGCAATCGCCCCCACCTGGTGGTCAGGATCATCAGACGTGAGCACACCGCCGGGATAGTGGGGAGGCGGGGCCAAGACAACAACCTGGTCCCCACGTTCGACAAGTGCCTTCACCAAAGCTGCCCAACGTCTTTGTGGGGTGCCTTCCTCTGGATCCCATTGCTGCGCGAGAATCAGAATTCGCATGAGGCTCCTGCGTGCTAAGAATCAAGTCTGTAGAAAAGAAAAAAAACAGTGTCTTGACTCGAGAGTACCGCAGGTTTAATGGGCAGAAGTGACAGCTTCCCAAAGTGAGGCGTAGTAGTCGTTTGTGTAGTGGAAGGGGGCTGCTCCCCACCTGTGGTCTGGGTCCGCAACAGGCATATCAAGAGCGGGCCGAGCGACTTTCCATCCGTGGCTTTCAAGTAGTTCGAAACGGGCAGAGAACTCTCTGTTAGCCTCTTCGGCACTCAACTTGAAGCTGGGTTTGGTCGGAGTACCGTCGGCTAGGTTTTGGGCCCATTTGCTAGCAAGGATGGTGGTCTTGTCCCAGAGCTCGAGTCTTTGCAGTTCCGACTTGAAAGCTTCCGAAGTCTCCATGAACTCGAGTGCGTGGCCCAGGCTTCCCAGCGGAACGTAGCGCCACCCCTCGCGTCCCTGTCGCAGTGTCTCCGCTGCAGGGCTGTCCATCGTGTTGGTTACCACTGCGCCGTTTTCGTGTACGAAGTAACCCCCACGCTCGTCTGTGAGGTCGAGCAAGAGATGTAAATCTGGAAACTCCCTTGAGACCGCGGTGATTCTTTCGAGGGCATCTCCCGCGAGGTCACCCTGGAAGTTGCGGTTCACGAAAGGTGAGGAGAGCTTTTGCTTGGTGAATTCTGGGTTGGTTGTGGGCCGGCCCATCGAGTGCCAGGACTGTCGAGCAATGTAGCCGCGGAGGTTTACGCCCGTTGGTTTGCAGAACTCAACTGTGTCTCTTGAGACACAACTGCCGAAAATGAGTAGGTCCAAGTGGTGCTTCTTTGGTTTGACGACGGAGGTTCTGCCCACACTAAGGCCTGCGAAGCCCAGGGTTGGCTGTGATTCGATCTAAAATCATAACGGATTTACACGATCGTTGGATCGGCAAAAAGGGGGAATGTGTCTCGTACGTCTAGCGTCGAACAGCTTCGCACTAGTCTTTGGCACCTGCGCCACGGGGGCCCTGCTCAACTGAAAGAGCATTTGAGGCGGACGAAGTCTGCGGGACACCTAGGACTTCGTTCTTTCGCATCTCGAGACCGACGTGGTCGTTTACTGGCGTGGGCCGAATGGCCTATTACGGCAGACCAACAACCTCGGCATCAACTTCGTGTTGGAGTGGTTGCTGACCGGTTTACTGAGCTTGCTCTTAAGTTTGAATGGAACCAAGTTGTCCTTACGCCCCAGAACTTTGAGGCTGAACTTGCGGGGGGACTGGACCTAGTGTTTGTCGAGTCAGCCTGGAATGGGTCCGGTGGAGCATGGCAGTATCAGCTAACAGGCTCACGAGCACCCTCAGATGACCTGCGGACTCTGGTTGCAGCGGCTCAGAGTAGAGGTATTCCGACAGTTTTTTGGAACAAAGAAGACCCGGTTCATTTTGAAGATTTTATCGACACGGCCAGTGTCTTCGATTGGGTGTACACGACAGAAGAGAGCCTGTTGCCGCGCTATCGTGAGGTCCTTGGGCATGACCGAGTTGGCGTTCTTCCGTTTGCAGCGCAGCAGTCCATCCATAACCCGATAAAGCCCTCCAAGTGGCAAGCATCCGACTTGCGCGGTGTTTCTTTTGCGGGCACTTACTTTCGACATAAGTATCCTGAACGACGCGCCCAACTAAGCTTTCTCCTAGGGGGAGCCTCAATGGCAGCAGCGCAAGAAGAAACTGCGATTGATGTTTTCTCCCGGTTTGCAGGTGCGGATGACAACTATGTCTTCCCTGAGGAGTATCAGAAGTTTGTCCGTGGTGAGCTGACTTACGACCAGATGTTGACGGCCTACCGGGCTTACAAAGTGATTCTGAACGTGAACTCGGTGCCGACCAGCCAGTCAATGTGCGGTAGAAGGGTGTTCGAGGTCTCTGCTTGTGGCACACCCGTGCTCTCGGCGCCAACCCCGGCCATCGACAACGCATTTCCTGGCGGAACGATTCCGCAAGCAGCTGATGAAGAGACGGCTTACAACTGGACGCGCGCCCTGCTGCGCTCGCCTGAACTTCGAGACCGCCTTACCCACTTGTCGCAGCGGGAAATCTGGCAACAGCACACATACACCAAGCGCGTGAACCAGATCCTTTCTGACGTCGGGTTGGAAAAGTGGGTCGTTGAGGCTCCACTAGTGAGCGCGCTGGTTTCGACTAACCGTCCGCACCAGCTTGAACATGTTCTGGGTCAGATGGCGGCGCAGCAAGACGTCAGGCTTGAAGTACTCGTCCTTTGTCATGGTTTCACTCTCGAGGACGCGCGTAAGGCCCAACTTGAAGAACAGTTTGGGGCCGTGACGTGGATCGAAGAGGATCCGTCCACGCCCCTGGGTGAGTGCTACAACATCCTGGCTCGACAGGCCCGGGGTGAGATCGTGGCGAAGATTGATGACGATGACTACTACGGTCCCCACTACCTTGCGGAACAGGTGGCAGCCCTGGACTACGCCGATGCCGATGTGGTGGGGAAAGCAGCACACCACCTCTACCTTGAGGGTCAAGATGCGACAGTGTTGCGTTTTCCAGAGACCGAACACAAGTACCGGCCATTTGTCAGCGGTCCAACTATCGTTGCGAAACGGGACGTTGTGTTGGCGCACCCGTTCCCCGCAACCTTCCGAGGTGAGGACACCGGGTTCCTGAAGTCCGTGACTGAGTCGGGAGGGAAGGTTTTCAGTTCAAGCCGGTTTGGGTTCATGCAGGTTCGTAAAGTGAGTGACAGGCACACCTGGGATATCGGAGACCTGGAGATCTTGGCGACAGGACAACTAGTGGCGTATGGAAAGGCACTGGATCATGTCATCTTCTGAGCAGCAGCGGGAGATCCCACTTGATGAGTGGCTGGGCGCGACCTACCTTGCGACAGCTACCGCGGGTGAGCTCCCAGTGCGGACTGCGGGACTGTCGAGGGTGGGTCAGCGACCTGGCTTCTTCCAGTACTGGGCGGAGGTCTGGAACCGACGTGCCTTCATACTGGCGGATGCCCGGGCTAAGGCATTTCAGACCACTCGCGGAATGCTCCTCGGCAAGATCTGGCTGGTGGTTGCCCCATTCCTGAATGCAGCTATCTTTTGGGTTATTTTTGGGTTACTTCTAAAAACTTCGCGCGGCATCGACAACTTCATTGGATACCTTGTCATCGGCGTGAGCTTTTTTGGCTACATGCAGGGCGCTCTGACCAAGGGTTCCCAAGTCATGGTGAGTTCACAAAACCTGATCCGGTCCTTCATGTTTCCCCGCGCCACTGTCATGATTTCGTGGACGATCCGGAGCCTGCTTGATTTACTGCCAGTCGTTGCTGCGACGATGGCGTTTGTGGTGGTGTTTACCCCCGCGGTCCCAACTTGGCGTTGGGTCTTGATAATTCCGATCCTGTTGATCGCGACGGTGTTCGTCAATGGGTTGGCCATGTTCACCGCCAGTTTGACCACCAGTGTCCCTGACTTGAAGTTCATCTGGCCGCTGCTGGGACGATTCTGGTTCTATGTTTCGGGTGTCTTCTTTTCTCTGGATCGGTTTGAAGCAGATTTCTGGGTTTCATTCATCATGCAGGCAAACCCGGGTTACGTGTTCCTGACCATGAGTCGTGATGTCTTGATCTATGGGACTACACCCAGCCTTTTCCACTGGGTCTACTTCACGGTCTGGGCAGTGGGAATGTGGCTTTTCGGGGCCATTCTCTTCTGGTTGAAGGAGGAGTCGTATGGTGCCTGAGAGTAAAGACATGCAAAAAGACGATACGAAGCGGGGTATCGAGGTCACTCTCGGTGGCCCTTCAGTGGTGGTCAATCAGGTCACCAAGGAGTACACAGCTCCGGTCTCAGGTCCCGCAGCGCGCAGCAATGCCTCAAAGCTGGCTTTGGCTGCCAACAAATACCTGCGGCGTCCGTTGAAAACCAAGGTTCGCTCGGTGGATAACGTCAGCCTGGTTGTTCAGGCAGGGGAGTCCATTGGGCTGCTGGGCGCGAATGGAGCTGGCAAGTCGACTTTGCTGCGGTTGATTGCTGGTAGCGAGCCGACGACATCCGGGGAGATCTTGGCGAGAAGCCAACCAACTCTGCTTGGAGTTAGCGCGGCTTTGGTGCCCGCCCTGAGTGGGCTACGGAATATCGAGCTTGGTTGCCTCGCGGTTGGTTTGAGCCCGGAAGAAACGAAAGAGGTCATCCCGCGTATCGCCGACCTCACAGGAATTGGAGACGCGATTGAGCGTCCGATGGAAACCTACTCCTCAGGTATGGGTGCGCGGCTGCGATTTGCCATCAATGTCGCGGTCAAGCCGGACATCCTGCTGATTGACGAGGCGCTTGGTACGGGTGACGCGGCATTTACCGCTAAGTCAGAAGAGATCCTGGCAGAGATTCGTCGGGACGCGGGAACCATCTTCCTGGTGTCGCACGCTGCGCAGACCATCGAAAAGATGTGCACGCGAGCCATTTGGATGCATGAGGGGCGCGTGATTTCAGACGGCTCGGCCTATGAGACGGCGCGCCGTTATCGGCTTTGGGCCCACCGTATGGTCACGGGCGAGGTCGAGGCCGCGGAGAAGATGTTGGCGGAAGAGATGGCTTCGATGGTCGAGAAGCGCCTCGTGTTTGACGACGGGGAGAGTATTTCCCGCCGCCGTCATGTCTCGGGTGCGCAGCATTGATAGGGATGAAAGTTCGCCAGGGACTCGCAGCCATCGCGGGGATTGCGGTTGCCCTCGGCTTGATTACTGCCATGGTGTTTTGGCTCTACTCTGATGTGCGGACACAGTCAGGGTGGGCAAACTTCGTTGAAGACTCCGCGCCGAAGGTGGTAGCTGCCTCGGAGCTGCTCGAACAGGGGGAAAGTGTCCTGGCAGCGGCTGAACACCAAAAGGTAGATCCGGCCATCGTCGAGCAGCTGCAAGCTGAGCTTGACGGTATGAACTCGCTGGTGGAGAAGGCCATGTCCCTTGCTGACTATGTGGTTACACCAGTGCGTGCTGCTGCTGGGGTGGGAGAAGAACGGCCCGATGAGATGCTGGTCCTTGACCCACTTGAGGTGCTGGCCAGCGGTTTCCATCTCACTGATGTCACTACGCCTGAGGAGCCGAAAGATACCTACAGCAACTACCGCAGTGTGATGAACGCACTGGCGGAGCAGTCTCTTGATCTTCAAGAGACGATTGAACTCGTTGAGTCTCATATCGACTCCACACTTGAGGCCGCACACGGCGACTGGTCCGTTGCAGTCGAGCTCTTGGTCACTAAGATCCGTGCCGCGATGGATGCCCTGCAATCGGGTGACCCAAACCTGGTATCTGCCGAGCAGTGGCAGGCGCTGTGGGACTTAGCCATCCGGGCACGTACGGTTTTGGGTGCCGCACGTTCCGTGGATACACAGAGTGTTGCGGAACTGAAAGCCGCGACCGAGCAGGTCACCGCGATGATCGCGGAACTCGATGCTGGCTTTGATCCCTATTTCAACCCGGTTGCACCGCCGGTGGAAGCGCCAGTTGTCGGGGGTGAAACTGAAATTTATCAGGAACCCGACACCTGGTTCCCCCAGGGGGGTAACGGTGAAACTACTCCGACCTACCCGGAGGTTCCTGTCGAGGAGGAGACCCCGGGGGAGCCGGGGGTACCTACCGAACCCACGGACCCGGACCCGGACCCGATAGATCCGATTCCGCCGGTAAAGCCGCCGCAGTCTGGAGCAGCCGATGAGTAAGGTTCGGGTAAGAGCCCACTACAGGGGTCGAGCAACAGGGGACTCGAGGCGTCATAGGGACCAGCGGCGCCGCATACGGGGACAGCGCTTCACAGCGGTAGTTGGCATACTCATTGCGTTAGCACTGGTTGGTGGCGCCGTGGCGTGGTTGTACCGGGATGTTTACCGTCAGGCCTGGTGGTCCGGTTTTGTGCGTGACTCGGCAACTTCGGTTCTCGATGCAGTGGTTCTTGTCGAACAGTCGGAAACGACTCTGATCACTGCGCAAACAGCGCAGCTCGGTGATGATTCGTGGCAGAACCTGCAAAACGCCATCACCGCTACGGAGGCGACCATCACAAAGGGGGAGGAGCTCGCAGAGTTTTTGATTCCCGAAGATGATGAGGCGGCGGGCGTGGGTGAAGAAAAGCCCGACACGAAGCCTCTCAACCCCCGGGAAGCACTGGTGGTGCTGAAGTCTGCCAAGACCTACTCAGTCGCTATGCCCCAGCACAGGAAAGAAGCGATCGCGCACTTCCACGCGCTTAACCAGGAGCTCACGGCCAACGTCGTAGAACTGCGCGAAGCGAAGTCCACGGTGGAAGACAAGCTCTCGGAAACGTTACGAAGTGCTGGAGAGGCATGGCAGGCAGCGTTTGACGACCTCAACGCTTTCTCAATGCAAGCGTTGACGGTACTTCAGCAGGCAACCCAGATCCCGCAGGCCAATGAGATTCGTGCGGTGTTGTGGACGCAGTTCCGCACCAGCCAAGGCGTCTTGCTCGAGGCTCAAGAAGTGGACTCAGGGGACGTGAAGGCACTCGAAGCCTCGGCCGAAGCACTGACCGCTGAGGCCGCGGCAACTCGCGAAGCCTTCGCCCCCTACATGGACGAGCAGGGGAACTTCCTCCTTCCGCCGGAACTATTGGCACCGGAGTTTGTAGAGGACACCGAGACCCCTTAGGTTATCCGGGCGAGAGAGTTGGAGGGACTGCGCTGTTACCATCGCTCCATGCACAACACCGCGACACTGCGACGCTCGCTCCTGCTACTGACCGGGGCAGTGATGCTGCTTGTCGGCGTGCTCCTAGCCCTTCAGCCCTGGCAACTGCCAGTTCTCTTCGTTGAGGACGGTCCTGAAGACGCGATCGAGGGCGAGCAGTCTGAGTCCGTAGGTGTCGAAGCCCAGAGCGTGGAACCTGAACCCGAACCACAGCCCCTCAACTTCACCATTTCCGCCGGTGGGGACATGCTCATTCACATGCCGGTGGCGGACTCTGCTTGGGACGGAACCAGGTGGGATTTCAGCCGCCTTATGGAACCCGTGACCCCCTACATCCAAGGCTCCGATATTGCCCTGTGCAACATGGAGACAGCGATGGTCCCCAGGGACCAGGATCCAACCGGATACCCCATATTTGGGACGCCGCGAGACCTAGCCGACGAGATGGCTGAAATGGGGTGGACCGGCTGTTCGACCTCGTCAAACCACTCTTTGGATCAGGGGTTCGCAGGTGTGGTGAACACGCTGGACTTCCTTGACGCCGCCGGCCTTGGGCACGCCGGAACTGCGCGCAGCCAGGAAGAGGCCAATCAGCCGCAATTCTACAGCATTGAAGGTGGCGACCAGTCGATCAAGGTCGCTCACATCGCCGCAGCTCACAACACCAATGGCCTTCCCATTCCCGAAGAGGCCCCGTGGTCAATCCAGATGATCGATGTGCCCCAAATAGAGGCCCAGGCACGCCAGGCTCGCGAGAACGGGGCTGACATTGTCGTGGCGACACTGCACTGCTGCGAAGCCGAGTACAACACCGCGGCCGAACCGTTCCAGGAGCAAACAGCTGCCGAACTAGCGGCTTCCGGCCTCATCGATATTTACATCGCTCACCACGCTCACGTCCCACGCCCGATTGCCCTCCTTGAGGGCGGTCCGAACGGCAACGGAATGTGGGTGGCGTACGGCCTCGGCAACTTCATCTCTAATCAAACTAGAGAGGCGACGGGATCGACAGAGTCATCGACCGGTTTGATGGCCTTCTTTGAGGGGGTCAAGGACGAGGGCGAGCCCGCGCAGATAGTTGCTGCAGAGTGGCTCGCAGTGACGGTGGACGCCGGGCATATCGTCCGTCCTCTGATCGGTGGGGTGGCAGAAAATGCCGCACTGCCGCAGGAGGAAATGTCCTACCGCTGGGACCTCACCAGGCAGATTCTTGAAGGGGGTCCGGCCACAGAAATCACCTCCCCACCCACATCTGACTCCAACCTCACCACCGTTATCAAACGAAGCTAGGTAAAGCCTTGGCGTAAGCCGTAGAGGACTCTAGGCTGGCGTTATGAACAGGTACAAACGACGCCCGCTCGGCTAAGCTTCCTGGCAGTACTGGGTTCTAGTTGCCGGTCTAGCGGTGCTACTAGGAATGATTCCGTGGGTGGGTCCCCTCCTGCTCGTCCTCGTCGTGGTCATTGGTGCAGTGATCTGGGCGAAAACACCAAACGAAGATGTTTGGTCCTACCAGCCGGTTCCAATCGTGGGTTCCGCAGCACTGGACCTGCCTGAGAGCATCCCGGTGGGTGTCGGATCCGTAGCTGCCGGTTCAGTGAGTCGCTACCTGGCCGAAAATGGGCGCGAGAGCGTGGCCACCCTGGTGGCCGAACCGGATAACCAGGGACATCCCTCGGGCACTGCCGTCCGGGTCGATCTGACTACCAGTGAAAAGGCTTTCACCGTCGGCTACCTGCCGGAAGACCTGTCAGCGGTGGTGTCAAAAATGGTCGTTGACAACAGCTTCCAGGGCATTCGAAGCACGGCACTTGCCCGCATCGAGGGCGGAGAGAGCGAACCCCCGAACTTCAGGGTTTGGATTGAGGCGCAGTAGAGGGACTAGCCGTTCGGCGCGCTTGGCGCCGGGAGCGCCACTAGGCTGGTTCCATGAACCGATACAAGCGTCGCCCCTGGGGAATGCAAGGGTGGATCTACTGGATTCTCGCGTTCTTTGCAGCTAGCTTTCTCGCCTCGGTACCCCTGGTCGGGACATTGCTTTTTGTCGGTGTGTGGGTCGCTGCCGCGATCATCTGGTCGCAGACCCCAAAGACCGACCTGTGGTCCTACGCGCCGGTGCCACCGGTGGGGCGCACAGCTTTTCCCCTGGTCGTGAACCAGGAGGTAATCAGCGATCCCGAGCACGCCCGGGACCTCTACCGAATCACGGCCACAGAGGGGCGCGACATCATGGCTGCCCTGATCTGGGAACCTGGCAACCCGGAGTCTAGGAACAGGGTGGTGGTTCGGGTCGACCTTCTGGCTGAGGCCGGGCCGGTGACATGCGGCTATCTTCCGGACTATGCCGCGCGCATGATGGTCCCCATGATTCAGGTCGACGCTGATCGGGGTCTGCAGAGCGTTGTGAGGGCCCACATCTTTGGTGGGGACGGGTACCAACCAACGTTCGGAGTGTGGTTAGAAAGGCTGTCCCAGACTGTCTAGCCGTTGCAGGGAAGCAAAAAAACCCCTGATCCTGAGGAACTGGGGCTTGGAGCGGGTGACGAGAATCGAACTCGCACCATCTGCTTGGAAGGCAGAGGCTCTACCATTGAGCTACACCCGCGTTCGCCATCTTGGCGATGACGACTGGACAACTATAGCGCGGTCGAGGCCGTTTACTCACCTTCGATCAAGTTGCCTCTGCCACAGCCGCGGAAAGTACTTAGGTGTGGCCGCTTGCCCTGCCGTAGTATTGGCTGGGTTGCGGGCGTCCCTGCCCGCCAGAATCAGCGCATTTCGTCCTGAGATGGGGCGGAGGCGAAATCTATTCGTGGGAGTGTTACGCGTGAAGAGCACCGTTGAATACCTGGAACCGACCAAGGCACGCCTGACGGTCACGGTTGATTACGACGAACTCAAGCCATTCATGGCAGAGGCATACAAGGAAATTGCTGGCCAGGTGAACATTCCCGGCTTCCGTAAGGGCAATGTTCCTCCTCGTATCATCGATCAGCGTTTCGGCCGAGGGGCCGTCATCGAACAGGTCGTGAACCAGGTTGTTCCCGAACAGCTAAACAACGCAATCGTTGAGAACAAGCTGCGTCCTCTGGCCCAGCCTGAGATCGAGGTTGATGAGATCCCGGCGACTGAGGGTGAGCCCGGCGGGGCCCTGGTCTTCTCAGCCAACATGGATGTCGTTCCTGCGTTCGAACTGCCCAGCCTTGAGGGACGTACCGTTGAGGTCGACCTCATTGATGTGACCGACGAGGACGTGCAGGCCGAGCTCGACTCGCTGCGAGGCCGTTTCGCCACCCTGAAGAACCTGGATCGCCCGGCTGAGGACGGCGACTTCCTCACCCTCGACCTCAAGGCAACCGTCGGTGACGAAGAGATCGACTCGCTGTCCGACGTTTCCTACGAACTGGGATCCGGCTCCATGCTGCCCGGCCAGGATGAGGCGCTGCGCGGCGCATCCGCAGGTGAAGAGATCACCTTTAACTCCTCCGTTGCCGGTGGTGACCACGCGGGATCCGAGGCCGTCATTGACGTCAAGGTCACCGCTGTCAAGGAACGCGAGCTTCCCGAGGTTGATGATGACTTCGCATTGATGGTCTCTGAGTTCGACACAGCAGAAGAGCTGCGTGAGGACACCGTGAAGACTGTCCGTGAGGGCAAGAAGGGTTCGCAGGCTCTGCAGGCCCGTGACCGCCTCCTTGAGCAGCTCATTGCTGAGGCAGAGATTCTTCTGCCCGAGGACGTGGTTGAGGCTGAGGTGGCCCGCCGCGTCTCGGAGGACGCTGATGAGGAAGCACGCGCGGAAGTTCGTGAGCGCATCGTTGCTGACATTCGCCAGCAGGTCTTCCTTGACACCCTGGTTGAGGGTCGTGAGGTTGAGGTCGCCCAGCAGGAGCTCATCGACTTCATGATGCACACCGCCCAGACCTACGGAATGGACCTCGGCACCATGCTGCAGGACCAGACCCAGATCCAGAACCTGTACGCCGAGCTGGCCCGCACCAAGGCACTCGTTTCGGTGCTTGGTGAGACCACGGTGAAGGACACCAATGGCGAGGTCGTTGACCTCTCTGCCTTCACCGCCGACGGATCCAAGGCTGAAGAGCCTGAGGTTGTCGAGGAAGAGGGCACCTTCGCCATCGACATCGAGGACATTGCTGACGAGGACGAAGAGAACTAACCCTCTCGCTTGACTCAGAGTTAGGGTCGCGAAGACTTCGGTCTTCGCGACCCTTTTCTATGGTGCGCCAACAGCGAAAAGAACGTGGGATGTACACAATCTGATCCTGTACACGACTAGTTTGGTTACCAGTTGCGAGGGTTCCGCCCTCGTCCTCATTCCGGTACATAGATACGGAGATCTAATGACCACGCTACCCCCGGTTGGTGCTGGACCCACTGAGTCCAGCATGGGCCTGAGCGACAATGTTTACCGGCGCCTCCTGAAGGAGCGCATCATCTGGCTGGGCGGGGAAGTCCGCGACGACAGTGCGAACGCTATCTGCGCGCAGCTGCTTCTCCTTGCCGCAGAGAACCCTGACGAAGACATCTACCTGTACATCAACAGTCCCGGTGGATCGGTGACCGCGGGTATGGCCATTTACGACACCATGCAGTACGTCAAGCCTGATATCGCGACCGTCGGTATGGGCCTCGCGGCTTCGATGGGACAGTTCCTGCTCACCGCTGGAACCCAGGGCAAGCGCTACATCACCCCGCATACCCGCGTCCTCATGCACCAGCCCTCGGGTGGTGCGGGCGGTTCAGCCACGGACATCCGCATTAACGCCGACCTCATCCTTCACATGAAGAAAGAGCTAGCGGAGATCATTGCAGACCGCACGGGAAAGACGGTCGAGCAGATCGATCGTGACTTCGATCGTGACAAGTGGTTTACCGCTGAAGAAGCCCTTGAGTACGGCTTTGTGGACCACATTGTCCACCACCCCCAGTCCATTGGCCGCATGTCCAACCAGGAAGAGGCATAACGATGACCTCAAGCAAGCAGTACTTTGACGCGGTCAAGCGCCAGATGCCCGAGGGCATGGCAGCGCAGTTGGCCGGCGGCATGGCTCCGGGTATGCCGGACGCACGCTATGTCTTCCCCACCTTTGAAGAGCGCACCGCCTACGGTTACAAGCGCCAGGATCCCTACGCCAAGCTGTTCGAAGACCGGATCGTCTTCCTGGGCGTCCAGGTTGATGATGCTTCCGCAGATGATGTCATGGCTCAGCTGCTCGTCCTCGAGAGCATGGACACCGACTCGCTGATCACCATGTACATCAACAGCCCGGGTGGCTCATTCACCGCGATGACGGCAATCTACGACACCATGCAGTACGTGCGCCCGCATATCCAGACGGTTTGTCTGGGTCAGGCGGCCTCTGCGGCTGCTGTCCTGCTGACCGCTGGTCAGCCCGGCAAGCGACTCGCACTGCCGAACGCGCGCATCCTGATCCACCAGCCAGCCATGGATGGGGTGCAGGGGCAGGCTTCGGATATTCAGATCGTGGCCGATGAGATTGACCGGATGCGCGCCTGGATGGAGCGCACCATTTCGCACCACACCGGCAAGCCCGAGGACGAGGTTCGTCGGGACGTTGAACGCGACAAGATTCTCACCGCCGATCAGGCCCGGGAGTACGGCCTCATCGACCACGTTCTGCAGAGCCGCAAGGCCGCGTAGTAGATGACATTGAAGCCAGCCTGGCGGCGTGCCCTCTGGTTCAGCCCGAGGCTCTCCAATAGGCTGGCTTTGTGTCATGTCGACACACTTACTGGGGCTGCTCTAAAGTCGGCAGCCATGACCGCAAGGTAGGCGCAAAATGGCTTCGTTCCAAGACAGTTCGGAACTGCTCAAGTGCGCCTTCTGTAGCAAGTCGCAAAAGCAGGTCCGCAAGCTCATTGGTGGCTCGGGCGTCTACATCTGCAACGAATGCGTTGAGCTGTGCAACGACATCATCGAGGAGGAACTTCCCGAAGAGGTCGAGGTCAGGCCCCTGGAGTTGCCGAAGCCCAAGGAGGTCAAGGCGTTCCTTGACACCTGGGTGGTGGGTCAGGAGCGCTCCAAGAAGGCGCTCTCGGTGGCTGTTTACAACCACTACAAGAGGGTCCGAGCACGTGACCGCGGTGGTGAAGATCTTGAGGGGACCAAGTCGAACGTCCTCCTTCTGGGCCCGACCGGCACCGGGAAGACCCACCTCGCGAGGTCGCTGGCCCGACTGCTTGATGTTCCTTTCTGCATCGTTGATGCCACGGCTCTGACCGAGGCCGGATACGTGGGTGAGGATGTTGAGAACATCCTGCTCAAGCTGATTCAGGAAGCTGACGGCGACATCAAAAAGGCCGAACACGGCATCATCTACATTGACGAGATCGACAAGATTGGTCGTAAGGGAGAGAACGCTTCGATCACCAGGGACGTCTCCGGTGAGGGCGTCCAGCAGGCCCTGCTCAAGATTATTGAGGGAACGAAGGCGTCGGTTCCTCCGCAGGGGGGCCGTAAGCATCCCCACCAGCAGTTCCTTGAGATTGACACCTCCTCCATCCTCTTCATCGCGGCCGGGGCTTTCTCGGGGATTGATGAGATTGTCAAGTCCAGGTTGGGTAAGCGTCAGACAGGCTTTGGTACCGACCTGGCAGTCGCGTCAGAACTGGGCGACCTCTACCGCCATGTCACCCCGGAGGACCTGCACACCTTTGGCCTCATCCCCGAGTTCATTGGTCGTCTACCTGTTCTTACCTCTACGGAGACTCTGCTTGAGGACGACCTGGTAGCGATCTTGACGGAACCGAAGAACGCCCTCGTCACCCAGTACGCGGCACTTTTTGACCTGGATGGTGTTGCCCTAGAGTTCACCCCGGAGGCGCTGAAGGCGATGGCACGCCTGGCGATGATGCGCGAGTCAGGGGCGCGCGGGTTGTCTTCGATCATGGAGGACACTCTCGCCGATCTGATGTATGAGATACCTTCAGAGTCGGACGTAGAGAAGGTTGTCGTCACCGAAGAGGCGGTAACCGGTGAGGGACACCCGAAGATCTATGTCTTTGGAGAGACTGCGGCACGGTCCGCCTGAGATCCTGAGGGGGCAATGTGTCCACCGGTGATTCCATTCCAGCTGAGCTGGCCGATGAGCGGCGCACCATAGACAACATTGACGCTGCCCTGATCCACATCCTGGCAGAGCGTTTCCGTTGTACCCAGCGCGTCGGACACATCAAGGCCCGCAGTGGTCTTCCGGCCGCAGATCCCGAAAGGGAGGCGCGACAGGTGCAGCGTCTTCGGCGCCTCGCCACCGAGTCCGGTCTTGACCCCGACTTTGCAGAGACATTCCTGGCCTTCATGGTCACCGAGGTGATTCGTCACCACGAGGTGATTAAGAGCGAGTATTCCGAAGACGAGGTCGTCGAGGCCATCGATGACTAGAGGGGTGCAGTCGTGGCGCCCCGGCGCTAGCGACAGAAAAGCGGCCCTTGCGAAGCCCCGACAGGGAGGTTCGCGAAGGCCGCTTTACTTCATGCAACTGCGGAGAGGGGAGTTACCCCTGCTCTACCGGACCCCCGTAGAGGGCGTCGATATCAGCGGCGTGACGCTCAAGGACCCGGGTCCGCTTCACCTTCATTGACGGGGTCATCAGACCGTTGGCCTCGGTGAAGTCGTTCGGGAGGATTTCAAACTTACGAATCGACTCTGCCCTTGAAACGCCCTCATTCGCCCGATCGATGGCTGCGGAAAGGGAGGCGCGGATCTCCGGGTGACGGACAGCTTCGCTGACAGTCATGGCCGGGAGGCCCTTGTTCTTGAGCCAGATCTGCATCATCTCATCGTCGAGGGTAATCAATGCGCCGATAAACGGACGCTGGTCACCGACGACAACCACCTGGCTGATCAGGGGGTGACCGCGCAGCGAGTCCTCCAGGACGGAAGGAATAACGTTCTTGCCACCGGCGGTGACAATGACTTCCTTCATGCGACCCGTGATGAACAGGTAGCCGTCCTTGTCAATCCATCCCAGATCGCCGGTGCGGAACCAGCCGTCCTCATCAAATGCAAGAGCGGTCTGATCGTCACGCTTCAGGTATCCCTTGAAGACCGCTGGACCCTTGACCAGGACCTCGCCCTGATCTGAGATCTTCACGCGCATCGGGGGCAGGACGGGTCCGACCGAACCGATCTTGGTGAGCTGCGGGGTGTTGACCGCCAGGGGACCCGTGGTTTCGGTGAGGCCGTAGCCCTCTTGAATCGGCAGTCCAGCACCACGGAAGAAGTGGGCCAGACGCTGGGAGAGGGGAGCTCCGCCAGAGATGATGATCTCAACATTGCCGCCGACCAGGTTCGTAAGCTTGGAGTAGACCAGGGCATCACCGATCTGGCGCTGCATACGCAGTTGGCGTGAGGGGCCCTCGGGGGTATCGAGAGCCCTGGAGTACTCCACCGCGACATTGGCTGCCCAACGGAACAGCTTGTTCTTCGCGCCGGCTCCAGTCTTGGCATCTGCTGAGTTGTAGATCTTCTCGAGGACGCGTGGCACCACCAGCAGGAAGGTGGGGCGGAAGCTTTGCAGGTCCGGCAGCAGGTGCTTGATGTCAGAGGTGTGTCCGATGACGCCCTCACCGGTAACCACGTAAACCTGCAGGAAGCGGGCCAGGATGTGGGCCAGCGGCAGGAACAGGAGCATGCGGGCCTTGGGGAAGTCACAGACCTCAGGCATCCACAGGTGAGAGTTCTTGCAGAGGTCGGTGAAGTTACCGTGGGTGATAACCGTGCCCTTGGGGGTGCCGGTCGTGCCCGAGGTGTAGACGATAGTGGCGGTCGAGTCCAGGGTGAGCTGGTTGGTTCGAACCGTGACCTCGCTGCCGTGAACCGAGACGCCCGCAGACTCAAGTTCACCCATGGCACCCTGGTCAAGAGACAGAATCGTCAGGTCAGAGCCGATGTCCTCAGCGGCTGCAGCCACCAGGTTCGCCATAACCACCGACTCGGTGATCGCGAACTTGACGCCGGCGTCGCTGAGGATGAACTCAATCTGGGCCTTCGAAGATGTCTCGTAGATCGGAATGGGGACGAGGCCGGCAGCCCAGGCAGCAAAGTCCAGAACCATCCACTCGTAGCGCGTCCTCGACATGATGGCGATGGGGTCGCCAAATTTCAGACCCATCCCGATCAGGCCCTGGGCGATCTTGTTGACGTACTCCCAGAAGTCGCCGGCGGTGACAGTGCGCCAGGAACCGGTGATCGGCTCCTTGACCTCTGCGAGAGGACGGCGAGGACCACGCTGCACGCGGTCGAGCAGGGCGTGTGGAAGCGTGTCCTGATCATCGACGCGGGCGAGGACAGGGGCAGTCCATTCCAGAGCCTCGGTGGTGATGATCCCTTCCGCATCGGTTCGCTCTACGAGGATGCCTTCACCCAGTGGGCCGGCCTCCTCCTCAATCACGATGGTCTCATCTTCGGTAGCGGCGACTTCCAAAGCCTCAACCACCTCTTCAGAGGCTAGATCCGCTTCGGCGGCAGACTCGACGTTCTCGTTCTCAGTCATGGTTTCTCTTCCTGTGGGGTGGCAAGGCGGGTTCGTGGCGCTCTGGCTAGGCCTTCCTGCGCTGTGGTGGGGTACCGAGCTCGAAGTCTGTCACCTCGAAGTCGGTCGCATCGGTACTTGGCACAATAACGAACTCGCCCTCGACACGGTTTGCTGCCCGCAGGTCGGCCTCCACCGAACCCAGCAGTTCGACCTGGTGGGACGGACCCGTCAGGGTGATGTGCAGGTAGGGGGTGCGGGGCGAAACCTTAGCTTCCGACTTCATGCGGCGCAGCTGGATGAGAGCGGCAGAGGTGGCGTCAAGCACCTCGGTTCCGGCGCCTTCCCTGCGGTAGTCCTCGGCGACAGGCCAGGGTGCCAGGTGCACCGAATCCTCGCGGTACCACGACCAGGCTTCAGCGGCTGAGAAGGGAAGGAAGGGAGCGAGAAGACGAACGAATGCGTCGATGCCCAGGGCTAGGGTTGCCCGGGCTGAAGCAGCTTCCGCATCGCTCCAGCTTCCCTCGCTGTTGTAGGCCCGCTCTTTGACCAGCTCAATGTAGTCGTCGCAGAAAGCCCAGAAGAACGTCTCGGTAATCTCGAGGGCGTGGGTGTGATCGTAGTTATGGAAGGAGGCGGTGGCAGACTCAACGACCTCGGCCAGAGAGGCCAGAACCGAGGCGTCAACCGGCATGGTGACACGGGTCGGATCCAGTTCAAGGGAGCCGTCTGCAGCCGCCATGGAAAGGGCGAACTTTGAGGCATTGAGAAGCTTGATTGCCAGGCGGCGCCCAATCTTCAACTGCCCCTCATCGAAGGTGGCGTCCGTGCCCAGTCGGGCCGAGTCAGCCCAGTACCGCACCGCATCGGAACCGTACTTTTCAAGCAGGGCCATGGGGGTGACCACATTACCCTTTGATTTGGACATCTTCTTGCGGTCGGCATCGAGGATCCAGCCGGAGATCGCAGCATTAGCCCAGGGCAGGGTATCGAACTGCAGATTGGAACGCAGGACGGTGGAGAAGAGCCAGGTGCGCAGGATGTCCTGGCCCTGGGCTCGCATATCCATGGGGAAGACGCGATGGTACAGGTCTTCGTCGCGCAACCACCCGGTGGGAATCTGTGGGGTCAGCGAGGAGGTGGCCCAGGTGTCCATGATGTCCATCTCCGGGGCGAAGCCGCCGGCCACGCCGCGCTGCTCCTCTGCGTACCCGGGTGGGGTGTCAACGGTGGGGTCAACTGGAAGCTGCTCAAACTCAGGAACGAGGACGCGGTCGTAGTTGACCGCACCGTCCTCATCAATGGCGTACCAAACGGGGATCGGTACACCGAAGAAACGCTGGCGAGAGATGAGCCAGTCGGTGTTGAGGCCGTTGACCCAGTTGTCGTAGCGCACCCGCATGAAGTCGGGGTGGAAGTTCAGTTCGCGACCCCGTTCAATCAGCTCTTCCCGCAGCTGCTTTGTGCCCCCCTCACGAACGAAATCGCGACCACCGTTGCGCACGTACCACTGACGTGAGGTGACGATTTCGAGGGGCTTGTCGCCCTTCTCGAAGAAGTTGGTCATGCGGGTGGTTGCCTGAGGTTCACCGACCACATCACCGGACTCGGTGAGGGCGTCGACGATCTCTTTGCGTGCAGAGAAGGTGGTCTTACCGGCCGCTGCTGCGTAGAGTGCTTCGCCCTCGGGGGAGGTAATCCACTCCGGAGTGGTGCGGGCGAGACGGCCATCTTTGTCGAGGACGGCGCGCAGCGGCAGACGCAACTCACGCCACCACTGGACGTCAGTGATGTCACCGAAGGTGCAGCACATGGCGATGCCGGCGCCCTTGTCCTTTTCCGCCAGAGGGTGGGGAAGAACGGGGACCTTGACATCAAAGCCGGGGGAGGTAACGAACTTGCCAAACAGGTCCTGGTAGCGCTCGTCATCCGGGTGGGCGATCAGCGCGACACAGGCGGGGAGCAGTTCGGGGCGGGTGGTCTCGATCTCGACGTTGCGACCGGCAGCATCCTCTCCAACCTCGGCAGCGTCGCCGTGGAAGATCAGCTTGTAGTAGTGACCCGGGTACTCGCGGGCCTCAACTTCGGCCTGGGCAACGGCGGTCTGCAGGGTGACATCCCACAGTCCGGGAGCCTCGTCTCGGTAGGCTTCACCGCGGGCCAGGTTCTGCAGGAATGCGGCCTGGGTGACGAGGCGGGCATCCGCTCCGATGGTCTGGTAGGTCAGGTTCCAGTCAACGGAAAGACCCAGGTAGCGCCACAGTTCTTCGAACTGGACCTCATCTTCTTGCGAGAGCTTGACGCAGAGTTCAATGAAGTTTTGCCGGGAGATGGGCTGCTGATCGGCAGCCTTGATGGACTTGCCTTCACCGCCCTCGTGAGGGGGCTGGTAGCCCTCGACATAGGGCAGTGAGGGGTCGCAGCGAACGCCGTAGTAGTTCTGGACACGGCGTTCCGTAGGCAGACCGTTGTCGTCCCAGCCCATGGGGTAGAAGACCTTCTTGCCGAGCATGCGCTGGAAGCGGGCCATGGTGTCGGTGTGGGTGTAGGAGAAGGCGTGGCCGATGTGGAGGGAGCCGGAAACCGTGGGGGGAGGGGTGTCGATGGAGAAGACATCGGCGCGCTCAGCAGTGCGGTCGAACGCGTAAACCTGCTCGTCTTCCCAGGTTTTGAGCCACTTGTTCTCGAGTCCTTCCGTGACGACCCGATCCGGAACTTCCGGGGCCGGAAGGGAAAGGGGAAGGGACTGGGCGGAAGAGCTCATTGTGTTTACTCCAGAAAATGCTGATGGTCGGCGTGTTTTGCCAGGGTCAAAATTACTTGGCTTTGCAGTGCTTTCCAAACCTGATTTGGAAAGCCCAGTGTTTAGGCACCCAGTTCTCGGTCGCGAGCGATGGTGGCGTCGACGGCGGCGACCAGGGATGGTCCCAGTCCGGCCTCCTGCGCGGCGAGCAGACCGGTGATGGTGGTGCCCCCGGGAGAGCAGACCCGGTCGACGAGTTCCGCAGCATTACCGCCCTCGGCCAGGGTCTTCTGCAGCATGAGGGCGGAG
Source organism: Actinomyces minihominis (assembly GCF_900187855.1). Classification (GTDB taxonomy): domain Bacteria; phylum Actinomycetota; class Actinomycetes; order Actinomycetales; family Actinomycetaceae; genus Scrofimicrobium; species Scrofimicrobium minihominis. The sequence goes on along the minus strand of NZ_FYEG01000002.1, from coordinate 369,384 downwards.
CCGAGCATGGTGGAGCACGCGGCCGAGGTCGCGGCGGCTTTCGTCAGGCCGTGCTTGACGCCCGCGCGGGCCAGGTCATCGACAATCTGGAAGAACCAGGCGGGTGAGGAACCAGCCATTGCGGTGAAGGCAGAAATGAGGTGTTCATCTAGCTGAAGCGTGGTTCCCACTGCGTCGAACAGGGCGGTCACGGCCTCGAGCTGCTCTGGGGAAACCAGATCATCGGGGCAGATAGCCGAGGTGGCGCTTCCGACAATCGCATTCAGGTTGGGCATGACACGAATAACCGGAACTGAGGGCTGGCCGGCCTTGCTGAGGGAGGCCAGGATGTCCGCAAGCGACCGTCCGGCGGCAATGGAGACGAGGACGCAGTCGGCAAGTTTGGGAAGGGCCTCGATCACCCGGGCCTGGACCTGCGGTTTGACGGCGAGGACGACGACCTCTGCATCTTGAACCGCGTCCTCGACTGTGGTGGCGGCGGTTCCCGAGGTGGCTTGGGCAGCTTCTTGGGCTGACTTGAGGTTTGGGTCAAAGAAGGTGAACTGCCACCTCTGCGCCTCCTTGGCCGCAGCACCCTCGGCGATGGCGCGTCCCATGACACCGGCTCCGATAAACGTGACTCTCATAGTTCTCCTCCCAGATTCCTTGATTCTAGGCACTTAGTCCGTAGTCAAGTAGGTGGTGTCGTGGATTTGCAGAACTGAAGAGTCCCCAGTTTCCGTGAGATGGGGTAGTCCACAGGCCGAGGATGGCGGTGTGAGTGCTTCCTGAAAACCGGTCAACAATCGCCTGAACGGGTGGAATGAGGGGGCATTGTGTCTGAAGATTTCGAATCCAGAGAGAAGCTACGGGTTCGCCTGGGCCGCGGTCTGGCGGTGGGACTAGCCCTGGTTACAGTCATTTTGGCCGGTTTGGGAATCTGGCGGATCACCGGGGATGGTGAGGACGGATCCGGGACGCTACCGACGCAGGCAGAGTCTGAGCAGAGCGACCCCTCAACTGGTCTTGAAGTTGAAGGGGCGGACGAGGTTCGCGGCTACGGTTTGGCCGACAAGATCGAGGGTCCCACCATGCTGATTTTGCACGTGGTGGGAGCAGTGGCGGACCCGGGGATTGTTGAGCTCGAGGCGGGTGCCCGGGTGGTCGATGCCATCGACGCTGCCGGGGGTCTGGCGCAGGACGCCGATGTTTCCGCACTCAACCTGGCGGCCTTCGTCTCTGATGGCGCGCAGGTCAGTGTCCCGCGGGTGGGTGAGGTGGTGGTGGGTGGTACCTCCGGTGTCGTCGGCGCCGAGACTTCAGGGGCCGGTGGGGGCTGCATCGACCTCAACACTGCAACCGAGTCTGAACTTGAAAATCTTGATGGGGTGGGACCCAAGTTAGCGGCCCGAATCGCGCAGTGGCGCAGTGAAGCAGGGCCGATCTCCTCGGCGCAGGAACTGCTCGCAGTTCCGGGAATAGGTAGCGTCCTGGTGGAACGCATCGCCGCGGGTACCTGCCAGTAGCGGGCAGAAATGGATCGCGGGACCGACCTGAGACTGGCCTGCCTTGCCCTTGGCTCGTGGCTGGGAGCCATCATCGGAGTTGCCACCACCTCCTGGACCCAGGTGGGACTGGTGACAGGGGTCCTTGTGGTCGGTGCTGTCGCGCTGGCGGGAGGCGCCCATCTCCTTCACGTCGAAGGCGGGTGGATCATCATCTCATTGGGCGTTTTGGCCTGCCTCGCGGCACTGACTGTCGGCTCGCTCTCCCGTCAGACCTGGGAGGTCGAGGCCACTCGACTCACCGCAGGAGAGGGCCCACAATCCCTGGTTGGCAGCGTCGTCCTCGACCCGGTGGTGGACACAGGGGGTTGGGGTGGGGGATGGAAGGTCAACCTAGAGGGGCCATCGCAGATCCGGGTCCTGGTCTCCGCTGATTCCACAGCCCTCAAAGATGCCCGCCTGGTCAGGGGTACCAAGCTAAAAGTAGAGGGGAAGATCAAACTCCTCGACACGGTTCAACCACCGTTGGTGGGTTTCATGAACGCCACGAAAGTCACCGAGGTGGAGGGTCCGCCGCAGTGGGCGCGCCTGGTAGCCGAGCTGAAATCTCAGCTGGCGCTGGTCTCCCAAAAGCACGCGGGCACAGCCGGGCCGTTGATCGCGGGAATGGCCATCGGGGACGACAGGGGACTGACCGATGAGACCAAGCAGGCCATGCTCACAACCTCCCTGACCCACCTCACCGCAGTGTCGGGTTCCCACATCGCCATCTCGCTTGCGGTCATCACCATCCTCCTACCGGGGCGCAGGGCCCTGAAGGCCCTGGTTACCCTCGTCTTCCTCACCGGAATGGTCACCGTGGTCGGACCCCAACCGGCCGTTTTGCGCGCGGTGGGAATGGGGACGCTGGCAGCCGGGGGAATGGTCCTCAAACGAGGAGGTCAACCCATGGGACTCCTGTTCACCGTCACAACCATCACGGTTCTCCTCAACCCATGGAGCGCGATCTCCCTCGGCTTTGCCCTCTCCACCATTGCAACCGCCGGGATACTCAGTGTGGGGCGAGTACTCATGGGTCGGATAAAGGACTTCACCACCGACCTTCCGCTCTCGCGCCTCATCAGGACAGTTGCCGATGCCATAGTCATCGCGGTGGTGGCACAGGCTGTGACCGTGCCGATTCTCGTCCTCGCCAACCCCTGGATACCCACCTACGGGGTGGTCGCCAACCTCCTGGTCGCCCCCATCGTCGCCCCTATGACACTGCTCGCGCTTGCGGCAGCCCTGACCTGTCTGTGGCTTCCCTCGGTGACCGATGTTCTGGTAAGCGTGGCGGCTCCACTGGCGCGTTACATGGAGTTCATAGCCCTGTGGGTCTCCGGATGGCCGCTGGCTCGCCTGCCCTGGCCGGGTGGGATTGGGGGAGCCGGGCTGGCTGTGGCGGCTACAGTGTTGCTGGTGGTCCTGGCCTGGTTGGTGTCCAGGAGCCAGGTTACGGTCCGAATGGAAAGGTGGCTTACCAGGTGAGTTCCGAGCAACGTGGTCGCAGCCCCCTGCCACCGGCCCAAATCACTCTGATCAAGGGACCAGAGGAAGAGCTGGCCAACCGTGCCATCGCCGGGATCCGCCAGGCCGTTTTCGCGATTGCCCCGCAGGCGGAAGAGGTCCGCTTCTCTGCCGAGAGCTACGAGGGTGGGGAGTTGATGTCGCATGCTTCGGGCTCCCTTTTTGCGGATGAGAAACTCCTGATTATCTCCGACCTCGACAAGATGAGCGACGCCTTCTCAGACGAGTTTGAGCAGTACGTCAAGAACCCCTCCGATAGCGTCTGGGTGGTCGCCCACCACCGCGGAGGAACCAGGGGACAGCGCGTACTGCGCGCCCTCAAGACTGCCGGGTTCCCCGAACTGGCTGCAGCGAGTGTCAAGAACCCCGCAGACAAGGCGGACCTGGTGGCGGATGAGGTGCGCCGGGCGGGTCGTACCATCGGTCGGACAGCCGCAATGGCTCTGGTTGATGCCCTCGGGGCTGACCTTGGTCAACTGCTCTCAGCAGCGCGCCAACTGGCCGCTGACAGCGACGGTGAAGTGTCACCCGAAATGGTGCATACCTTTCACCGCGGACGGGTTGAGACCAGGTCGTTCGATGTGGCACAGGCGCTGGCTGACCAGCAGTTTGAAAAAGCCGTGATCCTGCTTCGTCAGGCTCAGGGTGTCAAGGTCCCCGCGGTCCTGCTGGTGTCGGCCCTGGCCAATGAGTTTCGCGTCATGGCCCTGGCCAAGATCCCCGGGCTGACGGCCTCGGAAGCCAAGGTTGCCCCCTGGATGCTTGAGAAGGCTCGCAAAAAGGCCCGTCGTTGGAGCGAGCCCGCCCTCGGTCAAGCCCTGCGACTGATCGCGGACACCGATGCGGCGGTTAAAGGAGAATCCCGCACTCCGGACGCTGCCATCGAACTGTGCCTGTTGAAGATCGCACAGATCCGATAGAGCCCCGAGGTGCGGGAATCGAAAGTGTTTGGGCTTTAGCCCCGACTACATCTCATTCACACGCTTGACCAGCTTCGACTTACGCTGAGCTGCCTGGTTGCGGTGAATAACGCCCTTGGACACTGCCACGTCCAGCTTGCGTACGCGTCCATTCGATTGGGGGGAAGCAGTCGAAGGGCCCCACCCGTCAGGGTGAGGCCCTCCAATTTTTTAAATCTAGGCTGCGACATCAGGTTGGGTCGGGGTCACTTGGATCCCGCTGTGCAATCAGCATGAGCACTAGGGTGATGAGCATGGCGCCAACGACAGACAGGCCGTTCCAGGCCTTGTCCAAACCGAAACCGATTGCACCGCCGCCAGCGAAGCCAAGCAGTACCAGAAAGTACAGGCCGGAGTTGTATAGGTTCGATGTTCCTGCGGCGTCCTTCTTGGAGAAGAACGATTGCATCAGGTAGTTGAACGCCAGTTGCACCACCAGGGTGACGGCCACGTTCCCGTAGAGCATTCCCTTGATCTTGTGGAAGCCGTTCCCCTGCATGCCTGCAGCAAAGGAGATGACCCAGGTGATGTATTCCGGCCGCCACGCCTCAGTCGTGATCAGTACCAGCGCAACCCCCATGAGGATCAGCAGGGATAACTGCATAATGGGTGTGTAACGAGCGTGCTTCCGCTGCGCGACCGCTATGAAAGCGCCAGCGGTGAAGGAGCCCAACCCGAACGCCACGACGGCTCCCGTGGCGTAGAAGAGCTTCTCCCAGTTTCCTGCTGCCAGCTGGTAACCCATCTGGATGACGTTGCCCGACTGCACGGTCGCAAAGGTTTGCGCGTGCGCGAAAGTCCAGGCGTTCAGCAGCCCGGCACTGATCGCCAGCAGGAATGCAATGTGCGGCATTTCCATCAGCGGGAAACTGGCCGGATGGAGTGACTTAGAGGTGAGCTTGTTCAGCGAAGTTCCTTGCGGCAAACCGCCGCTGGCACTCTGAGCGTTTTGATGAGATGGAGCCTCAGTCATGAGATTTCCTTGTCGTGGTCAAAAATAATAAGCGGCGCGGCTCCTACCGAAGCCGCCGAATGCTCGCTGATGGCCGGCACCCGAACATTCGGGGTCGACCCCACCAAGCTAGCCGAGTGCAGAGCTTATCGAGTGACGCGGCGCATCGGGATCATCAGTCTCAGCGGTGATTGGTGTATCCGTTGGGACCGATGATGCCTTGTCGGCACTTCTGCCCGCATTCCGAGCTGGCACCATAGCGTTCGTGATCTGCGCAAACCTGGACAGGTGATCGCTAAGTACTGGGCCGATCCCTTCAGGCAGCTTCCCCTTGTCTAGAGTGAAGCTAAGTCCGAACGCGTTTCCGTCAAGCTCATTGAGGGCCAAGCTGGCAGTTGACGGGGCCACTACGACACAACCCCACGCCTCCCCAATGTTGTTGAGCTGTTTCGCAACTATTTCCTGTCCGGAGTGGCGAAGTTCAGCGGTCACCATCCCGGTGAAGGTTCGGTTCTCGTACTTCCCGGCAACAGCTCCGTCATGGAGGCTGTCAACAAACGCTTTCAAGGAAGCCGAAAGGGACGCGGTGTGTACCGGAGATGTGAACACGTACCCGTCAGCCCACAGAACGTCCTCTTCTGTGGCGTCTGGATATGCTTTCGCGGCTTCCACTTCGTGCTGGCCAAGAACCAACTGCGGGACTCCTCGCACCCTCACCTCGGCCCCCTCCGATTCCAGGGCTTTCTCCGCCTCAGCGGCAAGAGCGGCGTTTGCCCCAAAAATGGAGGAGAAGACGACCAGAATCTTTGGCATCATTTACTCCTTGTCCTGCTGGTTCGCCTTGGATAGGTCGTACCAGACGACTGGCGCGGGTTTTGCGTCTGTCGGTAGCGACTCCACGAACTCGTCGGTGGTGAGCAGGTGGTCAGCGACCACCTGAACGGGGTTCGAAGCAAGCCACTGATTAAGCGAAATGTCGGAGTAATGAGGATTCCTGAATATTTCCGCAAAAATCAGGGTCTCATCACCCGTGTTCTGGATGTAGTGCCCCGCGACCAGTGGAACAACTCCCACGTCGCCAGCACGGTAATCGAACGTCCTTGCGAGTCCTTCGGAGTTGAACACTGTCATCCGGGCCTGACCCTGTATGTAGTACTGCCACTCCGCGGCCTTCGGATGCCAGTGCAGTTCGCGCATTCCTCCGGGCTCAACCTCAACAAACGCAGCTGAGATGGTCTTGGCTGCCGGGAACACATCCACGTCGACGATTCGGACCCGACCCGCCTCAGACTCAATGGGGGTCACCGTGTCCATGTGTAGCGAGAACGGTGAAGGTACTGGGCCAGCTGGCGTTGTGCGTTCAACCTCAGCGATGGGTCCGGGAACGTTGCCCTCGAAGATGTACAGCTCTTCCTTCGGGAACATGGTGATTTCGCCGACGGTCTTCTTCAGGTTCGCTGCAAGGACATCCTTCGGTATGTGCATGAACCAGTCTGAAAGCAGGAACGTCGAGTTGTCAGAGAAGTTCGGGTCGGAGAAAACCAGAAGGAACTCGCAGCCTTCATCAAGTGCCTGGATCGAGTGTGGCAAGCCTCCCTCGAAGTTCCACAGGTCGCCTGCGACGACGTCGTCAATGAAGTAGCGGCCCTTCTCGTCAATGGAGGTCACTCGCGCGTTCCCCACCAGCATCAGGCCCCACTCGGCTTCCTTATGCCAGTGCAGCTCACGATATGCGCCAGGAGCTAGCGCCATGTCTACGCCGGCAACCTCTTGCGAGGCAGGAAGTTCCCGCGCCGTGATCTCCCGCGCCCAACCGCCCGGTTGAAGACGCTGGTGCGTGTCAGAAAAGCTGAAGCGCAGATTGGGAAGTGTTCCCGCATCCGTCTCGGGTGGTACCAGGAGACTCGGATTCTCTTCCGCCCGCATGATGTCGCGCGGCCCTAGGTCCAGCCAGCCTTTCCCATCCGATTTTCTGATTGGTTGTGGAACAGAGTTGTCAGTCATTTTCATCCTTTTCAAACGCTTCATTGAGTATGTTCGTGGTTCTTGGCAAGGTGGCGTTCGGTCCGTGCCTCGCTCCGTTTGGCTGAACGTCCACCTGCGACCTTGGCCGAACAAGTGCAACGCGGGCATTCGTCCCACTTACATAATGCTCGAGGTCTGCCGATATTGTCCCCCGCACGCAACCGGTCGGCAACTTGATTGAGCAATCCGAAAGCGCCGCTGGCTCTAAAACTTGCGGGGGGCTTCAGCCGTTTGCGTGGGGGTATGTTGTCGATTCTGCAAAGCGCCCGCTCCCGAATCAGCGTGCTTTCCGGGGGCGAACCCGGTACAGTCAGCCTGGTAGCGGTTCCGCCTGGACCTTTCGCCGACCGCGACTCTAGCAGGTCACGAGTAGGTTCCCAGTGGGTCTCTAACAGAGGCGCGGACTGAACTGGTCGCAAGTCAAAAGGACCCGGTGGAGGTAGAGGTTTCATGAACGACAAGCTAGACGCTTCAGAAGCAGAGATGTCATCGCACAACATCAACACGTTCACGTGGATCGCCCCGAATCCCTTTGGTGAAGACACTCCGTTTCTGCTGCTGACCCCGGGAGACCGGGCCGCTCAGACGGAATTGCAGGCAGCAAGTGAGCAATTGGGGCTGGAATCAATGGGTTTTGGCGGCGATATTCCGTGGGTGGGCACCGATCACTTGGCGGTTGCACTGCGCGGCCCACTAGCCGACCTTTATGCCGCGGATCGTACCTGGATCAAGGTTCCCGTCATTGATGCTTGGACGGGGAATGCAATTGCGCGTAGGTACATAGTCCTTGCCGCGGGAGAGGCGATAACCGGGCCCGATATGAGCGCTGATGAACTCTCCGCCTACCTGAAGAGCGACGTCCACGCTGGACTCGTGAAGATCCGTCTGCGCGTCACCGACAACTAGGCTCCGGGGGCGTATACGTGGGCGGGAATGCAATTTCGGGCGGCGGTGATCCGAGCACGTCCCCCGTGGCGGCCCTGTTGTGGGACGAGGGAACGCTCACACGCGAAAGTCTCCTCTGCCTGAGCGGGTTCCTTAGAAAAGTGACTATTACCGCTGGCAGCAGACAGGCCCAGCTTCAGCAGGCACTGGAGACCGGGTTGACCGATGCGGACCTGGTGGCAGTGGTCGCGGAACAGCCGGTCGTGCCGGCAGAGGCAATCCGATTGGCGGAGCGCCTTGCTAGAGATGATCAGGAAGCTGGTGTGCCGCTGGGTGTCTTGGTGGCGGGGACTCCCTTTGATGCGCAAACGTGGGTCGAGGAGCTGGTCGACTCGCTCGCGGAGAGCAGCCTAGAGGGCCTAATCGTTCTGGTTCCGGGACCGCCCGGTTCTTCGCTGACGACCGTTGCTTTGACAGAGCAGGCAGCGCAATATGCCGTGCTGCTCAGGAACGGGTTGGCGGAGTCGTTGGGCGGCCAGGTTGCGGGCGGCGGCCCGGTTCCCGTCGGGTCTTCAGTCGCCATAGAGACCATCCGCTCGCAGACCGGTCACGTCGCGCTCGTCTTTGCAACGAAGGCTTACCAGACAGGGCTCGAAGAGCCGCCACACGCACCTATCGGCGCGGCCGACGTTGTGCATGTGATCATGACCGATACAGGAATGGAGGTCACAAACCGAACCGGGATGGTCGTGGAAATGCGGATACACTTGGGGCCTGCTGGCGGCGAGATAGCTGAGGTAATCCCGGTGCGGCTAAGTCCGCGCGACAGTAGATTCTTCGGCCCGGGAGAGCTGGGCGTGGTGGGCACGCTGGACCCGCCGAAACCAGAACTGCGCCAATGGAGTCACGAAGCCGCAGTAGTATACGAGGGCGGGGACAGGCGCATCCACCGAGTCGAGATCCGCTATCTAACGGCAGATGATGCAACCGGCCCGGCAGTCGTCGGTGAAGACGTGTTCGGCTCCCGTGACGGAGTGGTCGCTGGGACCATTTCCACTGAAATAGCTCAAGCGATCGGGGTAGCTTCCAATTCTGTGGGAAGGCGCCTCTCATACCTTGCGATGCGAGAGGACTGGAGACGCGTGTTAGTGGAAATGGTTCGCAGCTAGCATACTTTCAGGGTGGACAACGGCCTGATTCCGTCCCGGGTGTTCTTTGAATACCTCTGCGGGTTGCGCCAGTTCTGGGTGATCTGGTTGGCGTCTACGCCTTCGGAGGAGCCGCGCCCGATTCTGCCATTATGGTGCTCGCTGGTTCCGCATGGCCGGACGGGTATTGAGGTGGCGTGAGATCCTCCCCATGCAAGGCGTCGTCACGGTGAGGGATATACGCGCCGCTCTCGTTCGATGGCCGCCACTCTAGTCCTGCCGCATCTGGCTCGCCAACTGATCATGTTGCACGCCCAAAGAGCAGAAGTCGCCAGCTAAGTGGAGGAACTGGTGCTTAGTCACCCTCTTTACTCGGGTCCTGAGCTCGATGCCCGGAGTGGGGCTTAGGACCGCCGCAGTCATCATCGCTGGTGCTTTCGCCATGAAGATCGCTAACTTCAAGCCTCTTTACCCTAGTTCTGTTGATAACTTCAGCAGCGGGTCTGACGCCGTGATGAGCGCCTACGGTGTCACGTTCTACCTTTTCGCCGGATTCTCGTTCTTGACCATTGCTGGTTTGCGGATGAAGAACCAGCAGAAGAACCTGCCGAAGGCACTCCTGATTGTCATCGCAGCTGTCACGGCAATTTACATTCTGATCCAGACGGTCACTGTCGGCATCCTCGGCTCTAAGATCGCGGACTCTTCAATTCCGGTTGCCGAAGCAATGCGGCATTCAATGGGTGAGTGGGCCTACTACATCGTGATTGCCGGAACCGCAGTTTCGATCTTTGGGGTGGCGTTCGCCTGTTCGTTTGAGGTCCCGGTCCTAGCTGCTTCTCTCGCTAATGGCCACAAGTTGCTGCCACCGTGGATGGGTAAGAAGAACAAGTACGGTTCGCCAGTCGTGGCGATCGTGATCACTGCGGCACTGGCATCCGCGCTTTTGTCTACGGGCGACTACGTCTTCTTGGCGACGCTAGTTGTTTGTGCCAGCGCCATCCAGTATGTGCCGACAATTTTGACTGTAATCAAGCTACAGAAAGTCCCGTCGGCCAAGGGCGCGTTCCAACTCAAGGCAGCAGTCCGGTGGATCATGGTTGTTTTGGCCCTGGCCGCCACCTCTTACCTGTTCCTCTCCTTCACGTGGAAGGTCGTACTGATTTCACTGGCTATCTTCGGGGTGGGCGTCCTCATCTATATTTCGGACGGCAAACGCAGTAAGGACCCCACACAGGCAGTAGATCCACTCGCCTACTACCCAGATCCGGTGGCCACGCGCGCAGGAAATGCGACAATCGACCGCTCTCAGATGCCCGCCGAATACCAGACAGCGGCGCACGCAGGGACTGTTGGAACAACTAAATAATTAGCACTTCATGCTCATAGAGAACGCTCTGCGAGCGAAGTTGCGGCAGAAGCCGTATTCTTGAGGTGCGGGGAAGAGCACGACAGACGGCTTTTCCTTTACAAATCGGGGGTCACCCCAGAATCTGATGGAGGAACCAAATGGCTGATAAAGCTGCCGAATGGGAAAAGAAAGTAGTCGACGCTGAGAATCACGCGTCAAAGGTTTACGAGGGCGAAGTTGCCCGCCTCGAAAAGCAGGTTGAACACACTGACGCCCGTGAAGAGCGCGAAGTGAAGCACGTAGAGCATCAGGTAGAGCTCGACGCAGCCTTCGCTAAGCACCACGTTGAATACTTGGAGAAGGTAGTCCTGCACGAAGCGAAGCGCGTTGATCGTGCCTACGCGAAGCTGGCAGAGAAGCAAGAGAAGGGTGCCTCTGACAAGTCTGTCGAACGCGCTGCTAACCACGCCGTGAAGGTAGAGGCTGACGCAGAACGGCACATCGAGAAGGTGCTTGAGCACGTCATCGCTCACATCGAGCGTGATGCCAAGGCCGCTGCGGCTCACGTCGTGAAGGGCCTCGAGAAGCTCGGCTTGGATGAGGACTACTTGGCCGACGATGTTGAGGCCGACGCTGAGCGCGTTGCCAAGGCCCTCGACAACGTAGTTGCAAAGGCTGAGCAAGACTAAGGATCCGCGCTTCATTTAGTGAAGCGTTTCGAGACACTACAGAGCGGGGCTGTTTTACGCAGCCCCGCTCTTGTCGTTAATGAATAGAGGAGCGGCCTTCATGCACAGCACCCGGTCTCCCGACACCGATGCGGCGGTTAAAGGAGAATCCCGCACTCCGGACGCTGCCATCGAACTGTGCCTGTTGAAGATCGCACAGATCCGATAGAGCCCCGAGGTGCGGGAATCGAAAGTGTTTGGGCTTTAGCCCCGACTACATCTCATTCACACGCTTGGCCAGCTTCGACTTACGCTGAGCTGCCTGGTTGCGGTGAATAACGCCCTTGGACACTGCCACGTCCAGCTTGCGTGCTGCGGCGCGAAGGTTGGTCTCAGCCAGTTCCTTATCGCCAGCCTCAACTGCTTCGCGGGTCTTACGAACCAGGGTCTTCAGCTCAGACTTCACAGCCTGGTTACGAATGCGCCTCTTCTCGTTGGTAAGAACGCGCTTCTTCTGCTGCTTGATGTTGGCCACTTAGACTCTCCTCAACTGGGTATCAATATTCACGGTCGATGAGGGGTGAGGCGTAACCGGGGACTGGGCGTGGGGACACCCGCGATCGGTCGTAACCTGGTCCCACGCTCGACCACGCGTGGAGTCCAATCGATAACTTTATCAGTAGGGGACCCAGGCTCCAGTCCCAGAGGCGATTCTCAAGGTGGAACTAATCACGCCGAGGCGGCTGTTCGTCCCCTCCGCGGGTGCATGTAGGCACATTCCTGCCCGGCCATTAGAGTTACCTTCTGCCCCGTGGCAAACTTTGCTCCAGATACCACCTCAATATAAGAGGTCCATTTCAACCGAGGAGGCCGCCTGTGAGCGATGAGAGGTTCGGCATCAATGTGCCCGGAGCTACCCCCGAGGCCCGCATCCGGAACTTCTCGATCATTGCGCATATCGACCACGGCAAGTCCACACTTGCCGATCGCATGCTGCAGCTGACGGGAATCGTTGAGTCGCGCGATATGCGCGCCCAGTACCTCGACCGCATGGATATTGAACGTGAACGGGGCATCACCATCAAGAGCCAGGCGGTGCGTCTGCCCTGGACTGTTGGCGATGAAACCTACGCCCTCAACATGATCGACACCCCGGGCCACGTTGACTTCACCTATGAGGTATCGAGGTCCCTGGCAGCCTGTGAGGGGGCCGTTCTTCTGGTGGACGCAGCCCAGGGGATTGAGGCTCAGACACTAGCCAACCTCTACCTGGCCATGGAGAACGACCTCGTCATCATTCCCGTCCTCAACAAGATCGATCTGCCCGGGGCACAACCGGAGAAGTTTGCCGAGGAACTGGCTTCGCTGATCGGCTGTGACACCGACGAGGTTCTGCTGGTTTCCGGCAAGACCGGAATCGGTGTTCCCGAGCTCCTTGATCGAATCGTCCAGGAGATCCCGGCACCATCGGGTGAGCCGGAGGGCGCCACACGGGCCGAAATCTTTGACTCTGTTTACGACTCCTACCGCGGAGTGGTCACCTACGTTCGAGTTGTCGACGGACACCTCACAAAACGTGAGCGCGTCAAAATGATGTCATCGGGCTCGACCTACGAGCTGCTTGAGGTCGGAGTCATGTCCCCGGAACCCACTCCCACCGAGGGGTTGGGGGCGGGTGAGGTCGGCTACCTCATCACCGGAGTGAAGGATGTCCGCGAGTCCCGCGTCGGTGACACCGTCACCACCGCCATCCGGTCGGCACAGACGCCCCTTCCCGGCTACCACAACCCCCTGCCAATGGTGTTCTCCGGTGTCTACCCCGTTGACGGCTCCGACTTCCCCGACCTGCGCGAAGCCCTCACCAAGTTGCAGCTCAACGATGCCGCGCTGACATTCGAACCCGAAACCTCCGTTGCGCTTGGGTTCGGATTCCGCTGTGGCTTCCTCGGCCTGCTGCACCTTGAGATCGTGCGTGAACGCCTGGAGCGCGAGTTCGGCCTCGACCTGATCGCCACGGCCCCCAACGTCGTCTACGAGGTAACGGCTGAGGACGGCTCAAAGATCCGGGTTGACAACCCGTCGGAGTTCCCAGAAGGGAAGATCTCTGCCGTTCGTGAACCCATGGTTGGCGCCACGATTCTCACCCCAACTGACTTTGTGGGTTCGGTGATGGAGCTGTGCCAGGAAAGGCGCGGGACCATGCTCGGTATGGACTACCTGTCCCAGGACCGCGTCGAGCTGCGCTACCAGCTGCCGCTGGCTGAGATTGTCTTCGACTTCTTCGACCACCTTAAGTCGCGCACCCGCGGTTATGCCTCGCTGGACTACCACGAGGATGGCGATGCCGTAGCGGACCTCGTCAAGGTCGACATCCTACTTAACGCAGAGAAGGTCGACGCTTTCTCCGCCATCGTCCACCGGGACAATGCCTACGCCTACGGTCTGCGCATGACGAAGCGCCTCAAGGATCTGATTCCGAGGCAGCAGTTCGAGATTCCGGTGCAGGCGGCAATCGGTTCCCGTGTGATCTCGCGCGAAACGATCAAGGCCCTTCGCAAGGACATGCTGGCAAAGTGCTACGGCGGCGACATCTCCCGCAAGCGGAAGCTGCTTGAGAAGCAGAAGGAGGGCAAGAAGCGCATGAAGTCCATCGGGCGCGTCGAAGTGCCCCAGGAAGCCTTCATTGCCGCCCTAACCTCCGACGCGCCGACAGGGAAGAAGTGATCGTGAAAACCCCCGAGGGTGAGGCTGCCCCGAAGGATGTTTTCATTGCGCGCACCAAGTCGTTTACGCGGCGTGTGCGGGATCTGAACCCCTCACTCGAGGCGCAGTTCGAGCTGGTCCGCGATGACTTCGTCATCGAGGTTCCGCGGGGCATCGGAGAGACTACAGTTGCCGAAGACTTCCGCCTTGATGTTGAGGCTACGTTCGGACGTCGAGCGCCCCTTGTGGTTGAGATCGGTTCGGGTCGCGGAGAGCAGGTGGTCGCCTACGCTGCCGAGCATCCTGAGTTCGACTTTCTTGCCTTTGAGGTGTGGACTCCGGGGGTGGCTCGTCTGGCTGTTGCGGGGGCGAAGCAGGGACTGACGAATATCCGTGTTATTGAGGCCGATGCCCAGCAGGCGCTCCCCTTCCTTGTTGAGGAGGGGACGGTGCGTGAGGTGTGGACTTTCTTCCCCGATCCCTGGCGCAAGACTCGTCACCACAAACGCAGGATTATCTCAGCCCCCTTCACTCCTGTTGTGGCTCGCCTCCTTGAAGACGGGGGTGTCTGGCGAATGGCGACGGACTGGGAGAACTACGCCCAGCAGATGCTCGAGGTGATGGCGGCTGCCCCTGACTTTTACCTGGGAGACCGCGACCACTCCGGCCAGCCGATCTTTTCACCGAGGTTCGAGGGACGGGTGGAAACGCACTTTGAGAAGCGGGGTCAGGAGGCCGGTCGACCGTCCTGGGACATTGCGGCTCTGCGCGTGCCCCGGTCGACCCCGGAGGGGGTCAAGTAGTGCCCCACCAACCGGAGGGTGTGGTCTGGCCCGAGGACGGGGCACTTGAAAGGGCGTTGCCGGGGCAAGTCCAAGTGCCACTGGCGGCCTACATTCACGTCCCCTTCTGCACTGTGCGCTGCGGCTACTGCGATTTCAACACCTACACGACGGGGTTCGGTGAGGGTGCTGACCTTGAAACCTACGCCAACTCGGTGGTGCGCGAGATTGAGCTGAGCGCCAGGGTACTTGGGGAGAGCCGTTGGGATGGACGACCGTTTGAGTCTGTTTTCTTCGGCGGTGGAACCCCTTCGCTGCTGTCACCGGGTTCGATAGGGCTCATTCTCGACACGCTGCGCCGGCACTTCGGTATCGCCGCGGATGCGGAGGTGACCCTGGAGGCGAATCCGGAGACCCTCAATGAGGAGCGGGCATGGCAGTTCGCCGAGGTCGGAGTCAACCGCTTCTCCATTGGGATGCAGTCTGGCGTGAGCCATGTTCTCAAAGTCTTGGACCGCACCCATAACCCGGCCAACGTCCCCGTGGCGGTCGCGGCAGCCCAGGCTGCCGGCTGCCAGGTTTCCGTGGACCTCATATACGGCGCCCCGGGAGAGAGCCTGGCCGACTGGGAGACTTCCCTGAGGCAGGCCATCGCGCTAAAGCCCGATCACATCAGCGCCTACTCGCTGATCATTGAAGAGGGCACCAAAATGGGGCGGGGTCTTGCAGCCGGCCTCATCCCCCCGTCGAACCCGGACCTCGATGCCGAGAAGTATGAGCTAGCTGACAGCCTCCTCGGCGAGGCCGGATATCACTGGTACGAAATCTCCAACTTCTCGACCTCGCCCAAGACCCGTTCCACCCACAATCTTGCCTACTGGCAGGACTGGGACTGGTGGGGCTACGGGCCGGGAGCCCACTCTCACGTGGGCGGGCAACGCTGGTGGAACGTCAAGCATCCCCGCGCCTATGCAGGCCGCTTGAAACAGGGGGTTTCCCCCGGGTTTGCGGGAGAGAACCTTTCCGTCGAAGACCGCGGGGTCGAGGCAGTGATGCTTGGAGTTCGCACCGACCTCGGTGTCAAAACCCCCTCCGATGTCACACCGGAGTCCGTTCGACACCTCATTCAGGAGGGGCTGATTGAAGAGGAACCTGCCGGGCGCGGACACATTCTCCTCACCCTCAGGGGACGCCTGCTGGCTGATTACGTCACCCGGGTCCTTCTCGGCTGGGAGTGAACGCCCCCACCTATGTTCGGGCCCTGCCCAGCGATAGGCTTGTTGGATTAGCACTCGCAGGTCGTGAGTGACACTGGGTTCGCAGTATGGAGGTGAGTGGTGTCGAGTTCACAGCGGCGCCTTCAGGTCCTGCGCGCCATCGTCATCGAGTATGTCAACAGCAAAGAGCCCGTGTCCTCAAAAACGGTAGCCAGCTCCTATGTCACCGGTGTCTCATCGGCAACCATCCGCAATGATATGGCCGCGCTGGAAGAGGGCGGTTTGATCCGTCAGCCCCACACTTCTGCCGGAAGAATCCCCACCGAAGCGGGCTACCGGATCTTCGTTGACTACCTTGACCTCTCTACCGCCCAGGTGGCGCACAACCGAGCCTTACTAGCGGCCCAGCTGGAGTCAGTGGAATCACTGGAGGACGTCATAGAGCGCGCAGTTCGGGTCCTTGCCAAGCTGACGGGGCAGGCCGCCGTCGCGGAGCTTCCTGAGATTATCCCCGACCGGGTGCGACGTGTTGAGCTTGTCGACCTCGATGAGGTCCGCCTGCTGGTGATTGTGGTTACCGCAGCTGGGGGAGTGTTTGAGGGGCACCTGATCCTTCCACCGGAGCTTCGCGGCCCAGATGGCTCGGCACTCCGCTCCGTGCGTGATGCGATCAATCAGGCTCTCGAGGGAGTAGCGGCGGGTCGGGTGGGAGAGGCCGCCTCCCGGGGTCGTGAGCTAACTCGCGAGACAGATCGTCAGCTCTATGACCTGGTTTCCGAGGTCGTCCAGGAGCGTCTGGGCTCACTTGAGACCTCGCGGATCGTTACCGCGGGCGCCGCCAATCTGGCCCGGGCCGGAGTGGACTTCCACGACGTGGCGCGCGTTCTTGAGGTTCTGGAGGACCAGTCCGCACTGATCGGCATTCTCCACAACGTCCAACTGGCTTCGGTCCAGGTGTCAATCGGGGCTGAAAACCTGCATGAGGGACTCGCCGGTGCCTCGCTGGTCTCGGCGACCTACGGTTCCGGCGGGACTATCACCCCCCACGCAGAACTACCTCTCAGCCACGTCGGTGTGATCGGCCCGACTCGAATGGACTACGGACGTTCGCTGGCGGCGGTAGAGGCTGTGTCCGGATATTTGTCGCGACTACTGTTGAAACAATCCGGGGCGTCTTGGGATGTCCCTGTTCAAAGCCAGGAAGCTAGGAAAGAAACCGAGTGACGGACTACTACGAACTACTGGGTGTCAGCCGGGACGCATCGACCGAGGACATCCGACGTGCCTACCGCAAGAAGGCCCGCGAACTTCACCCCGACTACGCGGGGCCAGAGTCCGAAGATGCTTTCAAGTCGGTTTCAATGGCATATGAGGTCCTCTCCGACCCTGAGAAGCGTCAGCGTTACGACCTTGGCGGCGGTCCCGGCATGGGGAATGGTTCCGCTGGCTACGGCGGGTTCCAGGGGGGCGGCTTTGGCTTCCAGGACATCTTCGAAACCATGTTCTCCAACATGGGTGGCTTCGGTGGGGGCACGGGTGCCCCCCAGTACGGCCGTCCCGGCCAGGACACCCTGGTTGCCGTTGAGGTGTCACTAAGGGACGTTGTCTTCGGTGCCACCAAAGAGATCCTGGTTGACTCTGCGATGACCTGCACCACCTGTAGCGGTAGCGGTGCGGCCCCGGGCACCACCCCCGTGACCTGCGTGGAATGTAGCGGAACTGGTTCGGTGACCCGGGTGCAGAACACGCTGCTGGGTCAGATGCGCGTCGCAACCGCCTGCCCCAGGTGTCAGGGCCAAGGCCAGACCATTCCCACCCCGTGCTCCGAATGCCACGGTGAGGGGCGAGTTCAGGCCAGCCGGAGCGTCACTGTCGAAATCCCCGCAGGGGTTGAAAATGGCACCAGGATTCGCCTTCGTGGTGACGGTCAAGCCGGCACCAGGGGAGCCCCCTCCGGTGATCTTTACGTGGAGGTTCGTGAGGTACCGGACCCGATGTTCGCGCGCCGCGGCAATGATCTGAACACCTCAATTACGGTCCCGATGACCACGGCTGCCCTGGGGACTCGGTTCACCCTGCAAACCCTAGACGGGGACCAACAGGTCGATATTCACCCCGGTACGCAACCCGGTGAGGTCATCACCATCAAGGGGCTCGGGGTCAAGAGACTACGCAGTAACAGTCGGGGTGACCTGCACATTCATGTCGAGGTTGAGGTTCCCCGCAAACTGGACGCAGAGTCAAAGTCCCTGCTTGAGCAGCTGGCGGCCCTACGCGGTGAGGCGCGTGTGGAGCCCGTTAGCTCGCGTTCGGGCGGCTTCTTTGACAAGTTCCGCGGGAAACGCTGACGCGGGTGACCAGGCCGGTCTTCATCACGCCACTCGTCCAGTTGGTTGACAGTCCCGAAGCGAGCGCCGTCCCCCTGGCGCAAGTGGCTTCTCCGGGTGCTCAGCTGCGCCTGACGGGACAGGAAGCTCACCATGCCCGAAAGGTGCAGCGTCTTCGCCAGGGTGAAGAGTTAGACCTCACCGATGGTCAAGGCACCCGGGTTACCTCGGTGGTCGTGGCCGGACGTGAGGGGGACCTGGATGTCCGTGTGACGGGGGTGTTGACCGAGGATGAACCCCAGCCACGCCTGGTGCTTGTCCAAGCCCTGGCCAAGGGGGGACGTGACGAGGCGGCTGTGGAGAGCGCGACCGAGGTTGGGGTCGACGGGGTGATCCCGTGGGCCGCGTCCCGAAGTATCGTTCGTTGGGAGCCCAGGAAGGCAGAAGCGGGAGTTACCAGGTGGCAGCGGATTGCCACCGCGGCAGCGAAGCAGGCCCGCCGCGCCTGGGTTCCCCAGGTTTCCCAGGTGCAGACCACGCGACAGTTGGCCGCACTGGTAAAGGAGCTGGTCGAGGGCGGCGGCATCGCACTCATCTGTCACGAAAGTGCGACCTCGCGGTACAGTGCCGTGATTGAGCGGTTGGGGAGTCGGCTGGCAAGGGCGCCACAGGTCGCCGTCCTCGTTGGACCCGAGGGCGGTATCACCGACGAAGAGTTGGCAACGCTGGTGGAAGCGGGGGGCACGATCATCCAGCTGGGAGACACGGTCATGCGGTCTTCAACGGCCGGAACAGCGGCGCTGGTTGCGCTGAACGTGGCATTGGGTCGATGGTAGAGACCATGAACGACCAGCACCCTGAAGCCACCAGGCGGTCCCAGACCCTGCGAATGCCCGAGACCGTCACGCACGTGGACGTCATGGGGACCTCCGACCAGTCCCTGCGCATTCTTGAGAAGGGTTTTCCAGCGACCCGCATCTCCGTTTCCGGTGAGACGATCTACCTGAATGGACCGGATGAGGATCTGCCGCTCGTGGGGGGAATCATCGAAGAGATGATTGAGGCCGCCAGGGCGGGTGCGCCCCTTGATTCGCAGACCATCGCGGAGGCCGTATCGATACTGCGTTCGCCCGAGGTGACCCGTCCGAGGTCCGCCGTGGGGCTGAGTGGTCGATTCGTTCGCGCGAAGAGCCCGGGGCAGCAGAGCTATCTTGATGCCATCGACTCCCACCAGGTTTCCTTCGGGATCGGACCCGCGGGAACCGGCAAAACCTACCTGGCCATGGCCAAGGCGGTCGAAGCACTCCTTTCGGGGGCGGTGAGACGACTCGTCCTCACGCGTCCTGCGGTTGAGGCCGGTGAGAACCTGGGCTTCCTTCCCGGCTCCCTGACCGACAAGATCGACCCCTACCTCCGTCCCCTCTACGACGCATTACAGGACCTTCTCGAAGAGGGAGCGCTGCCCAGGTTGATGGAAGCCGGGGCGGTTGAGGTCGCCCCACTGGCCTACATGCGTGGACGCACACTCAACGACTCTTTCGTGATTGTGGATGAGGCGCAGAACACGACGACGGCGCAGATGAAGATGCTGCTAACACGCCTTGGCAACGGCTCGAAACTGGTGGTGACCGGTGATATCACCCAGGTTGATCTGGGACGGGGACAGCGCTCCGGCCTCACCCACGCCGAGGACGTTTTGAGAAACGTGGAGGGGATTGCCTTCTGCTACCTCACCAGCGCCGATGTTGTCCGCACCCAGATTGTGGCCGACATCGTTGACGCCTACGAAGAGTGGGACGCGCGCCACCCGAACAGCGGGGAAGATTACGACAGGCACCGAAGAAGGGGAAACCGTGACCGTTGAGGTTCTTAATGAGACTGATGAAGAGATTGACCTGGCTGAGTTCGCCGAGCTGGCCGACTACGTCCTCACCCAGATGCATGTTTCGACTGATTCAGAGTTGACCATTCTCTTCATTGAGGAAGAGCCGATGGCGGACCTGCACATCCGCTATCTCGATCTCGAAGGCCCCACCGACGTGATGAGCTTCCCGATGGATGAACTCAAGCCGGGACGACCCGACGCGATCACACCGGAGGGAACCCTCGGAGATATTTGCATTTGCCCCACGGTGGCGAGGAAGCAGGCCCTGGCAGCCGGGCACTCGGCGGTTGAGGAAATGCTGCTGCTGGCAACCCATGGGATTCTGCACCTGCTTGGCTACGACCATGCAGAACCCGAGGAAGAGGAAGTGATGTTTGCCCTGCAGCGCAAGCTTCTCCTGACGTTCCTGTCGCAGAGGTGAGTACCGTCAGGGATGTCCTCCCCTCTGAGATAGGTCTTGTCCTAGCCATATTTGGTGTGGCTGGGATGTTCCTCGGTGCCTGGTTCTCCGCTGTGGACACGGCGCTGTCACGCATGACCATCGCCTACGCAGAGGATCTGGTTTTGCAGGGGCGCCGCGGTGCGAAACGGCTGATTCCCACCCTGATGGACCGCCGGGAAACAGGGCGCACCCTAGCCCCCATCCGCGTCCTTGCCACCACCATCGGCATGGTGACACTGACCGTTGCCCTTTCCGCCGAGTTCTGGAGCATGAACTGGCAGTGGTGGCTCACACTGCTGGTGACCATGGCGATCGTGGCCGTGGTGCAACTAGCCGGGCTGGGGATGTCAACTCGACTCAACAGTGGTTCCCGCTATGTCACCGTGGCACTGATTGGCTCCAGGGTGACCCAGAGGATTTACGGGCGGGCCCGCAGGCGCAGGCAACGCACCCCTGACTCCTCAAACGGAGACCACCACCCCGAGTCCCGCCTGGTCGTGGCGGAAGAACTACGGGAACTTCTTGATGAGGTTTCTGAGGACGGTACCCCGGCACCCCTCGAGGAAGAGGACCGCAAGATTTTGCGCTCGGTGTTTGAACTGGGACAGACCCGGGTTGGGGAACTCATGGTGCCCCGCTCGGAAATGATTACGCTGCGGGGAGATGAAGATGCTCGGGCCGCATTGGATCTCTTCATGACCTCTGGCTACTCCCGCCTGCCGGTAACTGGAAAGTCACTCGATGACATCCAGGGTGTGGTTTACCTGAAGGATGTGGTCCGCCGTTCTCTGAAGGGGGAGGGCGCCCTCGATATTGAGGTGAAGGATCTGGCTCGGGCTGCCGAGTTCGTTCCCGAGATGAAGCTGGCAGACGATGAGCTTCGCGTCATGCAGACCAACAACACCCACCTCGCCCTCGTCGTTGATGAGTACGGGGGGATCGCCGGTTTGGTTACGGCCGAGGACATCCTTGAAGAGCTGGTTGGTGAACTGGTCGATGAACACGACGTGGATGTCGCGACCGTCGAGGTGGTGGAGCCCGGGGTGTGGAAGGTTCCGTCCTCGTATCCGATCGACGACCTCGAAGATCTCCTCGATGTCCGCATTGACGAGGACGATGTCTACTCGGCTGGTGGCCTGTTGGCGAAGGCTATCGACAGGGTGCCCCTGCCGGGGGATCAGGCTGCAGTCGGTGATGTGATCCTCAAAGCCGGTGAGTCCACGGGGCGCCGGAGGCGCGTCCTCACCATCTATGTTCGGCGCGAAGTGAGCCCGGACGGCGATAGTGGCGTTTAATGGCTCGTAGAGCCGAGGAAAGGGACAACATGACTACCTTCGACAGGGATCAGTTCAGAGCGGGATTCGTAGCAATCGTTGGACGGCCCAACGTCGGTAAGTCAACGCTGACAAATGCCCTTGTCGGTCATAAGGTGGCTATCACCTCGATGCGACCGGAAACGACCCGACACAACATTCGCGGCATTGTCCAGAGGGATAACGGCCAGTTGGTCGTTGTGGACACACCGGGTTTTCACCGCCCCCGCACGCTGCTGGGGAAGCGTCTCAATGAGATGGTCCAGGAAGCCCTGGTGGCTGTTGACGCCGTTGTGGTGTGCTTTCCGGCTGATCAGAAGGTGGGGCCGGGGGACCGCTTCATCACCAGTGAGGCGGGTAGAGTTAGTGCTTCCCGTATCGCAGTGGTGACGAAGATTGACCAGGTTGACAAAAATCGACTCGCGGAACACCTGCTTGAAGTCAGCGAGCTGGATGCGTGGTCCGCAGTAGTCCCCGTCAGTGCCAAGACGGGTGAGAATCTGGACCGCCTGCTCGACGTCCTCGTCTCTGAGATGCCACTTTCTCCTCCGTTGTACCCCGATGACGAGATCACAGAAGAGACGGAGGAGACCCTAATCGGGGAGTTCATTCGTGAGGCTGCCCTGGAGGGAGTCCACCACGAACTGCCCCACTCGGTGGCCGTCCAGGTCACTGAACTCCTGGAACGTAAGGGGCGGGAGGGGAAGCCCGGCGTCCTTGACGTTCACGCCACGATTTTCGTTGAGCGGGACAGTCAGAAGGCGATCATCATCGGTAAGGGTGGTTCACGCCTCAAGGAGATCGGTTCCAACTCTCGCCGAGAGATCGAAGAGTTGCTGGGAAGGCGCGTTTACCTGCACCTGCACGTCACTGTTGCCAAAAACTGGCAGACAGACCCCAAGATTCTTCAGAGATTCGGTTTCTAGCCGTGTCTGCCAACAATGGGGCTGATGACATAGCCACAAGGACTCGGCGCGATCGCCTGGTCACATTCGTCAACACCTTTTTCTTTCTATTTGCAGGGGTGGCCTCCCTCTGGCTCGTGGTTCTCGCGGCATTGGACACCCGGGGGTGGCGCTGGCTTATCGCCCTCTACGTGGTCCTGCTGTGGGCGGTGTTGGCCTATGTCTTCCTGCCGCGCCTCTACAAGCTAATGACCGCGGTGTTTTTGCCGGACTACTTCATCGGCAGGACCAGGACGGGTTCGGGCCTCCTCGGAGATGTGGTCAACATGGCCTGGGACGGCCCGGATGCCAATGTTCACCGCGTGATGCAGGCGGCTGGGTGGACCCTGTCCACGCCCGTGACACTGTCCAGTTCCCTCAAGATCATCCGCTCCGTACTGACCCACACCCCCTATAAGGATGCACCGGTCTCACCCCTGTACCTTTTCGATCGGGTTCAGGATTTCGCCTACCAGAAGGACGTGGGGGGCAGCGCGAACCAGCGTCACCACGTTCGCTTCTGGAAGACGCCTGACCACTGGCCCCTGCCCGGTGGCGTCGAGGTCGGGTGGCTGGCGGCTGCCGCATATGACACAGGGGTTCGCCTCTCCATGTTTACCCTGCAGGTGACCCACGCAATCTCAGGCGATATCGATAGGGAACGTGATTTCACTATCCAGTCGGTCGAGGGGGTTGACCAGAGGATTGAAGTCGAGTGGATCAATAAGTTCTCCACGGCCTTTCACGCTCGAAACGGCGGTGGGGACATGGTCCATACTGACGGCAACCTCCCGATCGTCAACGTGACAACGCTGCCGGACACCGTGCCGCAGCTGACGCCGGACGAAGTAGCGAAGATTCGCAGCGCTGATCCGGCGCCGCCGCAGACCTACTGGCAAAAGTTTAGGCAGACCAAGCGTCCGTTCACCCTCTACCTGGTCCTGGTGGCCAGTATCCTCACTGCGATCACTACGGTTCTCGGCATGGTGCACGGCGGTTCGCTCGGACCTGTGGCCTCGGTTGTCTACCTGGCTGCCCTCGCACTGTCTGTTCCCTCCCTGTGGTTTGGTTCGGCGTGGGCCAGGCGCATTCTCATGGTCATCTACGGGGTCAACGTCTTGATTCACGTGGTTGCCTGGTTCCAGGCTGGCTTTGTGGTGGATTCGAGCACCGGAATCAGCCACATCGCCCTTGCCACCCTGCTGGTGCTGGCGTTGTCATCCGAGGCGGTTACCGACTACGCGGCTGAGATCAGCGGTTGGGTTGCGGACCAACGTCGCGCCAAACGGCGTGCAAAAGCTTAGGGATCAGCGCAGGTTCAGATCAGGTCTCATGCTGAAACCTGTTTGCGCCACTGTAAGGATCGCGATAGATTGCGACCGTGACCACACAGAACATGCTGCTTAGCTGCCGCGGCGAAGCCTAGTCCAGATCGGAAGGCACGTCGCGGAGTTTGTCGTTCCGATCATCTGTAACTTCAAGGCTAAGAAAGCAAACAGATGCTCACCAGTGGTCCCGAAAACTTCCAGCAAGACTCCGCAATGCCGGTCTCAAAGTACCGGCCTTTCCTTGAAACCAATCCGCCGCTGCTTCAGGAGCGCAGCTGGCCGTCCCAGCAGATCACAGTGGCTCCTCGGTGGCTCACCACCGACCTTCGTGACGGCAATCAGTCCCTGGTTGAACCCATGGATCCCTCACGGAAGCGCCTCATGTTCGACCTGCTGGTGCGTATGGGTTACAAGGAAATAGAGATTGGCTTCCCCGCCGCCTCCCAGACAGACTTCGACTTCGTCCGCTCCCTGGTCGACTCCGGAGCCGTGCCCGATGACGTGACAGTCTCCGTCCTCACCCAGTCACGCCCCGACATTATTACCCGCACCATCGAGTCCCTTGTCGGTCTGAAGCGGGCCACGGTACACCTTTACAACGCCACTTCACCGCTGTTTCGCGAGGTCGTGTTCCGTAACGATAAGGCGCAGACGATCGCCCTCGCCCAGCAGGGAACCCGCACCGTGATGGAGGAGGCCGAGCGCCTCCTCGGGGATGAAACGATCTTCGGATTTGAGTACTCACCAGAGATCTTCATTGATACTGAACCGGAGTTTGCCCTGCAGGTCTGCGAAGCTGTCATGGATGTTTGGCAGCCGGGACCGGGCCGCGAGATCATCCTCAATCTTCCCGCCACCATCGAACGCGCCACTCCGAACGTCTACGCCGACCAGGTCGAATGGATGTCCAAAAACATCTCTCGACGAGAGTTTGTCACCATCTCGGTTCACCCCCACAACGACCGCGGCACGGCTGTTGCAGCTGCGGAACTCGCGCTTCTCGCGGGGGCCGACCGCGTTGAGGGCTGCCTTTTCAGCCACGGTGAACGTACCGGCAACGTCGACCTCGTCACGCTGGCACTGAACCTGTACACGCAGGGAGTCAACCCCCAGGTCGACCTTTCGAACATTGACGAGGTTCGTCGCACGGTTGAGTACTGCACGGGTATGGAGGTCCACGCCCGCACCCCGTATGCGGGAGACCTTGTCTACACATCTTTCTCCGGCTCTCACCAGGACGCCATCCGTAAGGGGTTCGCCGTCCGTGAGGATCAGATGACTGAGGCCGGTTCGGATGAAGCGGTTCTCTGGCAGATTCCCTACCTGCCGATCGACCCGCACGATGTGGGTCGCTCATACGAGGCCGTGGTTCGCGTCAACTCCCAGTCGGGCAAGGGGGGTGTCGCCTTCATCATGTCCTCCGTCCATGCACTGGAACTGCCGCGTCGCCTGCAGATTGAGTTCTCCCAGATCGTCCAGGCCCAGACCGAGGCGATGGGCGGAGAGATCGACGCGGAAACCATGTGGCGCATCTTTGCCGATGCTTACCTACCCAACGACTCCTGTGCGGGGCTTGAACCCTGGGGTCGCTTCGTCCTCGGGCGATCAACCGTCACCTCGGATGATTCGGGCGCTCAGCTTCGTGCGGAGATCTTCGACAGGGGCGCCCAGCAGATCATGACCGCCAGTGGCAGTGGTCCCGTCGATGCGTTCGTTGAGGGTTTGCGTTCACTAGGCTTTGACCTCAGGGTTCTTGACTACTCCGAGCACGCCATGTCCTCGGGTAAGGGTGCCGATGCGGCCTCTTACATTGAGGCATCGATTGCGGGGAAGAACGTCTGGGGGGTCGGCATTGACTCCTCTATCGCGCGGGCATCCTACAAGGCCATCATTTCAGCTTTGAACCGAGCTCTGCGATAAGTGCAGAAGTCCTTTCGCGATAGGGCGATTGTCCTGCGCACCTACAAACTGGGAGAAGCAGACCGGATTCTCGTTCTACTGGGTGAAAAGACCGGACAGTTCCGGGCGGTCGCCAAGGGGATTCGCCGTACCTCTTCAAAGTTTGGGGCGCGCCTTCAGTCGTTTAATCTGGTTGATGTGCAGTGCTATCGCGGACGCAGTGAACTGGTGACTTTGACGCAGGCTGAAACGATTTCGGCCTACTCGTCCGCGATCGCGCAGCAGTACGGCGCCTTCACGAACGCCAAGCTAATCGTTGAGGGCGCACAGAGGATTACCGAGGGGCACGAGCTCGCCTCTCCCGAACAGTTCGCGCTACTTCACGGAGCCCTTCATGCGCTAGCTTCGGGCAGCAGACCACCGGCCCTTATTGCGGCCTCGTACCTGCTCCGGCTCTCCGCACTGGAGGGATGGCGCCCCACATTGGACGCGTGCGCACACTGTGAAACCCCGGGGTGGCACGGTCACTTTTCTGCCAGTGCGGGAGGAAGCCTGTGCGATGAGTGCCCCACCGAGGACGCCGTGCGGGTCAACCCGGGGGTGCTGGTCCTGATGGATGCGCTACTGCGGGCCGACTGGCCGCTAGCGCAGGCCCAGCCGCAACAGCTGTGGGGAGAAGCCCTTGATCTTTCTGGGGCCTCCGTCCAGTGGCAGTTGGAACACCGGCTCAAGGCTCTGCCTTTCGCCAGTCTTGAGCCCAACGAGAAGTAGCGGGTCTGCGGTCTGGCAGCAGCTGGGACCGGGCATATTATTGGTCAGTTGATTCAAGGAGGTCCCGATGGGCTGCACGACAATTCTGGTGGGCAAAAACGCTAGCTACGACGGGTCAACCATTGTGGCTAGAAATGAGGACTCGCCGACCGGCATTTTCAACCCCAAGCGGGTGGTAATCGTTCACCCGGAAGACCAACCTCGCACCTACACCAGTGTTCTCTCCCACGTCACCATCGACCTGCCGGATGACCCGATGCGGTACTCCGCAGCCCCCAACGCTCTGCTTGATAAGGGACTGTGGGCGCAGGCCGGTATCAACTCAGCAAACGTCGCCATGAGCGCAACGGAAACTCTCACCAGCAACGAACGGGTGCTCGGCGCGGACCCCCTCGTTGAACTGCAGCCTGCTCAGGGGACCCCCGGAGAGGACGGGTACGTCCCCGAGGTTCCGGGGGGAATCGGTGAGGAAGACTTCGTCACCCTGGTGCTGCCCTACATCAACTCAGCGCGTGAGGGAGTCCTGCGGCTCGGGGCTCTTCTTGAGCAGCACGGGACCTATGAGATGAACGGGATCGCCTTCTCTGACGTCGATGAGATCTGGTGGCTGGAAACGGTGGGGGGACACCACTGGATCGCCCGTCGCGTTCCCGACGACGTCTATGTCACCATGCCAAACCAGCTGGGGATTGATGAGTTCGACCTTGATGATGCGCTCGGAGAGGGGCGGAACTTCCTGGCTTCCGCCGACCTCAAGACATTTATCGATGACAACTTCCTCGACCTTTCCCGGGGCGGGAACCTCAATCCCCGTGATGCCTTTGGTTCCCACTCGGATGCCGATCATGTCTACAACACCCCGAGGGCCTGGTTCATCCAGAAGAAGTTGAACCCGAACAGTCCCGACTGGCAGGGAGCGGACCCTCGGCTAAAGCCCGACTCTGACAACCTGCCCTGGTGCCGCGTTCCGGAACGCAAGATCACCATCGAGGACATCAAGTACCTGCTCTCCTCCCACTTCCAGGGCACGGTCTACGACCCGTACTCAACCGTTGGCACCGAGGAGGAACGAAGCCTGTTCCGCCCCATCGGTGTAAACCGGCACAGTCAGCTGGCGGTCTTGCAGATTCGTCCCTACCGTCCAGAGTCTTCACGGGCCGTTCAGTGGATGGCCTACGCCTCCAACCCCTTCAACGCATTGGTTCCCCTCTACACCAACGTCTCGAAGATGCCGGACTACCTTTCGAACACCACGGGCAGGGTCGACACAGACAGCTTCTACTGGGCCAGTCGCCTGATTGCGGCCCTGGCCGATGCCCACTACTTTGAGACCATCAACGTGATTGACGAGTACCAGCAGGCTGCACAGGCCGCCGGGCACGCCATGGTCAAACGTACCGACGCCCTTATGGCAGAAGCGTCTGCTGAGGACGAGCAGGCTGTTCAGAAGGTCCTCGAAGCGGGGAATGAAGAGATCTCCCAGGTGGTACGTACCCACACCGATGCTGCGTTGGACAGTGTGTTGCTGATCAGTAGCAACGGGATGCGCAACGGCTTCAAACGGTCCGTCAAGTAGGAGGTCGAGGTGGACCGCACTCCAACCCAGCAGCTGGCTGCTCCCGGCGAAGGCTCGGCTACCCTGCCGCAGGGCCTCATTGGTCATGTGCCCCAGCACGTGGCGGTGATCATGGATGGAAATGGCCGCTGGGCTAATGCCCGTGGGTTGCCGAGGACCGAGGGGCACAGGGCCGGAGAGCTGGCTCTGATGGACACCGTCGCCGGCGCTGTTGAGGCCGGGGTGAAGTATATTTCGATGTACGCCTTCTCCACCGAGAACTGGAAGCGTTCGCCAGCTGAGGTCAGCTTCCTGATGGGCTACTCACGCGATGTTATCCGCAAACACACCGACCGCCTGAATGACTGGGGGGTGCGGGTGCGCTGGGTGGGGCGGCGTCCTCGGCTGTGGAAGTCGGTGCTTAAAGAGCTGCGGACCGCCGAAGAGAAGACGAAGCACAACACCAAGACAGAGCTGTTGCTCTGCATCA
Organism: Actinomyces minihominis; assembly: GCF_900187855.1. GTDB lineage: Bacteria > Actinomycetota > Actinomycetes > Actinomycetales > Actinomycetaceae > Scrofimicrobium > Scrofimicrobium minihominis. The sequence continues at coordinate 340,690 of NZ_FYEG01000002.1, read as the reverse complement.
ACTACGGGGGTCGCGCTGAAATCGCCGATGCGGCCCGGGATCTGGCCCAAGAGGTAGCTGATGGCAAGCGGAAGGCGTCGTCAATCCGTGAGGCCGACATAGCCTCGCACCTCTATGCGGCAGATGTCCCCGATGTTGACCTGCTGATCCGCACCTCGGGGGAGTCCCGAATTTCCAACTTCCTGCTCTGGCAGCTAGCGTATGCAGAGCTTGACTTCGTCCCCGTTCCCTGGCCCGAGTTTGGGAGGGAAGAGCTCTGGGAGCGCCTGCAGGCCTTCCAGGACCGAGACCGACGCTTCGGGGGAGCTATCGATGCCGTCGGGGAGGACCAGGCCCCAACTAGCTGACGGCCTTGAGGACGAGGTCGGTGAGATGCTTCTCGACGGCAGCGTTGACCTCAATGACAGCGAACGAGGTCGGCCACATCACGCCCTCGTCAAGGTGGGCGTCTTCGTTGAACCCGACGGTGGCGTAGCGGGCTTTGAAGCGTGAAGCGGGCTGGAAGAAGACAACGACCTTCCCATCCTTGGCGTAAGAGGGAAAGCCGTACCAGGTCTTCGGATCTAGTTCGGGAGCAAACTCGTGGACGATCCGGTGCAGAAGATCAGCAATCTCACGGTCGGTGCCATCGAGCAAACCAATCGCGTCCTCACAGGCCTGAAGTTCGCGCGCCCGCTTGGCAGCTCCTTTTCCATCGGCTTTTTCCGCCCGCAGTTCTGCGGCACGCTGCTTCATCGATTCGCGTTCGGCGGCGCTAAATCCACTGCTTTCAGACCGGTGCCTATCTGCCATGGTTCCCCCTCTAGTGACTTGAGGAAAGCCTAATTGCGGAAGCCAGTGCGGGACTAGGGCGGGTTTAGTGCGCGGGTCCGGCCAGTGAGAGAGCTGCGGTCTTAATTTTGGATCGGTTCTTGATGACAAGAATGGTGCCGACCAGAGCGGCGAGGATGGCCCAGGCCCAGGGGGATCCAGCTACGGCTTTGAGTACGGTCATCCACACGGCCAGGAGGCCGTAGCCGTAGAGGAAAGCCCAGGCGACGGCGCCGGGGAGCATGGCGGCGGTGAACTTGCCCCAGTTCATCCGAACCAGTCCGCAACCAGCCAGGACTGCAGTCTGGGTGCCGACGGTGAGGAAGCAGAGGGGGATGGAGATGATGCCCCAGTTCTCAAGAATCCTCTTGCCCTTAGCGGGCACCGGACCGTTGACCCACTTGGCAAGGCCGGAGAAGCGCTTCGAGTCAGCCCCCCACCTTGTCACGGCGGCGGGGATGGAGCGGGCCAGCCAGTACGTCCCCTGCGCGCGGAAGAAGACCACCACGAACAGGAAACCAACCAGCGGTAGTCCTGATTGTGCCCAGTCCGGTATCATGCTTCCCCCAATTGATCATCTCTGCACTGCTTACACAACCCAACCAGTTCAAGGGTGTGATCCAAAAGCTGGTAGCCGTGCCTACTGGCTAATTCTTGTATAGCGAGTTCCATTCCGTCCAGTTCGACTTCTTCCGCCCTGCCACACTCCGAGCACATGAGGTGGTGGTGGTGGTCGAGATCGGCGCAGGCCCGGTAGAGCATCTCACCGGTTTCACTGCGCACACCGTCAACCAGACCGGCCTCTTCCAGGACCTGGAGGTTGCGGTACACCGTGGCAAGTCCAGCCGAGCCTCCCGCCATTTCGAGTGAGGCGTGAATATCACGCGCATTGCGAAATGTCGGGTTGGCTTCGAGGTCGTCAAGGATGGCGCGACGCTGCTTTGACATGCGCTGCTGTGGCGCCGTTGAAGGGATGCTGATGTCGGTCACCGGGAAACCCTCCTGGACTTTTCTAGTAGGGAGCGGACCATAAACGTTACCGCGTAAACGATGACGGCGAGGACGACGATGGTGGCGCCGGGGGAGATGTTGACCTGAAACGTGATCGCCAACCCCAGCACGGATACCACCCCGCCGATCAGCATTCCGTAGCCCATTGTGGCTTTGAATGAAGTCGCAAAGAGCTGAGCGGTGGCCACGGGGATCACCATGATCGCAGAGACCAGAAGGGCGCCGACCACCCGCATCGAGACGGCCACGGTGACGGCCGACATCACCGCCACCAGCATGGAGAGGGTGTTGACAGGCAACCCCGAGGAGCGCGCAAAGTCCTCATCATTCGTGATGGAGAACAGGAGGGGTCGCAACCCGATCCCGATGGCGAAGATGCCGATGGCCATGGCCACGATCAGGATGAGGTCGCCGAGAGAGACAGTGGCGAGGGAACCAAAAAGGTAGGAGTTCAACTGGGTTGAAGAACCGCCGGCCAGTCCGATGAAGACAACACCAGCGGCGATTCCGCCGTAGAAAAGAAGGGCGAGGACGACGTCCGCTGAGGTTCTTCCGGAACGACGGACCAGTTCGATGATGACCGCGGCCCCAATCGAAGCGATGATGGCACCGGGGACAGCAAACTTATCGACCGGACTCAGGTTGGCCAACGATCCGACCAGCCAGCCCACGGCCACACCCGTGAGGGCGACGTGGCCGATTCCGTCACCAAGCATGGCGAGGCGGCGGTGCACGAGGTAGGTGCCGACCACCGGAGCGGACACTCCGACGAGCAGCGCCGCGAGGAAGGAGTAGAGGAACAGGGGGGAGAGGATCAGCTCAAGCATGTTCGAACTCGTCGTCCGTGGCGTCGTGGCCGTGAAGTTGATCGTGGTCCCACCACGGGGCCGCCAGATCCTGGTGTGTGTCGTGGGTACAGGGGCCATCGTGCGTGATATGGCCAGCTGAAACACGGATTTCCCGGGTGATCAGGGGGCGAAGCTCACCTAGTTCGTGGAGGACGACCACCACGGTTGCTCCGCGCAGCAGACTGGCCTCCAGGATCTCCCTCAGCCGCAGACGGTTGTGCTCGTCGAGGCCGGTGAGAGGCTCATCCATCAGGATGAGCGAAGGGTTGCGCACCAGGGCTCGGGCAATCAGGACACGTTGCTGCTGGCCGCCAGAGAGGTTTTGGAAGGGTTCGTGAAGTCGGTGGTACATGCCGACCAGGTCGAGGGCGTTCTTGACACGCTCTGCCCAGTTCCGAGGAAGGCGCAGGTGGCCGGTTCCCAGCAGACCGGACTGCACCATCTCCTGGACCGTCGACTCAATCCCTCCGGCGGAAGCCAGGCGCTGCGGCACGTATCCCACGGAGTACCACGGGGCAGTACCGACCGGGGCTTGGGTGGCCCGTCGCGTGAACCCCAGGACATCGACCTCACCTCCTTGCAGAGGAATGGTGTCGATCAGGGTCTTGAGCAGAGTTGACTTACCAGAGCCATTGTTCCCGGTGATGGCGACGCATTCGCCCTCGTCAATCTGCAGGTTGAGGTCGTGGAGGACGACGTGTCCCCGGTAGCCTGCGCGGGTGTCTCGAAGGACAATCGCCGGTTTCGCTGTGGCTGATTCCATGGGGTAATCGTCTGCTTATTGGGAATCATTGTCAACAAAGTGCGGCATGGGTGGGGGGATGTCACATGGCAGCATTTCGGGCATTCCAACAAGGTCGGTAGAATGGCTGGCTGACTGTCAGTTTCGTTTGAGGAGAAAAGCGTGGCTCGGGAAACTTCAACACTGGATGCCGTCATCAATCTTGCCAAGCGTCGGGGCTTTGTTTTTCCGGCGGGTGAGATCTACGGCGGTACTCGCAGTGCCTGGGACTACGGGCCCCTGGGTGTTGAACTAAAAGAAAACATCAAACGCCAGTGGTGGAAGGCCATGGTACGTAAGCGCGACGATGTGGTGGGGATTGACTCATCCGTCATCCTGCCGACCGCCGTGTGGAATGCCTCCGGACACGTTGAAGCCTTCACCGACCCTCTGATTGAGTGCCTGTCCTGCCACCACCGGTTCCGTCAGGACCAGTTGATTGAGCAGTACGCCGAGAAGCATGACATCAGCGAAGACGAAGTTGAGATGACCGCTATCGCGTGCCCCGACTGTGGCACGCGTGGTGAGTGGACCGAGCCGAAGGCGTTCTCCGGCCTGCTCAAGACCTACCTCGGCCCGGTTGATGATGAGCAGGGACTGCACTATCTGCGCCCTGAGACCGCGCAGGGAATCTTCGTTAACTTCGACAACGTCATGACTACTTCCCGGAAGAAGCCGCCGTTTGGAATCGCTCAGATCGGGAAGTCCTTCCGCAATGAGATCACCCCGGGTAACTTCATCTTCCGCACCCGTGAGTTTGAGCAGATGGAGCTCGAGTTCTTCGTCGAGCCCGGCACGGATGAAGAGTGGCACGAGTACTGGATTGAAGAGCGGATCAACTGGTACACCGACCTCGGCATCTCTCGTGACAACCTGCGTCTGTATGAGCACCCGCAAGAGAAGCTGTCGCACTACTCGAAACGCACGGTAGACATCGAGTACACCTTTGGTTTCCAGGGTTCGCAGTGGGGAGAGCTGGAGGGGATTGCTAACCGAACCGGCTACGACCTCACCACCCACTCTGAGAAGTCGGGTAAGAGGCTTGACTACTTTGATCAGGGTAAGAACGAACGCTGGACTCCGTGGGTGGTTGAGCCTTCGGCTGGCCTGACCCGGTCGCTGATGGCATTCCTGGTAGAGGCCTACTCGGAAGATGAGGCCCCCAACACTAAGGGTGGTGTCGACAAGCGCATCGTCCTGCGCCTTGATCCGCGCCTGGCACCCGTCAAGGTTGCCGTGCTGCCCCTTTCCAAGAAGGAAGAGCTGGCCGTCCCGGCACGTGAGTTGACCATGCAGCTGCGTGATCTGTGGAACGTCGAGTATGACGAGGCCGGTGCGGTTGGCCGTCGCTACCGTCGCCAGGATGAGATCGGTACCCCGTACTGCATCACCTACGACTTCGAAACACTTGAGGACAAGGCCGTCACAATCCGTGACCGTGACACCATGGAACAGGTGCGCGTACCTCTTGCGGACGTTCGGGCCTGGTTGCTTGAGCGCTTGGACGTTGTCTGATTCACGCTTAAGTGACGGCGCTGAGGCGGAAGGCAGAGCTTCTCTCACCCTTGGCGCCGTTACCGTTGGCACCCCCCTGATTCTGGCCCCCATGGCCGGGGTGACTGACCGCGCCTTCAGGAGGCTGTGCCGCCAGTTCGCCAACGAGGGACTGCCGGGGGAAGTGGACCTGGCTGCCGCCCGCGCGGCACGCTTTGCTCCCGGGGGTCTGTTTGTCAATGAAATGGTCACGGCCCGTGCCCTCCTAGAAGGCAATGCGGCCTCGTGGCACATGGTGGAAGCCGATGAGGACGACCCGGTGCGTTCCCTGCAGCTCTACGGGACCGACCCGGAGACCCTGGGGGAAGCAGCACGACAGCTGGTGCAGCGCGGCCTCGCCGACCACATCGACCTGAACTTTGGCTGCCCGGTCCCCAAGGTAACCCGCAAGGGGGGAGGGGCGGCGATTCCCTGGAAGAAGGATCTCTTCGAGGACATCGTGACCGCGGTGGTGACGGCTGCTGATTCGGTGGCTCCAGGCGGCCCGGGATCGGTTCCCGTCACCGTCAAGATGCGCATCGGAATCGACGACGACCACATAACCGTCTTTGATGCGGCTCACCTGGCGCGTTCCCACGGCGCCGCTGCGGTTGGACTGCACGCCCGCACCCAGGAGCAGTACTACTCGGGGGCGGCACGCTGGCCCTTCATCGCTGCTCTCAAGGAGCAGATGGACATCCCGGTCTTTGGCAATGGCGACATCTTCTCAGCAGTGGATGCCCAGGAGATGATGGAGCAGACGGGGTGTGATGCCGTCATCGTGGGACGCGGGTGCCAGGGGCGCCCCTGGCTGTTCCGGGAGATCTCGGCGGCCCTGTGGGGGAAAGATCCCATCACCCCGCCAGACCTTGCGGAGGTGGTGCAGGTACTCGACCGCCACGCCGAACTGGCGGTGGCCTTCGACGGTATCGAAGCCCGGGCCATAAAAGAACTACGTAAACATGTCGGCTGGTACCTGCGTGGCTTCTCCATAGGCGGTGAAGCCCGTCGTTTCCTGAGTCTGGTTTCGACCAGGGAAGAGTTGAGTGAGCGCCTGGCCGCGCTCGACCTCGACCAGCCGTTCCCATCTGAAGCAGGGGGGCCCCGAGGTCGTAAAGGTACGGCCCGCCGCCCCCACCTTCCAGAAGGGTGGCTGGAAAGCCGCTACCTGGATGCTGAAGAACGCGCTGGACTAGATGACAGCGCCGGAAGTGATGGGGGATAGCCATGGGCTGCAAGTTTGATTCAAAGTCACCGCTCATTGCGGTACCGGTGAGTGCATCATCGTTAGATGCGGTTGAGGAAGAGGTGGCGCAGGCGGCGGCTTCCGGAGCTGACCTTGTCGAGTGGCGCCTCGACTATCTCGACATCGACCCCACTGATGAGTTGGTGCATCAACTGGGGGCTGGCCTGCGTAAGACGCATGGTCTGCCCGTCCTCGTCACGGTTCGGACCGAGGATGAGGGGGGACACTACCGGGGTTCCAACGCGAGCTACCGGAAGGCGATCCGTCTGGCGGCCCAGTGGGCAGACCTGGTTGATGTCGAGGCCGGTCAGTCGGGAGCGGAGGAACTGATCGCTGAGATCAGCGACATCACCTGCGTGGTGGCCTCATTCCATGACTTCACGGCCTCACCTTCCGCGGGTATCACCCAGAAACTCCTCTCCCACATGCAAGACATGGGGGCCGGGGTTGGCAAGGTGGCGTGGATGGTGCGCAACGCTGACGACCTCGCCCTCATTCAGCGCCTTCAAGAGTGGGCGGTCAAGAACCTGCCAATGCCGACTGTCATCATCGGAATGGGCGAACTGGGTCAGCCCTCTCGGCTGGGGGCCTCGGCGCAACGCAGTGCATTTACGTTTGCTCGGGGGGTTCAGGCCAGTGCGCCTGGACAGCCCACGATTGCTGAGATTCGGGACAGCCTGGAACAGATCTAGCCGTAGGCTGCCACCTGGTTTACTGGCGCGGATAGTTCCCCGGGTCAGTGGGCTGCAGGTCGGCAGTTTGGAACCAACAGCAGGTATCGGGGGCCATTGAGGTGCCACCCCCGGGGATCGTCCCTGCCTCCCCGGATGAGGCGATGAGCCAGTAGGAGCGGGGGACTGAGATCCGTCGCTCCGACATGTTGAGGACAACCATGGTGTGTCCTACCAGCATGACCAGGGTGTCGTCACCTGCCCAGGGCAGCCCATCAATGAATGCGAGGGGACTGACGGCCAGACCCTGCTCTTTGCGGATATGCAGTGCCTGCGCAATCCCCTGGGAGTTGAATTGATCCTGCTCGGTAGCCCCGATGTGGACGTCAACCGCTGAGCGATTCTCGACGGGGTAGTGGGTTGAGCCTCCGACCTGAAGGAACGGCAGATAGGCACTACCGGGCAGGGCACACACAAACAGGTTCATCGCCAGGTGCCGCTCGGGAGATGCCCCGCGGGCCCAGCCGGTGTCGGCGCTGGTTCGAGCCGTCTGCGCGGCTTGGGGACGAACAAGAGCGTGTCGCCACGGCGTTGAGAGTCCAAGGGAATCGCGCTGTGAAAAGGCCCTTGTGATGGCCTGGCGCATGTCGTCCCTGCGCCACTCAACATCGAACATGACCGAGGAGCGCAGGTGGTGGAACCAGTCTTCACGAAGGTGACGGGTGAACTCTTCTTCCGGTTCAGCCGGAAGAGCTGCAGTCAGGATGCGGTCGTCATCGAACCCGGCCAGTTCCGCAAGCGCGAAGTTCACGGCGGATGAGAAGGCCCTGGACCGCTCTGAATCGTCGACCAGTTCCCCCGGTAGTTCAATAGTTCCAAGGTCAACGCCGTCGACGCCGGCCTCAAGGGCAGTCCGGATCCTCTCGGTCACCAGCGCAACATCGTCCTCAAGTTGAACGAGGGGAGGGGAGTCGGGGGCTTCGAGCACCGAACCTTCGGGAAGGATGAAAACGCGGACGATTACCCGCAGTCCCGCTCGGTGGGCTGCTGCGACGAAGTCGGGGAGGAAACTAGTTTCCCCTTCGACAATTGGGTTGGCCGGGCGGATTAGCAGCGACTCGAATCCGAGGTTGGCGATTTCAGGGAGCAACTCTGAGAGTTTGCGGAGCCCGCTGTTGTCCCACAGGCCCGGCATATCGCAGATGACAGTGGTCTGCCACCAGGACATCTCGCCGTCTTCTCTCTTGTGGATCAGGCTCGTTGTGATCGTCTGGTTACCCCGCACTACTTAAACCCCCGATCACAATGGCCGAATACCTCGGCTGCGCCCCATCCATACTAGCCTTGGAACGTGATGGGCATGGTTGACGAGCGCGATTATGACGCGCAGAACATTGATTTCTCGCAGACCGAGTGGCCGTACGACAGGGCCGATCGGGGCCGTTTCCTTCCCGAGGACCCCAAAGACCCACGTCGCAGTCCTTTTGACCGTGATCGTGCCCGAATCCTCCACTCGGCGGGACTGCGCAGACTAGGGACTAAGACACAGGTGCTCGGTCCCGGATCTGACGACTTTGTGCGCACTCGTCTTACCCATTCCCTAGAGGTTGCCCAGGTGGGACGTGGCCTCGCCCTCGAACTGGGCTGTGACCCAGACGTGGTTGATGCTGCCTGTCTGGCCCACGACCTCGGCCACCCGCCTTTTGGTCACAACGGGGAACGCGCCCTTGACGAGGTCGCTGCCGATATTGGTGGCTTCGAAGGTAACGCCCAGACGTTCCGACTGGTGGCCCGTCTGGAAACGAAGGTGATGGGGCCTAACGGGGTCCCGGGTGGGCTGAACCTGACGCGCGCCACCCTCGATGCCATCACCAAGTATCCCTGGGTCAAGGGAGGTGGACCCGACCCGCAGAAGTCCCTGAGAAAGTGGGGCTGCTATGAGGACGACGCCGAGGTATTCGACTGGATGCGTGAGGGCGCGCCAGCGGGGAGGCGCTGCCTGGAAGCACAGGTAATGGACCTGTCTGATGATATCGGCTACTCCGTTCACGACCTTGAAGACGCAGTCGCTACCGGTCACTTCGCCCTCGAGCGCCTTCGTGGTGAGGTCGGCGAACTTGAGGCCATCATCCAGTCAACGGTGGACTGGTACTCGGACGCAATCAGTGAGGACGAACTGGGGGATGCTGCTGACCGCCTGTTCGGTCTTGACTACTGGCCTACCTCCTACGACGGTTCCTATCGTGCCCGCGCCGAAATCAAAGATCTGACCAGCCAGCTGATCGGACGGTTCTGTTCCGCGGCAGTGGCAGCCACCCGGGCCGAGTATGGCGCGGGTCCCCTGGGACGTTTTGGTGCCGACCTGGTCATTCCCAAGGAGACCGAAGCCGAGATCGGTCTGCTCAAGGGGATCGCAGTGCACTACGTGATGAGTCCCAGGGAGAGTCAGCCGGTCTACTACCAGCAGCGCACCATCGTCCACGACCTCGTCACCGCATTGTTCGAGGGCGGACCAGGTGAACTTGAACTTCCTTTCGCCGAAGAGTGGGAACGGGCTTCCGATGATGCCGGACGACTGCGCGCCGTCATCGACCAGGTGGCCTGTCTGACCGATGTCTCTGCCAATGCGTGGCACGCGCGACTCTGCGGACTGCTCTCCACCCTCCTCTAGAAACCTGGGGGCGAACACATGTTCGCTGACAGCGGTCACCTGCCGCTCACCGGCAACCTAAGCTGGGTTCATGGCCGGACTGATTAGACGTGAAGACATCGACCTGGTTCGTGAACGAGCTCGGATCGAGGATGTGGTGGGAGAGCACGTCACCCTGAAGGCTGCCGGTGTCGGCTCGATGAAGGGCCTCTGCCCCTTCCATGATGAACGATCCCCCTCATTCCACGTCCGCCCCCAACTGGGTCGCTGGCACTGCTTTGGTTGCTCCGAAGGTGGGGACGTCTTTTCGTTCCTGCAGAAGATCAACCACGTCACCTTTACTGAGGCAGTTGAGGCCCTAGCGGGTAAGTATGGGGTCCAGCTGCGCTATGAGGGCGGGAACCAGCCTCGCCGCGGCCCCAGCCAGAGCCAGCGGAGGCGCCTCCTTGATGCCAACCGCATAGCCGAAGAGTTCTACCGGGGACACCTCAACATGCCGGAGGCTGAGGAGGCCCGGAGGTTCCTTTTGGGCCGCGGGTTCTCCCGTGGTGATATTGAAAAGTTTGGCTGCGGAGCCGCCCCGGGTGGGTGGGATGGCCTGACCAAACACCTGCGTTCCAAAGCCTTCACGGATGAGGAAATCGTTGCCTCCGGCCTCGCCATCATGGGGCAGCGCGGACCCTACGACAGGTTCCGGGACCGGGTGATGTGGCCGATTCGGGACGTAACAGGTGCGACCGTCGGCTTCGGGGCACGACGCCTGGGGGACGACCCCAACTCACCCAAGTACCTCAACACCCCCGAGACGCCGATCTACCACAAGTCGCAGGTTCTCTACGGCCTCGACCTCGCCAAGAAAGATATTTCCAGGCAGCGCAAGGTGGTGGTGGTTGAGGGATACACAGATGTCATGGCGGCTCACGCCGCCGGCGAGACCACCGCTGTTGCCACCTGCGGAACCGCCTTCGGCAAGGAACACACCCAGCTAATGCGTCGGCTGCTCGGCGACGTTGAGTCGGCTTCCGCGGGGGTGATGCTAGCTGACGGTCGGGCTCGGGGCGGGGAGGTCATCTTTACCTTTGACGGGGATGAAGCAGGTAAGGCTGCGGCCCGTCGCGCCTACGTCGAAGACCAGGCATTTGCCGCCCAGACCTTTGTCGCGGTTGACCCCGACGGAATGGATCCCTGCGATCTGCGCATGGCAGGCGGAGACGAAGCCCTGCAACGGCTGATCGCCTCCAGGGTGCCACTCTTCGAGTTCGTTCTGCGTTCTGTGCTTTCCTCCCTCAACCTTGACACGGCAGAGGGTCGGGTTCAGGGACTGCGTTCAGCAGCCCCCATCCTGGCTGGAATCAAGGACCGCGCCCTGCAAACTGAGTACGCCCGAGAAGTTGCCGGATGGATCGGGCTTGAACCGCGCGAAGTTGAGCGCGCCATGTTCCAGGCGGCCCGCGTCGCAGCCCAGACTAAACGTCAGCAGCCCCCCGCCGACCCACGGAACCAAAGCCGCATCAACCCCAACCAGCAGTCCCGAGGGGGCGCAGTGGCACAGCCCCAGGGGACCGGAGCTCCTGGTGACGACATACAGCAACCCGAGCAGGCACCGCGCCGCCCACTTCTCCCGGACGCAGGCACCGGACCGTCAACCGAACGCCTCGCGCTTGCGGCCAGCCTCCAGCGACCCCTCGATGTAGTTGGGGTTGGATTGGAAGAGCTCACTCCGGGCGCGTTTCAGGACGCACGCAATGCCGCTATGTTCAACCACCTGATGCAGTCCGGGGGCCTGAGCGGGTTCCTTGACAGGCTGCAGGAAGCCGAGATGGAACTCGGGGTGGGGGAAGCGGCGGTCGCAGCTGCCACGCGACGCTGGGTCGGGGATGTCCAAGATGAAGCGGAGCCCCAGGTGGCGGACGACCTCATCGCCCTGATGGTCCTGACCTTGCCCGTAGAGGAAGAGAACCAGAGGGAGTATGCCCAGGGACTGGTTCGTTCCCTGGTTATCAGAGAACTTGAGCGGCAGACGAGGACGCTTCAGTCGCGTCTGGCCAGGCTCGATTCGGCCTCACCGGAGGCAATGCAGGCATTCGAGGACCTGTGGGGTATCGAGAGGCGGCGCCGCACCTACCTGCAGATGGACGAATAACGGAGGGGAGAGTCGGTGTTGAGGCTGCTCTCCGGTCTCACATGTGAGCCCCCACCTAACCCTTCTCAGATACCCCGTGGGATAATGAGCGCAGCTAAAGGGTGCGGAAATATCCTCTGTTGAACGCGCCCCACATGTATCCAAGGAGCAGAAGTGTCAGGCACGACCTCACCAAACGTTGACGACGCCAGGACTGCAGCCTCGCAGCAGGCAGCCGTTGACGCCAAGAAGATCGCCAACCGACTGAAGCGGGCCAGGGGACAGCTCGACGGGCTTATCAACGCCTTCGAGTCTGGAAGCAACTGCCGGGATGTGGTGACCCAGCTGGCCGCTGTTTCTAAAGCGCTTGATCGTGCCGGGTTCCTCATCATCTCCACGGCCATGCAGGACTGCCTGCGCGACCCCAGCGAACCTGCGCCGGATGATGGAGAGGGCGACTCAAAGGTTCGGATTGAAGAGCTAGAGAAGCTCTTCATGATGCTCACCTAGGCGACGCCAACGGGTAACGCTAGGTTCCAACCATGAGTGACAGCCGATTCTCTCCGAGCAACTCGGAGCGCACCAACCCCTATGAGTCGACGGACCCGTGGGGTAACGTGTCGCGCGGCCAGTCGCAACCTCCGTTCCCTCAGCCCCAGGGGGCCCCGCACGGTCAGCAGGCACCATCACCGATCACACCGCAGTATCCCGGGCAGAGTGCTCCACCGGTACAGGTACCTCGGCAGCAGGTGCCCTCAGCTGGAGCGACATGGGCCCCGGGCCAGGGGCCGTATGCGGCACCCTCCGCTACGACGACACCCGAGTACCAGGGTTCTCCGTGGGGCACACCCGGGCCAGGTGGACCCTGGGGACCCGCTGACGCCAGCCTGCCGGAGCGGAGGAAAAGGCGCTGGGTAGCGCCGACCATTGCGGCGATTGTCGCCCTCTTTTTCGGCTTTTCCCTGGGAGGTGGGGACACCGTTCTCCTTGAGGAGCAGAACCTGCTGCTCCAAGAGGAAATCACGGTGCTTCAGGAAGAGAATGATCAGCTCTGGGACAACCTCTACGACCTCGAACTTGAAAACGAAGAACTGAGGCTGCGCCTGGCGCAATCAGGTGACAGTTCCTAACCCATGCCTGGGCGAAAGGATGCTTGCTTAGAAGTGAGGGATACGGCACTCCTGAGGATTTGCCCGATCGTTGGAAGGCCGCCTAAACTTATCGAAGCAATCCCGCGTAGCTCAATGGCAGAGCATTCGACTGTTAATCGAACGGTTGTTGGTTCGAGTCCAACCGCGGGAGCCAAATGGGCCTGGTGAAGATCACCGGGCCTTTTAGCTTTCTTGGGCAACGATGCCTCTGGCTAGTGGCCCTCGCCACACTTTGAAAACCGGGTTAGTATCTTTTTATGACCTAGCCCACTTAAGTGGGGAACCTGGTCAGTAAGTGAAGTTTGACTTTGGAGGTTCTGATGTCTGAAACATGGTTGGCCCACCCTGATCACCGCCACGCCTGAGGAAGGCTTTCAGCTCGCTGTGAAGCTCTCCCGGATGGGCGTTAAGACCACCCAGCCCGACGTTGAAGTTCTGCATCGTCTGCGTCCAGTCTATGCAGAGAATGCAGACAGTCTGACTGCCGCCTCGCAGGTGGTGGCACTGAACTTCCAGACGGTGGCTGCCGCCAACAACTACTGGAGGTAAGCCCCGTCATCGATGCCGCGAAGCCGGGACCTGAGCCATGTGATTCTAAAGGCTGTTACCTAGGTCGAGGTTGGCCCTGTCTCGTGGGTGTGTGGACCTGTAAGTTCCTGGCTCCCAGGTCTCTAATCGGCCTCGCCCATCCCCAGTTCCTCGCGCAGGTCGGCCTCAAGCCTGTAGGCCTTCTTTTCGTCCTCATCGCTGATGGGTCCAGAGGAGATGACCGCTGAGAAGAGTTCACCGTCGACCCGGCGCCGCACCGTGGCAGCAACTGAAGCGCCACCCGAGGTGACGAAACGGCGGGTGGCGACAATGGTGTCGTCAACGCGGTGGGTAATCTTCTCCATCAGGTCCTTGGGGTTGCGCGTGATGGTGCGTCCGATGACCGGGTCGCGGTCGGGCTGGGACCAAACCAGGCGGAAGGTGTGGGTGCTGGCGTCCCAGGAGGCGTACTGGACCTCATGCCAGAAGCCGGAGTCGACGACCTTGTGCTCATTGGAAATCATGATGATGTTGCGACCTACGATGATGAAACGACCGTCCTCAAGCTCTTCGTAGGGACCGCCCCGCTGGTCCTGGGGGATGCTGAGGCGCACAGATTCGGGAAGCGGTGCACCTTTGGGCTGAGGTGGGAGTTCTGAGTCAACTGAGTTGGCATTCTTGCGGCGACCAAAGAGTTTCATACCAGCAGATTAGCCGGGCGGGAGGCGCCTTCCCAAGGGAGGAAGGGGGCGATTCGAGAGCTTTCCGCCGGTGGGGTAAAGTGGGCCTGCGCAAGTCGCCCCCGTAGCTCAGTCGGTTAGAGCAGTGGACTCATAATCCATTGGTCCTGGGTTCGAGCCCCAGCGGGGGCACTTTTTGTGTTTGCAGCCCGGGACCACTCGGCTGTTCAATCGGTTGAACAGTGGGGTTCGGGTGAGACTTGGTTTGCTCGGACACCCCTCTATGAAGGAACTTTGCAGTTCAGAGGGGGTTCCTCTAGAGGGCGTAAGAGAATGCTTTACGAAAATAAGGTCTTGCATTTGACGTAAGTGTGACGTTAAGCTCACTTCTGGGACCATAGTCCTGAGGGTGCGTCAAACCTGCCACCAAGGAGTGGCACTGAACCGGCGAAAAAGCCGAAGTTGGGATGCGCACCTAGGCGCGGTCTCCAGATGTCAGAGGTAAGCATCTTGCGACAAGTAGGTGGGCATTTCACCGGTTGTCGTAATGAGGAGCCCCAATGTCATCTACCAAACCACACCCAGGAAGGCGGTCCCACCGGGGGCGACGCTGGGTCATACGTCTGTTTTCCAGTCTTGCTGCGCTGGCCCTTGTCGGGTCGTTTGCGACTGCCTTAGAACCACAGGCCCAAGCAGCAACAGAAACATCGGAAACTACGTCGTTCTATGTCAATGCGAACGACTTGGATTTCATCCTGCGCCAGATTCAAATCGCAGAGGCTCATGACCGCAGTACGACCGGGGGAGGGGTGGGGCCACTTCTTTGCTCCACACCCACGGACCGAACCTGGAAGTGTGTGCCGGATGCCAAGCTGCCTTTTGGCCTTCGAACGGTGGACGGATCCTTCAACAACCTGGTTGATGGACGGTCCCACTGGGGTTCAGCTGACGAACCCATGGAAAGGCTGGTAACACCTGTCTACAAACAGGGTTCAGCCCGACCAGATGTCCCGGAAGCTCCGGGTGCCGGCCAAAATGTTGAGGTTTGTGAGCCGGTTCCCCCAGGGGCGCCGCCAGGATCAACCCCGACCTGCTACGCCCAGTCTGACCCCGGTCACTTCGTCTATGACGCTACCCCTCGAATCACCAGCAACCTGATTGTCGACCAGTCAAGCGCCAACCCTGCGGCTGTCAATGCAGCGGAAGCAACACTTGGTGGAGTGGTCAATGCAGATGGATCCGTAGTCATTCCCAACACGGCTACGGATGAGGGACTGTCTGCCCCGACGAACACCTTCTTTGGGTTCTTCGGTCAGTTCTTTGACCACGGCCTCGACCTCATCAACAAGGGTGGATACGGAACGATTGTCGTGCCACTCCAGCCGGATGATCCCCTCTATGTGGATGGTTCCTCAACCAACTTCCTCACCCTGACCCGTGCCGAACGCGGGGCGGGCCCAGATGGCGTCATTGGAACTGTTGACGACACCCACAACAACCAGACCACTCCGTATGTAGACCAGAACCAGACCTACACCTCCCATCCCTCCCACCAGGTCTTCCTTCGCGAGTACACCCTGGTTGCGGGAAAACCGGAGGCCACTGGACGACTACTTGATGCCCCCACGGGCGGGTTGGCCACATGGGCAGACATCAAAGCGCAGGCCGTCAACGTCCTCGGAATCAATCTGAACGATGATGACGTCCTGAATGTTCCGATGGTGGCGACCGATCTCTACGGCAACTTTGTCCCCGGCCCCAATGGTTTCCCGTTGCTGGTTACCGAGGGCGGGACCGTGGAGGGGTCCGTAAGTGCACCTGCGGGAACGGCGCCCGCCATCCACACCAACCACGCCTTCCTAGACGACATTGCCCACGGTGCCACCCCTCTTTTCAACTGTGAGACAGGGGCACTTGAGCCGCAGGAGTACGACGAAACTGGCGAGCCAATCCCGCCGGTCGATGCGGTCTGTGATGCCAGCGGAGCGCCGGTTCGCGGAGAACTGACCGGTTACGACAACGTCACTCTTGATGAACACTTTGTGACGGGTGACGGACGCGGAAACGAGAACATCGGCCTCACCGCCGTGCACCATGTCTTCCACTCCGAGCACAACCGCATGGTTGGCCATATCGAAGAGGTGCTCAACCAGAACCCCGAGCTCAAGAAGGCCTTCCAGGGCCTCGAGCACGAGTGGCCCAACCAGCGCCCGGACCAGGTTCTGCCCGGACCTGAAGCTGATGACTGGAGCTACGAACAGAGACTGTTCCAGGCAGCACGCTTCGTGACCGAGATGCAATACCAGCACCTTGTCTTTGAAGAGTTCGCCCGAGGCATCCAGCCGGCCATCGAACCGGTCGTCTTCAACGAGAACAGCTACAACCCGGACATCAACGCAGACATCCCGGCAGAGTTTGCCAACGTGGTCTACAGGTTCGGACACTCGATGATGACCGAAACCATTCAGCGTGAAGGCTTCGGAACAGCTGATGTCCCACTGTTGGATGGCTTCCTCAACCCCAGGGCCTATGACGCAGAGTCAACCCTGAGCCCCGATCAGGCCGCCGGTTCCATCATCATGGGCACCACTGACCAGCAGAGCAGCCAGATTGATGAGTTCATCGTCGGTACCCTGCGCAACAACCTGCTGGGACTACCCCTCGACCTTGCAACCATCAACCTCATCCGAGCCAATGACACAGGAACACCAAGTTTCCAGTCCGCTCGCGCACTGTTCTACGAGCAAAGCGGCGACGTCAGCCTGCGTCCTTACGAGAACTGGTCCGACTTCGGAAATGGCCTAAAGAACGGCAACATCTTTGGTCGTGGTGGTCAAAACGCCACCCTGGTCAACTTCGTCGCCGCCTACGGCACCCACCCAACGGTCCTCAATGCCAAGACAGTCGATCAAAAGCGCACGGCAGCCTCATACCTCGTCAACGGTGCCCCTCCGGGTGCTGAGTTCGTTCAGAGGCTCGCAGGCACCAACCGCTACGACACCTCAGCTGTGATCAGCCGAGCGACATTCCCCGCCGGGGCTCGGGTTGTCTACATCGCCTCGGGCGAGAACTTCCCGGATGCCCTAGTTGGTGGACCTGCCGCCGGCATGAATGAGGGGCCCGTCCTTCTCACACGTGGCTCGGTACTACCGGTGGCAATTGCCACCGAACTGGTGCGCCTGAACCCCACGGAGATCGTCATTCTCGGTGGAACTTCCGCGGTGTCCCAGGGCGTTGCCGAAGCCCTGGCCGATATTGCGACGGTGAAGAGAGTCGCGGGAGCCGACAGGTTCGTCACCGCGGCCAGCGTCAGCCGGAGCACCTTCAACCCCGGGGTTGACCGGGTCTACATCGCAACCGGGTCGAACTTCCCCGACGCGCTTGCGGGCGGTGCTGTGGCTTCACCAAGCGCACCGGGTGGACTGGGACGCCTCGGTGCCCCGATCCTCCTGACCAGCTCAAGCAAGATCCCAGCGGCAACAGCCACCGAGCTGGGACGCCTCCAACCCAAGGAGATCATCGTCCTCGGTGGGGAAAAGGCGATTAATGCCTCTGTTGCAAGGTCGCTCGGGACCTACACCACAGGTGCGGTTACACGCCTGGGTGGGGACAACCGGTACGGAACAGCCGTGGAGATCTCGAAAGCCACCTATCCTGACGGTGCCAAGACGGTTTACGTCGCAACGGGCAGGAACTTCCCCGACGCCCTCGGGCCGGCCCCAGCGGCTGGGCGAGACGATGCCCCGCTGCTCCTGGTTCCGACTACGGGAGCTATCCCCGGATCGGTGGTGGCCGAACTGAGGCGACTGGGCATGGAGAAAATCATCATTATTGGCGGACCCGGTGCTGTTGACGCGGGAGTTGAGGCGCAGCTAGCTGCCCTTGCCCCTGTCCGTCCCAGTGCACCCGCCGATCGACTCGACTTCATGTTTTCCTCTGGGTCATGGGCGGGTCTTGAGACCGGCCTCAACGGGGTTGACTTCTGGACAGGCGGCCTAGCTGAACGGCTCAACCCCTTCGGTGGAATGCTTGGAGCAACCTTCAACTACGTCTTTGAGAACACCCTTGAAGACCTCCAGTTCGGAGACCGCTTCTACTACCTGTTCCGCAACCAGGGCAACCAGCTCTTTGCGGCACTGGAAGGCAACTCCTTCGCCTCCCTTATTGAGCGCAACTCTGATGCTGCGAACATTCCTGCCGGAGTCTTCAACGTCAACCAGATTGAGTTCGACCTCGATAACCCGATCCCCCTCCCGAATGGTTTCTCCCAACTTGCAAATGGGGAGTACCGCTTCATCGGGGAGGAGCACGTCGAGGTCCACGGAACGGTCGGAAACGATCGAATCCGGGGAGACCAGGGTGATGACGCACTCTGGGGACGTGAGGGCAACGACAACATCGAGGGCGGTTCCGGCAACGATCTGATCCATGGCGGTGTCGGCGACGATATTCTCACCGACCTCTTCGGAGATGACGAGATCCGAGCCGGCCTCGGCAACGATGTTGTCAACGGCGGACCTGGCTTCGACCTCCTCCTCGGTGGTGGTGGTGATGACTTTGTGACTCGCGGTAGCGACACGGGCAACGTCTTCCTGGGTGATGGCAACGACACTTACCTCGGTGGGACAGGACGGGCCAACATCTTCGGTGGTGAGGGCGATGACTGGGTGGAGGGCGGAGCGCATGCCGACCTCGCCCAGGGTGATAACGCCGATCAGTTCCAGGCCGATGTTATTGGGGGCAACGATGTTGTCCTTGGCCGCGGGGGTGACGACGACATCGAGGGCGAGGGTGGCGATGACATCCTTGTTGCCGAGAAGTACGGCACCGACCGCCACCTCGGCAACATGGGTTGGGACTGGGTCACCTACTACGGTGAGACAGAGGGTGTGGATGCTGACTTCAACTTCACCCTGCTGCAACGCCCAGATGTAACCGCTGTTCGAGACCGTTTTGATCAAATTGAGGGCCTTTCGGGTGGTGCGGGCGATGACATCCTGCGCGGACCTAACCGGGCGGTCGAGGGTGAGTTCGCCGGAGATGAAGAGTACCTGCACAAGATGACCGAATCGACCCTGGATCTGGTCACCGGCCTCCGTGCGATGCTCTACCCCGAAGGGCTCAACTTCGGTCAGCAGTTCATGAGGTCAGGCCCGGTACTTGATACCGATGGTTTCCCGAGCATCGTCCTTGGTGGTGAAGGAAGCGACCTCATTGAAGGCCGGTTCGGCAATGACTACCTAGATGGCGATGCCTACCTGGCGGCTGACCTGGCTCTGGTTTCCGCTGATGGAACCATCCTTGAGCAGCATCCGGGCGCAGCTCCCTACCGGGCTCGTCTACTCAACGGCACCATCAACCCCGGCGACCTGCAGATTGTCCGCGAGATTCGCTACGACGCTCCGGACAGCACGGCCGTTGATACCGCGCAGTACCAGGATATTCGGACGGCCTACGTGATCACTCACATTCGTGACAGTTACTGGCAGGTTGAACACACTGGCGCGGCCGAGGCCGAGGAGTCTGAGGGACTCGATATCATCAACAACATTGAGGTCCTGCAGTTCCAGGATGGATGTGTGAAGCTCGACCCCGAAGCGGTCACGGTTCTCGACTGTGTTTCTGAGGGTGAACTTGTCATTACAACCACCCCGGAAATGCTTGAGGGCGAAACGGCCGTGGCCGAACTGCTCGACCTTTCAGGGCAGCCATTCGACCTCACCGGAGCCACTAACATCCGCTTCTTCTGGCAGGGCGGAGAAGGTGCGTCCCCGGAGGAGATCACCGAGCGTGAGGATCTGATAATCGGTGGTGTGGAAGCAGACGCTGATGCACCGAACCGTTCAACCTTCACACTTAACGATGCAGCGGTCGGTCAGTACCTGATTGCCAGGATGACCTTTGACAGGGACGGCACAACCCACACCTTTGTCTCGGTACCAACTGCGTCAACGGTGGTCAATGTCAACGACCTCCCGGTTCCGCCGGAACTAGCTGGAACCTTGCAGGTGGGTTCGACGCTATCGGTGACGGTACCTACCGATGAGGACGGGACAGAAGGGGCGGTGTTCACCTACACCTGGCAGAGGGCAGCGGCGGCTGGTGCTCCCGACGCCGACTGGGTGACTATTCAGGGTCCCGGAGCAGACCAGATTCTGGACAGTGCCTACCTGGTGGCGGAGACCGATCTCGATGCCTTCATCAGGGTCGTGATTGAGTACACGGACACGCAGGGGGCTAATGAGAGGGCTGTAACGGCGGTGAGGGGACCCGTGACAGCAACCCCGTAATATTCAGCACGCTCCTCTCTGAGTAGACGCGAGTCGGTCACCTGTGGGTTTTGGGTGGCCGACTCGCTCTGTGCTGGGCCCATTCGGACTGCTTTTGGGCTTGGTTGGACTTGCAATGATGCACATTCGCTAGGCCGAGTTCAGACCAGGTCCGCGCTCTCAACAAGGAGGGCGACCTTGTCCCACTGGGTTTCCTCGCTGATGAGGTTACCCTCCTCGACCGAAGCAAACCCGCATTGGGGAGACAGGGCGATGTTGTCGCCGACAATGTCACGTGCCTCCTGTAGTCGAAGTCGGAGTTGCTCACGCGTTTCCATGCCCGGGTTCTTAGTGGAAATGAGGCCGACCACGAGCGTTTTACCCGAGTCCTTGAGGATCGACCAGGGCTCGAATGAACCTGAACGCTCATCGTCGTACTCAACGTAGAAGCCGTCGTAGGGGAGGCTGGCGACGACGGGGGCCACAGCGTCGTAGAAGCCAGCGAAAAGGGGGTGCCCCTTGAAGTTTCCCTTGCAGAAGTGGGTGGCGATCGTCATATCGGCGGGCCTGCTCTCCAAAGCCTTCGTCGAGACGCGTCGGAACCATTCCAGAACGCCAGCCTGGTCGTAACCCATGGCTCTGATCTTCGCTAGGAAGGCGTCATCGATCAGGTAGGTCCAGGAGGTGTCGTCAATCTGCAGGTAGCGGCAGCCTTGATCGTAAAGGTCGTGAATGGCAGCCTGATATGCCGTCCCAATATCCTCGATGAGCGTGTCAATGTCGTCACCGTAGTGGGGGACAACCCTCTTGCCCAGCTGTAGATAGTTGTCGACCAGAATCATGTTCGGACCGGAAATACACTTTTTCGCGGTCACACCCGGGTACTTGGCAGCCTCACTCTGCAGGAAATTGAAGGCCTCAACTTCTGGATGAGGTCGGTTTGGGTCATAGCCAATCTTGCCGTCAATAAAGCCCAACTCAATGTGGTTGACGACTCCGTTGTGT
Organism: Actinomyces minihominis; assembly: GCF_900187855.1. Lineage (GTDB taxonomy): Bacteria > Actinomycetota > Actinomycetes > Actinomycetales > Actinomycetaceae > Scrofimicrobium > Scrofimicrobium minihominis. The sequence continues at coordinate 319,385 of NZ_FYEG01000002.1, read as the reverse complement.
TCCTTCTCGAGGTACTCAGTCGTGAAGCCGTCAAACTCTTTAAGCCAGTCCAGGTGCCACCAGCGCCTGCGAAACTCCCCATCCGTAACCATCTTCAGTCCCGACTGAACCTGACGCTGCACTAGGGCGCTGATGGCGTCGTCCTCGATATGCCGCAGTTCAGCAGGGGAGATCGCCCCTGCACGGTAGGCCGCCCGAGCCTCTTTGATCTCCCGGGGACGTAGGAATGAGCCAACGATGTCAAAGTCGATGTCAAGCACTGATTCTCTAAACTGACGGAGATGGTGGACCTTGGCTTCGAGCCCAGGGGGTTTACTCGCTTGTGATGGCGATGTGGGGAGTTGCTACTCTGCGGTACCCTCCGCGTTTTTTCGGGCCAGATGCTTGCGCTCTGACCGCAGGGAGAACACCCAGATAGTGGTGGCCATGTAACCGAGGCCGAAGACGAATGCAACGAGGACGAAGATGATTTCTAAGGCGCGAGGGCCGTTCAGCAGCGCGACGAGAAGATAGAGGGCGATCGAGACTATCAGCCCAACCGTTGCTACTCGGTTCCACTGACCCGAGATGGTGGCCTCCCTGAGGAGTCCAGGATCGAATGGGGTGTCGTTTCCATCGACCGACTCTAACTCTGCTTCATTCAGACTGGGGTTCATCATTCTCCTTCTCAAGGCTCAACATAGAGACTAGTGGAACTGAAATGGGGGAAACCTGGGCCCAAAGTTGGGCGTCCTCCACCAGGTACTTGGCTGCCAGCTCGCGGTCGGGAAGTTCAGGTGAAGTGATCAGGTTGAGATCGGCGAGGACGAGGGTGTGCAGTGCGCTGGTCAGCGCCCGGTCAGACACGGTGCAAACCAGTGCCCGGCCGTCGATCACATCATTCTCCAGAATCCTCTTCATCCTGTCACCGAGGTCGCTGGCAATCTTCAGCGATTGAGCCTGAGTCAGTCCGTCGTTGGTTTGATTGAGGAGGGCGGTGCGGGCGCAGTCGTATCCCACCAGCGCATCCGCCCTAACCTTGGCGGCAGGGGTCTCTAAACCACCAGACTGCGAGGGCTTGGTTCCTGCCGCAGGACCCGAAGGTACAGCAGAACTGGTCGCTTCCGGGGGAAGGTTCTCGATGGCTGCGGGCAGGTCAACCCCGTACCAGCTGGCAAGGGACCAGGCAGAGGTAAGGCGCCCGAAAAGGAGGGAGGCAAGTGCCTGGCGTTCTTCCGGTTCCACGTCGGTGATCCTGGCCGCCAGCTCTAGTTCCTGACGCGCAGTGACAGCCATGAACGCGGAGAGGGGAGCGACCGTGTAGGGGGCGTCAGACACCTGCGGAGGAAGTTCGACGAACTCGTCAGCGTCTTCTCGTACTTCGAACTCTCCCCACGGGAACCAGAGCCCTCCCAGGCTACTTAGGCGCGCCTCAGAACTGGATGCGGAGGCAATGAGTGTCTCCTGGCAGTCATCACATTCGGTGGCAAGATAGGCCAGTTGTCCCGTTCGCTCGGTGATGGCCGACTCGGTGCGTGCCATGGCGTTGCGAAGCTCCTGGACGGCAGTGAGCTGGGGAAGTTCCCTTACGGCAGCCTCGCCCTCTTCGGCACCTGCTGCGCTGGGTGTCGTGGTACAGCCCCCCAGGGAAGCGGCGGCGATAATCACCGAGAACGAAAGGTAGGCAAGCCTGCGAAGGATCCCGGTGGTACTGCTGGTTGCGATGAAATACTGCACTGTGCGATCATCCCACGATCAGCAAGTAACATGGGTTCAACACCGGTCACAAGTGGCCGGAATAATCAGGCGGGGTTTTCCCCGGGGTGTGATCGGAGAATCGACAATGACAGGCAATAGTGTTGAAAACCAGGTAGAACAGCTGCTTGCCCCACTTGCAGAGGCACAGAACGCGGTTGTTGATGCAGTGGCACTGACGGGAAGCGGTAACAGTCAGGTCCTGACGGTCACCGTTGATCTAGAAAGAGTCGGGGCGAACCTGTCCTCAGATCAGGTTGCCTCATTGGCTCGGGAGTTTTCACGGGCACTTGATGAGCACGATCCCATTGAGGGCGCCTACACACTTGAGGTCACCTCACCGGGAGCTGACCGGGAGCTGACCAACCTGAACCAGTACCACCGGTCGGTTGGTCGTGAAGTGAAGGTAGTTCTCAAAAACAAGGACCACGTTCAGGGACAGATGACGGCTGTTGACAACGACGGTTTCACAGTTGAAGGTCCAGATGGTGCGCGCACCATTGCCTTCGACGATGTCAAGAAGGCGCAGCTCGTAGTGGAGACGCCTCGAGAGGGCTAAGCATGGAAATCGACATGACCGCACTGCGGATGGTCGAACAGGAAAAGGGCGTAAGCCTCGACACCCTTGTCGAGGCCATCGAGGAGGCGCTGCTGCGTGCCTACCACAACATGCCCGGGTCAATCGACCAGGCCCGCATTGAGGTGAACCGGAAGACCGGACGTGCCTCTGTCATCGCGACTGAAACGGATGAGGACGGCACCGTCCTCGGCGAGTTCGATGACACCCCATCAAACTTTGGGCGGATCGCCACCACCACGGCCAGGTCGATCATCACCCAGCGCCTGCGAGAGGCCGAGGACTCACGGGTACTTGGCACCTACGCCGGTAAAGAAGGCACGGTTGTCACGGGCGTTGTCCAGCAGGGACGGGACCGCAACACCACCATCGTTCAGCTGGGCGATGACTTTGAGGCCATCCTGCCCGAGGGCGAGAAGGTTCCCGGGGAGACCTACAACCACGGTGACCGCATCCGTGCCTACGTTGTTTCTGTAGAGAGGACCGACAAGGGTCCCCGGATCATCCTGTCGCGTACCCACCCGGGGCTGGTGCAGGGACTGTTCCGCCGGGAGGTCCCAGAGATCGACTCGGGTCTGGTTGAGATCAAGGCACTGGCTCGTGAAGCGGGGCACCGCACCAAGATTGCAGTTGCCGCTGCACGTCCGGATGTGAACGCGAAGGGGGCCTGTATCGGTCCCATGGGGGGCCGTGTCCGTAACGTCATGGCTGAACTCGGTGGCGAAAAGATCGACATCGTTGACTGGTCCGATGATCCGGCACGTTTCATCGCCAATGCGCTCTCACCCGCACGTGTGTCACGGGTGGTGGTGCACTCGAAACTGAACAAGACGGCCACGGCTGTGGTCCCGGACTTCCAGCTTCGCCTCGCAATCGGTAAGGATGGGCAGAACGCCCGCCTGGCGGCTCGACTTACGGACTACCACATCGATATCAATGCGGACACCGCTGAGGGTGATGTTGAAATATCGCGATCGTCAGTTGCTGATGCCGTTGACGATTAGTTGAAGCTTCGTGAAAGGCCAGACCGAGAAATCGGTCTGGCCTTTTGGCGTGATGCTTCGCTCAGTATCGGGGGGTGGAGCCCGGCAGAGGCTGGACTAGACTTGTTCGCGGAGACTTATGACGAAGCTACACGCCCCCGGCCATGTTCCCATCCGCACCTGTGTTGGATGTGGGAAAAGGCAGGAGCAGGCAGGTTTGGTTCGACTTGTTAGGGATTCGGGGTCGGTAGTTGTTGACCCAAACAAGAGACTTCCGGGGCGCGGTGCGTGGCTCCACCCCGATTTGGGGTGCTACCGCAAAGCACTGGCGACAGGTCGTCTCGCTCGATCACTCAGGTTCAACAGCCGGAATGATCAGGCATGGACGCAGACAGAGGACTTCTTTGTTGCGAATGGATGAGGCCTTGTCCTCACAGACACGGAAGCGGGTTGGAAGCTGATGGGCACCCGATGAGTACCCAGCGATGAGCTGCCAGCAGGATTAGTCGTTCATTCTCTTTTTTGGGAATGGACCCGAAGAGGAGAATTTGTGCCAAGGATGCGCGTACACGAGCTCGCGAAAGAGCTCGGCATCACCAGTAAGGAACTCAGGGAAGAACTGACGGCTCGCGGAGAGTTCGTCAAGTCTGCCTCATCAATGGTTGAGGCCCCTATCGTTCGCCAAATGCAAGAGGAGCACTCTGCAAAGGCGAAATCGGCGCCGGCAGCCCCGGCGAAAGCCGCGGCACCCGCCGCACCCAAGAAACCAGCTGCGAAGTCCGCAGCTCCAGCCCCGGCGGCACCAGTTCCGGGTCCCGCCCGCCCTGCGGCTCCCAAGCCACGCGCCGCTGCGACTCCGACGCCAGAACCGGTCAAGCCTGTCGCTTCCGCGCCTGTCAAGCCGGCCCCCGCTTCGTCCAAGCCCGTTTTCCGTGAGGAGACCGCCGCGACTAGGTCGACCCCGAAGCCCCCGGCTAGGCCTGCGCCTACCCCGGGTTCGGCCGCTCCTTCGAAGCCTTCAGGCCCGCGCGATGAAGGCTCCAGGCCCTCGGCTCCGGCGCCTCGGCCCGGCGCTCCTCGTCCCGGTGCGCCCCGCCCGGGTGGTGGCGGTGGAGCCGGACCCCGTCCGCGTGGTCCGCGCCCCGGTAACAACCCCTACGCTTCGAGCCAGGGCATGCCCCGACCCGGAGGACCCCGTCAAGGTGCTCCGCGTTCCGGTGCTCCGCGTTCCGGTGCTCCTCGCCCAGGGGCTCCCCGTCCGGCAGGTGGCGCGAACGCTGCGCCTCGTCCCGGTGGCGGCCCCCGTCCCAACCCGGCCATGATGCCCGGTTCCGCTTCCTTCCAGCGCAATGAGCCCGCGGGCTCGACGCGTCCCGGTGGTGGCGGCCGTGGTCGCCCGGGAGGCGCTCAGCGCCCAGGTGGCAGCCGATTCGGCGGCGGTGGCGCCGGTGCCGGCACTCCCGGTCAGGCTCCAGGTGGTTTCTCAGCTCCTCCCCGCGGTGGTCGCGGTGGTGGCCGCGGAGCAGCACCGGGTGCCTTTGGCCGTGGTGGGGGCCGCAGCCAGAAGGGGCGCAAGTCCAAGCGCGCCAAGCGTCAAGAGTTCGAGCAGCAGTCAGCGCCCGCAATCGGCGGTGTTTCGGTACCCCGTGGTAACGACACAGAGGTACAGATTCGCCAGGGTGCATCACTTGCTGACTTCGCCGAAAAGATCAATGTCAACCCGGCAGACCTCGTGGCGATTCTGTTCCACCTCGGAGAGATGGCAACGGCAACCCAGTCGCTGGACCAGGACACGTTTGAGGTCCTCGGTGCAGAGCTCGGTTACCGCGTCAACGTCGTTTCCCCCGAGGATGAGGACCGCGAGCTCCTCGAGTCCTTCGATATCTCCTTTGAGGCCGAAAGCCTTGAGGACGCGGAAAACCTCGAGGCACGCTCACCGGTTGTCACCGTCATGGGTCACGTTGACCACGGTAAGACCAGGCTCCTTGACGCTATCCGTCACACCGACGTTATTGCCGGTGAGCACGGTGGCATCACCCAGCACATCGGTGCCTACCAGGTCCTGGTGGCGTCCGAGGGCGGCGACCGTCCCATCACGTTCCTGGACACCCCGGGTCACGAAGCCTTCACGGCTATGCGTGCCCGTGGCGCCCAGGTAACCGACCTCGCGATCCTCGTTGTCGCGGCGGATGACGGTGTCATGCCGCAGACGGTTGAGGCGATCAACCACGCGCAGGCTGCCGGGGTTCCGATCGTCGTGGCCGTCAACAAGATTGATAAGCCAGAGGCGAACCCGGATAAGATTCGCGGCCAGCTCACCGAATACGGACTGGTTGCTGAAGAGTTCGGTGGCGACGTCATGTTCGTCGACGTCTCAGCGCGCGAAAACCTCAACATCGACAAGCTTCTCGAAGCTGTCCTGCTGACGGCAGACGCCACGCTCGACCTCACCGCCAACCCTCATGCAGAGGCGCGTGGTGTTGCGATTGAAGCGAACCTGGACAAGGGCCGCGGTGCGGTTGTCACCATGCTGGTCCAGCGCGGTACCCTCCGCGTCGGCGATGCCGTTGTGGTTGGTTCTTCGTACGGTCGCGTTCGAGCAATGTTTGATGAGCACGGTGAGTCCGTTGAAGAGGCTGGACCTGCTCGTCCTGTCCTCATGATCGGTCTGACTTCAGTACCTCGTGCTGGTGACACCTTCCTGGTGGCTCCCGACGACCGGACCGCGCGGCAGATTGCTTCCAAGCGTGAGGCTGCTGAACGGCAGGCCATGCTGGCTCGTCGTCGTAAGCGCGTCACACTGGAAGACTTCGACCGTGTTCTTAAGGAAGGAAAGGTTGATACTCTCAACCTCATCCTCAAGGGTGACGTGGCCGGTGCTGTCGAAGCACTGGAAGACTCACTGCTCAAGCTGGATGTCGGTGAAGATGTCGCACTGCGTGTCATTCACCGCGGCGTCGGCGCAGTTACCCAGAACGATGTCAACCTGGCGACGGTCGACAACGCGGTTATCATCGCGTTCAACGTCCGCCCGGCGGAACGCGTTCAGGAACTGGCAGAGTCCGAGGGTGTCGAGATCAAGTACTACTCGGTCATCTACCGCGCACTGGAAGAGATTGAGGATGCCATGAAGGGCATGCTCAAGCCGATCTACGAGTCGGTCGACATCGGCGCGGCAGAGATCATGCAGGTCTTCCGCTCTGGCAAGTTCGGCAACATCGCAGGATCTCTTGTGCGGAAGGGCACCATTAAGCGTGGAGCCAAGGCACGTCTGGTTCGTGACGGCGTCGTGGTTGCTGATGACCTTGAGATCAAGTCTCTGCGTCGTGAAAAGGATGACGTGACCGAGGTCCGTGAGGGCTTTGAGTGCGGTATCACCCTTGGTTACAAGGACATTCGCGAGGGCGACACGATCGAGACCTGGGAGATGCGCGAGAAGGCTCGCGCCTAACCAGCTCAACATGGCGGCTGAGCCGCAGAGGAACCCCCGTTCGGTGTGTAACCGGCGGGGGTTTCCCCCTGCCGGTTACACACCGTCGCCCACGGGAAGCTAGGCTGTTCGCGTAGAAGTCCGCGGTTGCGGAAGAGTCTTGTGAGGGGAGCCCACCATGGCAGATGAAGGTCGTCAGCGTCGTATTGCAGAGCGCATCCGTGAGACAGTCGCCAGCACCCTGGAGCGCAAGGTTAAGGATCCACGCCTCGGCTTCGTTACCATCACTGATGTGCGCGTCACGGGGGACCTGCAGAACGCAACTATTTTCTACACCGTCATGGGCGATGAGGACGATCGGAAGAAGAGTCGTCGCGCCCTCGAGTCCGCCAAGGGGCTGGTTCGTTCAGAGGTCGGCGCCGCCCTCGGTATCCGCCTCACCCCAACCCTAAAGTTCCAGTTGGATGCGCTTCCCGAAGCCGCCGCTTCAATCGAAGATGCCCTGCGTGCCGCCCGCGAAAATGACGCACGAATCGCCGCGGAGGCTGAGGGGGCAAGCTACGCCGGAGACGCCTCCCCCTACATCACGGGTGACGAGGTAGAAGAAGAGAAGGAAGAGGTCTACGAGGACCTTCGTGAGGACGTGGAAGAGGAGACGGGCGAGGAAGCTTAGCCCGTGAGTGGAACAAATCCGCAGGCGGGCATTCTTCTGGTTGATAAACCAGGGGGGATGACCTCGCATGATGTGGTGTCCCGAGGACGCAGGCTTGCGGGGACCCGCAGGGTGGGCCACGCCGGAACCCTCGACCCCATGGCTACGGGCGTCCTCGTCCTCGGTATCAACGGGGGAACGAAACTGCTGCAGTACGTCACCGGGGCCCCCAAGACCTACCTGGGGACGGTGCGGCTGGGAGTTACGACAGTTTCCGATGACGCCGAGGGCGAGGTGATAGCGTCCCCGGGGTGTCCACCGCTGACGGGGCTGGATCTTGAACGGGCAGTCGCAGACTACCGGGGTGACATCATGCAGGTCCCCACCAGGGTCAGCGCCATCAAGATCGGTGGCAAGCGGGCCCACGCCCTGGTGCGGGATGGGGAAGAGGTGGTTATTCCGCCCCGCCCGGTCACTATCCATCGCCTGGTGATCCTGGGTGCCCCACGAATCACCCAGGTTGCTGTCAATGATGACGGGAAAATGGTTCCCGTGGTTGACTTCGACATTGAAGTCCGGTGCTCTTCCGGGACCTATATTCGGGCTCTCGCGCGTGATATCGGAGCTGACCTGGGTGTTGGGGGACACCTCACCGCGTTGCGGAGGACCTCTAACGGGCCGTGGGACATTGGTCAGTGCCACTCTTTGGAGAGCCTCTTTGAACTGCGTGAGAGGGATGAGCCCCTGCCGGTCATCCCTCTGAGCACAGCCGCTCAAACCCTGTTTCCCACGGTCGTGGTGACAGGGCGGGCCAGGGAGAGGTTCCGCCACGGCCAAGCCCCCCGACCCGAGGATGTGGTGGATTACGGAGACGCAGGTTCAGGCAACCCGAAGTTTCCCCTGATTCGGGCCCTGGTCTCCGAGGAGAGTAGGGACACGGTCTTGGGACTGGTGGAGCTGGCCGAACCGACTAGTCTTGAACTCAGAACAGTAACTGTCTTCGCTGCGGTCTAGTGGCCGTCGCGAAGACACGGCTGGTAACCTTCACGGGTTTCTGGTTGCAACACACGGGAAAGAGAGGGCCTGATGGCTGAGGAAGAGCGCAAGTCTGGCGGCTGTGGCTGCGGCGGCTGCGGATGTGGTGGGGGCGGCAAGAAGGGGCGCGAAGGACAACCCGTCGACAACGAAGGCCGCATCAACCTGGGCCTCCGCAGCAACAAGTAGCAGTCTCGGGTCTGCTGACCCATCGAACCTAGAGAGCCCCGCCTGTGACATGGCGGGGCAAACTATTGAAAGTAGGACCGGTGCAGATCTGGCGCAGTCTTCACGAAGTTCCAGGCAATCAGAGGTCTGTGGTCACGATCGGCAACTTCGACGGAATGCACCAGGGGCACTCCCGTGTGGTGGGGACCTGTGTCGAACGGGCCCGCAAGCGCGGCTTCCCCTCGGTGGCGCTCACTTTCGATCCACATCCGAGGTCGGTGCATCGCCCGGGTGAACCTCTCGAACTCATTGCGACCCTCGAAGACAGGCTCGACGCCATGGCTATTGCCGGGGTCGACGCGGTTTTCGTGGCGAACTATTCCCCTGATCTGTACATGCTCAGTCCAGAAGACTTTGTCGTGAACTACCTGGTAGAACGTCTGGGAGCCGTCGAGGTCGTCGTTGGTGAAGACTTTCGCTTTGGTCGCGGGAACAGCGGCGATGTTGAGACGCTACGAGAGTACGGTCGCCAGTACGGCTTTGATGTCTCCATGGTCACCGATGTGGAAGCCCCGTCAGGTCGGCGCTGGTCTTCCTCATGGGTTCGGGAGTTGATGGCAGAGGGCAATGTTGAGGAAGCCAGCCGGGTCCTGGGTCGTTTTCCGAGGGTCAACGGCTGCGTCGTTCACGGCGCTAAGCGGGGGAGGGCGCTGGGCTTTCCAACCGCTAACCTCGCCGTTGCCGGCCAGCTTGTCCCCGCTGACGGAGTTTATGCCGGGTGGCTGGTGCGGGATGTGGGGCATAGCCAAGAGTTCCTCCCGGCGGCAATATCGGTGGGAAGTAACCCGCAGTTTCAGGGGACCTCAAGGACTGTTGAGGCCCACGTGCTCGGCCGCACCGACCTCAACCTCTATGGTGAAGAAGTCACCGTGGTGTTTGTGAAGAGACTGCGTCCGATGATGCTGTTCAACTCGGTCGATGACCTCCTTTCGCAAATGGACCAGGACCTGCTCGCGACAGCGGCGATTCTCGGAGCGCGCAGTGCCACCCGCGTTGATCCCGCGAAAGTGACCGCGGGTCTCTGAACCCTCAGGCCCAACCAGTGGTGTAGCTCACTGCTTTGCTCTAAGCTGGGGGGTCAAACCGTGCCGCTTGGGCGATGTGTGAGTCCGGTAGTGACCGTGAGGGGGCGCCTTGATAATCACTCTGACTGCGAACCCATCTCTGGATCGGACCGTCACCCTCGGCTCTGCACTTACTCCGGGAGCAGTGCACCGGATTGACTCTGATGCCACCCAGCCCGGTGGTAAGGGAGTCAATGTGGCCTTCGGGGTGATGGCAGCCGGAGTTCCCGTACTTGCGCTTCTGCCGGCCAACTCCTCAGACAGGCTGGTTGCCCTGCTTAAAGAGGAAGGGCTGGCGTTTCAATCGATTCCGGTCAGAGGTCGGGTCCGAACCAACCTGACAATCTTGGGTGACGGAGAGACAACCAAGATCAATGAGGCGGGGGAGCGACTCTCAACCCGGGAGGTTGAGGCGGTCGATGACGCCCTAATCAATGCGGTTCAAGCCGGGGATACGGTGATGCTTTCCGGTTCGCTGGCGCCAGGTTTCCCGGTTGATGAGTACTCACGACTGATCCGTAAACTGCGCCCCCTCGGGGTGTGGGTGGGGGTGGATACCTCAGATGCATCCCTGGTGGCGTTGGCTGAGAACTTTGCTGATGCCGCCCCCGACTTCCTCAAGCCCAATGGTCTTGAACTGGGTCAGCTGACCGGCCGTGATGGGGTTGAGATTGAGAGGTTTGCTGAAAGGGGGGACCTGGAGCCTGCCCGTGACGCCGCGCTCGCCCTGCGGTCCCAGGGGGTGGGTGAGGTACTGGTGACTCTCGGTGGTGCCGGGGCCATCCTTGCGACTGAAGAGGGCGTGTGGTTCTCGCCCTCACCGAGGGTAGATGTTGTCTCAACCGTGGGGGCAGGCGACTCTGCGACTGCCGGATACCTGATTGCCCGGGAGGAGGGGCTTCCGCCGGCAGAGTGCCTGGCACTTGCAGTTGCCTACGGATCAACTGCCGTGTCCTTACCGGGTACCACTATTCCGCTTCCGTCTCAGGTCTTGCCAAATACTGCGGCTGTGAGACGGATTTGATCTCCCATCCGGGCGGTCATCACATTTAGACACGAAGGGGGTTGCAGGCATGGAGGACCAACTGATCATTCCGGACCTAGTCCGTCTCGATGTGTCTGTCTCCGGTGACAAGCACGATGTCATTGCCAAAATGGCCTCGGTGATTGCGGCTACGGGACGGGCTGAAGAGGCCGGTCTTAAGCAGGCGATGGAGGATCGTGAGGCCCAGTTCCCCACCGGAATGCCCGGTGGGATTGCGATTCCTCACTGCCGAACCGATGCTGTCAAGGTTGCTTCGCTCGGTTTTATCCGCCTCGCCGAGCCGGTTGATTTCGGAGCCAAAGATGGTCCGGCCGACCTCGTTATCGGAATTGCGGCTCCTGATGAGTCGGGCTCCCAACACATGAAGCTTCTGGCCAAGCTCTCGCGCGCCCTGATTCGAAAAGAGTTCGTTGCTTCGCTGAGGGCAGCCCGGTCACCGGAAGAGGTGTCCGCGCTGATTATGGGCGTGGTAGAGCCCAGTCAGGAGCAGGTGGTGACAGCGCAGACGAAGGTCGCCCGCCACACAGGGGGTGTGGAAGAGGTTCCAGCCGACGCCCCTGTCCTGTTGGCCGTCACCTCCTGTCCCACAGGAATCGCCCACACCTACATGGCAGCTGAGGCCCTGGAGCAGGCTGCCAAGGAAGCGGGAGTGCAACTGTTCGTTGAGACGCAGGGTTCCGGTGGGGTAGAGCCGTTTACCCCCGAACAGCTGAAGAGGGCGGATGCTGTGATTATCGCCGCCGACGTGAATATCTCAGGTCGGGAGCGTTTCGTTGGGAAGCCCGTCATTGAGTCCAGCGTAAAGAGGCCGATGAACCGTGGTGAGGGCGCCAAGATGATCGCCGAGGCGGTGGCTGCGGTGAGCGACCCTAATGCTGAGCGGGTAAGGGAGGTTGGAAGAGATCCTCACGAGGGGATGAAAGTGCCCACGACCTCGTGGCCCAAGCGGATCCAGCAGGCGCTGATGACCGGCGTTTCCTACATGATCCCGTTTGTTGCCGCCGGTGGCCTGCTCATCGCCCTCGCCTTCCTGTTCGGGGGATACAACGTCACGGATGCCGGCGATCTTGTCGTCCGTAACTACGCCCTGTGGAACCTGCCCGATGTTGATGCGGTGTCAGGGGAGGTGGGGACCGACCTCCTCGCCCGGAATGGTTTTCTCTTGTACATAGGGTCTGTGCTGCTCGTCCTCGGGCAGGCGGGCATGGGTTTCCTGGTCGCCGCCCTGTCCGGCTACATTTCCTTTGGGATAGCGGGAAGGCCCGGAATTGCCCCAGGGTTCATTGGGGGTGCTATCTCAGTCTTCGTCGGGGCGGGCTTCATCGGCGGTCTTATCACCGGCATGCTGGCGGGTCTGGTTGCCTACTGGCTCGCGAGCCTGAGGCCACCCAGGTGGCTCGCGGGTCTGATGCCGGTTGTCATCATCCCTCTCCTCACGACTGCCCTCGTGGGTGGTCTCATGCTGATGTTGCTGGGAAGGCCACTCGAAGCCCTGATGATCGGCCTCACCAATGGCCTCACCTCGCTGTCTGAGGGGTCGGGTGCAATCATTCTCGGCATCATCCTCGGCCTCATGATGTGTTTCGACATGGGGGGACCGGTCAACAAAGCGGCCTACCTGTTTGCCACAACCGGGCTTGCTGCTCAGACCGACGCGGCCTTCATGATCATGGCGGCGGTGATGGCAGCCGGAATGGTCCCACCCCTTGCCATGGCCCTTTCAACAGCCGTTCGACCCGGCCTTTACACCCAGGCAGAGCGCGAGAATGGCGTTACTGCCTGGCTGCTCGGAGCCGCTTTCATCTCCGAGGGGGCCATTCCATTCGCGGCGGCTGACCCCTTCCGGGTCATTCCCTCAATCATGACCGGGGGAGCTGTGACGGGTGCGCTGATCATGGCTTTTGGCGTGGGCTCGAGGGCGCCTCACGGAGGCGTCTTCGTTTTCTTTGCCATCCAGCCGTTCTGGGGTTTTGCTCTCGCAATCGTCGCGGGAACCCTGGTCGCAGCCCTGGTGGTCACCGTTTTGAAGCAGGTCGCGGCGCAGAGGAGCGCTTCGGCAGACCCGGTGGGAGCCTAGTGGGCTTCACCAAACGATTAGGGTCCGGCTGGGGCGTCCTCTCCCAGAGTGCGGCACAGCCGGTTCCGGTTCGCTCCCCGTGGCAGCCCGCCCACCCGGGCCCACGGGGGCTACTCCGTGCCCAGGAGCTGGCGGGTCGCTTTCTCTTCGACAGGGGTATCGGTGAGATCACCACGGAGGTTATCTCAGCCGTTGCCGTGGGTTACGCAGCCTTCTTTCCCGGGGTGCGTTTTCTGCGAGATGACGACCTGGTGATCGCCTCACGCCTTCCCGGTTGGGCCTATCCGCGCGGCGGTATCTGCCTGGGTCGAGTCTTTCTCACCGGCACCAGTTTCTCGCGCTCCGTCCTCGTCCATGAGAAGCGCCATGTCGCGCAGTGGAGGCGCTATGGACCGTGGTTTCCACTGCTGTACGCCATTTCCGGAAGGTCCGCACACCGCAACTGGTTTGAGGTTGAGGCCGGACTGGAGGATGGTGGGTACCTGAGATCGGGAAGAGCGCAGGGGGTGGCTTCTCTGTGAGGGGTGACACCCGGGGTGCCGCATCTCACCGGTTTCACCAGTGATAACCGGCGCAGGCACTGGGAGTCGAGTGGTGGCACTGGTAGTCTGGTCCCTGCCGTTCGATCGGCCACGGCTTGTCTGCCTGGGTATACCGGCCCAGACGCTCCGTGCAACGACCAGAAAAGAAAGTGAGTGCTCATGGCGCTGTCAAAGGATCAAAAAGAAGCAATCGTCAAGGAATACGCGACGCACGAGGGCGACACGGGCTCACCTGAAGTACAGGTCGCACTGCTGACTGAGCGCATTAAGGAACTGACCGAACACTCGAAGTTCCACAAGCACGATCACAACTCGCGTCGTGGTCTGATGCTGATGGTTGGCCGCCGTCGCCACCTGCTCGACTACCTCCAGGGTATTGACGTGGAGCGTTACCGCAGTCTGATTGAACGTCTCGGCCTGCGTCGATAGCTTTCATTCGGCCCGCTTCCTTACTGGATGCGGGCCGAACATCTATCAGGGCATTGAAAATCCAATATCCTGAAACAACGAGTAAATCTCGAAAAGAAAACTGAGTCACCGCTGATTGGTGCGGTTTTCGACAGTGGCTTACGGAGCAGTGGGTTCCGTGGGCTTCGATCGAAGGCCGACGACAGCGGGCTCCAACTGAAAAGGAAACCATGTCCGAAGTGACACTTAAGCCACGTGAAGTGGTTACTGCAGAAGCAGTTATTGATAACGGCCGTTTCGGCAAGCGCACCGTGCGCTTCGAAACCGGTCGTCTCGCCCTCCAGGCAGCAGGCTCCGCCGTTGTCTACCTGGACGAAGAGACCACCATCCTTTCGGCTACCACGGCCGGGAAGACCCCGAAGGACCAGTTCGACTTCTTCCCCCTGACGGTGGATGTTGAAGAGCGCCAGTACGCCATCGGTCGCATCCCGGGTTCGTTCTTCCGCCGCGAAGGCCGTCCGGGTACGGAGGCCATTCTGGCCTGCCGCCTCATCGACCGCCCCCTGCGCCCCGGCTTCGTCAAGGGCCTACGCAACGAGGTCCAGGTAGTTGAGACCGTCCTCGCAGTCAACCCCGATGACGCCTACGACGTCGTGGCTATCAACGCCGCATCGATGTCGACCCAGATCGCAGGCCTGCCCTTCACCGGCCCGATCGCAGGCACCCGCCTCGCGCTGATCGACGGCCAGTGGGTGGCATTCCCTCGCTACAGCGAACTTGAGAACTCCGTGTTCAACATGGTTGTCTCCGGTCGCATCGTAGAGAAGGAAGACGGCACCTCCGACATCGCCATCATGATGGTTGAGGCCGGCGGCGGCGACAACCAGTGGGAGCTAATCCAGGCCGGCGCCCAGAAGCCGACCGAAGAGGTCGTTGCCAGTGGTCTTGAGGCTGCCAAGCCCTTCCTCCGCGCTCTCTGCGAGGCCCAGCTTGAGGTTGCTGCCAAGGCTTCGAAGGAAACCGTTGAGTTCCCTCTCTTCTTCGACTACACCGACGAAGAGTTCGCAGCCGTTGAGAAGGCTGTCGGCGACAAGCTCGCCGCGGCTCTGCTGACCGAGGGCAAGCTTGCCCGCATGGATGCGGTTGACGCAGTCAAGGCCCAGGCCCTGCTTGAGGCGTCAGAGGCATTCCCCGGCTCGGAAAAGGCCCTCAAGGCAGCATTCCGCAGCCTTGAGAAGGAAACAATCCGCAACCGCACCCTGCGTGACGGCGTTCGTATGGACGGCCGTACCCCCACCGAGATCCGTTCCCTTGGTGCCGAGGTCGAGGTTCTTCCCCGCGTCCACGGCTCCGCCCTGTTCGAGCGTGGCGAAACCCAGATTCTCGGGGTCACGACCCTGGCCATGCTCCGCATGGAGCAGCAGCTCGACAACCTGAGTCCCCAGACGCGCAAGCGCTACATGCACCAGTACAACTTCCCGCCCTTCTCGACCGGTGAAACCGGCCGGGTGGGCTCACCGAAGCGCCGCGAAATCGGCCACGGTGACCTTGCTGAGCGTGCGCTGCGTCCCGTTCTTCCCTCGCGTGAGGACTTCCCCTACGCCATCCGCCAGGTCTCCGAGGCGCTGGGCTCTAACGGCTCGACCTCAATGGGCTCCGTCTGTGCTTCAACCCTGTCGATGCTGCAGGCCGGTGTGCCACTGCGCGCACCAGTTGCAGGTATCGCCATGGGTCTGATGACTGGCATGGTTGACGGCGAAGAGCGTGCGGTCACCCTGACCGACATCCTCGGTGCAGAAGATGGCTTCGGCGACATGGACTTCAAGGTTGCAGGTACCTCCGAGTTCATCACCGCGCTGCAGCTCGACACCAAGCTGGACGGAATTGACTCCGACCTGCTGGTTTCCGCCCTGGGACAGGCACGTGATGCGCGTCTTGCCATCCTGGATGTCATGAACCAGGCCATCGACACCCCCGACGAGATGGCGATGACCGCTCCGCGAATCATCACCGTCAAGGTTCCTGTTGACAAGATCGGTGAGGTCATTGGCCCGAAGGGCAAGATGATCAACCAGATCCAGGAGGACACCGGTGCGGATCTGACCATTGAGGACGACGGCACTGTCTACATCGGCGCTGCTTCCGGTGAGGCCGCTGAGGCCGCCCGAACCATGGTCAACCAGATCGCTAACCCGCAGATGCCAGAGGTTGGGGAGCGCTTCGTGGGCACCGTCGTCAAGACGACTTCCTTCGGCGCATTCATCTCCCTCAGCCCGGGCAAGGACGGCCTCCTGCACATCTCGCAGATCCGCCGCCTCGTCGGTGGTAAGCGTGTGGAGAACGTTGAGGACGTCCTCCAGGTTGGTCAGAAGGTTGAAGTTGAGATTGCTGAGATCGACGATCGTGGCAAGCTCTCGCTGCACGCAGTTGTTGAGGACGAGGGTGCCGAGGCAGCTGAAGCCCCCGCGTCAGACAAGCGTGAAGGTGAAGACAAGGGCGATGACCGTCCTCGTCGTCCCCGTCAGCGCAACCGCCGCCGTCGTAATGACGGTGAGGGCCAGGAGGGCTAGGGTCTGACGTTGACTCACCTCAGGTTCTTCTAAAAGGACGGGCTTGAGATAAAATCTGGGTGACACCCCGGTGCGAGAGACCCCGAGAAATCGGGCATAGCACCGGGGTGTCACTGCTTTCCACCCGAAGTAAGAAGCACTGTCGGGTGCTGGTCCGTCTTTGGTAAGAAGAAGCGCAAGAACGGTAACAAGCCTGGATCGCCAGCTCATGATGACCTTTGCGCCATCAAGGACGCTTACTCGGGGCGGATCATGGGATCTTCCATCGACATCTGCCTGAAAGCCGGCCTCGCTGTGAACGCACCTACCAACGCAGACGCCGACAAGCCCGACTCGGCAAATTGACACCCATCGACTTCGAACTAAGAATGAATACACACACTGCACAAGCAGCGTAATAACAAGTGTCGCCTAAACGTACAGCAGTCCCGTCCTCAGGAAGGTTCAGGTGGCTGAACAGAGAGTTAGGCGTGGTGCTGGGGCTTACATTGCTTGTGAGTGAACTGGACCCTTTTGCTGGTCACTGACTGATGGAGGTTGGTGTGTCTAAGAAGAGGGAGTTGCACTGTGGAATGGAGCACGCACCTTGTCAATGAAGCTCAAAGTCACCCATATGACGCTGGCACCCCTGCTTGCAGTCACACTCGGCCTCACTGGGGTTGGAGGACAGGCCGCTCCACTACCTGATCCAATGTTGTCCACTGAAGAGGGAACCAGCCAAGAGAAACCGCTACCGGATGAAGAAGAAGTAGCGGGGGGTGAGGGGGACCCGGCTCCTGAAGATGGGATCGAGGGGGACCTGGCTCCCGAAGATGGGATCGAGGGGGACCCGGAAGAAGAGCCTGGGGGAGGGGAGCCGGAGAGTGGGCTCTTAGAGGAGGTTGAGGCTGAGCTTCCCTTAGAGGAAGCCGAGGGGGAACTTCCCGGCACTGTAGCCAGAGGCGAGTTCACCGGTGCAACGCCCCTGGCCCGTGGCATTTCCCGGGCGGGTGGTCAGAACCGCTACAGTACTGCAGTCAATCTCTCGCAGCGCCTTTTCCCCGGGACCTCGACGGCCCCGGCAGTCTTCATTGCCTCGGGTGGTTCGTTTTCTGACGGACTGACGCTCGGCGCGCTGGCGTCCTACATGGGGGGCCCGCTTCTTCTCACCATGACGAACACGGTTCCCACTTCAGTAGTGAATGAGATCAAGAGGCTCCAGCCCTCAGTGATTTACGTGGCGGGGGGCAACCTGGTCATCTCAGACTCGGTGATCCAAGTCCTCAAGGGACTGGCACCCAGAGTGGAGCGCCTTGCGGGCACGAACCGCTTCCAAACGGCAGAGGCCATTGCCGCCAAGTTCCCGGTCGGTTCCGGGGCAATGATTGCCACGGGTACCGACTTCCCGGACGCGCTGGTAGCTTCCTCGGCCTCAGCCAAGAATGGTGGGGGAGGCCCCGTACTCCTCACCAACGGGTTCGTGAGCAGCCCGGTGGTTGAGCAGGCCCTTAGTCGACTCATGCCCTCGGCAGTGACGATTGTCGGCGGAACCTGGTCCGCCTCCAACTTGAACCGAATCACCTCCGCTGCGGGAACCTCACCGGTGCTCCTTTCTGGGAGAGATCGCTACGCCACCTCGGCGGCGGTCGCACAGCACTATTGGAGCGAGCGACGGACATCAATAATCTATGCCACAGGGGTGACCTTCCCGGATGCCATGGCTTCCGTGCCCGCTTCCAAGGCCTACGACGCCCCCATCCTCCTGACTCAGAAAGAGTGCAGGCCAAAGACGGTGGCGGCTGCTGCAGCATCGCAGACCTATGTCCTGGTCACAGGTGGTTCCGTGGCTATCTCTGAGGGTGCAGTGACCAAGACCTGTCCGGTGCTCCCTTCCGTGGTCAGCCAATCGGAAGGTTTCTACCGGTTCGGGATGTCCCACCGCAATCAGATCAACGGCTACTACTGCGGTCCTGCAACCGGAGAGATGATTCTTAGCCGACTAGGTTACCCACGCTCACCCAGTGGACTCGCCCTCAACCAGCAGAACCTGGCCAAGGATGCCTACCTGATGACTAACCGCTACGGGCGCACCGCCTGGGTGGCCCAGGCAATGTCTCGTGGACTCAACCAGTGGATGGGGAAGAACTCCTACGTCCAGCATGCAGCCCCGAGTTCCACAATCTTCCGGTCTGTGGTGACGAAGAGTTTCACCACTACGGGACGGCCGGTCGTTGTTGACACGCAAGAGTGGTCAGGAGGCGTCCATTACAACGGGCACCCCGCCAACTCAACGTTCAGTCACTTGATGCCGGTTGAGGGTTATAATCCGGCCACGGACACGCTGATCGCCCTGGACCCGGCTTCACACTTTTACGCGGCTTCCCAGCCTAGTTTCAAGTACAAACTGGGTGCCTTCACCGGCTTCTTGCAGTCGTTCGGAATCTACTACTGATGGAATTTCGTCCATCTCTGCCGATGATTGGGATGCTCGTGCTGGCGGTGGTCACCACCGGTTGTACCACGTCGCTTTCCCCAGATGTTGGCCTTTTATCAGAGGAAACACAACCCGCACAGTCTTCTACGGTGCCCCAGTCATCAGGTAGTCAGACAGCTGCGCTGAAGGCAGTTCAGGTTCCGGGAGTTCCCTTTGAACTCAACCTGGCTCCAGGCTCCGCCGGTCAGGTTGAGATAGTTCGAGCCGTTGATGCCGTTGCCCCCGGGGAACTGCATAAACTGACAGAACTCGGGGTGACAGCCACCGGAGACGGCGGGCTTCCCGGCCCATCGGTGCGAGCTGTACTTGATGATGAGGCCGTACTTGGCGCTCAGCTCAGACCTCAGCTCGGGATTGAGATCACCGACCTAGCCCAGGTCCCCACCGTCCTCGGCACTATTGCAACCGACGGAACGTTCACCGAGATGCCCGAACTCACCGGAGAGCTTGCCAGGCTGTCCGGAGCCAATCCGGACGACCTGTATTTTGAACCACAGGACGCCACTGTCCATGGGGACTGGGTGTTGTGGAAGGAAGGCTCAGCGGGAGAACACGGAGCAATGCCGACCCTCGACTTCGATGACTGGCGCATCGTGGGGTGGAACAAAGCGAACGGTGAGGTGCAAGAGTTTGGGGCGGCATTCCTGCTTCACGGTGAGCGGTTTGCGCCGCGCGCTTCCTGGTCGGCTGCCCCCAGCACCGACGGTCAGGACATCTACTACGAGGCCAAGGTGCCATCTCAGCTGATCCCCGGATCCGCTGGGGACCAGTGGGCCTCTGCGATCCTGCGGGTTCCCCTGGGTGAGCCGGGCGCGGTTGAGGTCGTCGCACCTGGCACACTCCCATTCGCCGACCAGGTATCACCCGGTTCCTACTGGGTCAATGACAATGGCGTCCTCGTTCGCAACGGAACCGAGGTCATGGAGGTGCTTACTGCCGGGTGGCAGATTGGTTCTGTGGTGGCCACCTCGGAGATCGTGACTGTGGTGGTCGTCCAGGGGGAATCGCCTGCGTGGTTGCTTGTTCTGGATGCCGCAACCCTGCAGCTACGTGCCGCCATTGAGACCGGAGCGGACTGGTCCGAGGTTAGTGCTTCTGCAGCGTCGGTTGCGTGGGGTAATGGCACAGCCAACTCCGACCCTCAGATGTACCTTTGGCAGCTCGGCGACGTCGCACCCACTCGGCTCGGAAGCACCCAGGGCATGAGTAAGCCGATTATCGGGGGGAACCTTCTCAGCGTTCCCGAACTAACCGAGTTCGGGGCAGTCGTCTGGTCGCTGCAGCGCATTGAGTAGCTGTGCTCTGTGAAGTTGGCACAACCTCCATAGTATTGTCCTATGCGCAGATTCACTGACCCATTACTTTTTGGCCTCCTCTTCATTGTCACGGCCCTGACGTGGTTGCTCGCCTCCGCGACATCGAACATTCCCGATGTTCCGGTGGGCTACTTCGCTCCGATGACCGTTGTCGTGTTCTGTATCATCGCGACCCCGGCGCTCGCCCTCGTTGCACTAATGGCCCTGGTGAGGGCGCTGTTAAATGTGCAGCCGGTGAAGTTCTGGGCCTGGGTAACGGGTACCTCAATCCTGGCGGTCGTGCTCGGTTCTCTAGCGACTCTTATCACTGATTTACAGCAGGTCCAGGTTGGTTTCAGCACCACCGCCTGGTTCTCCGGGGTCATTGCTGTGGCCGGACTCATCGCCCTCGTTCTTTCATTTACCGGTGCGGTTCCTAGTGTCAAGAGCGAGGAGATTGCAGGTGCAAGCCAGGACTTGATCCTGCCGGAGGTGTCGGCCGAGGTGAGTGAGATAACTGAGGAACCACTGCCTCCGGGAACGCTGTAGCCTATGGGACAAGGTCTTTTTGATCCGGAACCAGAACCGTCGTAGAAAGTAGCATTTTTGCCTTCGTTACCCCAGTACGTGGACCCGGCAACCCCGACAACCCTCACCTTGGGCGGGGCGCCTTCCACCTCAACGATTGAGGATTCCGGCCTTGAAATCGAGAGATCGATTCTTCCGGGTGGGATCCGCCTAATCACCCAGCAGATTCCCGGGGCACTCTCGGCTTCCCTCGGTATGTGGGTTGCCGTGGGCTCCAGAGATGAGGGTCCGGGGGAGGGGGGAATCAGTCACTTCCTCGAGCATCTTCTCTTTAAGGGGACCACAAAGCGCTCAGCTTTTGAGATCGCGGAGGCCTTTGATGCGGTGGGTGCTGAATCCAATGCCGCCACGACCAAGGAGGCGACCTACTACTGGGCGCACATGGTCGCAGACGACCTTCCGGAACTGCTTCCAGTCCTGACGGACATGGTTACCGATTCGGTCATTTCGGATGAGGATGTCGAGGTCGAACGCGGAGTCATCCTTGATGAGCTGGCCATGAGTGACGACTCACCCAGTGAGGTTGCAGGTGAGCTGTTTGCGCGGGCCGTCTATGGCGATAGTGAGCTCGGTCGACCGATTGGTGGCACCAGGGACTCGGTTGAGGGGATGGCAGCTCAGAAGATCCGCGACCTCTACCACCGGAAGTACGGCACTGACGACCTGATCGTTAGTGTGGCCGGGGACGTTGATCACGGGAGGGTCCGGGATCAGCTTCTAGAGGCCATGTCGAACTCGCCGTGGGCGGCCCAACTTGCAGAGCCAATCGAACCGAAGCGCCGCGTTCCCAGCACCCTGATGGTTGCCTCGGGGGGATCACACCAGCGGAACCTCAAGATCGTCAGGGACATTGAACAGGCACACCTCCTGGTCGGAGGCCCGTGGTTGCGCGCCCTCGATCCTGCTGGGCCTGCCTCATCCGTGACTTTCAACCTTCTGGGAGGGGGAATGTCATCCCGACTGTTCCAGGAGATCCGAGAGAAGAGGGGCCTTGCCTACTCGACCTACGCCTTCCCCTCGGCATACTCGGACGCAGGCTACTTCGCGCTCTACGCCGGTTGCGCCCCCAGACACCTGGCCGAGGTCGAAAAGGTGATGTGGGGAGAGGTCGAGAAGCTGGCGGAGTTCGGCCCCACCGACAAGGAACTGCTGCGGTCCAGGGGGCAGATTCGCGGCGGTGTGACCCTCAACCTGGAAGATCCCTCGAGCCGTATGTCGCGGCTGGCTCGTTCTGAACTAGTCGGGGAACTGGTATCGGTATCCGACGCCCTCGCCAGAATCGATGCGGTGCAGAAGGAAGACGTTCAAGAAATCGCTCGGCAGATGCTCGGGGCGGTCCGATCCAGCGCGATTGTGAGTTCAAATGACTGAGTTGTCGGCCCCGGTGTTCGTCCGCGCTGCCACTGTTGATGACGTGGGGGCAATCACTGAGATTCAGATGGGAGCCCTGGTTGATACGGTCGCCCACGTCGTGGGTCAGCAGTACCGTAACCAGGTTGCCGGCCAGCTGTCCCAGCTGGATATCGAGGCGACTTGGAACTCAACCATCGCACTGGGGGATGAGCAAAAGCGCGGGGTCCTGGTTGCTACTGACAGTGGGGAAGTTGTCGGGTTCGCTGCATTTGCCGTCTCTGAGGGCGAAGCGGAAGCCGAGAGTGTGGTCCCGGGGCTTCCGTTTGAAGTCCCCACCAGTTCCGCGCAGATCCTGGTTTTTGAGGTCGCACCCTCACACCGTCGCATCGGACACGGCTCACGCCTTCTCGCAGCAATCGCGGACATCCTCCGGCCCCAGGGGGTTCCGGGCATGGTGGTGTGGATCGTCGGTGAAGACCAGGACCGGGTGCGGTTTTTCCGGAAGGCGGGGTTTGCGCCGGTGGGGGTGCGCCGGGGCGCCGATACCGGGGTCGGTGAGGTCGTCGAGCACCTCTGGTTTGCTGCCCTCGACTAGAGAGCGGGGGTGTTACGCGCCCGGCTCTCAACGTGGCATGCTGGTGTCATGAACAACCTTTACAAGCATCTTTCTGAGCCAGGTCCGGTAGGTAAGCACACCCTCAGGGTGGTGCCGCTGGGGGGACTCGGCGAAGTCGGCCGGAACATGACCGTACTTGAAACCAAAGACAAGCTGCTACTGATTGACTGCGGAGTCCTCTTCCCTTCGGACCATCAGCCGGGCGTCGACCTTATCCTTCCGGACTTCGGCTACATTGCCGATCGTCTTGATGATGTCGTCGGTCTCCTCCTCACACACGGTCATGAAGACCACATCGGTGCTGTCCCCTACCTTTTGAAGCTACGTCCCGATATTCCCATCTATGGTTCTCGCCTCACGCTGGCCCTGGTGGAAGCAAAACTGCAGGAACACAGGCTGCCGACCAAGCACCTCCACGTGGTGAGTGAGGGCGATGTGGTTCAACTTGCGCCCTTCTCAGCTGAGTTTGTGGCGGTAAACCACTCTATTCCTGACGCCCTGGCAATCTTTGTCCGCACGGCCGCAGGAACCGTCCTCGCCACCGGCGACTTCAAAATGGATCAACTCCCCATCGATGGGCGCCTCACGGACCTTCGTTCCTTCGCCAGGTTCGGTGAAGAGGGGGTGGACCTCTTCCTGGTCGATTCCACCAACGCTGAGGTTCCGGGTTTCGTCACCTCCGAGGTCGAGATTGGGCCGGCACTTGAAAAGGCGTTTGAGGGGACACCGGGGGCCATCATCGTGGCCTCATTTGCCTCACATATTCACCGTGTTCAGCAGGTCCTTCAGGCTGCCGAGAAAACGGGGCGGAAGGTGGCTTTCGTCGGCCGTTCCATGGAACGCAACATGCGGATCGCCGACGAACTTGAGTACCTGGATACCGGCGAGAACGTCGTGGCTCCCCTCAGTGAAGTCAACAGCCTGCCGAGGCGCGATCGCGTCTACATGGTGACGGGTTCGCAGGGCGAGCCCATGGCCGCCCTCGGACGCATTGCGCGTGGTGACCACAACTCCATCGAAGTCGGTCCCGGTGACACCGTGGTGTTTGCCTCCAGCCTGATCCCGGGTAACGAGAGTTCGATCTACCGCGTCATCAACGATCTCACGGGTCTCGGTGCAAAGGTGGTGCACCAGGGCAACGCCAAGGTGCACGTTTCGGGGCATGCCTCCGCCGGAGAGCTGCTCTACTGCTACAACATCATCAAGCCGAAGAACGTCCTGCCCGTCCACGGCGAGATTCGCCACCTGGTAGCCAACGGCCAGCTAGCGGTGAAAACCGGGGTTGATCCCCAGAATGTCGTCCTCGCAGAGGGCGGCGTGGTGATAGACCTGAAAAACGGCAAGACCCACGTGGCGGGAGTGGTCCCGAACGAACTGATTTACGTCGATGGTTCATCGATCGGGGATCTTTCCGAAGATGAGTTGGCCGAACGCGTCGTTCTCGGCTCCGAGGGCCTGATCACGGTTTATGCGGTAGTCGACAAGGATTCGGGGATGGTGCTTTCGGACCCGGTGGTTCGCGCGGTCGGGGTAGCAGAGGAGGACGAGATCTTTGATGAGATTCGTCCCGAGCTTGCCAAGGCCCTTCGTGACGCAGCAGCTCCCGGAAACGTCTCCACCCACAGGTTGCAGCAGACGCTTCGCCGTACCCTGGGTCGCTGGGTTTCAAGGCGCCTGCGTCGTCGCCCCGTCATCGTTCCGATTGTGGTTCAGCAGTGAGACCAGCAGGACCCTATGGATTCGTTGACGATAAGGGCAATCAGTTTTCGGGGTCCCTGCGTCGACCGGTCGCGGGCCCTCCGCTCAAGGCGGAGGGAAAGTTGGTCTCAACCTCAGCCGTTCACCTTGCGGTGACCCTTAATGTTCAGCAGGTACCGTCTGAGGGGGATCAGGTTCGGGCCAGTTCGGCTGTTTCTTCGCCGGGGGGTGGGTTCATCATTGCCGAGGGGGCTCGCCGCCAGGGGGTGAGGACGTTCCTGGCCTCGCCGCTGGGCACGGGTCCGAACTCCCACTCGATCCGGCGTAGCCTCATGGCATCGGGGATCGAAACCTTTGATACCGCGTTTGTCGGGGATATCGGGGTGGCGGTGACAATGGTCGAGAGCGACGGCAAGATGGCCCAGGTGGTTGCCCCCGGGGTCGAAGCAGAGCCGACAAGGGAGCTCTTAGATCAGATCCCCCTTGAGGACGGCGACCTCGTCCACGTGAGTGGGGCCGACTTAGTTTCGGCTTCTGGGGCGACAGCCATAGTCAAGTGGGTAAAGGATCTTCCTGAGGGAGTGCGTCTCGTGGTGGCGGCCTCCCCAGCAGTGGCTCTGGTGCCCACGGAAGTGTGGCTCGAGGTACTGGCACGCGCCGATGTTCTCACCATCAACATTCGTGAGGCCGCACTGCTTAACGCGCTGCTGAAGCCGTATGTGACAGCAGAGTGGTTCCAGGGGGTCGTCAAACCCACGGTGGGAGTTGTGCGCCGGATGGGGCCGCTTGGCTGCGAGGTCATCGAGGATGCGGGGAAGAAGCGGAAGACTATCCCCGCAATGACAGCACGTCCCGTTGACACAACGGGAGTGGGTGACACGCACGTCGCGGTGATGTGTGCGTCGCTGCTTCGAGGTGACTCACTGGTGGACGCCTGTCGGCGGGCCAATGCTGCCGCTGCCATTGAGATCAGTCATGCCACTGCGTTCCCTCTGCCTTCAAGCGATGCTGTGGATATTGTCCTGGCCACGGGAGATGCCAGGGATGCCCTGGAAGTTGAGGCGGAAGCTACCTTTCCCCTTCGCCAAGAATAGGCGGTGAACGGCGCGGCACTCGGTCATGTTGACAGAGCTCTTGTAACGTCGATTTGTTATGGCTACAGCACGGAAAACACGTCCTACCGCCTCCTCTCGGGGCGGTGGCGAACCAGCGAAGAGCGGCGGCACCAAAGACAAGGGTGCCAGGGACGCTCGGGTTCCTCGCGTCGTTCACGCTGAACCTGAAGAGGATGAGCGTGAACGGACCCCGGGCGCCTTACGCCGCATGGGGTCTGGTCTGGCATCATCCTGGCGGGCAATTGAGCCCCAGATGAAACGGGACGCACTCGGTTTCATCCTGGTGGCCTTTGCAGTCATCGTTGCACTGCGCGAATGGTTTGGTGTTGCGGGCGCCCTCAGCGAAGCCATCCACCACACCGTGGCGGGTGCAGTCGGCCTCTTCGCGGTGGTTGTCCCCGTTGTCCTGCTGCTCTGGGGGGTGGCTCTGTTCAGGCGCCGCCGCAACATCGACATGCTGCCCTACCGGGCCGCCGGAACAGTCGGTGTGATCGCATCCGTGACAGGGTTGGCACAGCTGTTCAGCGGAAACCCAGCCTTTTCTGACTTTGCTGCCATTGAGTCTGCCGGGGGCATCATCGGCTGGTTCTTCGCGTCTCCAACAGCCAGTTTGGTGTCGCCCGTCGGCGCCGGAATCCTGCTCTTCCTGCTCTTCCTGTACTCCCTTCTCCTCGGGAGTAAGACGCCACTTAGAGAGGCGTGGCCCAAGCTCCGTGCCCTGTGGGAAGTCATCGCACGACGAAAGTCCGCCGGGGACGATGAGGTCGAGGTCGAAGACGCTGTGGCCCTGGCAACGGAAGACGATGCCTGGCTCAACGAACACCGGGTGGCGCCGGTAACCAGGGTGCGCAAGCAGGTAGCGCCAGTGCGCCGAGAGACCGTTGCCCCGTATGACCTAGAGGCGGAAGTCGCTCGCGTTCAACGTGATTCTTTCGATCCCTTTGCACCCATAGATGAGGTGGAAGCCTCCGAAGAGCTGACGAGGGTGAGTGCCAGCTTCGATGAGGATGAGTCTTCGGTGTGGACGCCGGAACCCGAGGCGCCCGCCAAGGTCTCACCGCCGCCAACTTACGCGCAGAGTGCCCCGACCCCCGACGAAGAGGCGACGGTGGCCTTCGTGCCTCACGTGATTCCTGAGGAGCCACGTGAACCCGTCGTGTTGGAGGAAGAGTTTTCCGCTCATGCGCCGACTCGTCTATACCGGCTGCCGGAACCCGGACTGCTGAAGCGGGGAGTCCCCCACAAGGCACGCTCGGAGGCGAACGACCTCGTTATCGCCACCCTCCAGGGGGTACTCGAAGAGTTCAACGTGGACGCGTATGTTTCGGGCTTCTCGCGGGGTCCCACGGTGACGCGCTATGAGGTGACCCTCGGGCCGGGTGTGAAGGTAGACCGGATCACCGCCCTCGCCGGCAACATTTCCTATGCAGTTGCCAGTGCAGATGTGCGGATCCTGGCCCCGATTCCCGGTAAGTCCGCCATTGGGGTAGAGATCCCCAACACCGACCGTGAGACCGTCGTCCTCGGAGATGTTTTGCGCTGCGGCAAGGCCCAGAAGAATCAGCACCCGCTTCTTGTTGGCGTCGGTAAGGACGTTGAAGGCGGCTATGTGGTCACCAACCTCGCAAAGACTCCCCACCTGCTCGTTGCGGGCCAGACAGGTTCTGGTAAGTCATCGTTCATTAACTCCATGATCGTTTCGATCCTGATGAGGGCGACACCCGACCAGGTGAAGATGATTCTGATTGACCCCAAGCGGGTGGAACTGTCGATTTACGAGGGCGTCCCGCACCTCGTTACACCCATCATTACCAATCCGAAGAAGGCCTCTGAGGCCCTGGAGTGGGTGGTGCGTGAAATGGATGCGCGCTACGACGACCTCGCTGAGTACGGCTTCAAACATGTTGACGACTTCAATGCTGCGATCCGTGAGGGTAAGGTCAGTCCCCCTCCTGGATCCAAGCGCAAACTCAAGCCCTATCCCTACCTGCTGGTGGTAGTTGATGAGCTGGCGGATCTGATGATGATTGCACCGCGTGATGTTGAGTCTTCGGTTCAGCGCATCACCCAGCTGGCACGTGCTGCCGGCATCCACCTGGTTCTGGCGACGCAGCGGCCATCCGTGGATGTGGTCACCGGGCTCATCAAGGCAAACGTGCCTTCCCGTCTGGCATTTGCAACGTCGGCGCTGGCGGACTCCAGGGTTATTCTGGACCAGCCGGGAGCGGAGAAACTCATCGGTCAGGGTGACGCCCTGTACCTTCCTGCCGGGGCCGCAAAGCCCCTCCGTGTCCAGGGGGCATGGGTTGATGAGGATGAGATTGAGGCAGCCGTTGAGTACTGTCGTAACCAGGCGGATCCTGAGTACGATGAGAGTGTCATTGCTGCTCCCAGCGGGGCCAAGGTAGCGGAAGACATCGGCTCCGACCTCAATGATTTGCTCGCAGCTGCCGAGCTT
Organism: Actinomyces minihominis; assembly: GCF_900187855.1. GTDB lineage: Bacteria > Actinomycetota > Actinomycetes > Actinomycetales > Actinomycetaceae > Scrofimicrobium > Scrofimicrobium minihominis. The sequence continues at coordinate 291,444 of NZ_FYEG01000002.1, read as the reverse complement.
GTCATAAACACACAGCTCGGTTCAACATCGATGCTGCAGCGCAAGCTCAGGATTGGTTTTGCACGGGCCGGGAGGCTGATGGATCTACTTGAGTCACGGGAGATAGTAGGCCCCTCCCAGGGCTCGAAGGCGCGCGAGGTCCTGGTTGAACCGGAAGAACTGCCTTCGGTACTTGCACTTCTTCGCGGCGAGGTCTCACAGATGCCATCTGCCCCAGCAGTCCCACAGGTGCCTGCGGTTGGGGAAGAGTCTGAGGAAGACTACGACGAACCCACTGAAGATGGCCCAGCTACCCAGTTTCTTGGCGGTCCTGAACTGACTCCGAGGTGGGGGGATGAGGATGCGACCCGGGTTCTTCGTGACGAAGCACCCACGCGACCGATTCGCATCTCGCCCCAGTTCAGCGGGACCGGTGATCTATCATGATGAAGATGATGGGGGCCAAGCAATTAGTAGGGAGTCCGTGATGGGCGATAACGGTAAGAAGACCGGGCAGCAGAACTCACCGACATTGAACCTGCCCAATGCCCTCACCGTTCTGCGCATTCTCATGGTGCCCGTGTTCCTCTGGCTGCTACTTGAAAACACCACTTCGTCACGCTGGTGGGCGGCCCTGGTGTTTGCTGTTGCGGCTTACACCGATCATCTTGATGGACAGATTGCCCGCAAGTATAAGATCATCACGAACTTCGGCAAGCTGGCTGATCCACTGGCCGATAAGTTCCTGACTCTCGGCGCCTTTGTCGCGCTATCTATCCTTTCGGACCTGCCCTGGTGGTTCACGATTATTGTGGCGGTTCGAGAGTTGGGGATCACCGTTCTGCGAGAGGTCTTGCGCAGGCGGGGGACCGTCGTAGCGGCCTCCTCTGGTGGCAAGCTGAAGACGGTTCTGCAGATGTTCCTGATCATGCTATTGATCATTCCGTGGGGTTCTTTCGTGAGCCATCTCGTGGCGCAGTTGGTACTGATCCTGATTTGGGTCGTAATGCTTGCCGCTCTGATCGTGACGGTGTGGTCGGGCATCCAGTACCTTCTGGTGTCGGTACATGCTTTGAACTTGCAGAAGGGCGACGAAGCATAGCCGTCCCCCGGTGTTTGTGAGGCAGATTACGCAATAAGTTGGTTGTCTCTGGCGTTATATATGGCATGAAGACAACGAACCAGCTACGTCGTCCGGTGGGCGCAGGGAATGTGATGTCACGTTCAGTTCCCGCGGGTCATCGTGGACAGGCTTCACGTCAGACCGCTAAGCCGAGGTACAGTGGAGAGATGATGAAAATGACATCTGTAAGGTCACCGTTGCTGCGAAGTGAGCTCGGTGATGTTTTGCGTTCGCTCCGTAATCTTCAGGGGCGCACTCTGCGGGAGGTTTCTTCGCAGGCGCAGGTCTCGCTGGGCTATCTCAGTGAGGTTGAACGTGGTCAGAAGGAAGCCTCTTCTGAGCTACTAGAGTCGATCTGCACGGCCCTGGGGGTGCCCCTGTGGTTCGTGCTGCGTGAAGTTGCGGATCGCATGATGGTGCTTGATACAGCAGCCGTTCCGGATACCGTGCCAGATGATCTTCTGGCTGGTTCCCTGGTTACCAACAGGTGAACCAATCTGAGTTTTGGAACGCCCTAGAGCAGGTTTACGGACCGGCCCTAGGGCGTTCACTCGTGTATGACCTCTACCTTCCCACGCTGGCGATGACCGCCAGGGAAGCCTTGGAAAAGCACATCAAGGTCGATGTGGTGTGGAACGCGCTCATTGCTGAGACGGGGCGGGGCGAGGAGGATCTTTGGGTTCACCGTCGTCCCCAGAAGAGACGCTAGACCTGGCGAGTATTATGCGTGTCAGCTTTCCAATCGAACGGATGTTCGAGTAGAGTTATCCGCAGGTAGGCGTGCCCGGCAGTTTCCACAGGGAACTGGGGGCGTTCTGATTATGTCGGTGGCTGGACATAGTGTTACCTCAGCAGAATCCGGAGAGGGTCTGTTGAATCGAAGCCAGAAGGTGAATCAGCCGGAGAGGCTGCTGAAGAAGGAGCAATTATGGCGCGTGTTTCAAACCCCAAGACGGTTGCGGCTCCGGGGACAGATCGGGCCAAAGCCCTAGATCTCGCACTTAGTCAGATCGACCGACAGTTCGGTAAGGGTTCTGTCATGCGCCTGGGGGACGATACCCGTCCCCCTGTCAAGGTGATTCCCACTGGTTCTCTCGCCCTTGACGTTGCTCTCGGAATCGGCGGACTCCCTCGCGGCCGGGTGGTAGAGATCTACGGACCTGAGTCATCAGGTAAGACAACGGTAGCCCTCCATGCGGTTGCCAGCGCTCAAAGGGCAGGTGGTAACGCTGCTTTCATCGACGCGGAACACGCTCTCGACCCGATCTATGCCCGCGCACTTGGTGTAGACACCGATAACCTCCTGGTTTCTCAGCCAGACACGGGTGAGCAGGCGCTTGAGATTACCGACATGCTGATCCGCTCGGGTGGTATTGACATCATCGTCGTCGACTCGGTCGCTGCGCTGGTACCTAAGGCAGAGATTGAGGGGGAGATGGGTGACTCCCACGTCGGACTGCAGGCTCGCCTTATGAGCCAGGCGCTCCGCAAGATTACGGGCGCTCTTTCAGCCACTGGGACCACCGCCATCTTTATCAACCAGCTGCGTGAAAAGATCGGTGTCTTCTTCGGTTCTCCTGAGACGACTACGGGCGGTAAGGCACTCAAGTTTTACTCTTCGGTTCGTATTGACGTGCGCAGAATTGAGACGCTTAAGGAAGCCGGTGCGCCGGTTGGTAACCGAACCAGGGCCAAGATCGTTAAGAACAAGATGGCTCCGCCGTTCAAGCAGGCAGAGTTTGACATCATTTATGGCAAGGGTGTCTCCCGCGAGGGTTCGATCATCGACATGGGGGTCGAAGCCGGAATCGTCCGTAAGTCTGGATCCTGGTTCACATACGACAAGGATCAACTGGGACAGGGCAAGGAGAATGTCCGTCAGTTCCTAGTGGATAACCCTGATCTAGCCGATGAGATTGAGGGCAAGATTCTCGCTGAACTTGGAATTGGTCAGCCCGTTGCTGAGGCCGAAGCGGTGGTAAACGATGCCTCCATCGAAGAGTGAAAGCTCCTCGAAAAAGGTTGATCCCAAGGATGCAATGGACGCTGCTCTGCGCATTCTTGGGATCCGGGACCACTCGGCGGCCGAACTAGGGCACAAGCTTGCGGGCAGGGGCTTTGATGACGCCACGGTCAAAGAGACGGTTGAACGACTGGTTGGCTATGACTACATAAATGATGAACGCTTTGCCCAGTCAATTCTTCGGTCCTACTCGGGATTGGGACGCGGTGGCCTCACCAGACAGATGCAAAAGCGAGGTATTGACCCGCAGATTTGGCGTCCTCTTGTCGATCAGATCGATAGCGAAGAAGAGTTTTCAAGGGCTTTAGAGGCGGCTCGGAAGCACACCACTCCAAGCAAGATCGCCAGTCTCTCCAAAGAGGTGTGGCAGAGGCGGTTGGTGGGGTTCCTAGCACGACGCGGATTCTCAACCCAGACTGCTTTCGCCGTTTGTGGTGCGCTAAGCGCCGAGGCAGAAGAGGCAGCCGAGGGAATGAGTGAGCCATGGTAGATCAGAGCCACCTGCTTCAAGTACTGACTGAACAGGGCTGGACGATAGCCACGGCAGAGTCGCTCACGGGAGGCGCGCTGTGTGCCACCCTGGTTGATACGCCGGGGATCAGCTCTGTCCTGCTCGGGGGAGTGGTCGCCTATGCGACTGATCTCAAGGCGGACATTCTTGGGGTTGACCGATCGCTTCTTCAGGCCCGGGGCCCGGTCTGCGCTGAGGTGGCCAACCAGATGGCGCAAGGGGTTCGTAGCTTGTGCGCCTCAGACTTTGGGATCTCCACCACTGGTGTTGCCGGTCCGGGTGACAGTCCGGATGGCCCGCAGGGCCTGGTTTTCGTAGGCGTGGTGGGTCCAACTACGACGCTCGTCGAAAAGCACATGTTCTCAGGAAGTCGCTCCCAGGTTCGCCACCAGGCCATTGAAGCCGCACTTGCGTTGCTGAAAAGGGCGGTGCAGCAAGAGATCACAACCCCGGGCCGGTAGTCCTTGTTTGGTAGGGACTAGACGCCGACTAGGCTGGTGTGCTGTGAGTAAGACGATAGAGACGCGCCCTCGGACCTACCTGGTTCGCACCCTGGGCTGCCAGATGAACCAGCATGACTCAGAGCGTTTGGCGGGACTGCTAGAAGACGCGGGTTTGGTGCCGGTTGAAAGTGTTCCAGAGGCAGCGGAGCGTGCCACAATCGCCGGCGACGGTGGTGCTGATGTGGTTGTGATCAACACATGCTCGGTTCGTGAGAATGCCGCCACCAAGCTTTTCGGAAACCTGGGGCAGCTTGCTTCCGTGAAACGGGAACGTCCCGGAATGCAAATCGCCGTGGGTGGATGCTTGGCCCAGCAGATGCGGGAGGGGATTGTCCAGCAGGCCCCCTGGGTCGACGCCGTGTTTGGCACGCACAATCTTGATGTTCTGCCAGCGCTTCTGCGTCGTGCCGAGCACAACCACGAAGCCGCGGTTGAGATTGAGGAATCACTCAAGGTCTTTCCCTCCACGCTCCCATCGGTACGGGAGTCTGTTTACGCGGCATGGGTATCAATTTCAGTGGGTTGCAACAACACCTGCACCTTCTGCATAGTGCCGCGCCTGCGTGGTCGAGAAAGGGATCGACTGCCACAGGAAGTACTCGATGAGGTAGCGGCGGTAGTCTCTGAGGGGGCTATCGAAGTGACGTTGCTGGGCCAGAACGTCAACTCGTATGGGGCTTCATTCCGAGATCGCGGGGCGTTTGCGAACCTGCTCCGTCAGGTTGGTCAGACACCCGGGCTTGAGAGACTGCGGTTCACATCGCCACATCCGGCAGCATTCACGTCCGATGTCATCGATGCCATGGCTGAAACTCCGACCGTTATGCCCAGCTTGCATATGCCACTTCAATCAGGTTCTGATCGCATCCTGAAAGAGATGCGGCGCTCCTATCGTTCAGAGCGGTTCAACCGGATCCTTCGCGAGGTCCGCGAGGCTATTCCAAGTGCCGCCATCACCACGGATATCATCGTGGGTTTCCCAGGAGAGACAGAGGAGGACTTCCAGCGCACGCTCGATGTGGTTGAAGAGTCGAGGTTTGCCTCAGCCTTCACGTTCCAGTATTCTCCGCGCCCCGGTACTCCAGCTGCTGCCCGCACTGACATGGTTCCGAACGATGTAATGGCCGACCGTTACAACCGTCTGGTTGATCTGCAGAACCGAATCTCCACCGAAGAGAACATGGCTCTGGTTGGCTCCAGGGTAGAGGTGCTGGTAGCCGAGGGGGAGGGACGTAAACAGGACGCTACACGCAGGCTTTCGGGACGAAGCAGGGACGGCAGACTGGTCCACTTTGCGGTTCCTACAGGAGTGGAGGCTCCCCGTCCAGGTGACCTTGTAGAGGTGGGTGTGACCCACGGAGCGCCGCACCACCTTCTGGCCGATAGTGGTCTCGAAGCCGGTGGCCTTTTCTCCGTTCGAAGCACCAGGGCAGGGGATGCCTGGCTGAAGCGACAGGCCACCAGCGAGCCCGAGCCCTCAGGGGTCGCACTCGGCATACCTGTCCTACGCAGGGGTTAGTGGGGGCCAGTGGGACATCAGCAGACCATTGCCGTTGTTGGACCGACCGCTACTGGCAAATCTGATCTCGCCCTTGACCTCGCCGATGTGCTCGGGGGGCCCGAGCGGGTAGAGATCATCAATGCGGATGCCATGCAGTTTTACCGTGGCATGAACATCGGGACGGCCAAGCTACCGCTAGATCAGCGCCGCGGCTACACCCACCATCTTCTCGATGTTCTCGACGTCACTGAGGATGCTTCGGTGGCGACCTACCAGGAGCAGGGGCATGCGCTCCTGGATGAGATTAAGGGCCGCGGACGGCAAGCCATTGTTGTTGGCGGCTCGGGTCTCTACCTGCGTGCTCTTCTCGATGACATGCAGTTTCCTCCAACGGACAGTGCAACCCGCAGCTCTCTTGAAGCGGAACTTGATGAGCTTGGCAGTCGTGAGTTGCACCGCCGGCTGCTCGACCTTGATCCTGAGGCTGCGCAGACCATTGGTGATTCCAATGGTCGGCGACTGGTACGCGCTCTCGAGGTCATAGCCATTACAGGAAGGCCCTACACCGCGTCGCTTCCTCGTTACACCTACTCGCATCCATCGGTTCAGATTGGGCTTCGCGCCCACAGGGACTTCCTCGATCCGCGTATTGAGAGGCGAGCTGAAACTATGTTTCGCGAGGGCCTGGTCAGTGAGGTAGAGCGACTGGTAGCCGAGGGGCTCCGTGAAGGAACCACGGCTCGAAGGGCCACCGGCTATGCCCAAGCCATAGCGGTTCTAGAGGGGCGAATGAGTGAGGCAGAGGGAGTGAAATCTACCTTCATTGCCACACGCCAGTTGGCGCGAAAGCAAATGAAGTGGTTCCGAAGGGATCCACGCATCAGGTGGATTGATGTTGATGCGACCGGTAAGGGGACGGTGCTAGAGCGCGCCCTTGCAGCACTGGGCTAAGCACTAACTTACGGTAACCGAGAGGATGCGAAATCCCTTGCGCGAAGCCAGGCGCTCAACCTCAAAGCCCTGGCCTCGAAGCCAGTCCGCCAGGCTGTCTGCACCGAGGTGGCGGTTCACAACCAGGTAGGCAACCCCGTCCTCTGCAAGAAGGTTGAGCCAGTCTGTCAGCAAGGCCCGAAGACCCGGCTTCCCGATCCTGATCGGAGGGTTCGACCAGATGACATCAAAACGAACTTTGTTATCCCGCGCGTCCTGAAGTGCTGTCGGGGCATCAAGTGCGAGGACGTTCTTCAGTCCCTGCTTCTTCGCGTTTAACTTGGTCAGAGCAAGTGCCTTGGCGTTGACATCCACGCCCCAAACCGTCGCGTCTGGGGCTTCCAGAGCCATTGTGATCGCGACGGGGCCCCAGCCGCAGCCGAGGTCGAGGAATGTTCCGGATGCAGGTAGAGCCGGAGCTTTCTTGAGGAGCTGTTCAGTGCCGAGGTCGAGGTGGGTTGCCGAAAAGACCCGATCGGAGGCCAGAAGCTTTAGCTCGCGGCCCCTGGCATTGACGCGGACGGGGTGCAGCTTGCCAAGGTCATCGGGGTCGGTGTCTGCCTGGGGGGAGAAATAGTGTTCACTCACGGGTCAAGATTACCGTTGTTGCAGTCGGTGTCACGGAACCCTGTACTAGCATCAGAGAATGAATGCACAGGACACAGGGAACTTTAGCGGCTCAGATCAACGAAGTGAAGTTTCGCGGGCAGAGGCCATCGCGGCCCGTGTCCTAGCGCGTGAAGAGGCGGGGGATTTCGTTGCCTCTGCCAACGCGGAAGTCTCTGGAGAAGTCGATGTCCTCAACCTGGGGCTCACGGGTTCCCACCATGAGGATTGGCTGGAGCGGGAGTCAACGGGCCGCGCAGCCCACCTGGCTGCTTCCACCGAGTTGGTTGATATTCAAGAGGTGGAGTATCGCCAGGTCCGTCTTGAGCGAGTGGTCCTGGTTGGACTACGTCTCGAGGGAACGGCTCAGCAGGCAGAGGAGTCTCTGCGAGAACTAGCCGCCCTCGCTGGAACTGCGGGTGCCACGGTTACGGCAGCTCTCCTTCAGCGACGTGATAAGCCAGATCCGGCAACCTACCTGGGGAAGGGCAAGGCTGCCGAGCTGAAGGAAATGGTGATTGAAACCGGCTCGGACACGGTTGTAGTTGACGGTGACCTGGCCCCTTCCCAGCGACGTGGTTTAGAGGATACCATCGGGGTCAAGGTTGTTGACCGAACCGCGGTTATCCTTGATATTTTTGCCCAGCATGCTCAGTCCCGAGAGGGCAAGGCACAGGTGGAGCTGGCGCAACTCGAGTACCTGCTTCCCCGCCTGCGCGGCTGGGGTGAGTCGATGTCTCGGCAGGCTGGTGGTCGTGTGGCCGGTGGTGAGGGAATCGGTTCGCGTGGGCCGGGTGAGACGAAGATCGAACTAGACCGCCGAAAAATCAATACCCGCATGGCAAAGTTGCGTCAGCAGATCAAGAAGATGGCCCCGGGTCGTGCCACGAGGCGCCAGTCTCGACGTCGCGGCGAGGTTCCTTCGGTTGCAATCGCCGGGTACACCAACGCCGGGAAATCGACCTTGCTCAATGCACTTTCAGGAGCCAACATCCTTGTGGCTGATGCGTTGTTTGCGACCCTGGACCCCACTGTGCGCAGGGTGCAAACTGAGGACGGTCGTGAGTACACGATCACAGACACAGTAGGTTTCGTACGTCGCCTTCCAACCCAGTTGGTGGAGGCATTTCGCTCCACGCTCGAAGAGGTGGGCGAGGCCGACCTCGTCCTCCACGTGGTTGACGCCTCCCACACAGATCCTGCCTCGCAGGTCGATGCCGTCAACGAGGTTCTCGACAGTGTTGACAACTATGATCGTTCGCGTCAGCTCATGGTTTTGAACAAGATTGACATGGCTTCACCGACGGAGCTGGCGCGGTTGCGAGCCCTATACCCCGATGCGATGGAGGTCTCCGCCGCTACGGGTGAGGGCATTCCTGAGTTAAAAGAGGCGATTGCCCGCCTTCTACCGCGCCCCGAAGTTGAGGTGGACGTCCTGGTTCCCTTCAAAAATGCCGGGCTCCTAAGCCGCGCTCACGATGTGGGTGAGGTCGAGGTCGAGGAGTGGACCGATGAGGGTGTGCGTCTGGTCGGAAGAGTCCCCGGTGATTTGGCGGCGAGACTTCGTGAGGTAGGCATCAACGACTAGACTAGGCAACGAAGGTTTCCGCCTCATACCAAAGGAGAATCGGTGGCAGAAAAGTCAAGCAGCCCGAAGGCAATGGGACGTCCGTCAAAGCTTACTGTCGTCGGCGCAGGCGCGGTAGGTACCGCTGTCGCCTACTCGGCAGCCATCTCCGGGGTAGCCCGATCTGTAGCACTGTTTGATATCAATGGTCCCAAGGTTCGGGCAGATGCGCTGGATATCGCCCATGGTATCCAGTTCACGCCGACCGGAACTGTTGAGGGGTCGGATGACATCAATATTCTTAAGGGTTCGGATATTGTCGTTGTAACGGCAGGGGCGAAGCAAAAGCCCGGCCAGTCCCGACTTGAACTTGCTAAGTCAACTGTTGAACTAATGAAGACCCTGGTGCCGCAGATGGTTGAGGTTTCTCCTGATGCCATCTACATGTTTGTTACCAACCCGGTTGACGTAGTCACCTATGCTGCGTTGAAGATTTCGGGTCTGCCCCGCAACCAGGTTTTTGGATCGGGAACCGTCCTCGATACCTCTAGGTTACGGTACCTGATTTCTCAGGAGACCGGTATTTCATCCAAGTCGATCCACGCGATGATCGCGGGCGAACACGGTGACTCTGAGGTGGCGCTGTGGTCTTCAGCTGAGATTGGTAACGTTCCGGTTCAAGAGTGGGGCAAAACCCTGACCGGAAGGCCCTTCGATGATGAGTTGAAGGACCGGATTGCCCATGATGTCGTCAACTCGGCCTATGAGATCATTGAGGGTAAGGGAGCGACCAACTTCGCTATCGGACTTGCCTCCACAGCCATTGCGACGTCCGTGCTGCGCGATGAACACCGCGTAATGACAATCTCTAGTCTCCTTGAGGACTGGGCCGGGATCAGCGACGTTTGCATGTCGGCCCCGACAGTTGTGACCCGCAATGGTGCCGGGCGGACCCTGGTTCCTCCGATGTCCGGTCACGAGTTTGCAGGAATGCAGAAGTCGGCCACACAGATCAAGGCAGTTGCCAAGTCCCTGGGCTTCTAAGACTAAGTGGGAGGGCCTCGAATCACGCTTTGATTCGAGGCCCTCTACGGGTTAAGCAGGTGCCTTAAAGAGCCCGAATGACTGTCACCACGCGGCCGAGGATCACTGCTTCGTTGCCTGGAATCGGTGCATAATCATCGTTTCGTGGAAGCAACCAAACATTCCCGTCTGTCCTGGAGAAAACCTTGACAGTGGCCTCTCCGTCAATCATGGCGGCAACTATGGTTCCGTTTTCTGCTGTCGGCTGGGATCGAATCACCACAAAGTCACCGTCGCAAATCGCAGCGTCGATCATCGAATCACCGCTGACCTCAAGAACGAACAGTTCTCCGGTGCCTGTCAGGCGGGTCGGGAGAGCGAAGACATCTTCAACGTGCTGATCAGCCGTAATCGGGGCTCCAGCAGCAATGCGTCCAACGAGGGGCGCCGAGACTGAGTCACCTTCAGCCAGCGCCACGGGAATGGGAATCCCACCTCCGCCCTCGACGACGTCCAGTTCAACCTCACGACGAACTTCAATGGCACGCGGCAACCCTGCATCACGCTGGATGAACCCTGCCTTTTCAAGAGCGTCGAGGTGATGTTTCACGGTTGAGGGTGAGTTGAGCTTGACTGACCGACCAATCTCTCGAAGTGATGGTGGATAGCCGCGTTCAGCGAGGTGGGTCCGGACAACATCCAGGATCTGCCTCTGCCGATCAGACAGTGTTGCTTCGTCGGTCATACCGCCCCCTTTTCTACCGCCAGCCTAGAGCAAACGGTAACGAAAATGAAACATATGTTCGAGAGTGTCTTCAAAATGTCGGAACCACTTGGTATCGTACAGTTGTTCGACGAACACCAGTTCGATCAGCTTTATGGTCAGACGGTTTGTTGAACTGTGTGTCTCAAGGTGCAGGTAGAGGTCCCGGCTCAGCCCGGGGGAAACGGGATGAATAGATGAGCTCGGCAACGCTGGTACAGTCATCGTTTGCACTGCCACGGGTGAGGACGAATCGCAGTGGGGAACCGTCAGTCTCAACCGGGCCTCGTGAGGCCTCAGTGGTCTCAATTGATGAGGCAAGAAGGCGTTTACGCGGCACCCAGGGGCTGGAAGCTACAATTGCTCGTCATCCGGCTTCAGCCTCGCGTTCAACTAAAGCAGTCCACAGGATAGAGGTTAACCAGCGTAGGTCGCCGATGGCTGTCGCCGGGATGCTTCGGGTCTCACTGTGGCTTCTTGTTACCGGGCTGGTTTTCGCGGTGGCACTCGGACTTGGCCTCGCGCTTCGACCTGCTCCATTTTCGGGTGAGACTTGGACGCACTCGGTAGTCTCTGGGGAATCGGTTTGGGGCCTCGCGCAGTCGATTGGTTCGAAGCGCCCGCTTGAGGCCGTGGTAGCGGATATCATGACGCTCAATGCCCTGGGTGACGCAGTCCTGCAGCCGGGCCAGCAGATTCTTCTGCCTACTGAGTAGCAGTGGTGGGCTGTGAAGTTGTCGGCACGGCAGGTAGGGACCTAAAGTCTTCGTACCGGTATCACCTAGATATCTGTGACTACCTGGAGGCCTCCGTGCACTGTCCTTTTTGCCAACACGATGACACCCGAGTCGTTGACACCCGAGTCACTGATGATGGTGGCACCATTCGGCGACGCCGGGAATGCAGCGTGTGTAAACGACGCTTTACAACCCTCGAGACCTCTTCCTTTTCGGTTGAAAAGCGATCGGGAGTGGCTGAACCATTCTCCAGGGATAAGGTCACGGCAGGGGTGCGTAAGGCTTGCCAGGGCCGTCCGGTCTCTGAACATGATCTCGCGGTTTTGGCCCAGCAGGTTGAAGAGTCTCTGCGCGTAACAGGTCAGGCAACGGTTTCAGCGGATGAAGTAGGAAAGGCAGTGTTGCCTTTCCTACGTGAACTTGATGAAGTTGCGTACCTGCGCTTTGCTTCGGTCTACTCTTCCTTCCAGTCTCTGGAAGATTTTGAGCGGGCCATTGCAGACCTGCGAGAGGAGTAGACCGAAGCCGAAGCGGAGTCTTCGGACCTAGTTGGCCTCGTCACCTTCGGGTGTCTGGTCGGCAGAATCAACGGGAACGGCCTCGTCTTCATTCCGTTCCTTCTGCGCGGCCGCCTCAGATGCACGTGCGATAAGAGCGGCGGCCTTTTCGGAAGCCTGCGAGACCGATTCCTTGACAGCGGCGGCTGCATGACCGACCTGTTCGCCGATTTCCGCCGCAGAAGAAGCCAGGGTGGGGAAACGTGTCTCTAGGCCTTCCTGAAGTTCTGCAATCTGCTTCTGAACCGAACGGCGCATGACCTTGCCGATCTGGGACTTGGGCAGTTCCTGGACAACGACAATTTGGCGGGGGAGCGCATAGTGGGCTAGCGATTTTTCAGCCCATTCGCGCACGTCAGCCAGGGTTACGGAAGCGCCACCTTCAAGGACCAGTGCGGCCACTACTTCTTCACCGCGGCTTCCTCCCGGCATGCCGACTACCGCAACGTCTTCAACGCCCGGCATCATGCGCACCACGTCTTCAACCTGGCTGGGGTAGACGTTGAAGCCTCCGGAAAGGATGAGTTCCTTCCGGCGATCTTCCATGTAGATGAACCCGTCACGCACCTGAACGAGGTCGCCCGTGAAGAGCCAACCATCCTGCAGGGCAAGGGCCGTCTCTTCCGGGTCATCAAGGTAGCCCTTGAAAACCTGTGGCCCTCGAGCGATAAGCTCGCCGACCTCACCGATCGGCGTGTCCTTCGTGGGATCCTCGGGGTCGACAATGCGAACCTCGGTTGAGGGCCACGGCAGTCCCAGCGCACCGGGTCGTCGGTTGTGAGACAGAGGCGAGCCGAGAATGATCGGTGAGGCTTCGGTCATTCCGTAGCCCTCGATGACGTATCCGCCCGTGGCGGCCTCCCAGCGAGCGCTCAGCTCTTCGGAAAGGGGCATTGCGCCAGAGATCGTGTAGCTGATGGAGGTCAGATCAGAGTTGTAGTGGGGGGCCTCTGCGAGGAGTCGATCGAACATCGGGGGAACACCAACAAAGAAAGTGCAGGGCAGACGCTTCTGTGCGAGCAGAACCTGGGAGACATCAAACTTCGGGAAGATGGCAATCGTGGCGCCCATGTAGAGGCCAGCCAGCATCGTGATGGTGAACCCGTAGGCGTGGAAGAAGGGGAGGATCGAGTAGAACACCTCCGCACCCTGACGAAGAGAAGGGACCCAACCGCCTGCCATGACGACATTGCTTGACAGGTTCTTGTGGGTCAGAACCGCAGCCTTGGGCGTGCCTGTGGTTCCGGAGGTGTGCAGCATAACCGCAGGTGCCTCAGGGCTGACCGTCGGGTCACCCATCCACGGAGTTGCCTCACGGACGATGCGGTCCCAGGAGCGAACGTGGTCTGGAACGGGTGCTCCGAGCATGCGGCGCTTGGTCTGGACTGACTTCACCGGAATGCGCAGCAGCATCCGGGTGGTGCGGGACATGGCGTAGGCCAGGTTGACACCGAAGACTCGTGCGTCCGGACCGAGGAAGCTCAGCTTCTCCACGGTGTTCTCCCAGGCGATAACCGTCTTGGCACGGTGGCGCGCGAACTCGGCTTGCAGCTCAGCTTCGGGGGCTAGGGGATTGTGCTCAATACTGATGGCACCGACCATTGCGATGGCCATTACGGCTACGACGTGCTGGGGACAGTTCGGCATGATCAATGCGATGTGGTCACCTTCTTTGACACCAGAGTTGCGCAGCACCGTTGCTGCCTGGCGCACCTGCATCACCAGATCCTCGTAGGTGGTCTGCTGGCTGAGGAAGTCCAAGGCCACCCGCCGGGGATAATGCTTCGCCGTCTCTAACAGAAAGTCGCAGATCAGGGTAGATCCCGAGTCGGTGTAGTAGGGAACGCCCGGTGCGTAGCCTTGGCGAAGTGTCTCAGTCAGGTTCATGGTGCCTCCACAGGTCGAGTCACAGTTGATGTTAGTGCTTTAGGTAGCTCAGTCGATACCTGACATCCTAGAGGTCCTTCAGATCATGAAGTAACGCACGCGAATAGACGCGGGTGACGAGCGAATACGGTCGAGGACGGTCTCGGAAATCGGCATGGCCATATCGGTGATCGCATAGCCGATGGAACCCGAGGTGGCTAGGGCCTGCCCCTCCAGGTTGATGCTTTCCTGCGCGAAAACCTCGTTGAGGCGAGCCATCACTCCAGGCGTGTTGTGATGCATGAACGCAAGCCGGAAGCCTCGGCTCTGCGAATCCTGAAGATTAAGGTTGGGGACGTTGACGCTCAGCGTTGTGGAGCCCCTTGAAAGATACGAGGAGATCTTACCGGCGGTGAAAACCGCGATATCGTGCTGAGCTTCGAGTGTGGAGCCACCAATATGAGGTGTGAGGATGACGTTGTCGAGGCCGGCTAGTTCAGAGGAGAACGGGTCACCGTTGGCCTTTGGCTCTTCGGGAAAGACATCTACTGCAGCTCCGAGGAGGTGGCCGGACTGCAGGGCTGCACGAAGAGCTTGAACATCAACGATGAAGCCACGGGAAAGATTGATGAAGACGGCCCCGGGCTTCATCATCTGAAACTCACGCTCACCAAACAGGTTTTCGTTCGCCTTGGAGCCATCGACGTGGAGGGAGACTATATCGGCCTCGCGAAGCACCTCTTCCAAACTGCTAGCTGCGAGCGCGTTTCCAAGGGCCAGTCGTTCGGCAATGTCGTAAAAGATCACGCGCATGCCGAGGGCTTCGGCAAGAACTGACAGCTGGGTGCCAATGTTGCCGTAGCCAATAATTCCCAGGGTTCGTCCCCGTACCTCGTGGGCGTGGTCGGCAGACTTATCCCAGATCCCCCGGTGGAGGCGACTGTTCTTCACCGTCAATCGTCGGGTCAGCGCAATGATCTGACCCAGTGCCAGTTCAACCACCGACCTGGTATTGGCGTAGGGCGCATTGAAGACAGGAATTCCCCGCTCCGCGGCAAAATCGGTGGCAATCTGGTTCGTGCCAATGCAGAACGCTCCGATCACCTCCAGGTCCTTGGCGTGCGCTAGGACCTTCCGCGTCACCTCGGTTTTTGATCGAATCCCCAGGACTGAAACGCCATCGAGGGCTGCGATTAGCTCGTCCTCATCTAGCCCGCCCCTAATGACTTTGACGTCGAAACCGTCACGCTCTAGAAGGCTGGCCGCAATCGGGTGCGGATTCTCGAGAAGTAGTGCTTTGCTCACCGGACTATTGTGCCCGGCATTTGCCTTCGCTGGCACCGAGGTTCGCCTACTGGCTCAACTCCTCGGTGATGCCGCTAACCGCATCGCTCCAGACCCCGGGCAGACCACCGATACGAACGGAATGGAGGCGCTTGGTACACCGTGTCATCGCGACGAAGAGGTCCCCCGGACCCTCGGTGAGAATCTCGGTGGGTTCAACCACGATTGTGGTGTCAAACTCGAGGCCCTTTGAACCCGCCACGCTGAGAACGCTGACACGGTTGTCGAGCGCCGAGGAGCCAAAGACATCAGCACCCCAACGCCGCGCCCGAGCATCTGAGACGAGGACGCCGATGCGCCCGGCGCCAGGTCCGGCCTCTGTGTCGAGAACTCGTTCTTCATCGGCTATGACCCTCTGGACTGTGTCCCACAGCAGGCGATCTGCCTCCTCGGAATCCCGCCGGTTGGGAACCAGCGTGTCTGCCAGTGCATTCTCGACCTCGCGCGCGGATGTCAGCGGATAGATGGGTGACTGGCCCAGTTCCGCGAGTACAGCCTGAGCCAGACGGGTCACCGTGGTTGGGGTGCGGTAAGAAACGGTCAGGGCGTATTCGGTAGACAGCCCGCGTCTTGCCGGTCCCAGGGCCTTCGACCAGCTGTTGGGCCGGGTGTGACCCCGAGCCTGATCGAGGTCGCCGACGACGGTGAATGAACGGGATGGACAGCGGCGCAACAGGGCGTGCCAAGCCATGGGGGAGAGGTCCTGAGCCTCATCGACCACAATGTGCCCGTAGGCCCACGTCCGGTCAGCCAGCGCGCGTTCAGCCAGGGGCTTCCACTCTTTTTCCCCCCGTGCCCTCTGTGCCAGCAGCTCGGCAGAGACAATCCCGCCACCGAGATTCTGTCCCTCCATCGCCATGCGAACCCGTTCAAGTTCCTCGGCCTCGACGGCAGCACGGTCGCGTTGAGACTGGTTCTCCAGTTCCTCGGAAGTCCCGAGAAGCTCTTCAAGCTCATCCAGAATCGGAATATCCGACACCGTGAGGGGGGCATTCCACTCTCGAAAGACCAGCATCCGCTCACGGCCCGACAGTCCGCGCCCTACCCGGGCCAGCAGCTCGGGCTTGGAGTAGAGACGCCGAAGCAGATCACTCGCCCTCGTCGGCATCCAACACAGGTTGATCTCACGACGCACGTCTCGGTTGGAACGCACCGATTCACGCCACCAGTCCACGTCCTCGGGAGCCGCATCGGAGCCGGCCAACTGCTTGACGAGGATGTCGATGAGCTCGAGGGCGAAGCCTGTCCTCGCCACGTTGTGAGGCTTTCCCGAACGACGAGCTTTTGCTCGGGCGCCCGCTACCTGATCGGGGGTCAGGGACACGGTTTTGTTGTCAATGTAAAAGTGCTTCGTCTCTCGAGGGAGTCGCTGCAGGTCCCTGACAGCCGTTCGAACGATATCAACCCACGCCATCTTGCCCTTGACGTGCGCCACCTCGGAGGGGTCGGTCTCTACGGCGTGGATCCCAGGAATAAGATCGCCGAACGGAATCGAAACGACTCCGGTCTCACCCAGTGACGGAAGGACCTGTTCGATGTAGCGCAGGAAAATCCTCGAGGGGCCGACGATCAGAACGCCGGAGCGCTCGAGTCGTTCCCGGTGGGTGTAAAGCAGGTAGGCCGCTCGGTGTAGAGCTACGGCAGTCTTGCCCGTTCCAGGACCCCCCTGAACGACCACGATGCCCTGATCTTCAGAGCGAATGATGGCATCCTGCTCGGCCTGAATCGTCGCGACAATATCGCTCATGTGACCGCCGCGAGCCGATGCCAGGGCTGACATCAGGGCGCCCTCACCCTGGAAGGTGATCCCCTGCTGCGCTGCGGCCTCGGCGTCAAGGACATCATCCTCTATGCCGGTGACAGTTCGACCTGATGTAGCGATGTGTCGGCGGCGCACAACTCCGCCAGGGGTGACAGCGGTCGCCTGGTAAAAGGGACGGGAGGCAGGGGCGCGCCAGTCAATGAGCAGCCGTCCGCCCTCGTCATCAGGCAACCCGGCGCGACCGATGTAGTGCGTATCGCCATCACCCATGTCAATGCGACCGAAGACCAGGCGATCCTCAATCTGCTCAAGGCGCATAGCCTGGTCGCCAAAATGCGAGGCCTGTGCGTCACGCTCAGTCCTCGCCTGGGGGGAGCCCCAGGCACCCTGCGCCTCAATTCTCCGCTGGTGCTCGCGATACTCCAGACGCATCCGCTCGAGGACTGAGTAGGCGTGGGTTACAAAGCCCTGTTCCTGACCCATGTCCGTTTCACGATCAATGGGCTTCGGGATTCCGCTGTCCACCGGCGCTCCTTGTGGTCTGAAAAATACCAAGCGTCCATTATTCCCCACTTCTAGGCAGACTCAGAGCGTGAGGACCCTCTCCTCCTCCAAAGTGCTGTTCCCTGCCAGCGCAAAGGGCGCGCGGATACTCGCCTCAACCGGGGATGGCGAGTACGGTAAATGAACAACAGAACAACGCAAAGTCGGCGTGGAATGGGGGAGTGTGACATGACAAAGAAACCCAAGCTCTATACCCAGGGCCCAGCTGCGGACGCCAAGGCGCCGATCCTGATTGCCCACTTTGAAGGCGCGATGGACGCGGGGTCAGCGGGCTCGCTTGCGGTTGTTCAACTGCTCCGTTCGCTCGCGCCTGAGCGGGTTGCAACTTTCGACACCGACATGCTGATTGACTACCGTTCGCACCGGCCGATTATGGAGGTCGACGAGTGGGTCACCACCGATGTCACGGAACCGGAAATCGCCCTCGACCTTATTCATGATGACGCGGGAACACCGATCCTCATGCTGCACGGACCAGAGCCGGACTCACGCTGGAAGGCCTTCGGTAACGCCTTTCAAGAAATAGTAGAGAAGGCCGGTGTCGAGGTCGTTTTTTCATTCCACGGTCTGCCCGCGGCCCTGCCCCATACGCGTCCCTCCTCGGTCCATATTCAAAGCACCGATCAAGACCTGGTGCCCCAGCAGCCCCTGATGGGAGGCCAGGCGCGCTTCCCGGCTCCCCTCACCTCCTACCTGCAGTTCAAGGTGCAGAAGGCGGGGGTTACGGGTGTCACCCTCCTCGCGACGGTTCCCTACTATCTTTCAGATGCAACCTTCCCCAAGGCCTCCTCAGCTCTGCTGCGCAGACTGTCGGAACTGGCAGGACTCCAGCTTCCGATCGGTGACCTTGAGAGGGGTGCTGATGAGGACGCCAGCCAGGTGGGGCGCCTCCTTGAGATCAACCCGGACCTCAAGCGCACCGTCAGTAACCTCGAACAGCATTTCGACTCGATCTCTGCAGCTGCAGCCGAGGGGATTCAGCTTAATACCGGCCAGCGTAGTGACGCGGAAATGGGGGAGGACGAGATTGCCGACGCGCTTCTCGACTGGGACTCCATGGCTGAGTTTGAGGCGAGTGAGTTCCCAGAAGCAGAGAAGGTTGAAGGCGGGGAAGTCGACTCGATGGGCGATGCCATTGGGGACGTCATTGAGGGCTATCTGAAATCCCGCTCCAAGCAGAAGCCTGCCCGCAGGCCCAGTGTCCCCGGCAACGGTTACGAGGTCGGTGCCAGCAGGTCCGGGTCTGATGAGGGTGAGGAGGCGCCGAAGCGCCCTCGTCCTCGACACCGCGCTCCCAGCCCCTGGGAGGTGGCGCGCCAGGCAATTGAAGATGCCATCGATGAAGGTGATGGCCCAGAAGAGCTGTCCGCCTCGGACCAGTAGGCTGCTCAACCACCAAGTGGGCGGGCTCCGCCGAGCCAGAGTCGAACCTCTTCACTTTTGTAGAGGCGGGCCGGAAGGGGAAGTCTGCGAATCTGTCGTTCTATTTCATCAAAATCCGGTAGCTCCCCGACCCAGCCGGCGACCACCAGGTTGCCGCTGCGGTCTCCCCTCCACACCTTGGGATCCGTAACGATCGTGGAGGATGGGAACGCGTCAAGGATCGTGGCGACGTCCTCTTTGCAGACGCTTGAGCTATCACGGCCGACATTAGCGAGGTAGACGCCCTCGCCGAGGAGGCGTGAGGAGACGAGACGTGTCCAAGCGGTGGTGCGCAGGTGGTGGGGTGTGTGCGGACCGATAAACGCGTCGCGAACGATGACGTTATACCGGTTCTGTGACCCGATGAGTACCTCGGCGGCGTCACCGACGCGAAGTTTGAGGCGTGGCTTTCGCTTGAGCCCGGCAGCTCGTGAAACCTCTTCGGCCAGTTCCGGGTCGATCTCGACAGCCACCTGCGAAAGCTGAGAATACGTCGCCTCCCAGGCGAGGGGGAGTGCGCAGGCGCCGGCTCCCGCATGGAGGACTCGGGGGTGGGGACTGTCCCAGACCCGGAGTCCAGCCTCAAGGAGTAGGTCCATGTGTTGCAGGTACTCAAACTCAATGATTCGGGGTCGCGAGAGGTCGATCGCAGACTGCTCCACACCCGAGGAGCTGACGCGGATAGTGGAGCCAGTTCTTGAGATCTGAGCTCCCAGCGAGGTCGCAACTAGGGGCGATGCGAGGCCCTTTTGATTCTTTGCCACATCGACACTCTACCCAGTCGAAAAATGTCGGAACTCCGAGTTAACGTTGAGGACGAAAGGAGGCGGGTATGTCTGTTGCACCCCGGGGAAAGCCAAAACCAAACTTTGGTGATGACGATAGCCAAACCCCTATCCTCCACGTCGATATGGACAGTTTCTTTGCCTCGGTAGAGGTGCTGTTGAACCCAGACCTGAAGGGACGCCCGGTCATTGTCGGTGGAACCGGTAACCGCGGGGTTGTGACGGCAGCGACCTATGAGGCGCGGGCGTACGGTGTTAGAGCCGGGATGCCAATCGGTAGAGCACGTTCACTTTGCTCCGGAGCCGTCTTTATCCAGGGGCGCCATGATGTCTACGCTGAGTACTCCGGTCGGGTCATGAAGGTCCTGCGAAGCCTCAGTCCCAGGGTGGAGCCCATCAGTATTGATGAGGCCTTCATGGATGTCGGTGGGGCAAGGCGACAGCTGGGAAGTCCGGTTCGGGTGGCGTACCTGGTTCGAGCCAAGATCAAAGATGAGGTCGGGCTTCCGGCCTCCGTAGGGGTTGCTTCAACGAAGAGTGTGGCCAAGATAGCTTCGGCCCATGCCAAGCCCGACGGTTTGCTCCTCGTTCCGGCCGACAGAACCATTGAGTTTCTCCACCCCCTCCCAATAGGTGCCCTGTGGGGCGTTGGCCGCAAGACCGGTGAGGTCCTTCAAACACGGGGGGTCGATACCATCGGGCAGCTTGCAAACACTCCCGTACAGGTGCTGACAGGTTGGCTCGGCGCGGCATCGGCTCACGCGCTCCATGCCCTGGCTTGGGGGCGGGACACACGACCTGTCGGAGAGCGAGAGAGGGAAAAGTCGATTTCGATGGAACGGACGTTTCCTCAGAATGTCACCTCTCGTGAAGAGCTTGCTGCCTTCGTTCTCGCCGCCGCACATGACTGTGCTCACCGTCTCCGCAGTATAGGAATGCTTGCGTGGACGGTGACTGTCAAAGTGCGGGATGGTGAGTTCAACACCGTGTCGCGATCCAAGACGCTGCTTGCCCCCACCGATGTCGGACGGGAGGTGGCTGAGACCGCAGAAGTACTGGTGGACGCCATTCGCTTCCCCAAGGGCGGAGTTCGCCTTGCCGGTGTTGGCGTTAGCTCTCTTGTTGAGGACGGAGACGCCATTCCCATGCTGCTTGATGACAACCCGAAGGTTCGGGCGACCGAGTTGGCGATGGATGCAGCTCAGGCCAGGTTTGGGATCGGTGCAATCCGTCCGGCTTCATTGCTGAAACCTCAGGATTTGGACGGGGAAAACCACGGATCGATAGGCCGGTAGCCAAAGGGAATTCTGTCTCCTGTCACATTGAGCATGGTTGATTCAGTTGGTGGCGAAAAACCTTGTTCGCCAGAGTCTTCCTGCGACGGCTAGACTAAGCAATATAGGTTCGCGCAAGATTAGTAGGGGGTGCAAGGTGGCTCTTTCAGAGTATGAAAAGCAGATTCTGGCTGAAATGGAGCAGCATCTGCGCCAGCAGGATCCTGACCTCGCTGACACAATGGCCTCCTCCCTTCCCGAACCAGAACCGGAAGTTAGCGCGCAGCCCGCTGCGCCACTTTCACCCAGGCGCATTGCTCTGGGCTCCATCCTTGCCACCGTTGGCCTTGCATCCGTTCTGATCGGGGTAACGATCGCAGTCACACTTTGGACCATCCTCCTCGGAGTCCTGGGTTTCGCGATGATGGTGTTTGGTGTCCTCTATGCGCTCAGTTCTGACAAGAAGGCCCAGGCACCTGGTTCGGTGAAAAGCCACGCTCCTCGCAGCCCTCGTCCAACTCGTGAAGAGAAGGAAGAGCAGAGGCGGGAGCGGTGGAACAACAGGGGCCGCAGGGGTTAGCGGGCACAGCCCACAGGTTAAACAGAGATGGAGTCGCGTTGAGCGGCTCCATTTTTTGTGTCCCAATCACCCACATTGCAGACCTCATCCAGCAGAGCTGACACAAACTTGTGAAAAATCCCCCCACTTCCCACCACAAGAGTTTGCCTTGTAATACCAACGACCTATTTTCCTCAAACCGATCTGTGCGTGTCTTTTATCCAAAAGGTGGAGGGAAGTGGAGTATTGTGGTCGCAGTGAGAGGGGGTGGGGTGTGTTCCTTGGTACTTACGAACCGAAGATGGACGACAAAGGTCGCGTCATCATGCCGGCAAAGTTCCGTGAGCAGTTTGCCGACGGTCTCGTTGTTACGCCTGGTCAAGACAGATGTCTTTACGTCGTATCTGCCAAAGAGTTTGAACGCATGATTGATGACCTCGCGAAAGCCCCCAGTGCCGGCAGAAACACCCGTGATTACATTCGCGTCCTCATGTCCGGTGCCTCAGATGAACTGCCTGACAAGCAAGGTCGCATCACGATCCCGAACAGGCTGCGAAGCTACGCGGGTCTCTCCAGGGACCTTGTAGTGGTTGGTGTGGGCACAAGGGCCGAGATCTGGGATGCCGACAACTGGGCCCGCTACCTCTCCGCTCAGGAAGAAGCCTTCTCTCAGAGTTCTGAGGAGGTCATTCCGGGGATGTTCTAACCCATGCGGGCACTGCACGTGTCGTCTGACTTCACTTCCCCGTTGTCAGAACCACTCAGTGCCCGCAGGGCCAGACACCACCAACGCGGTCACCACTGGGTGAGCCCGCACAGTCAGTGGCAAAGACACGGTTCACTACGGACCGAAGATCAATCAAAACACCTGGTGGGAGTGCAGTGAAGTACTCCTCTGAGAACTCGAAGGACGCGAGAATGGCAATGGAGGTACCTCTTCACAAGCCGGTCATGCTTGACCGCTGCCTTGACCTCCTCGCACCCGCATTCGAAGTTTCCAACCCCCTGATGGTGGATGCCACGGTCGGCCTCGGCGGACACACGGAAGGTGCTCTGAAGAGGTTCCCCCAACTGACTGTGATCGGGATCGATCGTGACCCGTCGGCACTGGCCTACGCCTCTGAGCGTCTTGCCCCGTTCGGGGACCGCTTCATTCCATTTCAAGGCACCTACGACCAGATTCCGCTCGCACTGGACGACCGCCTCGCTAACGGCATCCTCATGGATCTTGGCGTCTCCTCGATGCAGCTCGATGAGGTCGAACGCGGTTTCTCCTACGCCCATGACGCCCCGCTTGACATGCGGATGGACCCAACCTCCGGTGAATCTGCAGCGGAACTACTCGCTCGCGTTGAACGGGGAGAGCTGGTGAGGATACTTCGTCGCTACGGCGATGAGAAGTTTGCTCCGCGTATTGCAGACCTCGTCATTCGGACTCGCTCGGTGACCCCACTGACGACAACCGGCCAGCTGGTTGAGATCATCAGAAGCGCAATCCCCGCGGCTGCCCGGCGCACAGGCGGCAACCCGGCTAAACGTACCTTCCAGGCCATTCGGATAGCAGTCAACGACGAACTGGGGATTCTAGAGGCCGCCGTCCCGGCCGCGCTCGCAAGCCTGACCGTTGGCGGACGTCTGGTGGTTGAGTCCTACCAGTCCCTGGAAGACCGAATTATCAAGGAGATCTTCCGAGAAGGTTCCGATCCGCACGTCCCCGCCGGTTTGCCAATGACTGCCAGTGACCTAGACAAGTTGCGTTCTCTGCGACTCCTTACCAAGGGGGCAGAACGAGCGCCCGCCGAAGAGGCCGCACAGAACCCCCGATCCATTCCCGTTCGCCTTCGAGCCGCAGAACTACTCACCCCGTGGAGGAACCATGTCAGCTAGCGCCGCTAAACTGCTGCCCCAGTCGGCACC
Source organism: Actinomyces minihominis (assembly GCF_900187855.1). Classification (GTDB taxonomy): domain Bacteria; phylum Actinomycetota; class Actinomycetes; order Actinomycetales; family Actinomycetaceae; genus Scrofimicrobium; species Scrofimicrobium minihominis. Next base: position 268,068 of record NZ_FYEG01000002.1, on the reverse strand, counting down.
ACTTTCCTCACCGCACACTTCCCCCGAGAGGCAGGCGGACCAGCGACTCTACGTGGTAGCGGGTCAGAAGGTAGCCGTTAGGTCATCGGTCTGGCCCTTCATCCTCATCGCGGTTCTGCTAGTGGTGTTCACGATTGCCCTGCCAATGGTGGTCAACACCCAGATGGCTCAGCGGGCCTATGAGATCCGTGACCAGCAGATTGTGCTCGCAGAACTCAACGCGCAGGTCGAAACTCTCGAGGCTGAACTTCTTGAGGCGTCGTCTCCCCAGAAGCTTGAGGAGCGCGCCCGCAGTATAGGTCTGGTGCACGCTGGAAGTATCGGAGCCATCTCTCTTGACGGAAAGAAAGTCGAAGGCGGGGGACCTGCACAGTGAGTGACGCACCTGCTCGCGCGCCACAGAAGTCAAGGACCTCCCAGGCAAAGCGGTCCCGATGGTTGCTCATCGGGACCGTCATCATGCTTCTGGTGGCGGCCATCCAGCTGTTCATGATCCAGATCGTCCGCGGAGCTGAACTTGCGGAACAGGGTAGGCAGGTCAGAACCTCAGCCAACGCCATTCAGGCACCGAGGGGCACCATCGTCGATGCCAATGGAACCGTCCTCGTCGAGTCGAGGATCACCTACCATATTGCGGCCAACCAGCAGGCTCTACGCGAATACCGCCATATTGAAGACGGAGAGATAGTCGGTCGCGGACCGGCAGAAGCCGCTCGACTTCTGGCACCCCTACTCGAAATGAATCAAGCAGAGCTCGGGGGCATGCTTCTCGGAGACAGTACCTACCACTACCTGGCCAAGAATGTTGATCCTGAGACCTACCGGGCGATCCGCAAGCTGGGGATCTATGGCATTGAGTGGGAACCGGTGTTTGAGAGGATGTATCCGGCGGACTCACTCGCAGGGACGGTCCTCGGTAGCATCGACTCCGAAGGCAACGGCAACTCCGGCCTCGAACTTACCTACCAGGAGGAGCTGACGGGAACTTCCGGCGAAGAGTCCTACGAAATCGGCCCGACAGGTGCGGTAATCCCGGGGGCAAAGGTGACCTCCAAGGAAGCTCGTCCCGGGGACACCATCAACACCACCCTGATCGCTGACCTGCAGCATGCCATCCAGAGCGCAGTCGACTCGTCCGTTGAGTTCCACAATGCTGAGTGGGGAGCTGCGGTGGTCATGGATGTCGCCAGTTCAGAGATCCTTGCGCTGGCGGATTCGGGGACGGTTTCCCCAGCCAAGGGGCCGCAGGCTTCGAATGCCATCCAAATGGTCTATGAGCCAGGCTCAGTTGGAAAGATCTTCACCTTCGCCGGGGCCCTAGAGAACGGTGTCGTCGAGCCGGAAACCCCCATCACCATGAGTGATACCTACACCACTGGGGGACAGACCTTTAGCGATATGGTGCCGCACGAACCATTCACAAAGACCGCCACCGGTGTCCTCGCCCAGTCCCTAAACACCGGCACAGTCATGATCGGTGAGCAAATCCCGGCAGAGGAACGCTACGACCTGATGCGTAGGTTCGGCCTCGGACAGCTCACGGGAGTCCAGGTCCCCGGTGAGTCACCGGGACTACTGACAGAACCGTCCACCTGGGATGGAAGAACCATTTACACGACCACCTTCGGTCAGGGCTACGCAATCAATGCTGTTCAGGCGGCCTCTGTCATGGCAACCCTTGGCAACGGGGGGGTGCGTCAGGAACCAACGTTGGTCAAGGGCTTCACAGATGCGGATGGGATTGAACGCACAATTGACCGTCCAGTGCCCACTCAGGTCGTGGAACCGGAAGTGGCGCAGACGCTTGTACGAATGCTCGAGTCGGTCACCAATGAGGGTTCCGGCGTCCTCGCCGTGGTTGACGGCTACCGTGTTGCATCAAAGACAGGAACTTCCGAAATAGGTACGGGCGGGACGGTCTCGAACATGGTTGCGCTGTTCCCGGCCGATAACCCGCAGGTGGCCATTTCCGTGGTCCTCTACAAACCGACCTACCTGTACAAGTCGGGTGAGTCGGCCGCCCCACTGGTCCACAAGATTGTCTCCGACAGCATCCGAGTCCTAGGCATCGCCCCCTCGAAGGAAGGGCCCAACCTGTATCCGAGTGAGCCGGCGAAGTAGGTCCTAGTCGTTCCGGCTGCCTTGTATCCCAACCCGAGGTAGCGAAGACTGACACCAGTTATTGAGTTTGATTGAGGAGGGCGAATGTTGCGCTCGCTTGAGTGGGTAGCAGGTGCCGTATCCGGTGTGGTGCACCTACCCGAAATGAACGGTAACCCCGCCACCATCCTGGTAGACATTGCGAAGGCGACGACGGATTCGCGGGAGTGCGAACAGGGCTCGATCTACTTCGCCCGATTCGGTGAGGAAGCCGATGGGCACAGCTTTATCCCGCAGGCTATTGCTGCGGGAGCGGAGCTGGTAGTTGGTGAACGTCTCATCGAAGACATTTCAGTTCCGCAGATAATCGTCGAGAACGCGACAGTGTCTCTGGGAGGGCTGGCGCACCGTCATCTTGAGGACCTGCGGGATCTGGGACCCATCCAGGTAATCGGCGTAACTGGATCCGCCGGCAAAACTACGGTCAAGGACCTGCTTGCCGGCATGTTCGCACGTTCTGGTCCAACCGTTGCCCCGGTTCTGTCATTCAACAATGAGGTGGGTTGTCCCCTGACGATCCTCAAGGCCGCCCCGGAGACTCGGTTCCTCGTCCTCGAGATGGGGGCGTCTGGTCCCGGACACATTCGCTACCTCACCGATATCGCTCCCCTCGATGCTGCGATTGAGCTGATGGTCGGCCGAGCCCACCTGGGTGGCTACGACTCGGTGGACAGTCTGGTTGAGACAAAGCGTGAGTTGGTTGAGGGGCTGCGAACCCACGGGGTTGCGGTGTTGAACGCGGATGATGAGGCAGTGGCTGCCATGTCAAGCCATGCTCCCGGGGAGGTCATCTACTTCTCTGCAAGCGGTCGTGAGGACGCCCCCGTTCGCGCTACCCACGTGCTGCTTGAGGAGGATGGGTGCCCCAGTTTCGTGCTTGAAGCCCCTGACTTTAGAGGCCGCGTGAAGCTGCGCCTAGCTGGACTTCACCAGGTTGGTAATGCGCTGGCTGCAGTGGCCGGGCACTACGCTCTGGGCTGCTCCACCATTCAGGCGGTGCGCTCCCTGGAAGAGAGCACCCCGGTCTCACCTCACCGGATGGCGATCACTGAGGACGTCCTCGTCGAAGCAGCACATGGAAGGTCTGTCACCGTCACGGTGATCGACGACTCCTACAATGCCAACCCCGACTCGATGCGGGCCTCTTTCGAAGCGGCAAACTCCATTCGAAGGGGGCGGCGCCTCGTCATGGTGCTCGGTGAGATGCTGGAACTTGGTGAAGGTTCGGATGAAATTCACCGTGAGGTTGGTCTCGCGCTAGCCGAGGCCGAGCCCGATGTCGTAGTTACCATCGGTGCGGGTGCGTCCCCACTTCTGGAGTCGCTGAGTAGCGGTGTGACGACCTATTCGACGTCTGAGGTGGACTTGGCGCTTGAAGCTGTTCTTGGGGAGCTTCAGACAGCTGACGTGGTTCTTCTCAAGGGATCGAACGGATCGGGAGCCTGGCGGGTTGCTGAAGCACTACTGGGGAAAGCGTAGGATCGAGCCGAATGGGCGTATTGACCGAACACACGGAGGTTAGCCGATGATCGGCGTGATCGTCGCTTTCGCGATTGCATTCTTGGCCAGTCTTTTCGGGACCCCGCTCCTCATCAAGTACCTGGTCAAGAAAGAGTACGGACAGTTTGTCCGCCAGGATGGGCCCACGGCGCACTTCACAAAACGTGGCACCCCCACCATGGGTGGCATAGGAATCATCTTTGCTCTCCTTCTGGGAGTGTTCGTCGGTTTCGGGGTCAACGGGTCTTGGCCTTCCTACTCTGTCTGGCTCCTGATGTTCCTCACCGTGGGTCTCGGCACGGTTGGTTTTCTGGATGATTTCATCAAGATTCGCAAACACCGTAGCCTCGGCCTCAACCCCCTGGGAAAGATTATTGGCCAGGTGGGGGTGGCAACGATTTTCGGGGCACTTCTTCTCCTCAACCCCAACTCTTCCGGGCGTACCCCGGGATCCATGGAGATCTCGATCTTCAGGGGTGTTTCGATCAACCTTGCCTTTGCGGGTGTGGTTATCGGCGTCATCCTCTTCCTGATCTGGATTAACTTCCTCGTAGCCGCCTGGTCGAACGGTGTTAATCTGACCGATGGCCTGGATGGTTTGGCAACAGGTGCGTCGATCGGAGTCTTTTCGGCCTACACGATTATTTCCTTCTGGCAGTACAGTCAGGCGTGCTCCCGCCACGTCGGAGGGATGAACGTCTGCTATGAGACGCGGGATCCGCTCAGCCTGGCGATCTTCTCGGCCGCAGTCGTCGGAGCCCTGATTGGATTCCTGTGGTGGAACACCTCTCCGGCACAGATCTTCATGGGAGACACCGGTTCGCTTGCCCTCGGTGGGGCATTCGCCGGTCTGTCCATCATGTCGCACACCGAGCTTCTCGCGGTTGTCATTGGCGGCCTTTTCGTAGCGGTGGTTCTTTCGGATGTCATCCAGATCGGCAGTTTCAAGATGACGGGCAAGCGGGTCTTCAAGATGGCTCCGCTTCACCATCACTTTGAACTTTCGGGGTGGAAGGAAGTGACGATCGTGACCAGGTTCTGGATTGTGTCGGCACTCTTCGCCGTAACGGGGGTCGGCCTCTTCTACTTCGAATGGGTTTCGGGACTCCAGTGAGCCACCCTCGTGCCGCAGTGGTAGGACTCGGTGTCTCCGGCCGGGGGGCGGCCCGTCTGCTGCATGAACGCGGCTACAGCGTCACAGTGTTTGACCAGGTCACCACGCAGTTACCTGACGATCTCAACCCGCTGCACTTTGACTTGCGTAGCTACCCGGATGCCACGCGTCTTGCCGAACAGATCATTGCGCTTGCACCCGCCCTCGTCGTCCTGTCCCCGGGGGTTCCTGAGTCGTCGCCGATCTCCCAGTTGACGCGCCAATCCGGACTGGATGTGATTGGTGAGGTCGAGTTGGCTTTCCGCATCGGGACGGCCCAGAGTGACCCGGCCCGATGGCTCGCTGTGACCGGTACCAACGGGAAGACCACGACGGTTGGCATGGTCGGCGCAATCCTGGCCCGGGCAGGTTTGGACGCGATTGAGACAGGAAACATCGGCTATCCGGTAACCCGGGCCGTCACCGAGGGACATGAGGTACTGGTAGCCGAGCTTTCGTCATTCCAGTTGGCAACGACGGCAACGCTCGCCCCCTGGGCAAGTATTTGCCTCAACGTTGATTCAGACCACCTGGACTGGCATGGCAGCATCGAGGCCTACCGCTCAGCCAAATCCAGAGTTTATGACCGTGTCCAGCGTGCTCGGCTGGTGTTTGCGGATGATCCGGTGGTTGCTGAGATGGCTTGCCATGCAACTGACTCTGAAGGTTCAGTCGTCGTACCTTTAACCTTCGGCGTTGTTGGCAGCGGTGAAATCGGAATCGTCGATGGGATCCTCATTGACCTGGCTTTCCTTGACGCGAAGAGCGAGGAGCCTGAGGTAGCTGACCTCAGCCAGGTACCGCTGCTGCGTGCCGCCCTAACCAACAGGGACGGAGCCTCATCTCCGCTGGTTCGCGATGCGCTGGCTGCGGCGGGACTTGCTCGATCCGTGGGGGTGACGGGCGCGGATATCATCGCGGGGCTACGGGACTTCCAAATGGCTCCGCACAGGTTTGCCCTGGTGCCGACCGAGGATGGCAGAACCTGGATTAACGACTCAAAGGCCACCAACGTCCACGCTGCCTCCGCCGCTCTTGAGAATGTGCTGCCCGGTACGACGGCGTGGATCCTTGGGGGTGACACGAAGGGGCAGGATCTCTCCGGGTTGATCGCCACAGCCGCAGACAGGGTCAAGGCAGTGGTGGTAATAGGTTCGGAACAGCAGGAAATACTCCGAATCCTGGCGGAGCAAGCCCCGGATCTTCCCGTAACTGCGGTTCCCGGCGACGGTGAACCTGGGAAATGGATGAAGGAAGTTGTGCGCGCCTGCCTCGAAATGACGGAGCCGGGGGATAACGTGTTACTCGCGCCGGCCTGTGCGTCCTGGGATCAGTTTGCGAGCTACTCGCAACGGGGGGATGCGTATGTCAGTGCGGTGAAAGAAGTTGTCGGAGGTGAGGGGTAGGGACATGTCTTCTCAGTCCACGCCGAAGCGAACCCTTCGCCAGCGGGTGCCGAGGATCAAGTTTGCCCCTTCAGGTTCAGAGCCGAAGCCTCCTTCACCGATCACCACCTACTACCTGATCCTGGTTCCCGCAGTCTTTTTGGCGTTGTTCGGTCTACTGATGGGCTTCTCAGCAAGCGCAGTGACGAACATTGCGATGGGTGTGAACCCCTATGTCCCCTTTCTGAAGATGGTCGGTATCGCCGTGCTGGCACTGGGGGCCGCTGTCGGTGCCGCGCTGGTACCGGCGCGTCTGTGGGAAAAGTTCGCACCGACAGTCTTCCTGATTGCTCTGGTACTACAGATTGCCGTTTATTTTGTCGGCATCGGTGAGGGTGGTAATACCAACTGGTTACCCATCCCGGGGACAGGTCAGGTCATTCAACCTTCTGAGTTCCTCAAGCTGGCAACCTGCCTGGTGCTAGGGCGCACCCTGAGTGCCAGGTCGACGGACTTGAACAACTGGAAGCAGGTTGTCGTCCTCGCCGGTCTGCCGGCGCTCTTTGCGGTCGGAGCAGTCATGCTGGGCGGCGATATGGGTACCGCCCTGGTTTTTGTGGGGCTTGTGTTCGGGGCTCTCTGGGTGGCGGGTATCAAGGCCTCATGGTTTGCCATACTGGGTATAGCGGGCGGTGCCGCGGCAATCCTCCTGGTTGCTATCAGTCCCTCGCGGACCCGCCGTGTCCTTGAGTTCATCCCGGGCTTTGGGACACCGCCAAACACCGCGGCGCCGACACAGACCGATCACGGCCTCTGGGCACTTGGTTCCGGGGGATTGACCGGGCTTGGCCCCGGAGCTTCTCGGGAAAAGTGGAACTATCTTCAGGAGGCACACACGGACTTCATCCTCGCCATTGTCGGGGAAGAGTTCGGCCTTATTGGCAGCCTGACCCTGCTCGCCCTACTCGGCCTTCTCATCTACGGAACGCTGCGTTTGTCAGCTAACGCAAAGTCTCGTTTCATTGCGATTACCGCGGGGGGTGTTGCCACCTGGCTGATGGTGCAGGGTCTGATCAACATCGGCACCGTCACGGGGCTGGCCCCTGTCATTGGGGTTCCATTCCCACTTGTCTCCTACGGCGGCTCATCTTTCCTCTTCACGGCGATGGCAATCGGGGTCCTCCTTTCCTTTGCTCGGGAGGAGGCCGGCATGCGTCGCAAGGGCCGTCTCAACCCGGACACAGCAGGACGTGATCCGCGCAGGGCGCCAGCACCGCGAACCCCGCGTCGCAGTTCCTCAAGAGTTGCGGCCTCGCCCTCGGCACCCCCGACCGTTCCTCCGGCCACCGGACTTCCTCGAGCGCCGAAAAGACCCGCTCCAGCCTCGGATCGGTCTGGACTCAAGACTCAGAAACCATTCGACCCGGAGGCATCCTAAATGGCGCTACGTATACTGCTCGCAGGTGGAGGCACAGCCGGTCACGTCAATCCGCTGCTGGCAACAGCCGAGGTGCTGCGAGAGCGCGGCCACGAGGTCTCGGTGCTGGGGACCGCGGAGGGGCTTGAGGCCGAGTTGGTCCCAGAGGCCGGTTTTCCGCTTCTCACCATTCCGCGGGTCCCGATTCCCCGTCGTCCCTCACCAGAGCTGTTTACCGTCCCTTCGAGGCTGACCCGAGCGGTGTCTCTGGCGGGAGAGGCACTCGAGGGAATCGACGTTCTCGTTGGCTTCGGGGGCTATGTTTCAGCCCCCGCCTACATCGCTGCCACTAAGAAGGGGGTTCCCTTTGTAGTTCAAGAGCAGAACGTGCGGCCAGGTCTAGCGAATCGCCTGGGAGCCCGTAGGGCGAGGTCGGTTTCATTGGCCTTCCCCCAGACCAAGCTTCAAGCTGCCCGAGGGAGGACTGTCTTCACCGGCCTCCCTCTTCGTCGATCGATTGTTGAACTGGCTGAGCAGCGCTTGACACCAGACGGAGCAGCCAGGGGGCGGAAGAACGCTGCCCATGAGTTCGATCTTGATCCCCAGCGTCCGATCCTCCTTGTCACTGGTGGTTCGCTTGGTGCTCAGCACCTCAACGAGGTCCTTATTGAAGGAGCCCAGCTGTTCGAGGGCCAGGTGCAGATACTTCACGCCACGGGCAGGGGTAAATCTGAAGAGGTGATGGCTGCGGCCGCGCAGAGACCGGACCTCACCTGGGTCGTTCGCGAGTACATTTCGAACATGAATGATGCCCTTGCGGCAGCAGACCTGGTCCTGTGCCGCTCTGGAGCGGGTACCGTTGCTGAGCTGGGGATCCTCGGCATCCCTGCATTTTATGTCCCGCTCCCCATCGGAAACGGAGAGCAGCGTCGTAATGCTGAACAGCAGGTTGAAGCGGGCGGCGCAATTTTGGTTGAGGATCGAGACTTCAACTTGAAGGTCCTGCGTGAACGGGTTCTGCCGCTGCTGACAGATCCGCAGCGTCTGCGTGCCATGGGCAGAGCCAACCGTTCAACCTCCCCGGGAGACGGAGCCGCACTCCTCGCCGACCTCGTAGAGGAAGCCACTGGAGGTCGAGAATGAGTCGGTCCACAGCACTTGAGGGTCAGTCGTTCCACCTCATCGGGGTGGGGGGAGCCGGGATGTCCGTGGTAGCTGAGCTACTGAAGGGACAGGGGGCAGAGGTGACCGGGTCCGACCGACAGGATTCAGCGGTCCTGCAATCACTGATTACGAAGGGGATTGGGGCGTACTTTCCCCACGATGCTGACCGGGTTCCCGAGGCGGCTACGGTGATTATCTCTTCAGCTATTCGCGAGAGTAACCCCGAGTTGATCGTGGCGCGAGAGCGAGGACAGAACGTGGTTCATCGCTCCAGGGGCCTTGCCCTGGCAGCCGAGGGACAGCCTTTCGTTGCGGTCGCAGGGGCCCACGGTAAGACTTCAACCTCGGCAATGATCGCGGTGGCACTCCTCAACTCCGGGGTCGATGCGTCATATGCGATCGGGGGACCCGTCCTCGGTGAGGGGTCGGGTGCCCGCGTTGGAAGCGAAGTGTTCGTGGCGGAAGCCGATGAGTCGGATGGCTCCTTCCTTCACTATGCGCCTGCGGTAGAGGTCATTACTAACGTCGAACCGGACCACCTTGACCACTATGCTTCAAGGGACGAGTTCATTGGAATCTTCCGCCAGTTTGTTGACCGTCTGATTCCTGGTGGGACGCTGATCTGCTGCGCTGAAGATGCGGGTTCCGCCGAGATTTCCCAGTACGGTCGTACTTCCGACGGCAGAGAGCACAGGGTGATCACCTACGGGCGCCCCGAGCGCAGCATCGTAGCTCCCGAGGTGGAGATCACCGACGTGGTGATGACCGAGAAGTCCGCTGCAGCCGTCTTCAACTTTGAGGGACAGAGCTACCCTCTCCGACTCGGAGTGACCGGTGAGCACAGCATCTTGAATGCGGCTGGAGCCTGGGCCGCCTGCGTTGCCTGCGGCGTTGACGGGATGGTGGCAGTCGAGGCCCTCGGACACTTTAGGGGAGCGGGGCGGCGTTTTGAGCTTCGCGGTGAAGTGGGCGGGCGCCGTGTTTACGATGACTATGCACACCACCCAACCGAGGTTGAGGTCGCCCTCAGGCAGGCAAGGATCGTGGCGGGTGAAGGTCGTGTCATCGCGGTCTTTCAGCCCCACCTCTACTCTCGTACCCTCAGCTTCGCTGACCGTTTTGCGGAGGTCCTCTCGGGGGCGGATGAGGTGGTCCTCGCCGATATTTACGCCGCACGCGAGGATCCGATATCGGGCGTCACCACCGCACTGGTTGCGAACAGTCCGAAGATGAAGTCTGGTGCACACCTGGTTCCCGATATGGATGAGGCCGCGCGCAAAGCGGCACTACTAACCAAGCCCGGTGATGTTTGCATCCTGATCGGTGCGGGTGACATCTTCCTCAGGGCTCCACTGGTTGAGTCGGTGTGGCTGGAGGAGGACGGGAAGTGAGTTCATCCCGTCCCACGAGACCGAGGGCCGGGGATGGAACCTCATTGAAGTCGTCTTCGTCAGCCACCAGCGTCCGCATCGACCTGCGGGATCGCACCAGGGAACGACGGCTTGCACGTCGTCGACTGGTGGCTTTCCGTTTTCTGATGGCAGCACTTGCGACCGCCCTTGTGGTGGGGCTGGTTTGGGCGGTCTTCTTTTCGTCTTTGCTGGAGCTTCGTGAGGAGGCTGTGGTCGTCGAAGGAGCCCAGTCGGGAGTGATCAGTGGGGATGTTGCCCCCATCGTGGCCCAGTATGAGGGGACCCCACTTCTGAGAGTCCCCACCGGAGCTATTAGAGATGAGCTCTTGGACCGACCGCTTATCGCAGACGCGGAAGTCTCCCGTGCGCTTCCACACGGACTCAACATTGTGATTTCAGAGAGGGTGCCGGAAGCGATGGTTGTAGTTGAGGACGGGTATGCCCTGGTGGGATCGGATGGCGTCACCACGGCTATCTCGGCCGAACCTATCGAGGGACTTCCCGTGGTCCATGTGACCGCAGCGGATGATGCCCACCGTGTCAAGCAGGCGGCTGAAGCTGTTGAGGTCTGGAGTAGCCTTCCGGCGGAACTGCGGGAACAGGTCGCCTCAATCAGCACCACGGACGTGGTGGTTACTCTCGATCTAACTGACGGGGCGAAAGTGGTTTGGGGGGAGGCGGGAGAGAGCGACCTGAAGGCCGAGGTTCTGGCACTTCTGGTGGAGCAGCGTCCCGCCGCGGTCTACGATCTACGCAACCCGAGAGAACCGGTCACAAGGTAGTGACGCCCCTGTGATCCGCTGGGTAGTTCAACACGCCGCGCGTGGTGCTTGAACCCAATTGCGAACACCCCTACGGTACTTCCGCTAGAGCAATGACCATATCCAACCTTCAACTTGAACCTTAGGGTTTGGTGCGAAGTTGTAGACCTCCAGGGGGACCAGTGGCGGTACCGCAGAACCATCTCGCAGTCATCAAGGTTGTCGGAATCGGCGGCGGCGGTGTTAATGCAGTGAACAACATGATCGATGCCGGCCTCAAAGGCGTTGAGTTCATTGCCATCAACACTGATGCACAGGCCCTTCTGATGTCCGATGCTGAAACCAAGCTCGACATTGGACGTGAACTGACGCACGGCCTAGGTGCCGGGGCTGATCCCGCAGTGGGACGTAAAGCTGCTGAGGACCACGCTGACGACATTGCCGAGGCCGTGGCCGGCGCAGACATGGTGTTTGTGACCGCCGGTGAGGGCGGTGGAACCGGCACCGGTGGCGCGCCGGTCGTCGCCAAGGCAGCCCGTGATGCCGGAGCACTGACAGTGGGTGTTGTTACCCGACCGTTCTCGTGGGAGGGTCGCCGCCGCTCGCAGCAGGCAGAGTCTGGTGTAGAGGCACTCCGTGCCGAGGTCGACACTCTGATCGTCATCCCGAACGACCGACTGCTTGACATCTCTGATCGTGATATCTCGATCATTGATGCATTCAAAGAGGCGGACAAGGTTCTTCTCTCGGGCGTGCAGGGCATTACTGAACTCATCACCACACCCGGGTTGATGAACGTTGACTTCAACGACGTCAAGAGTGTCATGAAGGACGCGGGTTCAGCCCTCATGGGAATCGGCGCCGCGACCGGCGAAGACCGAGCTCTCCGAGCAGTCGAGACGGCAATCTCTTCGCCTCTTCTCGAAGCTTCCATCGATGGCGCCCACGGTATTCTCTTCTTTGTTCAGGGCGGCCCGGACCTCGGCCTCCACGAAATCATGCAGGCGGCCACTCTGGTCCAGGAAGCTGCTCACGAAGAAGCGAACATCATTTTCGGCAACGTTGTGGACGAGTCCCTGGGCGACGAGGTGCGTGTCACCGTTATCGCGGCTGGATTCGACCAGAAGGCACAGAAGGCTGCGGCACGCGAAGAGGCCGCCAGGGTGGCACGGGAGTCACTTCCCGTTGCGCCGCGCTCCAATGCTCGCGACTCAGCGCCCCTCGCAACCCCGCCCGCCCAGCGTCGTGTCATTGATTTTGATCCCGAAGATGTTGAACCAAGAGTTCGTACGGCCTCGGCCCCCCAGGTTCGCTCGCATCGTGCTGCGCCCGAAGTACCAACTCGCACGGGTGCTATGGCGGCACTGCGAGCTGACATCAAGCGTCCCCGAGATACCGTCGCCGAGGGGTTTGAAGCTCCCCGTGTCTACGTAGAGGAAGTCGCCGACGAGGAACTCGATATTCCCGATTTCCTTCGTTAGAACCCGGGTGTCAGGGCGGGACATGCCGTGTCATATCCCGCTCTGACACCCGAGGTGCATTACCGTACTAAGTGTTGTGACCGCTCAGGGCGACTTTGATGCCGTGGCTCAGGTCAGTTGGATGTACTTTCGGGGAGGCAAGACAATGGCCCAACGTTTCAACCGCGCTCTTGAGGTCATGGGTTGGCGCGTCCCAGACGAGGACAACCAGTCATTTGAGGATGACTTCGAGCTTCAGGCTGATGCAGAGGTTCGGGAGGTTGACTTCCAGTCTTATGCAACCGTGTCTGAACCAACCTTCAACGTGGTTGAGGAATCTGTTCAGACTTTGCGACGCATCGTCACTGTCCATCCCGCCTCATACGCGGATGCTCGCCTCATCGGAGAGTCCTTCCGCGACGGCACCCCTGTGATTGTCAACCTTGAGGAGTTGCCGGACACAGAGGCTCGGCGAATCATCGATTTTGCCGCGGGTCTTGTTTTCGGCCTCCACGGTGAGATTGAACGTGTGACGGCACGGGTCTTCCTTCTGTCTCCTCGGGATGTTGAAGTTTCCTCTCGCAACGACGGTCGTGCCCATAACCTCTTCAGTTAGGGGATAGAGCCTGTGGGCCTCTTCCTTGTAGTGCTCGGCAAAGCTATTGCATGGGCCGCATCAATCTACACTTTCATTCTGCTAGCCCGCGTTATTCTTGACTGGACCCGGGTTCTGGCACCCCGTTGGGTACCTCCAGGTGGACTCCTGGTGGTGATCGACTGGGTGTATCGGCTCACTGATCCACCCATTCGCTGGGTGCGGCAGTACATTCAGCCGATTCGGCTGGGCACAGTGGCGATCGACGTGGGTTTTATCGTTGTTTTCGTTGCTGTTGTTATCCTTGAACGAGTTGGAAACTGGTTGGCATACATGGGGTATGTGAACCTGTAGCAGGACCTCGGCTTGCTCAGCGTTGTTGTAAATGTTGTGATTGTTGCGCAAGTTGCATGAGGTGTCGCTATGATTTACCCGTAAGCAGTCTGGTTGACTAAGGTGAGCCAAAAGCTGCTGGCCGTCGGCGCCACCATCCGGTGGAGTCGGTGTTTACGCATTGACGATGACAGAGGTGAACAAAATGGCGCTCCTATCCGCCGACGACGTTCTGAATAAGACTTTTCAGTCCGTCAAGTTCCGCGAAGGATATGACCAGGTCGAGGTCGATGAGTTCCTCGATGAGGTCGTCGCAACCATCTACGCACTGACAGTTGAGAACGCAGAGCTCAAGGAAAAGCTCGCTGCTGCGGAGCAGCGTGCCCAGGGAGCACAGTCAGGCGAGGGCGCCTATGTTGCCCCCGAGGCTGAGACAGTGATTGTTGAAGCTGTAACAGTCGAACCTGAACCAGAACCAGTCGTCGAGCAGCCTGCTCCGGCTGCTGAGGCGACCGACCAGCAGGCCGCAGCGTCAATGCTGGCCCTTGCACAGCGCCTCCATGACGAGTACGTCAATGATGGCCGTGAAGAGGGTGAACGTATTGTCGCAGAGGCCCACGAAAAGGCGCAGGGTATCGTGTCTGAGGCCAATAGTCAGCGTGATGAGGTTCTGACCCGCTTGACCACCGAGAAGGCTGAGCTCGAGGATTCGATCAACAGCCTCCGTGGATTTGAGGCCGACTACCGCGCTTCCATCTCCGAGCACCTGCAGAAGCTGCTCTCTGACCTCCAGTCAGAAGCAAAGCCCGCATAGGGCGCAGACTCTTAGTCGTCGCAAACCCGCCCGTGTCGAATACGCGGGCGGGTTTGACACATCTGCACCGCTCAAACCGGTGTTGAGTTGTGAGTTTGGCCGGGGGCTTCGCGAGGGCTGCCAATGCGCGGGCTAGGATAGAGCCCTATGCAAGAACAGTCAGCAGGAGCCGCTCTTAAAGGTAGCTCCCCACACAGTCGTCCCCGCAGATCCCTCTTCTGGCTGGTTGGCCTCGTCGCGATCTTCGCTGGTGCAGCCGATCTCCTGACAAAGGCCTGGGCGCTAAGGAACCTTGAAGAAGGGGTGGCTGAGCCGTTTATCGGTAGCTTTATCAAGCTCCAACTGATCTTTAACCCGGGGGCTGCCTTCTCGCTTGGTTCGGGTTCAACCTGGATCTTTACGGTTCTTTCCGCCGTGATTCTCGGCGTTATCATCTGGTACTCAACCAGGGTTACCAACCCGTGGATGGCCGTCCTGCTCGGGTTCATTGCGGGTGGCGCAGCAGGTAACCTTTGGGACCGACTCACACGTCCTCCGGGGTTTGGGCGGGGACACGTGGTTGATTTCTTAAATTACAACGACTGGTTCATCGGCAATGTCGCTGACATCTGGATCGTTGTCGGCGCCATCGTTCTTATCTTCTGGAAGCTGTTCGAAGAGGACGATGAAGATGTGGCTGCTGAGGGATCAGTCCCTGGGTCTGGAAAGCATGAGTAACTTGCGGATGCTGCCGGTCCCTGAGGGTCTAGCAGGAGAGCGGATCGATGCGGCGCTGTCGCGTCTACTTGGCCTCTCAAGAAGCCAGTGTGCCGCGTTGGTGGCAAACGGGAATGTTCTTCTAGACGGGACCGTTCCCCCCAAGTCAACGAGACTGGTGCCGGGGTCAATCCTTGAGGTTGAAGTTCCCGAACCCGAAGCGAAGCCTGAGCCGACAACAGATCTTGAGGTGCTGTTCGAGGACGAGGATCTCATTGTCATCAACAAGCCTGTCGGCGTTGCCGCACACACCGGGCCAGGTTGGGACGGTCCGACCGTAATTTCCAGCCTGGAGGCTGCCGGAGTGCGGATTTCGACCTCGGGTCCCACCGAACGGCAGGGAATCGTTCAGCGACTGGACGTGGGAACCTCCGGAGCGATGATGGTTGCCAAGTCCGAGTTGGCTTACGGGAGGCTCAAGAATGCGTTTCGTAATCGAGAGGTACGAAAGATCTACCACGCGGTAGTCGAGGGACATCCCGATCCAAGTCGAGGAACGATTGATGCACCTATCGGCCGCCACCCCTCCAGGACCTGGCGGATGGCGGTAACTGAGGATGGGAAGAGGTCGATCACCCACTACGACGTCGAAGAGCTGATGGCGGGCGCCGCACTCCTTGAAGTCAACCTTGAGACGGGGAGGACCCACCAGATTCGGGTGCACATGGCTGCAATCGGACACCCCTGTGTCGGGGATGTCTTCTATGGTGCCGATCCCGTGAGGGCCGACAACCTCGGGTTGGTCCGTCAGTGGCTCCACGCGGTAGAGGTCGAGTTTAAGCATCCCCGCACTGAAGAGCGAGTTACCGTTACCGCTCCCTATGCCGAAGATCTTCGAGACGCACTGGAAAAGCTTCGCGGCTGATCGCGACGGGTTTCCCTAGCGGAGCGTGGGAGTGCGTTCCGCCGGGGGGCTAGCCTCGAAGGACACGCCGACGACACGCTGTGGGACCATCGAGTTTCCCACTGGAGTCGACTTCGGGACCTCTGATGTCGGCGGCCGTCGCTATGCTTCCTGGCATGACTACAACGCGTGACGGCTTCGTTCATCTCCATAACCACACCGAGTACTCCATGCTGGATGGAGCGGCGAAAATTAAGCCGATGGTTGCTGAAGCTGTCCGGTTGGGTCAAACCGCCCTCGGAATTACGGATCACGGTTACCTGTTCGGGGCGTATGAGTTCTATAGGGAATGCACTGATGCAGGGATCAAGCCCATCATCGGACTGGAGGCCTACGTGACCCCTGGAACATCCCGATTTGATACGTCAAAGGTGCTGTGGGGCGAACCGTGGCAGAAAGATGATGATGTCTCCGCCCGTGGAACCTACACCCACCTGACCCTCCTCGCTCACAGTACCGAGGGGGTGCACAACCTGTTTCGCATGGGATCCATGGCTTCCCTTGAGGGGCAGGTGGGAAAGTACCCGCGTATCGACAAGGATCTGATGTCGAGGTACCACGAGGGGATTACGGTACTTTCGGGGTGCCCTTCGTCAGCTGTTCAAACAAGGATGCGGCTGGGTCAGTGGGACCAGGCTGTTGAGGAAGCCTCCGAACTGAGGGACATCTTCGGCGCTGAGAACTTCTACATCGAAATGATGGACCACGGGATTGAGATTGAGCGAAAGACCCGGGATCAGCTTCCCCGGCTCGCCAAGCTTCTCAATGCGCCCCTGGTTGTCACCAATGACTCCCACTACGTCTCTAAAGAGGACGCACGAACCCAAGAGGCGATGCTTGCCCTGCAGTCGACGACGACCCTGCTTGACAAGCCCTATCACGAAGGGGGGCCGAGGTTTGCCTTCGAGGGGGACACGTTCTACCTCCGTTCTTCAGAGGAAATGCGCAGGACCTGGAAAGAGATGCCACATGCCCTGGACTCAACCCTCGCCATCGCCGAGAAGAGCGATGTCAGCTTCCGCACCACAGACGATGGGGCGAACTTCATGCCGCGATTCCAAACTCCAGAGGGAGAGGATGAGCGGTCATGGTTCGTGAAGGAGGTTCGTCGAGGTCTGCACAGGCGCTTCGGAGAGAAGATCCCGAACCATGTCCTTGACCGGGCAGAGTTCGAAGAGGGGGTCATCCTGCAGATGGGGTTCCCGGGGTACTTCCTCGTCGTCGCAGACTTTATCTCCTGGGCCAAAGAGCGGGGGATTCGGGTCGGGCCGGGTCGCGGCTCCGGTGCGGGTTCCATGGTTGCCTACGCCATGGGGATTACTGATCTGGACCCCATCGAACACGGACTGTTGTTTGAGCGATTCTTGAACCCTGAGCGCGTCTCTATGCCCGACTTCGACGTTGACTTCGATGAGCGTCGCAGAGATGAGGTTATTGCCTACGTCCGCGACAAGTACGGGGATGACAGGGTTGCTCAAGTGGTCACATATGGCAAGCTCAAGTCGAAGCAGGCACTCAAAGACTCCGCCAGAGTCCTGGGGCGAGAGTACAGGGTCGGGGAAGAGCTGACGAAGGCACTCCCGGGCGATGTGATGGGGAAGTCGATGCCGCTCAGCGGCATCTTTGATGAGAACCACAAGAGATACAGCGAAGCTAATGAGTTCCGGAAGCTGTATGAGGAACGCCCGGATATCCATGAGGTGTTTGACCTGGCCCAGCGCCTTGAGGGTATTACCAGACAGTGGGGTGTCCACGCCTGCGCTGTGATCATGTCCAGCGAACCACTAGCGGACATCATCCCCGTGATGAAGCGTCCTCAGGATGGCGCCATCATTACCCAGTTTGACTATCCCTCCTGTGAGGATCTGGGGCTGCTCAAGATGGATTTCCTCGGGTTGCGCAATCTAACGGTGATCTCAGATGCACTGGAGAACATTCGTCTCAATGGCAAAGAGGTCCCCGATCTTGATGCGCTGCCACTTGATGATAAGAAAACCTATGAGCTTCTTGGGCGAGGGGAGACACTGGGCATCTTCCAGCTTGAGGGTGGGGGCATGAGAGAGCTGCTTGCCGTCATGCAGCCGGATAACTTTGAGGATATCTCCGCCGTGGGTGCCCTGTACCGACCCGGACCGATGGGGGCAGGTTCGCACACGAACTATGCACTGCGCAAGAACGGGCGCCAAGCTGTGGTCCCGATCCATCCTGAGCTTGAGAAGCCGCTGGAAGACATCCTGGGTACTACCTACGGTCTGATTGTCTACCAGGAGCAGGTTATGCAGATTGCCCAGAGGGTCGCAGGTTACTCCCTCGGACAGGCAGACATGCTGCGCCGGGCCATGGGTAAGAAGAAGAAAGAGATTCTTGACAAAGAGTTTGAACCGTTCAAAGAAGGCATGTTTGCCAACGGTTTCTCTGCGGATGCCGTCAACACACTGTGGGGCATCCTTGTTCCGTTCTCCGACTATGCCTTCAACAAGTCTCACTCTGCGGCTTACGGGCTCGTTTCTTACTGGACTGCGTACCTCAAGGCAAACTTCCCTGAAGAGTACATGGCTGCCCTGCTCACGTCTGCAGCTGCCAACACCGACCGCCGAGCCCTCTACCTTGCGGAATGTCGCCATATGGGAATTGAGGTGGCGCGACCAGACGTCAACTTCTCCCATGATGTCTTCACAGCGGACTCTGAGGGTGTCCGCTTCGGTATGGCGTCGATTCGTAACGTTGGTAAAAATGTTGTTGATGGCATTGTTGCGGCACGGGAAGAGAAGGGGCGCTTCACCTCCTTCCAGGATTTCCTCGACAAGGTTCCTGTTGTGGTCTGTAACAAGCGCACCATCCAGTCGCTAATCAAAGCCGGTGCATTCGACGGCTTCGGCCATCCTCGCCGAGCTCTGCTGGCACGCAGTGATGACGCGGTAGATGCTGTTATTGACCTCAAACGGAACGAGGCACACGGTCAATACGATCTCTTTGCAGAGATGCTGGGGGGTAGCTCCGGAGCCTCGACCTTCACGGTTGAGATCCCTGATATCCCAGAGTGGGACCGGAAGCAGAAGCTGGCTTTTGAGAGGGATATGCTGGGCCTCTATGTTTCTGACCATCCCCTGCGGGGCATGGAGAGGTCCCTTCCTCGCTACCAGGATGTAGAAATTGGCAAACTCAAGGAAGACTCTCGAAAGTACGACAATCAGCGCGTAACGATCGCCGGGTTGGTAACAGGGCTTGAAGTTCGCCTCAACAAGCAGGGTCTTCCGTGGGCCAAGGCCACGATTGAAGACTTCAGTGGTTCCATGGATGTTCTCTTCTTCCCCCGCCAGTACGAGGGGATCGAGGAGATCCTTCAGCAGGACCAGATTGTCGCAGTAACCGGGCGTGTGGGAATCCGTGATGAAGCAGTCTCAATGACGGGAAGCGCAGTTCGAGTCCTTGAGTTGCGTGATCGCAGTGACCAGCCAGTGGAGATCACGATGTCTGCTGACCAGTGCTCGCCGGATAACCTGCGTGAGTTAGCTCGAGCAGTTCGGATGTATCCAGGCGGGACACGGGTCCGGGTTAATCTCCGTGACCGTTCGAAGCAAACCACCATCGATCTGGGCGACAAACTCCTGGTCGAGCCCGGTTCGTCCTTCTACGCCGCAGTCAAGGGGCTACTCGGAGCTGATTCAATCTCCTGAACTACCAACCTCTGGTCGACCCCGCGCCCCTACGTGCGTTCTTCCTAGGATGGCAGCGTGAGAATCATTGACCTGCGTGGAACCGCATTCCCATCGGACCTTCAGAGCCTGCTGCCTCGACCCAAAATCGATACTACGGCGGCAACAGCGATTGTTACCCCCCTGGTAGAGGAGGTTCGAGAGCGGGGCGCAGCAGCGCTCTACGACCTGGCGGAACGGTTCGATGGAGTGCGCCCACATTCGCTGAGGGTCCCACCTGAAGCATTGGGCCAGGCTCTGCTTAACCTCGACCCCGCGGTTCGCAGGGCCCTTGAAGTAGCGATTGAGAATGCTCGGATTGCTCACACGGCACAGCTTCCTGAGCCCGCGGCCACCGAGGTCATCCCCGGCGGTATCGTCTACCAGCGCTGGGTACCACTGGGTCGTGTTGGCCTCTACGTCCCGGGAGGTCTGGCTGTCTACCCCTCCTCAGTGGTCATGAACGTGGTGACCGCCCAGGTCGCCGGAGTGAAGTCGATGGTGGTGGCCAGCCCCCCTCAGTCCAGGTTCGGAGGCCTCCCACACCCGACTGTTCTGGCTGCGTGTGCCATGCTCGGCGTCGACGAGGTGATTGCGGTGGGGGGCGCTCAGGCGATAGCGGCAATGGCCTATGGCTTCACCGATGGCGAGTACCGCTGCCGCGCAGTCGACAAGGTAACTGGGCCCGGCAACGTCTACGTGGCCGCAGCAAAGAGGGTTGTCCAGGCGGTATGCGGCATTGACTCTGAGGCAGGGACGACGGAAATCGCCGTCCTCGCCGATGAGACGGCGCAGCCCGAGTTCGTCTGTGCGGACCTGATCAGCCAGGCCGAGCATGATCCTGCCGCAGCATCTGTGCTGGTCACAAACAGTTCGACTCTGGTTGACCAGGTGCAAGGCATCCTTCCCAGCATGGTGGATGCGTGCGTTGAAAAAGAGAGGATAGCGACTGCACTGGCTGGTCCTCAGTCGGCAGTTGTTCTCACAGAGACGCTCGAAGATGCACTCGAGGTCGTCGAATCCTACGCCCCGGAACACCTGGAGATTCAGACACAGAACGCACTGGAGCTCTCCGAGAGAATCACGACCGCGGGCGCTGTTTTCATCGGTGACTTCAGTCCGGTTCCCCTCGGTGACTACGTCGCCGGATCCAACCACGTCCTTCCGACCGGAGGCACCGCCAGGTACTCCGCCGGGCTCAATGTCACCCAGTACCTGCGCTCGATGCAGGTTGTTGACTACTCTCGCTCGGCACTCAGGCAAGTTGCGCCGGCGCTCATCGCCCTGGCCGAAGCAGAAGGGCTCCCGGCTCACGGTCAGGCTGCGCAGGTTCGCTTTCAAGGTGAGGTTCTTCCCTCTGTCCTCGAGGAGGTTGAAGGGAGTGTTAGCAATGTTGCGGTGAGGCTTCCGTTCCGGCCTGAGCTTTCGGAAGTTGAGCCCTATGGCGCCCCGATGATCGATGTTCCCGTCAGGTTAAATGTGAACGAAAACCCGTTCCAGCCGAACCCAGAGGTCATCGACTCAATAGCGGAAGCAGTGAGGAGTGCGGCAACCGAGCTCAATCGCTATGCAGATCGTGATGCGGTTGATTTGAGGCAAGAGCTTGCGTCATACGTTCATGCTGAGGCCGGAGTCCAGGTCGCGGTTGACCGTGTTTGGGCTGCCAATGGCTCCAATGAAATCATGATCCAGCTGCTGCAAGCCTTCGGTGGGCCTGGACGTCGTGTACTTGCTCTTTGGCCGACCTACTCGATGTACGAGGAGTACGCGAGAGATACCAACACCGCCTGGGTCCTAGAGGGCGGGCCGGGGGCTAACCCGCGTGAACTACCCCGCTTCGATAGTGAGGTTTTTATCGCCGCTATGCGACGCGAGCGGCCAGCTGTTGTCTTTGTGCCCAGTCCGAACAACCCCACGGGAGAGTCCATCTCAAACCAAACTCTAGAGACGATCCTCGAAGTTGCTAAAACAACGGGACCCAGGGTTGCTAGAACGGGGCAACCCACCGCCACGATTGTGGTTCTGGATGAAGCCTATGCGGAGTTCCGTGCAGAAGGAACCGCCTCGGGTCTTGAACTACTTGACGATCACCCCCACCTGGTGGTGACTCGAACACTCTCGAAGGCGTTCGCGGCGGCAGGGCTTCGCCTCGGGTACATGATCGCTTCACCAGAGATTGTCCATGAGGTCCAAAAGGTTCGCCTTCCATACCACCTGTCTCTTGTGACCCAGGCGGCTGCTCGTGCCTGCCTGCAACACGCGGGAACTCAGATGGAGCAGATCGCCCTTATTCGCGCCGAACGTGACGAACTTGCCAGCTGGCTTGAAGAGCAGGGCTTTGTGGTCGCACCGTCCTCTTCAAACTTCCTACTGTTTGGGCCGCTTTCTAAGCGTCATGAAGTGTGGCGGAACCTGGTTGAGAGCGGAGTCTTGATCCGAGAGGTGGGTCCCGAGGGGTACCTGAGGGTTACAGTTGGAACGCCCACCGAAAATGAGATATTTCGACAGGCACTAAAGGAGGCGCTGTGAAACAGCAGAACCGCACTGCGACGGTGACGAGAACAACCGGTGAGTCGGATGTAAGGGTTACCATCGACCTCGACGGGAACGGGACGGGTAACATTCGCACCGGTGTGCCCTTCTACGATCACATGTTGACGGCGCTGGCGAAACACTCACTAATCAACATTGATGTTGAGGCCGAGGGCGACGTTCACATCGATGTGCACCATACGGTTGAGGATGTTGCGATCACCCTGGGTCAGGCATTCGCCAAGGCACTGGGGGACAAGCGTGGCCTTCGACGATACGGCACAGGCTTTGCTCCGCTCGATGAGTCGCTGGCGCGGGCCGTGGTTGATGTTGCGGGACGCCCCTACTGCGTCGTCACAGGCGAACCTGACGGGCAGGCCTACCACCTCATCGGAGGACACTTTACGGGTGCGATGACACAGCATGTCTTCGAATCTTTCGCGTTCAACGCGGGTCTGTGCCTCCACGTCACACTTCTTGCCGGGAGGGACCCCCACCACATCGTCGAGGCACAGTTCAAGGCGTTAGCCCTAGCACTTCGTGAAGCGGTTGCGATCGATGCTCGCGTTGAGGGAGTGCCATCGACAAAGGGAGCGCTCTAGACCATGAGTGATGATTTCCAGGGTGATGATCTGGATGCCCAGTTCCTCGAGATGATGCAGGGCATGACACCCCTGCCGAAAAAGTCTGCCCGGTCTCTCGTTCTTTCGCCTGTTGATGCTCCCGCGGCTCTGCGTGCTGCTCTCGATCTGGTGGGCTCACCTGCCCCGGTTGTTGCGCTGGGCCGAAACAGCGCCGTATACATGGATATCGAGGCCGGGGGAGCAGAGAGTGAGGCCGAGGAGATGATGGCCCTTCTTGGGGAGGAACGCCCCCAGCCAAAAGAGGCTGATCAGATGGCGCGCCTTCTCTCTAAGATGAGTCCGCTCGGTGCAGTTGCCCTGACAGCGTGGACCACTGAGGATCCCGCGGGTGAGGGTGAACCCCAGGTCACCGGTACTATCATTGCGCGGCGCTACGTGAATGGTGAACCAGAAGCGTCACTGTCGTCGGGTCTGGTCCTTGCCGGACTGGAACTGGCCGCCGAGGAGCTGCTTCTCGGCAGAATCACACCCGAACAAGTCGAAGAGTTTCGTGGCCCTGATTCTTGGACAGGGTGGCTCAAAGGACGAAGAAAGCGATAGAAACTTGAAACTAACCTTGCTTCCAGCAATCGACGTCGTCAACGGGAAGGCAGTGCGCCTTGTCCAGGGTGAAGCCGGAACGGAGACCGAGTACGGCGACCCGGTAGACATTGCAGAACAGTTCGCCGCAGCCGGGGCCGAGTGGATTCACCTTGTCGATCTTGATGCCGCCTTTGGTCGGGGTCAGAACCGAGAGCTACTTCAGCGGGTCATCGATGCCACAGACCTCAACATTGAACTATCGGGGGGAATCCGGGGGGAAGAGTCCCTGGTAAGTGCCCTAGCGATGGGGGTGACTCGGGTGAACCTTGGGACCGCAGCCCTTGAGAACCCAGATTGGACTGAGAGCGCCATAAGACGCTTTGGGGACCGGGTCGCTGTGGGCCTTGATGTCCGAGGCGAGACTCTAGCGGCGCGGGGGTGGACAAAAGAGGGGGGTAACCTCTGGGACACCCTGTTGAGGTTGAACATGGCGGGATGCTCGCGCTACGTCCTGACAGATGTTGGTCGGGATGGGATGCTCAACGGTCCTAACCTGGAGCTTCTTGAGAAGGTTGCTATGAAGACGGACGCTCCCATCGTTGCATCTGGCGGTGTATCGTCCCTCGAAGACATTGCTGCCCTACGGGGACTGGTTTCACTGGGGGTCGACAGCGCCATTGTTGGCAAGGCACTCTACGCCGGAAAGTTCACGATCAACGAGGCGCTGGTGGTCGCCGGAGAACTATGAACCTGACTGATGCTCAGCGCGCCAAACTGGCCCAGCGCCTTACCCTGCGCCACGATCGTTCAGATCGTGGGAGCCTGCTACCTTTGACCGCAGCAGCTCTCGCAAACCCCACGCAAACCCTTGGTGAGCGTGCGGACAGGGCGGTAGAACTTCAGTCGGCATTGGTTACAGAACGACTTATCGTCCCGGTACCCGTTGAGGTGCATCCTGATGACAGCGGCGAACACCGAAGCCAGGGTCTGGGTGAAGATGACGATATTCCGCTCCCAGTCGTAGAGGGAAAGTACGGGCCCATGGTTCTTGCCTTCTCTTCAGCTGAGCAGCTCGCCGCATGGGATCCCACCGCTCGTCCCATGACGATGTCGTCCCAGAGGGTGGCGGTTGCTGCGACCCAGGCGGGGGCTCCTCCTGCCATTCAGATCGATGCCGGATCAACCTCAACCGTCATACTTCCGGTCGCGGCTGTCCATGCCCTGGTGGGTGGTGACCGGTGGCCTGCCCCGTGGTACGACGTCTCACTGGCGGAGGAACTGCTTCAAGCTGCAAGAACCCAGTGCTCGGGAATCGTAGCTGTGCGGGTTCATCCCGCTGGTTCCGAAGGGGACGAGTCAGGTGTCATCTGGAATGGAATGCTTGACGTTGTGGTGCTCTTCGAGATTGATCCAACCTCAGACATGGCCGTTCAAAAACTCAAACTGGCGAATGCGCTAGGTCTCATTGCCAAGCATCCCCGTCTTTCATCTGCTGCTCCGGCCGTGCGACTTACGCCGCGTCCAGTTGCTCTTGCCTAGGGGGAAACCGGAGCACAGGGGATGGGACAGATCGAGAGCTGGCGGGTGGGTGAGGGCCGCGGTCGGGTACTACCTGCGGCTTGCGGACCATGGCGTCTAGTTCGTCCTCGTTCAGAAAGAACACCGGACTATTGTTGGGCGCGGGAAGTATCTGGTCCTGAATCAGAAACCTTTTGAGGTGGGGCATTTTAGAAGGTTACGAAGGCTGGAAAGAAGTTGCTGCCCTCTGTCTCTGACCTGTGGATAGTGTATTTTTAGGTGATCTGTGGATAGAACTGGTTCAGCAAAGGAGCCGGTCGGACATCCGCTGTGACAGGTTCCACCGGGATGTCACGGTTCTGATCTCGGCACAGACGATGGCGGCTGGTAGGGTTGGAGCCGACCGAAAAGACTGACAGTTCCTGTTGGTCGAACGTAAGTGGAGCTATTCCCACCTGGGGGCCCACCACTAACCAACTGGTTGGTGGTCAGACACAGTCACTGGACACAGTTGACTTGTGGTCAGAGGCGCCGGGTAAAAGTAGGCGGACTGCCGTGTGCAGTTTTCTGTCTGCTGAGGGAAAGCTCCGTGCGCGTTTGTCAGCACGGAGTTTTTTGTTGGCACAAGTAGGGCCAAACAGTGGAAGGAGAGGCGCCATCAGCGAACCTCGCATCAATGATCGGATTCGAGTTCCGGAAGTACGACTTGTTGGACCCGCGGGTGAACAGGTTGGCGTGGTGCGTGTCGAAGACGCACTGCGACTTGCCGAAGAGGCCGGCTTAGACCTGGTAGAGGTTGCCCCAACGGCACGTCCTCCGGTTGCAAAGCTCATGGACTACGGAAAGTTCAAGTACGAAGCCGGACAGAAGGCGCGCGATGCGCGCCGTAACCAGGCCAACACCCAACTCAAGGAAATCCGCTTCCGCATCAAGATTGATGACCATGACTTCGCCACGAAGACCGGTCATGTGAAGCGCTTCCTCGAAGGGGGCGACAAGGTCAAGGTCATGATCATGTTCCGTGGTCGCGAGCAGTCGCGCCCCGAAGCTGGTATTCGCCTTCTTCAGCGCCTTGCTGAACAGGTGGCTGACCTCGGTGTCGTTGAGTCGTCTCCGCGCCAGGATGGGCGCAACATGACCATGGTGCTAGCTCCCACCCGCAAGAAGGCCGATGCCATGGTTCAGCAGCGTGAGCGCCGTGAGGCGGCCCGCACTGAGCGCAAAGCCAAGCACGAAGAACGTAGCCAGCGGGAACAGGTTCGCCAGTCTCGCACAGGCGAGTAATAGAACTTCCGCCCGTCCTCGTTCCTTTTTGGGGATCGGGCGACAAGAAAAACACGAAAAGGAAAGAAAATGCCAAAGAACAAGACGCACTCCGGGGCTAAGAAGCGTTTCCGCCTCACCGGTAGCGGCAAGATCATGCGTGAGCGCGCAGGTCGTCGTCACCTGATGGAGCACAAGTCTTCGCGCAAGACACGTCGCCTTGAGGACGATGTTGTCGTCGCACGCGCAGACGAGAAGGGCGTACGTTCACTGCTCGGCAAGTGATCGTACCGGAACAGACTTTTTAGGAGAACACTTCAATGGCACGTGTAAAGCGTTCAGTAAACGCGAAGAAAAAGCGCAGGGATATCCTCGAGCAGGCCTCGGGCTACCGCGGCCAGCGCTCACGCCTCTACCGTAAGGCTAAGGAACAGGTCACCCACAGCCACGTTTACGCCTACCGCGATCGTCGCAACAAGAAGCGCGACTTCCGTCGCCTCTGGATCCAGCGCATCAACGCCGGTGCTCGCGCCGAGGGCCTGACCTACAACCGCTTCATCCAGGGCCTGAACCTGGCTGGCATCGAGGTCGACCGTCGTATGCTTGCTGATCTCGCAGTGAACGATCCCGCAGCGTTCACCACCCTTGTTCAGGCTGCCAAGGCAGCCCTGCCCAAGGACGTCAACGCTCCCAAGGCTGCGTAGTTCTCGGTATTTTTCGAACATCTCAAGAAGGTGACCCAGCGATGGGTCACCTTCTTGCTGTCTGGGTGGGGTCGTGCTCACGGTAGAGTTTGCTCATGGACTTCCACAACTTTATCGATAACCCGCGTTCCGACAGAATCAGGACGGTTGCTGGGTTACGCGGCTCTTCGGGCCGTCGCCGTAGCGGTCGTATCCTGGTTGAGGGACCGCAAGCGGTACGCGAACTGGTGAACCACCGCCCGGATTTCGTTGTTGATGTCTATCTGACGGATGAGGTCGAGGAGCGCGACAGGGAACTTGCTGCCGCCTCAAGGCGCGCAACCCACTATGTTCACAATGTCACCCCTGAGGTTGCCAGGGCAATCAGCCCCGACTGTCAGGGTGTTGCTGCGGTGGCCACGGTTGATGCCCTGGAGGCAGATGCTGGGGAGACGTGGGAGGTCCTGCGCGCGAGAGCCTCGCAGGCATCGCAAAGCGCCGGGGCCAGGTCCCCGTTTGTAGTCTGCCTGCCTGAGACTCAGGATCCGGGAAATGCCGGCACCATCATCCGATCAGCAGACGCCATGGGGGCAGCTGCGGTCATCCTCGGTTCAGGGACGGTCGACCCGGCTAACCCCAAGGTGATTCGTTCATCCGCGGGATCGGTCTTCCACATCCCTATCCTGCGTCTGCCGCTGGAAACGGTGCGCGCCAATCTTCCCGAAGGCGAGTGGCCTATCCTGGGCACCTCGGGTCACGACTCGGATGTCACGCTTGATGCGCTGGCTGTTGCGGCTCTTACCGGTGAGACGGAAGAGGGCGTGGGGGCAGCGCTGGCGAACCCACACGTCTGGGTATTCGGTAACGAAGCTAGAGGGTTGTCAGAGGGTGCGGTGGCAATCTGCGACCTCCTCGTCGAGATCCCGCTGCTCGGTGACGCCGAGTCACTCAACGCGGCTGCCGCAGCAGCAATGTGCCTCTACACCTCACACCTCTCAACAACCAGGCTCTGAAGAAAGTTGGTTGCCGTGAAGGTCAGTGAACTCAGCGAAAAACAGATCATCGCTCGCATGACCCCGTACCTCCCGGTTGGTGGTTCAACGCTGGTGGGACCCGGGGATGACTGTGCGGTGGTCGAGGTACCCGACCGCAGGTTCGTTGTCACGACAGACATCCTGGTCGAGGGATCGCACTTCCGCAGTGCATGGTCCACGGGGGCAGAGGTGGGGGCGAGGGCGGCTGCCCAGAACCTCTCGGATGTGGCCGCTATGGGGGCCAAGCCGACCTCCCTGGTGGTCTCCATGGTGCTGCCCGCCGACCTCGACATCGACTGGCTGGAAGACTTCGCCGGGGGACTGGGCACCGAGGCCTTCAACGCCGGGGCCGGAGTGGTCGGCGGCGACATTACTCGCGGACCGACCCTGGTTATCTCGGTGACTGCTCACGGCACCCTCGCGGGTGACCCTGTGCTTCGTTCAGGTGCCCGACCAGGCGATACCTTGGCCATCGCGGGTACCCTCGGTCGCTCAGCTGCAGGTTTGGCAGCCCTTGACTCGGGCGCTGTCTCAGGTGCGCTTCACGGAGCGGCCGTTCCGACCCCGTTCCAGGAGCCGGTAGCCCTTTACCGCAGCCCTAAACCCCCGCTTTCTGCCGGTCCGCTCGCAGCGGGCCGTGGAGCGACCGCGATGATGGACGTTTCGGACGGACTGGTGGCGGATACAACCAGGATGGCCGAGGCTTCCGGAGTCAGTATCGACATCACGCGCTACGGTCTTCACGATGACCTGGCGGCACTGGAGAAGGCTGCGCGGTCCCTGGGTGTCGACCCCGTCCAGTGGGTCCTCTACGGGGGTGAGGACCACTCCCTGCTCGTGGCATTTCCCCCCTACGTCCTCGTGACTGCTCCGTTTCGAGCGATTGGCACGGTGGGTGAGTACGGTACGAGCCGCAGTGACGCCACCCGGTCGCGTGTCACGCTAGACGGAAAGCAGGTCACCGGCGGCTTCGACCACTTCGCCCCTCCCGCCTAACTCTGCGGAAGGCCAGAGACCGCAGGCGTTAGCTCCACTGGCTCAACCTGCCCAGGAAACGTCGGAGCTCGACGGTCTCAGGATCTGTGAAGATCTGCTGGGAAAGCCCGTACTCGGCTATCTTCCCCTCGGTTAGAAATGCCACCGTATCGCAGGCTCTACGAGCAAAGCCCATTTCGTGGGTGACAATCAGGAACTGTGTTCCTTCATTCTTGAGGTCGTTGATCAGGTCGAGAACCTCCGCTGTGTACTCTGGGTCGAGCGCGCTGGTCGGTTCATCGAGAAGCAGTAAGCGGGGGCTGGGTGCCACGGCTCGAGCAATGGCAACCCTCTGACGTTCCCCACCTGAGAGCTGGGCTGGACGCTTCTGCGCGATTGAATTGAGACCGAAACGATTGAGGAGGGCGCCCGCCCTCTCTCGGGCTTCTTCAACGCCTCTACCGTGCACTACCCTCAGGGGTAGGGCAATGTTTTCCTCAGCGCTGAGATGCGCAAAAAGTCCGGCGTGTTGAAAGACAAAGCCCAGGCTCGACCTATAGGCAGGGAGCCCCTTGACGTTGTAGTTCACCGTCTGCTCCCCGACGACGACCTCGCCGCTGTCGGGAGCTTCCAGGCCGCCGATGATTTTGAGCAGGGTTGATTTTCCCCCACCGGAGGGCCCGATCAGAGCCATCGTCGATATGTCGTCCTCGAACGAAATCTTGCTGAGAACCTGCTGCTCCCCGAAGCTCTTGGAGACATTGCGCAGCTGAAGCCTAGTGGTCATAGGCAAACTTCCTCTCAAAATGGGAGGAGACAAACATGAGGGGCAGCGTCAGGCAGAGGTAGATCGCTCCGAGGAAAATGTAGCCTCCGAAGAAGTTGTAGTTGGTAGCGGTGATTTCACGAATCGTCTGCGTAATTTCGATGACTGCGATGACTGAAAGCAGCGAGGAGTCCTTGATCAAGGAGGCCAGTTGACCGGTTAGGGCCGGAAGCGTCCTCGCCACCATCTGCGGCAGGATCACGTAGCGAACGGATTGGACGCGGGTGAAGCCCACCGCATCCGCCGCCAACAGTTGCGTTTGATCTAGCGAAGCCGCTGATCCCCTGATGATCTCAGCCACGTAGGAACCCGTGAACACAGAAAGTATGAGGATGCCGGACAGCGTCTTGTTGTTGACACCCCAGGCTGTGCCAATGATGTAGTAAAAGAGGTAGATCTGAACCAGTAGCGGAGTGCCCCGGATGATCTTGACGTAGAAATCTGCGGCGTAACGCAGAGGCAGGATGTTCGACCGGGCCGCCAGAGCAACCGGAATCCCTATGACCATAGATAGGACCAGGGAGCCCAGGCAGATCCACAGGGTGAGGACGAAGCCATCGAGGAGGCGGGTGCGGTACTCGGTAACAAAGGAGAAGTTGAGGGTTACTCCGGCACCATAGAGGGACAGCCAGAAGACACCGACCACGATGACAACAACCAGAAGGTAGTTGCCAACCAGCTTGCCGAGGGGGGTGCGCTCCCCGGGCTGGCGCGTGAACCAGGTACCTACTTCAGATCGAAGAACCACGTGAATCCAAGCTCGTCAAAGGCTTCCTTCTCTTCGGCTAGGTGTCGGTCTGTGATCTGGTCGAAGCCGCCCTCTGCCGAGTAGCTGGCGATGAACTCGTTCAGTTGCTCCCGCAGCGTGTCATTGCCCTTGGCGACCGCTATGCCCCAGAACTCGGGATCCTGGAAGGGGATGAACACTGCTTCAGTGGTCTCGGGGTTGCGCTGCTGGTTGCGGTAGATCGTGAGCTGGTCATAGAGGAAGCCGTCCGCCTTGCCCTGGATCACCTCTGTGACAGCGGCGCTTTCGTCGGCCAGCCTCACTATCTGAGCTTCCGGCAGGTTCTTGGTCGCGTAGACATCCCCTGTGGAACCGGTCTTCACTGCGACGACCCGCCCCGGCTGGTTGAGGTCATCGGCACCTGCCACCCCCGAGTCGGTGTTGGTAAGGATTGCGAGCTGGGCTCGAGCGTAGGGATCGGTGAAGTCAACGGACTGGCCACGCTCATCAGTGATCGTCATTGACGACATGATGGCATCGGCCTTACCCGTCTGGAGCATCGGAATGAGGCCGTCGAACGCCGTGTTCTCAATGACGAGGTCGTAGCCGTAAGCATCGGCGAAGGCACGCATGAAGTCGGGGGAAACGCCCTCGGGCCCCCCGTCCAGATCCTTGGTCTCAAACGGGGGATAGGCCAGTTCCATTGCCACGACGAGAGGGGATCGGCCGTCCGCGTCTTCTGCCCCCGACTGTCCGGTGGCGGTGAACCCGCTGGAACACCCTGTGAGCAGGAAAGCTCCGAGAACCACCCCGGCGACAATCCTTCTGTGGCTGCGGAACTTCATACTTTCTTCCCCTAACTGCACGCTGAACGTCCAGCCTACCGATGCCGCGCTAGGCAAGGAACCTGGAAACGTGTGGCACAAGACAACCGGCGGGGGACATCACGTGGGTCTAGGGCGTTCGCAGTACTGACACCGGGTCTCTCATGGAAGCCCACACTGCAGGGACTGTGGCAGCCAGCCCAGCGGTGATGACAGCAAGCCACGCCACAGCTGCAACGAAGGAAAGGGGAAGGTTGATGTTGTCGAGGGCGTAGAAGGCGATGGCGCTAACTGAGCCGACGAGGGCGCCAACACCGGCGGGCACCACAACCCGCAGGACTGTTAGCAGGGAAAGGTCAAGCCGAGTCGCCCCAAGAGCCCTTCGTCGCCCCAGCTCCTTGCGGTGCAGAAGCACATCCGAGAGGGTGACGATGGCGATAAAGATGGCTCCCACCCCGAGGATCATGGCCAGAAGCGCCTGGTTGTAGCGGGCCAACTGGCTGTTGAGCAGGGCCGCGAGTGTGTTGAGGGCGCGCGGAGACTCAATGGAAACGGTTGATGGATCAAACGCGCCCAGACTCGTCAGCACCGCCTTCTGCACCGTCTCGACCTCCTCTACAGAGGCAATCACCACCCGGAGCTGGTTGTACTGTGTCTGTTCGTCGGCCTGAACCAGGGCTCCATTTGCCAGATCTGAGAAACCGGGACGCACCACCGAGCGTGAGACGACCGGAAACTGGACTGCTTCCCGCGATTCGACATACCCTGCGGGCTCGACCAGACCAAGTTTGCTCTGAACCTCAGCTGTGACTGTGGCTTCACCGGGAAGTGGTGTGCGACCGCGGTCCAGGGTTGCCACCCGAGTGACATCGCTAATGCGCCAGAGGGGAACCGGTTCACCCCCTGGCACCGCACCCACGTGTACATCGGTGGGCAAAGAGAGTGCCACCGCCGACTCGACACCACTGATTCCCTGCACCACTCCTAGCAGTGCCGTGTTGATGAGGTCGTTCATTCCGCTGTCTGTGACGGTGAGTAGGCGCGACCCCTCCGTCTCCATGGTCGCGGCTAGCTCTCGGTCGTTTGCCACAGCTCGACCAACCGTCGAGAGCGCGGTGAAGCAGATTACCGCGACGACTATGAGGACTAGTCCGGAAGAGATCTTTTGAGCCCAGGCAGATCTGCTTCCCTCAGTAAGTAGGGCAGAGGGTTTCAAAGTTCAAGTACCCTCTCTGTGTGTTCAAGGACGAAGGGGTCGTGGGTTGCAATCACCACGGTGCGCCCCTCGGCGGCAGCTGCCGCCAATGCCTCTAGAACCAGTTCGCCGTTCCTCCTGTCCAGGTTTCCGGTGGGTTCATCGGCCAGGATGAGACCCGGGGAAGAAAACAGTGCCCGGCAGATCGCTACCCTCTGAGCCTGTCCGCCAGAGATCTGGCTGGGTAGCTTGCCAATCTCCGCTCCCAGGCCAAACTTCTCGAGTAGCTCGAGAGCACGTGGAAGGCTCTCCGCTGGGCTTTTTCCTGCGTAGAGTCCCGGCTCAGCAACGGAGCGCTCGACAGAGCCGGTGGGGTCCAAGGAAGCATCCTGAAACACAAAGCCGATTTCCTCGGCTCGCAGCCTTGAGCGTGCCCCATCTGAGAGTAGGGAAAGGTCTTCTCCTCCTCGAAGCACCTCTCCGGTGCTTGGCCTCAGAAGTTGACCGAGTATGTAGAGCAGAGTGGACTTCCCCCGCCCGGATGCCCCTGTCAGCCCGGTCATTACCCCGGGTTCAAAACTATGGGTGAGGCCGTCGAAGAGCTCTGGAGCAGACCTGTTGTAGCGAAAGCTCAAGTTCGAAACCGACCAGCTCTGAGCAATCATGACTGACTCTTCGAGTCCGACTGCTCCGCGCCGTCTTCGTCCGTCTCCACTTTCAATCCGGTACCTGTTCCAACGTCGGCCTGTTTCGAACCGAAGAGCTGGACTTCCTCACCGACCTCGACCCCGTTGATGATGGCCACCCCATCCTGGGAGGCGAGGACCGTGACGCTGCGGGGCGCTACCTGCCGAGCCTCGGAGGGTCCACTCTGCGCATCCGCTCCCTGTCGGACCAGAACCTGTACCTCGCCGTTCGGTTCGATGCGTAGGGCAGCGATAGGGACGGCCGGTCCGGTTGTCTCTGGCACCACCTGTATCGAAGCCAAAAGTGTCAAAGATTCATCGGACGGAAGCTCCCCGCACTGATCACCACAGACAGGTGCCCCATCTGGACCGCTGAGCATGAGGTTGAGATCCCCGTTGATGTCCTTTTCAGTGCCAACCACCTCGGCGCCCCAGGTGAACTGTCTGAACTGGACAGAGACAGGTGCACCAAGTGGAACCATCTGGGCTTGGGTCTGGGTGACCGGAATGGTAAAACGCGGTTCCGCTGCACGCTGCAGAACCAGGTTCTCACCTTCAGAGACAATCGATCCGATTGGGAACTGGGTGGTGTCAACAATCAGAGTCCCGGGCAGGGCCAAGACGGCGAGTAGCTCGCCACGTTGGATCGTACCCGTTGCCTCAACGCCCTGATCTCTCTGCCACAGTTGCACTGCATAGGTGGTCCAGCCGTCGAACTTCTCTCCGCCCTCATCCAGGTAGCCCAGCTCAACGAGAGCGTCGTTCAGGGCACGCACATCATCTCCACTGGTGCCCTCAAAGAGATCTCTGTAGAACGGCCTGGATGACACCACGGCTTTGACCGCAGTGCCATCTACCGAGTACACCACCTCACCTGTCGAGACCAGCCCCTCAGAGGCAGCTCCTGTGAGAACGCCGGTGAGGAGGTTCTCTGCCACAGCGCTGCGTTCCTGTGTCACCGTCGCTCCAAGAGTGAACGATCGGCCCAGAGTCTGCTGCGTAACCGTCACGAACACTTCCTGATCAGTCTCTTGCTGTGGGGCTGTGTTCTTCTTGCCCACCGTGAGTCCAGCCCAGAAAGTTATGGCCCCCACGACCAGGAGAACCAAGAGATAGATGAGCCACGCAGAACCCTTGCTAACCGGTCGCGTATGCATTCGTTCCCCTTTGAAGGTTGGGTTTTTCGAGGTGTCACAGTTCAGCTTCTAATCGGCCACAAAGCCGTTGCCACGATGCAAGGCTCCACCTGGTATGACACCATTATGATCTATCGAGTATAACGAAGGGTTTAACATTATGAGCAATAAGTGCATGCGCACATTGAGTAACGAGACTCTTCCTCGATGGATGCGTCGAGGAGGCTCAGCAGTTGCGGGCATTCTGGCTTTGACCTTGATGGTGGCGTCCTGTTCATCAGCTCCGGCACCGGAAGCTGAAGTTGAGTCTGTGAACGCGGAGTCCTGGTACGCAAGGTCCCAGGCTTGGCAGCCGGAAACGGTCGTTACCTCTCTTCCCATTGATGATGCCGAGGCTGAGGAACTTCGTGCGGCTTGGCTACAAAGTAGTGCGGTTGGTCTTGGTCTGAACGGAGTCGACCTACCAGACATTCCTCTCGAGCGCTGGGTGGGTGACGCCGAGCGCTGGCAGGCAATTGCGGACTGTGCGAATGACTTGGGATTCAGCGCCGAAGTTGACGGGGTGAACTCTGGAATCCACATCGATATGGGGGGGTCTGAAAATGAGGAGGTGGAGCTGGCGAATAACCTGGCCCTGTACGCCTGCTTTGCCAAGTTCACTCCCGAACCCAAGCTGCTGCGAGAGAGTGGACGTGAGCAGTTTGCTGTGGACTACGAGTACTACACCACCTTTTACCTGGAGTGTCTGGCAGCTCACGGCATTGAAGTGACCACTCCGGCACCTACCAAGGAGGCCTTCATAGCTGCCATGCTTGCACAAGACACGACCTCACCTGGGTATTGGTTGCCACCCCTTGAAGACTGGTCGGTTGAGGGGGATGAAGGGATTGAGTTCAAGATTGATGAGATCTGCCCCCAGATGCCCCCCGCATCGGCCTCGTACGGTTAGATGTCTCGCGAGCTTGTCCAGGGTAGGCAAAAGCCCCCATCAGTTCAGTTTGAACCTGGTGGGGGCTTTGACTTGGGTAGAGAGGCGCCTATGCGGCTCGCTCTACACGCTCGCTCTTAATGCAGTTGGTGCAAACATTCAGGCGCTTGGTCTCACCGTTGACGCTGGCGCGGACACGCTGGATGTTCGGGTTGAAACGGCGATTCGTGCGCACGTGCGAGTGCGAGACCGACTTGCCGAACTGCGGGGTCTTTCCACAGATATCGCATACTGAGGCCACTGGGTCCTCCTCGTTAGTTCCAAAAAGTCTTCATTGCCACCTGAAATGGTGGCCAATCGGCGTCCAGGACGGGTGGACGGGCCCACACATCACAGAAGCAACTAAGCAAGATTAGCGGAATCTGTAGGGTTGCCACAAACAAGCGAGCCCAAATCGAAGTGTAGAGTCGCCCACACTCGACATCAGGTGCTCCAAGTTCCGGGTTGCATAGATGTCGGAGGTGCGTGAAAGACTCGGTGTCTAAGTGTGCGGCTAGGCCTCTGAACGCAAACTGTGGTTCGGGGTGGACGAAAGAGGGGAGAGCTGTGGTGACCCGCGTCAATCTGGATACTCCACTCGCCTTGTGCCTGGGAAAGGCGGCTGTTAAACGCCTGCATGAGGGCGGGCTGGCAACCGTGCGGGACCTGGTCTACCTCGCTCCGAGGCGCTACTACTCCTGGGGGCGTCTCACCCAGATCACAGGCATGGTCCCCGGTGATGAGGCCACGCTTCTGGCGCAGGTGGTGAATGCCAACCTGATCTCGAACCGATCTGGCCACGGAGTGCGCCTCCTGGTTGATATCACCGATGGTGTTTCGCGCCTAACATGCACATTTTTCGCCAAGAACCCCTACATGCTCTCCCCGCACCAGAAGATCCTCAAGCCGGGGGCGACGGTGCTAGTTTCGGGGAAAATCGGAGAGTTCCAGGGCAAGCTGCAGATGGTGCAGCCAGAGTTTGAGGAACTTGAGGACTCTTCGCCAGAGGTCGTAGCGAGGCGCGCCGGACGTCCAATCCCCATCTATCGATCGGTGGCAGGTCTTCCATCATGGAAGATCGCTTCACTTGTGTCGGCCGTTTTCGACCAGCTTGATGAGGCCGCTGTGCCAGAGGTTATTCCTGAGGAGGTGCGGCGCCGCTACAGCCTGATGCCCTCCTACAGGGCCCTCCAAAACCTCCACCACCCCGAAGCGACTGTCGACTGGGAGACCGCGAAGAGGACGCTGGCCTGGGAAGAGGCGCTGGTCCTGCAGACAGCCCTGCTGGCCGGCCGCGTTGATGCTTCCGGGAAGCTCATTAGAAGAGCCCACCCGGTCCCCTCTGATGGCGAATCAGAGGGGGGAATGGTGGCGCAGTTGGTCGCCGGGCTCCCTTTCCACTTGACACCATCACAGATTGGTGCGTGGGAAGAGATTTCTGCGGACATGGCACGACCAGTTCCCATGCAGCGGCTCCTCCAAGCCGATGTTGGGGCAGGTAAGACCGTCACGGCCCTCTTAGCGATGGTGGCTGCGGTTGAGAATGGATTTCAAGCGGCCCTTCTAGCACCTACCGAGGTCCTGGCTCGCCAACACTTCGCCACGCTGATCAACCTCCTCGACAAAGCAGGCCTGGACGTTCCTCTCCACCTCCTGACTGGAAAGCGATCGGGAGCGGAGAAGGCTCAGGCTCTAGCGCATCTGGCCGGGGGAGAGCCGGCGATTGTGGTGGGAACGCATGCCCTGATCCAAGAAGGGGTAGAGATTCCTGGCCTCGCCCTGCTCGTTGTAGACGAACAGCACCGTTTTGGGGTTGAGCAGCGCGAGTATCTTCGAGAGGGAAGGGACTTCACACCCCACCTGCTGGTCATGACCGCGACCCCCATTCCTCGCACCATTGCCATGACCGTCTTCGGTGACTTGGATGTCACCCTGATGAAAGGTATGCCCCCGGGCAGGCTTCCCGTTCAAACCCACCTGGTAAGTAATGCCAACGTGTCCTGGATGCACAGGCTGTGGCAACGAGCCAAAGAAGAGGTTGATAAGGGCGGGCGCGTCTACGTTGTCTGTCCCCGAATCGACGCCGGTGACCCAGAAGCCGGGAATGAGGACGGTGACCCGGGCGGGGGCCCCCTTGAGGGACTAGAGCTAGAGAAGTTCGTGAACAGCGATGGAACCGCCTGCTCGGATGTCCCGGCAGCCTCCGTTGTGGTCGATGAACTGCGGGGTATGGATGAACTTGCTGGCATCGGCATCGGACTGGCTCACGGGCGCCGCAGACCAGAAGAGAACAGCAGGGCATTTGTTGAGTTTGCAAGTGGCAGGTCTCCGATCCTTGTGGCCACCACCGTGGTTGAGGTTGGGGTTGATGTCCCAGAGGCAACCCTGATGATCATCCTCGGAGCCCAGCGATTTGGTCTTAGCCAACTGCACCAGCTTCGCGGGCGGGTGGGCAGGTCAAGCTCTCAGAGCGTCTGCCTCCTGGTCCATGGTTCCAGCCAGTCCCCGGTTACAGCCGAGCGCCTTGAGGCGGTGGCATCAACGACCGATGGTTTTACTCTTGCAGAGATCGACCTGCGCCTTCGCAACGAAGGAGATGTGTTGGGTCATGCCCAGTCGGGACACCTATCCGGGCTGAAGTTTCTCTCTGTTCGCGTCGATGGAGCAATAATTGCTGCGGCACGAAGCATCGCTGCAGCGATCCTTGATTCTGATCCGGGTCTGAAGGACCACCGGGACCTGGCGGGACAAGTTGAAGCTGCACTCGGTGCGGAAGCAGTCTGGCTAGAGAGGAACTGAGCGGATGACCCGAATCATCGCAGGGTTGGCAAAGGGTCGACGTCTGCAGGTCCCTCCGAAGGGAACCCGGCCGACTTCAGATAAGGTCCGGGGAGCAATTTTCTCGAAACTGAGCTCCTGGGACGTCGTAGAAGGATGCAGGGTGCTCGACCTCTTTGCGGGTTCTGGAGCCCTGGCACTTGAAGCACTGTCCCGCGGTGCGACCTCTGCCGTCATGGTAGAAAAGGCGGCTTCTGCCGCGGGTGTGATCAGAACCAACGTCGATTCCTGCGGATTCGCAGATCGGTCCACTGTCGTGGTCGCAGATGTTATCGACTACCTGGGTCGCCCGTCCACTCCCAGTGGGTTCGACCTGGTCTTTGTCGACCCGCCCTACAGCCTCTCAGAAGACACGGTGACCATTACGCTGCAGAAGCTGGTGGCCCTGGTCGACATTGATGCAACCATTGTGCTTGAGCGCGATGCGCGTTCCCTGGAGCCCCAAATTCCACCCGAACTGGCGTTGATCAGTCGCAAGAGCTGGGGGGATACGGCGGCGTGGTACCTCAAGGTTGCAGCCAGCGAACTTTAGGATTGACAGATGGTGACAGCACTCTTCCCGGGCAGTTTTGACCCTCCCACCAACGGACACCTTGACCTCATTACCAGGGCCGCGAAGATCTTCGACAGGGTGGTTGTAGCGGTCGGGTTCAATGATGCTAAGCAGGGCTGGATGCCCGTTGCGCAGCGGGTGGAGCTCTTGGAACAGGTCGTGGCCCAGGACCCCCTGCTGGTAAACGTTACGGTCGGTGAGTTCCAGGGCCTGACAACCGACTTTGCTAGAGAAGTAGGTGCCCATGTCCTTGTCAAGGGGGCACGATCGACCTCGGACTGGGAATGGGAGTACACCCAGGCAACTGTGAACTCTCGGTTATCCGACCTCGACACCCTGATTCTGCCGACCAACCCGCAGTGGGCGACCCTGTCTTCATCGATCGTTAGGGAACTGGCCAACTACGGGGCTGACCTTGAAGGGCTGGTCCCGGAGCCGGTCCTGCGGGCAATCTCTAAGAGACCGTGAGTTGCCCGCACTCGTGGGCGTCACAGACCCTAGACTTGACAAAGGTTTCGAGGTGGCGCCCCGATGGGCGCGCCACCCACTAGTAACAGCAGGATCTCAATTGAGGAGTAACGATGCCGCAACGTTATGAGGCCCAGGACGACTTTCCCCTAGATGTCACTCCTGAAGCACAACTTGAGGTTGGCTCAACGGAGAGGGTGGAAGAGTACGTTGACGACTCGGGCTACGGCCCCTCGACAGTAATCGCTGCTCTGGACCAGATTGAGATCCTGGTGCAGAGTGCTCGTGCGGTCCCGCTCTCCGCCAACATTGTCCTCAACAAGGCTGAGATCCTCGACCTTGTCAACCAGTCTCGCGATGCGCTTCCTGATGACCTGGTTGCAGCCGATGCGGTCGTGGCGGACGCGGATGCCGTGCTTGGTCGCGCCGACGACGTTGCTGAAGCGGCAATGGCAGAGGCTTCAATGCGCGCCCGAACCCTGCTGGAGGACGCTCGGGCCAAGTCGGACACCATCCTGGCTGAGGCTGCTGATGAGGCCGAGCGCAAGGTTGCGCGTGCCACCGAAGAGGCCACCAACGTCAAGTCGCGAGCTGCCGCTGAGGTTGAGGCAATGCTCGCAGATGCACACGCACAGGTTGATCGTCTCATCTCCTCAGACCATGTCACCGAACTGGCCGGGCAGCGTGCCCGCGAACTTGTGACCGCTGCCAAGCGTGAGTCTTCCCAGCTGCGCCAGGGCGCCGAGGACTACGTCTCCCACTCACTCGGACAGACAGCTGACCTCCTGAAAGACCTCCTGCGCCGCACCGAAGCAGGTATGCGCGCTCTCTCAAACCGCGATGGGGTTGACGAGGCGGCTAATATCGATCTCGACTAGTCGGTTTCCCCCTTGGGGAACCGCAGAGGAGAGAAGTTGCCAATGGCTGACAAAGCTGACCTAATGCTGTCGCTTCGGGACCAGCCCCGACTGACAGGTACCAGGATCGAACACGCCCTCGACTGGGTCGCCCCGGCGGGGTGGAACACCGAGGTGTTGACACTTCCTGAGGGCACCGTCGTCCCCCTCGAGGTGGCTGTCACCAGCGTTGATCAGGGGGTGTATGTCGAACTGCGCACGACTGTCAACCTGGTTGGCCAGTGCGTGCGCTGCCTCGATGACCTGGAAGTTGAGATCGAGGTCGATGCGGCCGAACTCTATACCCAGGTCGCATCCAGCGATCGTTCCCGGGCTCGTAAATCGGATGCATTCGCACCTGATATCGAGATTGAAGGGGATGAGTTCGACCCCGCCTACGTGATCGAGCAGGACGCCGTGAACCTTGAACCCATGCTGAGGGACGCAATCTTTGCGGAAGCTCCGATGCAACCCCTGTGTGAGGAAGACTGCGAGGGGATTTGTGAACACTGCGGGGTTCCTCGACGCGACCTCCCCGAGGACCACCAACACGAGTTCCTCGATCCCCGATTTGCGGCCCTGAAGTCACTGCTGGCGCAAGACAATGGCTAAGAAGGCACCCTCGGGTGCGATCAACAAGGATGCCGCAGAGCTTCTTGAGGCCTGGGGGGTAGACGTAGACCTCGAGCTTCTGGTTCAAGCACTAACCCACCGGTCTTTCGCCTTTGAGGTCGGGTTGCAAACGCACAATGAACGACTTGAGTTTCTCGGGGATTCAGTTCTTTCTGTGGTCGCCACCGATGAGCTCTTTCATCGCTACCCGGATGCTCCGGAAAGTGACCTAGCCCGGATTCGCAATGCCGTCGTCTCGCAGAAACCTCTGGCGCAGATGGCTCGGTCCATCGGTCTCGGAGAGTTCATCCTGCTTGGAGTGGGAGAGAACAAGACCGGGGGGCGCAACAAAGCCTCAATCCTCTCCGACACAATGGAAGCCCTGATCGGCGCCACCTACCTTTCGCAGGGCTTGGAGCCAACCCGCAAAGCTCTGCTCAAGCACCTGGCTCCGATAATTGACCGTGCCCAGGACCCCGAAGCTATTGCTGATTGGAAGACACCGCTCTCCCTCAAGGCCAAAGAGCACGGGTGGGGGGACTTTGAGTTCACTGTCACTGGTCACGGACCGGACCACGATCGCTCCTATGAAGCCCAGATTTTCTTCGGCACCGAAATGGTTGCCACGGGGGTCGGTCCCTCGAAGAAGGTGGCTGAAAACGATGCTGCGCGTGCTGCGCTGACCAAACTCACGGAAGGACTACATGCCTGAGTTGCCCGAAGTCGAAACGATTCGGCGTGGCATCGAGCGACACCTGAAAGGTCGCACGATCACAAGGGTTGAAGGAGAAGGTGGTCGTCTGGTGCGCAAGAACGCGCAGGGGATGATCGACCTCCATACTCACCTGACCGATGCCGTTGTCACGGGGGTGGAGCGCCGGGGCAAGTTTATGTGGCTTCTCCTTGAGGACTCGGATCTGTCCCTGGTTATCCATTTGGGAATGTCCGGTCACGTTCGCGTCGTTGATACGAGTGCAGAGCCGCTTGCACGACATGAACACGTGCGCCTCGCTCTGGATAGCGGCAAGCACGCTTCGTTTATTGACCCACGAATGTTTGGGCATCTCACCATCTCACCCCTTGTTGAAGACCCATCGGGGCGGTTGATTCCTGAGGGCGCAGTGGCCCTTGCCCCGGATCCTCTCGAGGACGTTCCCCTGGACACCTGGACAAAGCCGCTGGGTAAGACGCGTCGGTTCATCAAGACGGCGCTGCTCGATCAGGCCATTGTTTCTGGAATTGGCAACATCTATGCGGATGAAGCGCTGTTCCGTGTCGGAATCAACGGTCTGGAAAGAGCCAGCTCGCTCCCTTCAGAAACTGTCACCAGGGTCGTTGAGATGTCTCGGGATGTAATGGTCGAAGCGGTAGAAGTGGGAGGGACTTCCTTTGATTCCCTCTACCTCAACACCGATGGAGACCCGGGCTACTTCGCACGGTCGTTGCACGTCTATGGGCGCGAAGGTGAACCGTGCTTAGTCTGCGGAGCACTGATCGTTCGTGAGAACGTCAATGGAAGGTCACATCACTACTGCCCGAGCTGCCAGCCGCCCCCGGAAGAGAGTTAGTGAGGGCGAGGTTTGGTCCAAGAGTCCAAAAACCTTAGCCAGTCGACCAGACGTGCATGGACCGGGGCGTTCATGGGACTTTTTTCCCGTATCATTGCAGGGTGAACAGAAACGTCGAGTCGCCGGACCTGGTTGTGCGCGTAATGATAGTGGACGACCATGAGATCGTACGGCGCGGAATCGCAGACATCGTTGATCGAGACCCCCGCTTCCAGGTGGTAGCCGAAGCCGGGACCGTCGAGGACGCACTGCGTCGGGGTGCCATCGTGACCCCCGACGTGCTGCTGGTCGACCTCCAGCTCCCAGATGGTACTGGAATCGATGTAATGCGAGGCTTCCAGCAGTTCAACCCGGGTGCCAAAGCCATCGTCCTCACCACCTTTGATGATGATGCTGCGGTTTCGGAAGCTCTGGATGCCGGTGCTCGCGCCTACGTCCTCAAGACGATTCGTGGTTCTGAGATCAACGATATTATCGCCGCAGTTTCTGAGGGGCGAATTATGCTCGACCAGGCGACTGTTACCCGTCGACAGGCGAAGTCCAATGATCCAACAGCTTCTTTGACACCGTCAGAGAAGCGCGTCGTCGATCTCATCGGTGACGGAATGTCGAACCGTGAGATCGGTGAGTCGCTGGGGATCGCCGAGAAGACGGTGAAGAACCACATCACTTCGCTGCTCTCCAAGATGGGCCTTCAGCGACGTACGCAGGTGGCAGCCTGGGTGGCTTCTCAGCGTGCTGTTCCGTGGCGCCAGGGAAGCACCCACAACCAGGGCCAAACTTCTCGCTAGACCAGCGGGCAGCGCCAGACCAGAGAAGTACCCCTTCCCCTGGGGCCGGAGCTGAACGCGAACGAACCGCCGTGGTTAACCGCCCGGCGGTTCATGTTTGCCATTCCGGAACTTCGTGTCTGGCTGGGATCGACCCCGGCACCATCATCGACCACAAGCACCTGGATTTCGCCGGTTGGGCCAGATCCGTAGAGGCTGATTGTGACGTGAGCGGAGTGGGCGCCCGCGTGCCTTGCAATGTTGGTCAGAGACTCCCTGATCACAGCGACGATGTCCTCGGTGATTGCCTCACTCACACGGTCCGCGACCTCGACCCTGAAACGTGCCATGGGTTCAGATCCAGGTCGCAGTAGGTTTCCGTTATCCTCAAAGGTGATTGTCGGAGCGAAGCCCAGGTGGGCGCGTGCCACGGAGGCCTCCCGCTCAACGGCATCGACCAGGCCCATCGCCTCATCATCGTCACGAAGCCTGTAGACAATGTTGCGTATTTGGCGCACGGCCTCGTCCAGACGTTCCATCGCCTCCTGAAGACCGGCTTCGGTCTTGCGGGGGGAGAGTCCTGTCCCTACATCGTGCTTGAGCCGCTGCAGCAGCATTCCTGTTGCGAAGAGGTGCTGAATCCCCAGGTCGTGGAGGTCGCGACTAATGCGCTCGCGTTCCTCGAAGAGGACGGCCAGGTCATGGGCCTGGCGCGAGCCAATC
Source organism: Actinomyces minihominis (assembly GCF_900187855.1). GTDB lineage: Bacteria > Actinomycetota > Actinomycetes > Actinomycetales > Actinomycetaceae > Scrofimicrobium > Scrofimicrobium minihominis. The sequence goes on along the minus strand of NZ_FYEG01000002.1, from coordinate 224,599 downwards.
AGGTCGAGGGCGAGGGCACCCTGCATTCCGAAGGCACTTCCGCGCAGCTGCTCCTCTTCCGAAAAGGGAAGGTCTTCGGGGCGGCGGGTCAAGACCAGGCACCCTTCAACTGCCCCCTGGATTTTGAGGGGAATGTAGAGGCTCAGGCCATGGGGAAGTGCACGGCCTTCAGACAGGAGGAGCCGGCGGGCTGGGTCGAGGTCGAAGGGGGTCCCGATCATGGTGAAGCCGGGCTGCCCCTCCGAGGTGACGCCGGAAGCGGCCTCGCAGATCCAGTACCCGCCCACTGCAGGCAGGTAGAGGGCGGCCAGGTGCGAGCCGGACGCCTCGAGCGCCGTCTCCGTGAAGAGTTCGAGGGTCTCGCCCTCGTCCTCATCAACCGGGTCCTCAACTAGGGGTTTGGTGAAGCGACGGATAGCTTCAAACCAGCTGTCGAGTGAGGCGTCGTTCATGATTTCTCCTGCTGGGCGGCCCAGCGGTACTCGGGGTTGGTCTCAAGAAGTTCGCTGTGGGTGCCACTCGCTCCGACAAGGGCCGGGAGGTGCGGATCATCAGAGGGCTCCAGGATGATGACGCGGTCTGCCTTCTCAAGTCCGGACAGCCGGTGCGTTACTACCACTAGGCCGCGGCCCCGCCCGCCGCCCTCGAACAGAGACTGCATGACTGCATCCGCGGTCTCAGCATCAAGGTGCTCTCCAGGCTCATCGAGGAGAAGCAGGCGAGCAGGCGAAGCGAGAGCGCGTGCCAGAAGTAGACGCCTTCGTTCACCACCCGAGATGGAAGTTGCACCGGCACCGATCAGCGTGTCCAGTCCGTTAGGGAGAGAGGCCAGCCAGGATCCCAGTCCCACCTCATCGAGAAGTTCGGCTGCTTCAGCATCAGTCAGATCTGCCCTTGCCACACGCAGGTTTTCGACCACAGTGGTGGCAAAGATGTGAGCATCTTCGGTGGTGAGGGTGACAGCGTGGGTCACCTGGTCCCGATCTCCGCCCCACACCGGTGAACCGTTGAGTTCAGCAGACCCACCCCGAGGATCCAACATTCCCGCGAGAGTGTAAAGGAGAGTTGACTTACCGATCCCAGACGGACCAACTACGGCCACGACGTGTCCGGGGCTCAGGTCGAGGTTCACGCCCTGGAGAGCCGGGGTCCGGCCCGGCCAACCCACGGTGAGGTCTTTAGCGCTGAGATGGGGCTCATCTGCCACGGGAATATCGTGGCTCGGTTCAACCTTGGCATCCTCGGGACCGAGGAGGTCGGAGATTCGTTCTGCGGCTCGCGCGGACCGAATCATCTGGACTGCGGCTGCACCGAGCTCGGCGGTACCTTCGAAGGCGGTCAGTGGGGTGAGGACGAGGACGGCAAGTGCGACTGCTGCGACCAGTCCGGCGTTCGTTTCAGGAACCGCGACCAGGATGACGCCGACCACCACGCCGCCCATGGCGAAGCGGTCGAGTGCGGTGGCGAATGCGGCTGGGCGGGCAGCCAGGCCGCGCGCACGGTCGAGCGCCTTTGAAGTGTGGCGAAGGCGGCGGTAGGTGGCCGCGAGACGACCGGACACCGACAGTTCATCGGCCGACTCGAGAAGACCGAGGGTGGTGACCGCAAGCTGGGTCCGAGCCGCTTGCTCCTCTTTCTCTGCGGCCCGAGCTGACTTGGTCATGAGGAGGGGAGCCACCACACCGGAGATGATCAGGCCGATGGCGAGAATGATGGCCGCGGGAATCGAAAGGAAGGCGAACCCGATCACGGTTCCCACGCCAACGATGGCTGCAACCAGGAAGGGCAGGAGGGACTTGACGATGTAGTCACCAACGGCGTCAATGTCTGCCCCGATTCGCGAGAGTAAGTCACCGCGTTGGATCGCGGCAACCCGGTCAATCGGGCCGGTGGTGAGGGAGTCGTAGATTTCTAGGCGGAGGGAGTCCATGCCGTCGAGGGCAACCCGGTGGCTGGCAAGACGCTGGACATAGCGGAAGACGGCGCGCAGCACACCAAACATGCGAACGGATGTGGCAGCGACGCTGAGGTAGAGGACCGGGGGCATCTGGGAAGCCCGGGCGATCAGCCATGCTGAGACGGCAGCCAGGGCGATGGCGGAACCAAGTCCGGCCACACCGAACAGAAGGGAAAGGGCCATTCCGCCGGGTCGAAGGCCCAGCATCTTGACGATACGGCGCAGCGCAGCACGCTCGGGTTTCGTGAGGAACCAGATCACTTCCGTACCTCCAGATTTACGTGTGCATCATCGACTTCGACAGGTTCCAGCGCGGACGGGTCAAGGAGCCCGGGAAGAGTTCCACTGAGGTCTAGAAGTTCAAAGTCATCATTGAGCTGCGGATAGGCGGCGAAATCATCCGCGCTGGCGGCCTCGGCCTCCACCTCAAGAACTGTGTCAGCAGCCTGAACCACTGCGTTCCTATGGGCAATAACAAGAATGGTGGAACCGGTGGTCTTCAGCTCTTCCAGTACTGCGACGACCTGACTCTCACTTACCGCGTCAAGATGGGCTGTGGGCTCATCTAGAACAAGCAGCGAAGGACGGGTCACCAGTGTCCTGGTCAGGGCGAGCCGTTGGCGTTGACCGACTGAAAGCCCGATTCCGCCAAAGCCAATGACGGAGTTCCAACCATTGGGAAGAGAGTTCACGACGGCGTCGAAACCGGTGGCTCTAGCTGCAATGAGCACGGCCTCCGATGGGGAAGGGGTGACTTCAGTTCCCGGCGCTTCGTCCTCGTGAGCCAAAACATTCTGTAAGACGGTTCCCGGGGTAATTGTCGGGTGCTGGGGAATCCAGGCGATGTCCTGCCACCATGTTTCGCGGTCAACTTCATCGATGGGGAGGGCGTTGCCCGCACTGTCCTGGATGAGGACGGCTCCGCGGGTTGCATCCTCGAATCCGAGCAGAACCTGCACGGTTGTCGACTTACCTGATCCCGAGGGGCCGACGAGGGCGGTGATCTTTCCCGGTTCGATGGTGCCACTTAGGGAGTGCGGTGCCCAGGCGCCGCGAGCTGCCACGGAAAGATCATTGATGATGATGGGGGTTTTGCCGGCCGCAGGAGGAGTTGCTGTTCCGTGGGCGGGCTCGTCCTCTTCAAGGATCTGGAAGCACTCTTCAGCTGCTGCCACGCCGTTTGTTGAAGCGTGGAACTGTGCGCCAACTTGCCGTAGGGGTTCAAATACCTCGGGGGCCAGCATGATGATGACCAGACCCACGGACAGGCTGAGTTGGCCCGTTACCATTCGCATTCCAACCTGGACCGCCACCAGCGCTACCGAAAGGGTGGCCATGAACTCTAGGACGCCCCCGGAGAGGAAGGCGACCTGCAGGGTCTGCATGGTGGTGTGAGTGTTCTGCTTCCCCAGTTCTATGAGGTGTTTGCGTGGACCCTTTTCACGACCTAGTGCCCGCAGGGTTGGCAGCCCGGTGAGGAGGTCGAGCAGCTGTGCGCCAAGGCGCTCCATTGCGATCAACTTCTTCTGCGAGAAACCCTGGGTCAAACGCCCGATCAGAACCATGAAAATAGGGATCAGGGGAATGACGACGAACGCAATCAGAGCCGACCAGAAGTCAAGGATCAGGATGGTTAGAAGAGCCAGCGGTGTGACGGTGATTGTCAGTAGCAGCTGGGGGAGGAACTTGACGAAGTATGGTTCCAGATCATCGAGGCCGCGAGTCAGCAGGGAGGCTGTCTCAGTTCCGTGCCGGGCACGCCAACGTGGCCCAAGACTAACGGCCTTCTGGGTCACCTCTCTGCGGAGCTGATCGATCGCCTGATCGGCGGCTCTGTGGGCCCGCGATTCGCGGAAGTACACCACCAGGGCCCTGACAATCACAATGAGGCCGAGGACGAGCAGCGTGGGTAGAACCTTCTGCAGGTCCGCGCCGGTGGTGATGACGGGACTGATCGTGTTCGAGATCATGAACGCCTGGGCGATCACCAGGATGGCGGTGACAAGACCTAGCACCGCAATCTCGATTATGAAGCGGCGCGTTGACTGTGCGTACTTGAGCAGACGGGGATCAAAAGGTTTCACGGGACCATTGTCTCAGGTTTTGGGAGGGGCAAAAAGGCGGCTCCCGATTAGACCGGGAGCCGCCCTTCTTGAGCCTAACCGACCACTACTGCTTGCCGGTTAGGAAGTTGGCCTTAGGGCGAATGAGCTTCGCGTGCAGACCGGTGGGAATACTTGCTTCCTCCGGGTTGATGCGTCCGCGGAACACCCAGTAGGACCACAGGGTGTAACCGATAACGATCGGAACCAAGATGATTGCCACAACCAGCATGACGGTCAGTGTCGGAGTAGTCGAGGAAGCCCACTCCATGGTCAGCGAGTACGCCGGATCAATCGAAGACTTCAGTACGTACGGAGCCATGGTCGAGAAGACCCATGCAACTGCGAATGCCACTCCGAGTGAGGAGTACGTGAGTGCCAGCTTCTCGTTCCGGTATGCCTTCTGTGAGTAGAAAGCGGTCAGGATGAGGGCGACTGCTGCTAGGAGCAGCGGCAGCCAGGACCACTGGTTACTCGAGTAGGCCAGCTGACCCCAGGTGACCCAAACGGCTCCGGTGACAACAGCAACGATCGAAGCCGGAGCTGATGCGGCCGTAACACGCTTCTGGAGGTCGCCCTCCATCTTGAGGGAAAGGAACTGGGTTCCGCCAGCGAAGCAAATGGCCGCGATAGTCACGCCGCCCCACAGGGTGTAGGGAGTGAAGAGTGACCAGAAGCTTCCGACCATGTTGTAGGCCAGAGTTCCGCTTGCCATTGCATCCTGCACGGCGCTCGGATCAACGGTTGTCATCGAGAGGCGTCCGTCAACCATCGACCACTGCTGGGCTTCGATCTTCATACCTGCAACCAGGTTGGAGAAGGCGACGCCGAGGATGATCGGAACACCGAATGCGGAAATGGTCTGGAACCAGTCCCAGGTGTTTCTCCACTTTTTAGAGATGATCTTTGAACGCCATTCGATGGCAACGATGCGCAGAATCAGAAGGACGAGGAGGAGGAAGAACGCCATGTACATGCCGGAGAACATGGTCGAGTACCACAGCGGGAAGGCCGCGAACATCGCGCCGCCTGCCGTGAGGAGCCAGACCTCGTTACCGTCCCAGTGCGGGCCAATGCTTCGAACGACCGCGGTGCGTTCCTCATCCGACTTGGTCATGGTACGAAGGATCATTCCGACACCGAAGTCGAAACCTTCGAGGATGAGATAGACGGTCCACAGGACTGCAATGAGTATGAACCAGATAACTACTAGGGCTGTCATTTCAATCGGCTCCTATCAGTATCCGAAGTGAAGGGCTTGAGCAGAAGGATCCTTCTTGCTCTCTTCAGATGTCGGGTGTATGCCCTCAATGATGAATCTGCGCATCAACCAAACCCAGACAACCCCGAGTGCTAGGTAGAGCAGAGTGAACAGTGTCATGGTTGTCAGCATCTGTCCGGCACTGACCGAGGTGGAGATACCCGTGGCTGTCAGCTGGCTGATATTACCCAGGGGATCACCATTTTGCAGTGCGGCCATGTTCGGGTAGACCACCCAGGGCTGACGCCCGATCTCGGTGAAGATCCAACCCGCTGAGGCTGCGATGAACGGCATGGGGATGGAGAAGATCGCGTAGCGACCGAGCCACACGGAGGTGGGAATCCTGTCTTTACGCAGTGTCCACAGTGCAGCCAAGGCGAGAAGTGCCGAGAAAGCAGCGAAGCCGATCATGATCCTGAAGGACCAGAACACGGGCATCTGTGGCGGAATGAAGTCGTACTGTGCTGCATCACCATAGCGTTCGACAAAGACCTCGTTGCTGTTCAGCATTTCGACCATTCGGGCCTGGATGTCAATGGTTCCCTCAGCCTCAGCGGTGAATGAGTTAGAAGCCATGAAAGAGGCAACGCCCGGAACCGTGATGATTCGAGTCGGCTGGACTCCGTCTACGGAGGTGGGGCAGTCCCCGAACATGGCGATGGTAAACGAAGCGCCCTCGGTGTCAACACAGATGCCCTCAGCAGCCGCCATCTTGGCCGGCTGAAGTTTGACCATCTCCTGGCCCTGGAAGTGACCGGTTCCAGCGGTACCGAGGCCACCGATAATGATGACGACAAGGCCAAACAGGGTGATGGGACGCCAGATTTCACGCGCCTCCTTCATTCCGGCCTCTCCGCCCAGGCGGGCTGCTCGGGTCATCCACCACACTGCGATGCCGGCGATGAATGTACCGGTCAGAAGCCAAGCTGAGGTGACAACGTGGCCGAAAGCAAACCAGGTTACGGGGTTGATAATCAGCTGGAAGAAGCCACCAACACCATCGAGTTCTGCGCGACCGGTTTCCGGGTTGAAGATGGTTCCCACCGGGTGCTGCATCCACGAGTTAGCGGCCAAAATCCACAGGGCTGACAGGTTCACGCCGGCTGTGACAAGCCAGATCATCAGAAGGTGAACGCCCTTCGAAATCCGTCCCCAACCAAAGATCCACAGACCCAGGAAGGTCGACTCAAGGAAGAAGGCCAGAAGTGCCTCAATGGCAAGCGGGGCGCCAAAGATATCACCGACGTAACGCGAGTACTCCGACCAGTTCATACCGAACTGGAATTCCTGGACGATACCCGTGGCCACACCCAGGGCAAAGTTAATTAGTAGAAGCTTGCCGAAGAAGCGTGTGGCCTGGAGCCACACATCCTTTCCGGTTGAGTACCAGAAGGTCTGCATGATCGCTACGCAGAGCGACAGACCGATCGTAAGCGGCACTAGGAGGAAGTGGTAGACAGTCGTGATCCCGAACTGCCACCTCCCTATGGCGACAGTATCTAAGGCTGTCGATAGGACGTCCATTCAATTGGCCTTTCATTAAAAACTGCAAAAATCTGGTGTGCTAGCCGTCAGCTGTCCTGACCCGGACATGGACCGGCACCCCTCGACCCAGGTTGAGGTTGCCGACTGCTCTGACGGCACGCCTACAGCCAACTTAGCCTGTCTCTGAATCTAATATTCCATGTTACGCGTCCAGATCGCTCACAAATAGCACGATTATGGGGCTGAGTTGCGGGAGGATTCTCAGGGGGCAAGGAACGATAGCTATTTCTCTACCGGCGTCGTCCCCTAGGGGCGGCCGGGGCCGTGATGTAACATAACAGTCGAGGGCCCCCGAACACACCTTCGGGTGGGGCCGGCAGATCCAACCGTGGTTGGGGATTCTGCTGAATCCTGGCAATGGCCCGTCAAGTTTCCGTCCCACTTGTGAGGACGAGTTGGTTTGAGCTTTCAGTGCGTTTGGTGTGGGACGGCACTGGATGCGTGGGAGTGAAAATTGAGTAGCCACAACGAGGAGCAGGTAACGCTGCCTCAGACACCGGCGGCAGCGTTGTTGTTCCAAGCACCTGTGTTCCAGGCCCCGGAGCAGAAGCCCGCAGCAGTCAAGGACAGCAACGAGGGCGCGGCCCGTGAGGCAAGTCCTCGCCGTGAGCGAGCGGGCAATCGCCGTGCTGAGTCCACTAAGCCGGTTCAGCAGCAGGAGCCCTCGGAGAAGACCGAGGGGGGAGATTCCCAGACGAAGAGTGAGGGGCGGCAGCCAAGCAAGAGGACTCAGGGCCAGAAGAAGCAGCCTGCCTCAACGGGTTCCGGCAAGCCTTCGACCTCGGTAAAGGACAGGGCAGCTGAGGAAGAAGGTGCTGAGCCACAGACGGAGACCCCCGTCTTGGAGCCGGGCGAAGCGGAAGGTTCTGAGTCGAGCTCATCAAGCCGTCGTCGCCGGCGTCGAACCAGGGGAGACTCGGGTGAAACTGGTGAGTCAAGCGACGTCGATCAGGTTCAGTCAATCCGCGGCTCAACTCGACTTGAAGCCAAGCGCATGCGTCGCCGCGAGGGGCGTAAAGAAGGTCGTCGTCGCCACTCAATCACAGAGGCTGAGTTCCTGGCCCGACGTGAGTCCGTTGACCGGGAGATGATCGTTCGCCACGAGGATGGATCAGACCAGGTCGCTGTTCTTGAGGACGGGATCCTGGTTGAGCACTTCGTAGCCCGTCGCACCAGCCAGTCGGTGGTGGGCAACATCTACCTGGGTAAGGTCCAGAATGTTCTGCCTTCGATGGAGGCCGCTTTTGTTGATATCGGTCGGGGCCGCAACGCGGTTCTCTATGCCGGTGAGGTGAACTGGGACGCCCTGGGCATGCAGGGTAAGCCACGTCGCATTGAGTCGGCGCTGGCTCCGGGCGACAACGTCCTCGTGCAGGTGACGAAAGATCCAATCGGTCACAAGGGAGCGCGTCTGACCAGCCAGATAACGCTGGCTGGCCGCTACCTCGTCCTCGTCCCCGGCTCCACTGTTCTTGGAATCAGCCGAAAGCTTCCGGAGCCCGAACGCAACCGACTAAAGAAGATTCTCAAGCAGATCGTTCCCGAGGGGACTGGCGTTATCGTCAGAACCGCGTCGGAAGGTGCCGCTGAAGACCAGTTGCGTGACGACGTGGATCGTCTAACCAAGCAGTGGGCGAAGATCGAGAAGAAGACCGAGACGACTCGTAAAGCTCCGGTGTTGCTGCGGGGAGAGCCCGAAATGGTCGTTCGCGTTGTTCGAGACCTCTTTAATGAGGATGTTGCCAAGCTGGTTGTTCAGGGCGAAGAGACCTGGCAGACGGTCCACGAGTATGTCGAGGAGCTCTCTCCGGAACTGCTCGATCGGCTTGAGAAGTGGAACTCGAAGAGCGACGTCTTTGATGAAAAGGGTATTCGTCCTCAGTTAGCCAAGGGGATGGACCGCAAGGTCTGGCTCCCAAGCGGGGGCACCCTAATTATCGAGCGCACCGAAGCGATGACCGTAGTTGACGTCAACACCGGAAAGTTCGTAGGTTCTGGTGGAACACTGGAAGAGACGGTTACCCGCAATAACCTTGAGGCTGCTGAAGAGATCGTTCGTCAGCTTCGTCTTCGCGACATCGGTGGCATCATCATCATCGACTTTGTCGACATGGTGCTCGAAGCCAACCGAGAGCTGGTTTTGCGCCGCCTGGTTGAGTCGCTTGGTCGCGACCGCACTCGTCACCAGGTTACTGAGATCACCTCACTCGGCCTCGTTCAGATGACTCGAAAGCGCGTAGGTGAGGGACTGGTTGAGACCTTCTCCACCTCATGTGAGGCATGTGAGGGACGAGGGTTTATCGTCCACGACCACCCCGTCGAAGCGGACCGCTCGTTCGCGGCGGTGGGCTCAGGGTCGAAGAAGAAGCAGCGTGGCGGAGATCAGCAGCGCCAGGGGGACGAACGACGTCACCGTGAGCGCCAGCCTGAGGAACGTGCAACTGCCCAGCCGGTGGACAGCCACATTGGTGAAGAAAAGGTCAAGTCTGCTCTGACTGCTATCGCTGCAGCGACGGTCGCGGTCCCACCCGCCGACCCCGCCGCTGATTTCTCGGGTGGCAAGGAGCAGACAGCAGAGTCGTCCCCCCGGAAGACTCAGACGAAGCGTCAGCCGCGCCGAGCCCAGAAAGCGCAGGCCCCCGCCCGAGACAACGAGGCCGAGTCCTCCTCTCCGGCTCAGGCGCCTCCCGCTGAGGCAAAGTCCGTGAAGGGTGAGAAAACGAAGGCTGCCAAGTCGGTTCCAACCGCGGTGGAAGACATCGTTCTTCCCACCCAGCACCAGGTTTCTAAAGCTGTAACACGCCCTGTGCGTCGCCGAGCTGTCGTCACGGGACCCCTGGATCCCGGAAAGGCCGCAACGGGCTCAAAGGCAACGGGAGATGGGATTACCCCACCTAAAGGTGAGGACCAACGCAGCAAAGAAGAGTCGGCGCGAGCTGCAGTTCGCGACCTCCTTCAGCAGTAGTCAGGTGGTAGTTCGGGGCGAATGCTTGCAACGTGCCGAACTACACACTCATAATTAGCGGGAAACACGGGCCGTAGGTTGTCGGCTCACGGTGGTTTGCGTTAGATTTACTAGTCGGCGCCTCGGCGTCGAATCGAAGATTTTTCCGACGAGAGATGAGCAAAACGTGGTCTACGCGATTGTTAAGGCTGGCGGCCATCAGGACAGGGTTGCTGTTGGCGACGTTGTTGTGATCGACAAGGTTGCGGCTGAAGTTGGAGAGACCGTTGAGCTTGAGCCAGTCATGATTGTTGACGGCGAAACCGCTCTGGTCGGCTCGGACAAGCTTGCAGGCAAGACCGTCACCGCTGAGGTGATTGGTGATGCAAAGGGTCCCAAGATCCGCATCATCAAGTACAAGAACAAGACCGGTTACCGTAAGCGCCTTGGTCACCGCCAGCCGCTGACTGTGGTTGAAATCAAGGCAATCGGCTAGTCGCCGATCCGTATCTAAGGGAGCTTGAGAGATGGCATCAAAGAAGGGCGTTGGCTCTACCCGTAACGGCCGCGACTCGAATGCACAGCGCCTCGGCGTGAAGCGTTTCGGTGGCCAGTACGTTTCCGCAGGCGAGATTCTGGTTCGCCAGCGTGGCACTAAGTACCACCCCGGCAACAATGTTGGTCGCGGCAAAGATGACACCCTGTTCGCCCTGATCGACGGAAACGTCGAGTTTGGCAACATCCGTGGTCGTCGTGCGATCAGTGTTACCGAGGTCGCCGCCTAGGGCGGGGTAGCGTAATACTACTTTTAGCGAGGGGGACATCCGCGCAGCGGGTGTCCTTTTTGCGTACCTGGAAGACAGAATGGTGGCGGGGCTGCGAAGGTCGAATCCGCCCGATGTCGGAAGGGTAGGGAATGATGGTTCTGAACCTAGTGGAGGACGAAAATGGCCGACTTTGTTGATCGTGTGAAGGTCAATGTGATTGCAGGCAGCGGCGGTCATGGAATCGCCTCCGTACATCGGGAAAAGTTCAAGCCCCTGGGTGGACCCGACGGGGGTAATGGTGGTCGTGGTGGCTCGGTGATCTTCCGTGCCAGTGATCAAGAGACGACATTGCTTACATACCACCATCGGCCCCACCATAAGGCTGCCAACGGAACCCAGGGCGCAGGGAGCCTGCGTCACGGAAAGAACTCGGATGACCTGGTGCTGCCGGTACCAATCGGAACTGTTATCAAGGACCTAAATGGTGAACTGATTGCAGACTTATCGGCAGAGGGCGATGAACTGGTTGTTGCTGAGGGGGGACGCGGTGGTCTCGGAAATGCTGCTCTAGCCAATCGGGCTCGTCGCGCTCCAGGGTTTGCCCTTCTTGGCGAGCCCGGTGAAGAGACGGATGTAGTCCTCGAACTCAAATCGATCGCCGATGTTGCACTGGTCGGCTTCCCCTCGGCTGGAAAGTCTTCGCTCATTGCTGCCATGTCGGCGGCGCGGCCCAAGATTGCGGACTATCCGTTCACCACACTGGCTCCCAATCTCGGGGTGGTAGACGCCGCGGGACAGCGCTACACCATCGCTGACGTTCCCGGCCTCATTCCCGGCGCTTCTGAGGGCAAGGGCCTTGGACTCGACTTCCTGCGACACATTGAGCGCTGCTCTGTGATTGCACACGTTATTGACACCTCTTCATTTGAGATTGAACGTGATCCGGTTAGCGACCTCGACACGATTGAAGCCGAACTATCCGCCTACCAGGGCGATCTGGGTCAGGTTGAGGGTTATGTCCCCATGGCTGAGCGGCCGCGCGTCATCATCCTGAACAAGATCGATGTCCCAGATGGGCGCGAGCTAGCCGACATGGTCAAGGCCGACCTTGAGAAAAGGGGGCTTCCCGTCTACGAGGTCTCGGCTGTGTCACATGAGGGACTACGGGAGCTCTCATTCGGCCTGGCAAGGATCGTGGAAGAGAACCGGGTCAAGGAAGCGGAGCTTGAAGAGGCACGCGTAGTGATCCGTCCTCGAGCTGTTGGTTCGTCGCAGGCCATTACCGTCACCAAGATCCAGCACGGTGGAGAGCGCGTCTACCAGGTTCGTGGGCGTAAGCCAGAGCTGTGGGTCAAGCAAACCAACTTTGGTAACGATGAGGCCGTGGGGTATCTGGCGGATCGTCTCGCTTCCGCCGGGGTAGAGGATCAGCTGCTGAAGGCCGGGGCGCTTCCGGGTGACCCCGTTGTAATCGGCCCGGTTGAGGGGGGCGTTATTTTTGACTGGGAGCCCACGGTGTCGACTGGCGCAGAGCTGCTGGCAGGCCGCGGAGAGGATCCGCGTCTCTATGAGCGGACGCGTTCCACCGCGCGTGAGCGTCGCGCGGCTTTCCTCGAGAAGATGGATGCAAAGGAAGCTGCTCGGCAGGAACTTCGAGATGAACGCGCAGCAGGGATCTGGACGGATCCCGGTTCGGGCGAGTAAGGCCGGTTGCAGTGAGTGTTGGAGTCGGTGAGATGAAGGCTAAGCGCCGCATCGGGATCATGGGTGGGACATTCGATCCGATCCACCACGGGCACCTCGTGGCAGCGTCTGAAGTGATGAATAGTTTTGGCCTAGAGCAGGTGGTTTTCGTCCCGACTTCCACCCAACCATTCAAACAGCAACGTGAGACTGCGGCTGCCGAGCACCGCTACCTCATGACCGTTGTTGCCACTGCCTCGAACAACCGGTTCACCGTGTCACGGGTCGACATCGACCGTGGGGGACTGACCTATACCTATGAAACACTGCGAGACTTGAGAGCTCAGGAACCTGATGTGGAGTGGTACTTCATTACGGGTGCCGACGCGCTGCAGGACATCCTCAACTGGAAGCATGTCGATGAGCTATTCGAGTCCGCGCACTTCATCGGGGTTTCCCGACCGGGACATGAGCTGAATATTGGGGATCTTCCCGGTGATCGGGTGTCTTTAGTTGAGGTTCCTGCCATGGCTATCTCCTCTAGTGACTGTCGCAGACGCGTGCGGGACAATGAACCAATCTGGTATCTGGTACCTGACGGAGTGGTGCAGTACATCAGCAAGTACGGTCTTTACAGATAGCCCGCAGTTCACAGAAGTGAGAGCCAAGTAGCAACTCACATTTGACCGGAGGAGTCTTGCGTTGGCGCCATATTGGGTCAAGACTCAGTACAGAACCTATATAACTACCAGGGAGATTGATGACTCTTCAACCAGGGACAGAGCAGCTCGTTGCCGAGGTCGCGGCCGCCGCATCCGACGCACTTGCTGAGGACATTGTCGGGATTGACGTGACGGGGGTGCTTCCCTTCAGCGACGCCTTCGTAATTGTCACCGCTGATAACCCCCGGCACCTCAGGGGTGTCAGGTCAGCCGTCCAGGATGAGGTTCATGCAGCGCTGGGTCGTTCTCCCCGCGTCGAGGGTGACGAAAACTCAGACTGGCTTCTCCTAGATTACGGGGACGTAGTGGTGCATATTTTCCTTCCCGAAGCCCGTGACTACTACGCCCTCGACAGCTTGTGGGGACGTTCCCCTCGCGTGTTTCTGAACCTGGCTGCAAAGATCAACTAACGGCTCAAAAGGCAGCGCACTTCGCCCTTTTGCTGTGGTGCGGCGCACTGCCTTCTGATTTGCCGGGCAGAGTTACCGCTGGGTATAGTTATGTCTTGTTCGGGGCTATGGCGCAGTTGGTAGCGCGCTTCCATGGCATGGAAGAGGTCGGGAGTTCGAATCTCCCTAGCTCCACTCGAGAAGATGGTTGAGACATTTACTCGTTGAGAAACCCACTGACTTTGTCAGTGGGTTTTCACTTTTCTCACCTGCGAAAGGGGTCGGGTCGTCCTACTCTTGAGGCGAAGGCCAACAGGGGCCGCATCGTTCAAAGGAGAATGACAGTGGAATCTTGTAAGCGAATGGTTGGAAAGGTAGTCGTCCTCACCGGCGGCGGTGGCGGAATCGCCAGGGGAGTCGCAAGGGCATTTGCCTCAGAGGGCGCCAAGATGGTTCTCACCGATATCTTCCAGGGCGGAATGGATGTCACCAAGGCGGAACTAGAGGAAGAGTTCGGAACCGAAGTTCTCACACTTATTGTTGACGGTGCTGAAGAGGAGCAGGTTGAGAAGGCCCTCGCGAAAACGGTTGAGCACTTTGGACAGATTGACGTCCTCATTAACAGCGCGCAAACCTCCGCATCGGGTCTGACACTCATTCAGCACTCAAAGGAAGATTTTGACAAGGCGATTTACTCGGGTCTCTACGCAACTTTCTTCTTTATGAAGCACGCGTTCCCTTATCTTCGAGAGACCGAGGGGTCGGTTATCAACTTTGCTTCCGGAGCAGGGCTGTCGGGTAACCCCGGACAGAGTTCCTACGGGGCAGCTAAGGAGGCCATCCGTGGTCTGTCGCGCGTGGCAGCCAACGAATGGGGTGTCTACAACATCAACGTCAATGTGGTTGCGCCCCTTGTGATGACCGACAAGCTGGCGGCATGGGGTGAAGAGAACCCCGAGATGTTCGAGAAGAACATCAAGTCGATTCCACTGGGACGCTACGGAGATGCTCAGCAGGACATCGGTCGCGTCTGCGTGTTCCTCGGTAGCGACGACGCCCGCTACCTGACGGGGGACACCATCATGATTCAGGGTGGCTTGGGGATGAGGCCGTAACTCCCGAGGCAGTTTGAGAGGCCCAGTTCGACTCTCGTGGTCGAGTGGGCCCCTCCCCGTGTCTGCTGCAGTACCGTGCCTACTTGCCTTCCAACAGTTCTTTCTTCATCTGGGCGAGAGTTGCCTGCATCTTGTCATCGACCACCGGGTACTGCGGATTGGCTGCCTTTAGCGCCTCAACCAAAATGGAGAGTGCCTGGAGGTGGCCGGACCACTTGTGATTCATTGAGATGACATGCCACGGCGCAAAGTCAGTCGAAGTGTGGTTGAGCATGTCGGTGAATGCCGTCGTGTAGTCGTCCCAGAAGCCGCGTTCAGTCATGTCGGTGGGGGAGACCTTCCAGTTTCTTGAAGGGTCCTCAATCCGTGCCAGGAACCTCTTCCCCTGCTCAGCCTTAGAAATGTGAAGGAAGAATTTGACGATGATCGTCCCCTGGTCGTAGAAGCGTTTCTCCCAGTTGTTGATCTCTTCGTAGCGCTGCTTCCAGATGTGCTTCGGCTCAGGCATCGTCGTCTTGGGCCAGAGAAGGTCAGGGTGGACCCTTGTTAAAGCCCTTCTCCGTGAGGTTCGCGTTGAACTGCCGGTGAAGATGAACTACCGAAAAGGGTTCCACAAGGCCCACCGCCGCGATGGCAGCCGTATCAATGGTTGGGGGTTGAAAGGGGGGAAGTGGGGGATGGGGATGTGCTCATGATGCTCTCATTCGGGGCGTTCTCGTACTGGATGCTTTGACTTTTTGTGCAAGATCTGATCTAGACGTGGGCCGAGTCACGTGTCCATAAGACTAGGTGGCAATAGCCGAGTCCGCATTGTGAGAACCTTTCTCCACAACAACGTTTTGAACAACGTGCAGATCGGATCGCACTGACCATCAACATCATGTTCCTGGTGGTTCTCGGAACTATCTTCCTCGACTTCGCGCCCCTGAGCGCCTTGATGATCATCGTCATCTCTCTCCTAGACGATGTCCCAATCATGACGATCGCCTACGACAATGCCAATGTCAGCAAGGTGCCGGTCAGGTGGCACATGAAAAAGATTATCGCCACGGCATCTGCACTCGGGTTCTTCGCAGTTGTTCAGTCGATGATCGTCCTCGTCTGGGCCACGCAGATGAAGGCGGGAGAGTCGTTCGGGATCACTGACAACGGCGCAATCGAGTCGATCGTTTTCCTTCAGTTGGTGACGGGAGGTCACCTACTCGTCCTCGTCGCGAGGGCGTGAAACTGGTTTTTCCTCAGGCCATTTCCAGCCTGGCAGTTGTGGACCACGCTTCTGACCATGGCAACCATTGCGGTGCTCCTGGTTGGTTTCGGCGTTTCGTTCCTAGGGTTTCCTGGCAGGTGGTGGGGATGATCCTGCTTTACAACCTGGTGTGTCTCTTCATAATGAACATCGTCAAGATCATTACCGACAGGTTCACCAGCGATACGTCGAAGCGCGAAAGCAAGCATGCTGAGATGCACTCCAGGGACTTGACTAAGGCTCGCATGGACTGCGATCAGGTCTTCGACCGCAAAAAGGTCGCCGCACAGGGAGCAGAGCCCGCCGGCGGAGTCTCACCGGCTCCAGCCACCACCGGATCGGGTGGTTAGAAGCGCAGAGAGAGTTAGGGGTGTCTTTCGGTTTCTTCCGGCAAACACCCCTACCTCTGGCTGGGGATCTCTTAGATGAGGCCCTGCTCTGTCAGCTCACGGAACTTGCCAAGCATGCCGTAAACCTGCGGGGTATCACCGATCGTCAGACCCCCATCGACAACGATCTCTGAACCGGTGACATAGGAGGCATCATCGGAGGCAATGAATGCCACCACGTTGGCGACCTCCTCTGGGGCACCGTTTCGGTTAAGGGGGGCAAGCGGAAGAGGCAGATCCACCTTGACTCCCGAAACCTGGGTCATAGGTGTTGCGATTGAACCGGGGTGGATCGAGACCACACGGATTCCGGAAAGCCCGAGGTCCATGGCTGCGGCCTTGGTCATGCCACGTACAGCAAACTTCGACGCCGAGTAGGCGACGGTTTGGACCTGCCCGACAATGCCAGCGGCTGAAGACATGTTGATGATGACGCCCGATCCCTGGTTACGCATGTGAGGTGTCACTGCCTTCATCCCAAGGAAAACACCCTCGACATTGATGTTCATGAGTCGGGTGAACTCAGCGTGGGTGGTCTCTTCCATCGGCTTGATGAGGAGGATGCCCGCATTGTTGACCAGGACGTCGATTCGTCCGAACGCGGCGATCGTACCTGCGACGATAGTGTTCCATTCTTCTTCGCTGGCAACGTTGTGTTGCATGAAAATGGCGTTCTCGCCAAGTTCCGCTGCCAACGCCTCACCGCCCTCGACGTTGAGGTCGGTGATAACGACCTTAGCTCCCTCCTTAACGAAGAGTCTGGCGTCCGCGGCTCCCATACCGCTTGCACCACCGGTAATAATTGCTACTTTTCCGTCTAGGCGTCCAGCCATAACGTTCCCCTTTTTCTCTTCTCTGAGAACCCAGGCGGGGGCATCATCGCGATACCTGAATACCAGCCCGGGTATTAACAGGCTATCCGGGCCCAGAGGATACGCCAAGTGATAGTGGTCGCAGGTGAGTTTAGGGAAGCAGGGGCACGAAAGAGTAAAGCCCGTGTTGCGTGGTTGAGATGTTCCCCCGTACATCCTTGCCGATCCATAGCATCCGCGAGGTGACGGGCACCACCATGATGCCCCCGGCACCCAACTGTTTGAGCAACTCCCATCGCCTTATTTTGGTGTTCTCCAGGAGTGTTGGACGCAGGTCCTGTCTGCCGGGAGCCCCCCTTCTGCCGCAATGTAAGCGCCCGCCTAAGCTGGAATACATGGAGATTACGGTTTTCGACGGTGCGTCTTTCAGTGAGAGTCCCTTTGACCACGCCTTAACCAAGGCCGATGCCTGCAAAATGGGTCACTCGCTCTGGGTCGACGCCCGGCTTGATGGTCCGGATGATCCCGAGGCCCCCCATTTTCTGGAGACCTTCGATCTTGATCCGACGAAGGCCCTCGATATTCTTGCTTCCCGCCTGGAACTTCCGTTTCGGCTGACGCCCAAGGATGTCCACGGGGTGGCCTGGATTGATGACCTTGACGGTAGCCCTGCTCACCTGGTTCTTTTCCACTGGAACGAACACCGGTTGCTCACGGTCCGCCAAGGAGGTGACGCCGGCATGCTATTTATTAGGAAACGAATCATGGAGCGGATCACCAACATCAGCGATTCTCCCGTGCGCCTTCTTGCCGACACGCTTCGGCTGATGATGATTACCGTTCAACGGGGGCTCACCGAGACCGCCGTTCGAGTCGGGGAACTCAACGAAGAGATTGTCAAGACAGTCAAGCCCAATCCGGAGCAGGGGGCTGAACTAGCCGCCTACCGCGCCGTCTTTCATACCATCTCACTGAGGTTCCCCTCCTACATGGTGAATGCACGCGCCGCATTGATCGATCCACCTCATGTGAATGGCGCAGAAGCGGACGACCTCGGCCTGCTTGAGTCCTACGTGAAGATTGTTGATCACACCCAGGTGCTCATCGATTCGGTTGATGATTCCCTACGCCACACGGCTGATGCGCTGCAGTCGCAAATGACGTTCTGGCAGGGGAACCAGGTCAATGTCCTAACCGCCATGGCCGCCGTGTTTATTCCCATTACTTTCATCACCTCTTACTTTGGAATGAACTTCGACTGGATGGTTGGTGAAGTCAACTCGATTGCACACTTCATGATTTTCGGAGTCGGACTGGTTCTGGTGGCAATTATCGGCTCAATCATTCTGCTTCGACGCAGTGGATACGCGCTCAGCGTTGAGGAACAAGCAGGTGTGGAACGTGCCCGTAAGCGCGGCCTCACTCGCAGGCGCCGTGTTGACAGCGCGGACCTGTCAACACCTAACTGACTAAGAGGCCGTAGTCTTAGCGGGCCCCATCCCTCTGATTGAAGACGACTAGCAAATGGCAGCTGAACCAACATTCACGATCCGACCCTATGAGCCCTCCGACTGGGCGGACGTAGGTCGAGTCTGTGTCCTCACCGGCGCCTCCGGCTCCGATGCAACAGGGCAGTATGCCAGCGACGAACTGCTTCCCGCCATCTATGCCTACCCCTACGTTCAGCACGACCCCGAGCTTGCCTGGGTCGTGGAAATGGAAGATGAGGGCATAACTTCGGTGGTCGGGTACGTTCTGGGCACCGCTGATGTCACAGCTTTTGTGCGGTGGTGGAAAACGGAGTGGACTCCCCTCTATGAGGATCTCCTTCCGGTTGATGGCAGCTGGACCAGTGCCGACAGAGCAATGCGTAGAAGGGGTGAGCAGCCTGAGACCCAGGTGACCAGGTTTGCAGCGGACTATCCCGCTGAGCTCCACATTGACCTCCTCCCTGAAGCTCAGGGAAGGGGACTGGGTCGCTCCCTCATACGGGTGTTTGCGCGCGCGGTATGGGCAAGAGGTGTCAGGAAACTGGCACTTGGAGTTGGCGGCGAAAACCGGGGTGCCCAGGCTTTTTACCAGCGTCTTGGTTTCTATCCGCTTGCGGAGGAGTTCTCGCCGGAAGGTGAACTGCTTGGGGCTAGGCTCGGCCTTGATGTTCGGGAGTTTCTTGAAGCCTGACTGCTAAGCGCCCCCCCGGGGTGCTTAGCGTAGGCGGTTTTGGTTGGCTCAGGTGTTCTAGGGCAACTCCGGAGTCATCCGAGGATATCTGCGCCTCCTAGAATGATCGTGCGTCATTCCCATTGCGGGAGATGACCACAGCTAACTGCTCTTGACAAGCCAGTGCCAGTTTTGGCCTAGCGGAGGAGGATCCGTGCGTGCTCTGAGGAAAACCAGTGAGGGACCAGGCTTGGAACTGGTGGAGATTCCAGAGCCGGTTCCCGGTTGGGGAGAGATCAAGATCCGTGTGGAGCGGACGGGGCTGTGTGGCACGGACCTCCATATATACCGCTGGGACGGAGGAGCCCCGGGAGCGATGACGCTGCCCCAGACGCTGGGCCATGAGTTTTCGGGGGTGATTGTCGAACTGGGTCCCGGAGTTGAGGACGAAAAAGGCGCGGAGGACTTAAGGCTGGGGCAGCGAGTTAGCGTTGAGGGCCATGTGGTCTGCGGTCGCTGCCGTAACTGTCGTGCTGGCCGCGGGCACATGTGTGTTCGATCCAAGGGAATTGGGGTGAACCGGGACGGCGCTTTTGCCGACTATGTCGTCGTCCCCTTCGAGAATGCCTGGGTGCAGCCAGATACGATTGATGCAGAGCTGGCAGCCCTTTTTGACCCCCTGGGCAATGCTGTTCACACCTGCCAGCAGGCCACCCTGACCGGACAGGACGTCCTTATTACCGGGGCCGGCCCGATTGGGATCATGTGTGTGGCTCTGGCGAAACACGCCGGAGCTCGACACGTGGTGATTACCGATCTGAATGAAGACCGCCTCGACATGGCGCGCAAGGTTGGCGCAGATAGGGCATTGCAACCCGACGCTGAAGTACTGCGCGAAGCAATGGTCGAGTTGAGGATCCGTGAGGGGTTTGATGTCGGTCTCGAACTCTCCGGCGCGCCCTCTGCGCTGCAAATGCTGGTTGACTTCTGCAACCACGGGGCCATGCTCGCCCTGCTTGGCTTGCCAACCAAACCCTTCGCGATTGAGTGGGGGAAGGTCATCACCCACATGCTCACTATTAAGGGAGTTTACGGCCGGGAGATGTATGACACCTGGTATGTAGCGACATTCCTCACCGAGACTTCGCCGGAGCTACGTGAGGCACTGAGGTCTGTGATTACCCACCGGTTCACTCCGGATCAGTGGGAAGAGGCATTTGCAACGGCCGGTTCAGGGCGGGCCGGCAAGGTCATGATTGATTGGGAGAAGTAGATGTACGCCAACAAGACGCAGGTCGAAGAGACCCTGCAGCAGATTCGTGAAGCCGGCCTCTACAAGGAGGAGCGTCCCCTCTTTGGTCCGCAGGGTGCAAGGGTCGCTACCGAACGCGGGGAGGCCCTCAACTTCTGCGCCAACAACTACCTGGGCCTTGCAGATGACTCACGCATTGTTGCTGCAAGCCGCGATTCCCTCGATCGCTGGGGCTACGGACTTTCTTCAGTGCGTTTCATCTGCGGTACCCAGGAACAGCACCTCGACCTTGAGAAACAGATCGCGGCCTATTTGCACCGCGATGATGCCATTCTCTTCTCTTCTTGCTACGACGCTAACGGCGGAATCTTCTCGGTGCTTTTCGGCCCCGATGATGCGATCATCTCTGACGCGCTGAACCATGCATCCCTTATCGACGGGATCCGCCTATCGAAGGCAAAGAGGTTCCGCTATGCCAACCGAGACATGGAGGACTTGCGCAACCAACTTCAGGCAGCGCGGGATGCCGGCGCAGTTACCACTGTCATCGTTACCGACGGCGTCTTTTCGATGGATGGCTACTACGCCCCACTGCCGCAGATCTGCGATCTGGCTGATGAGTTCGGAGCCCTGGTCATGGTCGATGACTCTCATGCGACGGGGTTTGTCGGACCAGAAGGACGCGGAGTTGCCGCGATGTATGGGGTGGAAGATCGGGTCGATATTCTCACCGGCACGCTTGGCAAGGCCCTCGGAGGGGCTTCGGGCGGTTACGTAGCTGCCCACCAGGCAATTGTTGACCTGCTTCGGCAAAGGGCCAGACCCTACCTGTTCTCCAACACGCTGGCCCCTTCGATCGTGGCGGGGGCAGCTGAGGCAATCACGCTGGCCAGGGCTGCCGATGGGCCTCGAGAGCACCTAGAGAAGGTTTCAAACCTGTTCCGCACCCTGATGGAAGAGGCCGGGTTCGAGTTGCTTCCGGGAAACCACCCGATTATCGCGGTCATGTTTCCCGGTGAGGACGGGGCGCGCACCGCCACCACGGTTGCCTCGAGAATGCTCGAACTGGGTGTGTATGTCACTGCGTTTAGCTTCCCCGTGGTTCCCCGGGGTGAGGCGCGGATCCGTGTCCAGCTTTCGGCTGCGCACTCTGAAGAGGACGTTCAGGCCGCCGTCGAGGCCTTCAAGGCCGCAGTTGCCCTCGGTTAGAACACGGTCACTTTTCCTGCTCTCATCCGCTCACGCCCGTAGTGTGGCACACTTTGGCTCACAGCACGCCAGGTCCCACCCGGGTAACCTGTGCCCGATCAGTTGAAGGTTCCTATGTCCTACAGTTACGTTCCTGCTCCTACAAAGTCCTTCGTTGTCACCTGGCTGCTCTCGTGGATCCTCGGAGTCCTTGGAATTGACCGCTTTTACCTAGGTAAATACGGAACCGGGTTCCTCAAGCTCATAACTGTGGGCGGTTTTGGCGTCTGGTACCTCATCGACCTGATCATGACCCTGGTCGGAGCCCAGTCGGATAAGTGGGGTCGACCCCTAACCGGATACCGTGAGAACCGGACCATGGCCTGGATTGTCACGATTGTCGTTTCGATCCTCGGCGGGGGCATCGGCGCGTTCAACTTCTAGGAAAAGGTGGTCTGAACTGGGGTCACGTCGGCCC
Organism: Actinomyces minihominis; assembly: GCF_900187855.1. Taxonomy (GTDB): domain Bacteria; phylum Actinomycetota; class Actinomycetes; order Actinomycetales; family Actinomycetaceae; genus Scrofimicrobium; species Scrofimicrobium minihominis. The sequence continues at coordinate 202,589 of NZ_FYEG01000002.1, read as the reverse complement.
TAGGGCCTAACTTTGGGAGCGCTTCTGGCACTAGCCTTTTAGGTATGAGTCCCTCTGACGAAGGCGCCATGCTCTCAACTTCATCCGCGGCATCCAGGAACACTTCGGGAAACTCCGTGCGCTCTGGCGCAGCACGGCCCACGAAGGTAGATCGTGCCATCAAACCCCGATCACGCAGGGGGGGAGGTGGGAAGACTCGGGGGCCTGGTTCCTCTGGAGGACCACGGACCGGCGGTGATACGACGACCGGTCTGACCAGAGTCCAGAAGTTCGGACTGCTTTTCGGATTTATCGCTTTCCTCATTCCTCTGATCGTGGATGTGCCGAACCTGGATGAACCCGGGGAGCGGATGCTGGCAATCTTCCTGCTGGCAATCGTCTTCTGGGTGACGGAGGCGGTGCCTCTCACGGCCACCGCCGTCCTCGTCATCCTTCTCGAAGTCCTTCTGGTCGCCCAGGGGGCGCTGTTTGATCCGTTCGCGGCCAGCCCTGAGCTCGCCGAGGCCGCACTGCCCGCCTCGGCCTACTTTGCGGCTCTAGCGAACCCGGTGATCATCCTCTTCCTTGGCGGCTTCATGATCGCCGACGGGGCAGAGAAGTATGGGCTAGACAAGAACATCACGGCAGTGATGCTGAAGCCCTTTGCGGGCTCGGCACGCTCAACCGTCCTCGGACTAATGCTGATCACAGGCATCCTCTCAGCCTTCATGTCCAACACTGCAACAACTGCAACCATGTTCGCGGTCGTGATCCCCATCCTTAACTCGATCAAGGACCCCAAGGCCAGAGCCGGAGTTGCCCTGGCAATTCCCCTGGCGGCCAACGTCGGAGGTATCGCAACACCGGTGGGCACCCCACCGAATGCGATTGCTATCGGAGCACTGTCCACCCAGGGGATCGACGTCTCATTCGCGCACTGGGCGCTCATGGCTACCCCGTTCGCGCTGGTCGTTCTCTTTGCTTCGTGGCTCCTGATCTGTGCCCTGTTCATTCCCCGTGGCGAGACCATCAAGCTTGAGGTTGAAGCCAACTGGAACATGACCTCTAAGGCCAAGATCTTCTACGCTGTTGCAGCCCTCACCATCGCCTTGTGGATGACCGAGCCCCTCCACGGAATCTCCTCCAACACCGTTGGTTTCATTCCCGTCGCCCTCCTCCTCTGCCTGAGGGTCATGGATGGCGGGGATATCAAAAAGCTTGACTGGCCGGTTTTGTGGTTGGTTTCGGGCGGCATTGCACTTGGTACAGGGGTCGGCGCCACCGGTCTTGACGCGTGGCTGGTGAACTCGATCGGGTGGGAATCCCTCGGAACCATGGGGGTAATCCTCGTCCTTTGCTTTGTTGGTCTCGGGTTCGCCAACGTCATGTCACACTCGGCGGCCGCAAACCTTCTTGTCCCGCTCGCAATCTCTCTTGCAGTTGCCATTCCCGGTACCAACACGATGATGATTGCAGTGGTCGTTGCGATTGCCACCTCACTCGGTATGTCCCTGCCGATCTCAACCCCACCGAACGCGATCGCCTACTCCACAGGAATGGTCTCCGTGAAGGACATGGCCATCATCGGAGTGATTGTCGGTCTGGTCGCGACCTTGGCACTTGCACTAGCCATGCCGCCCCTGTGGCAACTCATGGGCCTGGTCTAGATGGGGGCCCTACCCCGGCAGAACCCAGACGGTTTGGGTATCGGAGAGCTTCCCCTCGCGGCAGTCGTTGGCAAGGGGAAGCACCATGACCGCATCGCGCAGCTACTTCAAGATGGCCTCACCGATCTGGTTGAGGTGCGCAGGTTTGCCACTCCAGATGAGGCGCGATTCGCTCTGGGATGCCCCGCCGGGGAACAGGGGGACGACGCGCCGAGCCTCGTTGCACTGTACGTCTTGATCGTCGGTGAAGGGACACGGCCGGCGGATGAGATGGTAGCCCCGCTGCTGTCGTGCCCTGCCTGCCGGGACACCAGGTTTATCGTCCTCAGCACCAAGGTAGAGATCACCGGCGCGGAACGGATGATCGACCTGGGTCGCCTGGACTGGGTGGGCTATCTCGGTGACCTGCGGCCCGATGCCTTCATTTCGAGCATGAAGGCTCAGGTGCAGCTCTTTCATGAACACGGCAGGGTTGGAACAGTTCCGCATGTCTCGTCACTCTTCCAGCAACCTTATTCGGACTCAGTAATCATCGGTCGGGTACTCAGCGAGATAGAAGAGACTCTGGGGACGCAGCCCCGCCTAACCATTCCGGTGGGGACACGCCTTACGACCAAGGGCGACTGGGTGGAGGAGGTGACGATCATTCTCGAGGGGTCCGTAGCCCTGATCCATGAGAGCCCCGGTGGAGACATCGTCATGCACGAGGAATCAACGGGACGGATTATTGGTCTCCTCGCGGTCTCCGAGGGCCGGCGCGCCCTCCTGAATGCAGTCACCACCAGCGAGGTGCGAGGGGTTCGACTAACCGTTGAGCAGCTCAACTCTGCGATCGAAGGCCACCCGGACATCACCATCCTCGTTGCCACCCTCTTCATCCGTTCCCTTGACCGCAGGTTGCGCCGAGCGGAAGAGTTGCACATCGAAAATGCCGAACTATCCGATCAGCTCGAAACTGAACGCACACTGCTGGCTACTGCACTAAGCAACCTTGAGGATGCTCGAACGGAACTTTCCGCGCAGGAACGACTTGCTTCCCTTGGCGCGCTCTCCGCTGGCATCGCTCACGAACTCAACAATCCCATGGCAGCTATCCAACGCATCAGTGAGTTCCTGGGGGAGGACGTCACAAAACTCCTCGAGACTGCCCCGGCGAAGAAGTGGTCCGACCAGGCTCTTACCGCCCTGAAGAGCGGCCAGGAAGTTCCATCACTGTCCACCCGGGCCGAGCGGCAACTTCGCCGAGAACTCACCGAGATCACCGGTGATCCGGCAGTGGCGCAGCGCCTCACCCTGGCGGGGATTAGGGATCCCGAGTTTGCCCGGGCTTTGAAGCGCCGCTCAGGTCTTTCTCTTGAGGCGGCAGAGCAGGCGGCTTCAATCGGAACCCAGCTGCGTAATCTTCGCTCGGCCGCGACACGTATTACACAGCTGGTGTCGTCACTGCGGTCGTACGCACGCCCAGATGGTGACAAAGTGGGCGGGGTTGATCTTCAAGAGAACATCGATGATGCGATCCGTCTACTTTCGCATAAGTTGGACGAGGTCGAGGTCGTGAGGTTTTACGAGGATCTTCCGACTCTGGAGTGCCACCCGGGTGAACTAGCTCAGGTTTGGACCAACCTGCTCACGAACGCAGCCGAAGCGGTGACAGAGGCATCCGGAAACGGCTCATCACCCGCAGGTCGCAAACTAGGAACGATCGAAGTTACGACAGGCAGTCCGACCCCGGGTTGGCTTAGGGTGGAAATCAAAGATGATGGGCCCGGTATCCCAGAGTCGATTTTGCCCCATGTTTTCGAACCGCGGTTCACCACCAAGTCTGGCCAGGTTCGTTTTGGAATGGGGGTCGGCCTTGGTGTCACCCGATCCATCGTTAGCAAACACCACGGCACAATGCGCCTAAACACCGGACCGAACGGCACCACCGTTGTTGTCGATCTTCCGATCGCACCACCACAGGAGGAACAGTGAAACTATCAATTTTGGTTCTCGAGGACGAACCAGAAGTTCGGGCAGCCTTGGAACGCGACCTGATTGAACTATCCCCGGCGGTGCGGATTGAGCCTGCCGAGGATGTGGAGGACGCCTGGGAGGTTATCAATGAGATCCTCGATGACGGTGATGTTCTGGCGTTAGCCCTGTGCGACCACCGCCTTCCCGGTACCACCGGGGTTGACTTCATGGTTGAGCTTGCGGGGGATGAGCAACTGGTTGAGACGCGGAAGGTCCTGGTTACAGGCCAGGCTGACCTGGAAGACACGGTGCGAGCCGTCAACGACGCACACCTCGACCACTACATCTCCAAGCCCTGGAAGCGCGATGAGCTAGTTCGAGTGGTTCGTGAGCAGATAACTGACTATGTCATCGCCTGCGGACTCAACCCTCTGCCCTACATGTCGGCGCTTGATCAGCCAAGGGCACTGGAGATTGTGCGTGACTACGGTCGTGCAGACTAGCGCTTAGGCACCCTGTTCGATCCTGAGTTCCAGCTCTCTGCGCAGCACTTTGAGAAGCTGGGTTCGGGATCCCAGCAGGGCTGCTCTACGGCCCGTTCGGGTGGCAGCTACGGAGAGGCGTGAACCGACTTCCTCCTGTGTCAGTGCCGCAAGCTTCTCTCCGCCCGCCGTCCCGGTGGGTCCACCCAGGATTACGGAAGCGGGGTCGAGAATCCCGGCTAGGGGCTGAATCAGAAGCGATAGCCGCTTGGCGTAATCCGCTAGTAACTCATCATCCTGGACGAGGAGATCCAGAGCCTCGAGGTAGGTGGGAGCCCCTGTCATGCGCATGAGTGCATCATCTGTGAGGAACTCGGAGTAGTTGGTTGCGGCGCCGTCAATGCTAGCCGCTGAAAGTGGTAGCTCAAGGTACCCGACCTCGCCGGCGTCCCCCGTTGCTCCGCGACGAGGTTTACCGTCGATGTCCAGTCCCGCACCGAGGCCTGTCCCGAGCCAGAGGAAGACGAAGTCATCCCTTTCCTCTTTGGGGAGGCGCTGTCGTTCAGCGACTGCGGCAAGATTGGCGTCGTTCTCAAGGATGACGGTCAGCCCCGTACCCTCTTCGATAATCCTGCGAGCGCCCCTAGTGGGCCAGCCCGGGAGGGTCCCCCCAAACTCAAGCTCATCTGTGTCGTGGTTGACCGCTGCCTGGACGCTAATCATGACGTGACTACACACCCCCGGATCGAGTTCGGCTGCGCGGCAAGCAGCTTCAACAGCAGCCAGGGTATCTACGACAGGGGAGGGGTCCTTAGGGAGCGGAACGTTCACTATTGGATGTTCGGTTCCGGTCGGATCAACAACCACCGCTTCAATAAGGCCGATCTCCATCGTCATGGCGACGCCAACTATGCTGTCGGACCGCACTCCGTAGGTGACAGCATTCGGTCCACGGGGCCCAGAGATAATTCCAGTTGGCTCGATGAGTCCCGCACGTTCAAGGCGTAGCACCATCTGGCTGGCCGTGGGCTTTGATACCCCCGAAAGCTCGCGGATCTGGGACCGACTGAGTGATCCATGCGTTGTGAGTAGACGCAGTGCGGTCCGGTCATTGACCGTTCGCAACCATTCCGGGGTCCCCGACATTGGGACGTCGCTTGGGGGTAGATCAGTCATGGTCCAAGACTACCGGTAGGGTCACGAACAGATAAATCAATGGCCTGCAATTGGCGCCAAAGGCGTAGATCCGAGTGCCTAGGAGTCCTCATCTTCAAGGGGGTCCACGGGCTCGGAGGGGAGGGAGGCGGTTCCCAGGTTGATCCGTCCTCGTCCGACAAGCAGGTGGGGATCGGCACCCCTCTCACTACCCTGGGACTTGCCATCTGCGTCGAAGGTTGCGCTGAGTAGTCCCACCACCGGATCGACCCGAAGCGTAGTGCGACCCGACTCGGAAAAGCGGGCTTCCTGCCAGGGGGGAAGAAGGGTGAAGTATGCGGCTACCACTTCGTCAACACTGGCCTCCATCCCGGTTTTGAGCCAGGAGCTAATTAGGGTGACGGTGTTGTAAACCTGCTGTGAAGATGCCATTTGCACCCAGAGTGCCGAAGGGGGCGGGCCATCAACTCGGCGGGCAAAGGAGCGGACGAACTCGCCGAAAACGCTTTCGAAGTAGGTGGAGATCATGGTGAGGACCACCGACTCTGTGCCGACCAGGAGAACCTTTTGGTAGACCTTTTCAAGTTCTGCGATGTGGGCGAGGAGGTCGAGGTGAATCTGGCGCCACTTGAGCAGGTATCCCGGACCCGTGTAATCGAGCAGGTGGGCGATGGGATCAAGAACGGGACGAAGCCGTTCGATCAGATACTCGGCAAGGAATGCAGACGGCGAGGTGGAGTGCTTGTAGAACGTTGTTCGGGAGACACCCGCTGCGGTGGTCAACTCAGATACTGAAATCTGCTCCGCCGGCTTTGCGGAGGCAAGTTCTAGGATTGCTGCCTCAAGCTTTGCTCTAATCCGTTGAAAGCGGGGGTCATCTTCGGGCCGGGAGGTCACCCTGGAGGCCAAAGAAGCTGGCTCCGACGCACCTACCTCATCCTGCTGGTCAATCACAACTGGTACGGCCTCCTAATCAAAAGAGCTATGGGTTCGAGTTGGGTTCCGAATGTTCGAAACCGGGTGGATCAGTGGTGCCAGCATTACCCCCGGTGGTGGTTTCCGGGTGAGATGTTTTTTCTTGCAGGGTCGCATGCAGGGCCGCAATCTGGTCGGTAAGATCACGTATCTGCCCGCGGGTCGCGGGCTCAGCGGTGTCGTCCCCATGCCTTGCCGCAATCTCTGTCATCAAAGAGGCCAGGGTGGCAGTTGTGACTCCGAGTAGGGCCAGACCACCAAACATGAGCAACACACCGATGAGGCGTCCCGAGTTGGTGACGGGGGTATAGGCGCCGTAGCCGGTCGTGGTGACGGTAACGCAAGCCCACCAAAGGGCATCCTTGAAGTTGGTGATTGAGGCACCGTGAGCGTGACGCTCGGCCTCGAGAACAGCTAGTGCCGAGGTGTAGATGAGTATTGCCGATGCCGAGACGCCGTAGACCAGCACGCGAAGACGCAGCTGGTCGCCCGCAGAGACCCTGCGGCCACCGATCTTGGTGAGGAACTTGAGTAGCAGCACGAGGCGTAAGACAGGAAACAGGGCAAAAATCAGGTTGGACCAGTGCGTGGTGATCCACTGCAGTTTGTGCGGGGCGGTGAGAACGTTGATCAGGTACTGGATGACAAACATGGCCCAGGTGATCATCATGGTTGCCGAGGCAACATACCACCAGACCCCCGTGAGGTCACCCATTGAACGCCAGGTGTAAGCCACCAGGTACGCGACACTTGCAAGCATCAGTGGGCCGTGGGTTCGCTGGTCCCACGTCTGCTGGTCACCTATGGGCTGCAATGCTGCGCTCCGTCCTCCCCCTCTGGTTTTTCACCATACCGATCAACTTACCGCACCACACATAGTTGCCATGGACCCGGGATCAGGGGAGTCGTCTTTGGTCACCAGTAGCTCGCTTCTCCGTTTTGAGATGGTGCTCACTATGCGGACAAGGCTGGAAGGTCGGGGATCGAGCTGCCTAACCTACCTGCATGTTCAAACGAATGTGCCGCTAAACGGACGCACTGACAGGCAGAGCCAACGCGAGATGATTCGCGTGTCAAGTAGCTGATCCGGGTACTTCGGAACCCCTTTTCTAACACTGTGCCTACGCACACCCATGTTGGGTTCCCTGTACCTCCGCGGCCAGCACAAGTGCGTCATTCTCACCGGTGAGAACGTGGCACTTGGCAGGCACCCAAGACAAAGCCCCTCCCGGACTGCCACGAAAAAAGAACCCTACCCATACACATACAGAAAAATCTGGGAGAAGCAATGTCTGCAAACTGGTCCTTTGAAACACGTCAGATCCACGCCGGTCAGCGCCCTGACCCCACCACGGGAGCTCAGGCCCTACCGATCTACCAGACGAACGCATTCGTCTTCGACAGTGCCAAGCAGGCGGCTGATCGGTTCGCGCTTGCCGAACTTGGCCCCATCTACACCCGCATCACCAACCCTACCCAGGAGGTGGTGGAAGATCGGATCGCCAACCTAGAGGGGGGAGTCGGGGCACTTCTCCTTGCCTCAGGACAGGCTGCGAACACCTTCGCGTTGCTCAATGTTGCGGGTGCCGGGGACCACATTGTCTCTTCGGCAAGCCTCTACGGAGGCACCTACAACCTCCTCTCGCAGACCCTTCCCAAGCTGGGCATCTCTGTCACTTTCGTCGAGGACGCCTACGACTTCGACTCCTGGCGTGCTGCGGCACAGCCGAACACCAAGGCATTTTTCGGGGAGACGATCCCGAATCCCAAGGCAGATATCTTTGACATCGAGGGAGTCGCCAACGTCGCCCATGAGGTTGGTGTACCGCTAATTGTCGACAACACCGTGGGAACCCCCTACTTGATCCGACCTCTCGAGTGGGGCGCCGACGTGGTAACCCACTCGGCCACCAAGTATCTGGGCGGCCACGGGACCACTCTCGGCGGTGTGATTATCGACGGGGGAACCTTTGACTACGGCCGAGACCCAGAGCGTTTCCCCGGGTTCAACCAGCCAGACCCCTCTTACAACGGCCTTGTCTATGCACGGGACCTCGGAGAGGGTGGGGCACTTGGAGCCAACGTGTCCTACATCATCAAAGCAAGAGTCCAACTGCTACGTGATCTAGGTTCTTCGATCTCGCCTTTCAACGCGTTCCTGCTGGCGCAGGGCCTCGAAACGCTCTCCTTGTGTATCGAACGCCACACCGAGAACGCCCTCAAGATTGCCCGCTGGCTCGAAGATCGCGAGGACGTCACTGAGGTGCACTACGCTAGCCTGCCGTCCTCGCCCTACTACGAACTGGCGAAGAAGTACGCGCCCAAGGGTACCAACGGAGTGGTCTCATTCGACCTCGTTGGTGGGGAAGAGGCGGGCCGGGCCTTCGTCAACGCCCTCAAACTGCACTCGCTGGTGGCAAACCTCGGAGACGTTCGCTCCCTGGTTGCTCATCCTTACTCAACTACCCACAGCCAGGCTTCTGATGAGGACAAGGCAAAGTCTGCGGTCACTCCCGGGTTGGTTCGACTCTCAGTGGGCCTGGAGGATGTTGATGACATCATTTCCGACCTCGAGCTAGGTTTTGCTGCCGCCGCCGCGGTTCGTGGAGATGAGGAGCAGTCCGAAAGGGCAGCCTAGGCCGCAGTGCCCAAGCGAGATCTAAAGGGGGAGTGCAATGAAGAGGAACGCCGGAGCTGGGGACGGACGTCCAGTGACTTCGGGGGCCTGGTTTGAGGGCGATCCGATTGGGAGACGTCGTTTCTTCACCGGCGGTCCACTTCCCCTGGAGGCGGGAGGACTACTGCCGGAGTACACGCTGGCATATGAGACGTGGGGGACCTTGAATGAGGAGCGCTCCAATGCTGTTCTCATCCTGCACGCACTCACCGGCGACTCCCACCTGGCGGGCGAGGCTGGGCCGGGACATCCAACCGCGGGCTGGTGGACAGACCTGATCGGCCCCGGGGCCCCTATCGACACCGAGGACTTCTTTGTTGTCGCTCCCAACATCCTCGGGGGATGTCAGGGGTCAACGGGACCCGCATCACTTCGGGACCCCGGCGTTTCCCCCTCCTTACGCTGGGGTTCCGATTTCCCATTCATCACCATTCGCGACACGGTTCAGGCTGAAGTTCAGCTCGCCGACGCCCTCGGCATCGAGAAGTGGGCGATGGTGGTCGGCGGTTCGCTCGGAGGAATGAGGGCACTGGAGTGGGCGGTGATGTACCCGGGGCGCATCCAAAGACTTGTCCCCGTAGCCACGACGGCGGCCACGACCGCCGACCAGATTGCCTGGGCCCATACGCAACTGGCAGCCATCCTGAACGATCCCGCATTCAATGACGGTAACTACTACGAGGCGCCTCTGGGGGAAGGTCCCAGGATCGGACTGGGGATTGCGCGGCAGATCGCCCACACCACCTACCGCAGCGCACCTGAGCTGGAGAGCCGGTTCGGCGCGGAACCGCAGGGAGCAGAGGACCCCTGGTCAGGGGGGCGCTATGCGGTCCAGTCCTACCTGGAACACCAGGGTGCCAAATTTGTGAATCGCTTCGACGCCAACTCCTACCGGGTGCTCACAGAAGCATTCATGTCGCACGACCTGGGTCGAGGACGAGGAGGGCTGAGCGCCGCCCTCTCTCAAATAGAAGCCCAGACCCTGGTCATTGCCGTGGACTCAGACCGTCTCTGCCTGCCCGAAGCCTCGGAGGTGATCGCCGAAGAGATCCCTTCCTGCGCCGGGGTGGTCACGGTTCGCTCCCATAGCGGTCACGACGGGTTTCTCATCGAGTTCGACCAGTTCGGACCACTGCTAAAGGAGTTCCTTGAGGGTCGAATCAGTGACCTTGAAAGCAGCAGTGCCCGACCCAGACCTACCTGGGCCGGACGCTTGAGAGCCGCGGCGGAAGTGTGGATTAAGAACCCCCGGTCACGAGCTAACTAAGGCCAGACAACCCTAGTCAAAGAGATTGGACTGCAGGATTGTGTAGGCGGTCTGGTGGGCACGATCACGGAGAGCATGCCCCATCCCGACAGGATCGGCGTCGAGCGCCTTGAAGGTAGCTCGCGCTGTGGCTGTCGGAATCGGAGTCAGCATCAGCTCGTTGCCACTGACGGCGGCCTGCGCCGGGTCCATGAATGCCCCGAGGACGGCATCGGTGGTGACAAACCCTTCGAAGCCCCACTCTTCACGCAGCAGGTCCTGCAGCAGCTCAGGGTTACCGCCGGCCCACTTTGGACCCAGGTGGATGAATGAGGACATGGCGCCGCTGGCCCCACCCTCCTTGACCGTGATCTCAAAGGGTTTCAGGTAGATCTCTCGCAGCGCCTGCTCGCTGGTGAACACATTGACACCGGAGCGAGCATTGATCTCCTGATCATTGAGGACAAAGTGCTTCATCGTCGTGGTGATTCCCTGAGCCTCTGCTCCGGCGACCATTGCGGCACCAATCTTGCCTGAAAGAAGCGGATCCTCCGAGTAGTACTCGAAGTTCCTGCCCCCCATGGCGGTACGGTGAATGTTCATCCCCGGTGCATACCAACCCTGGACACCGTAGGCGACGGCCTCCAGCCCGATGGCCTCACCTAGTGCATACGCCAGGGCGTCATTCCAAGTAGCAGCCACAACGACTGCCGTGGGGTATGAAGCCGCGGTGATCTTGGTGAAGAAAGAGTTGAGTCCAGCGGGACCGTCGAGCATCACTGTCGAGGGGATCCCCAGACGAGAGATCTCAGCTGTGCCCCAGGCTCCTCGTGAATGAAGGTTGACCAACTCTGTCGACGTGAACTGATCCAGGTAGAGGTCCCACATGGGGTCGTTGTAGGGGAGGCCCTTGAGGTCTTCAAGAACGATGCCGTTCTGGGCCCCGTAAGTTGGAACCTCACCTTCGGTCGCCTCTACATTTCCGGAAGCAAGCTGCTCCGAGAGCGTCGGCATGGCGGCTAGGAGTTCATCGCTTGCGGTGAAGTTACGCTTGGCTTCGTCGGGGTAGGTCCCCTCCCAGTCTGCCCGTGACAGGTAGGTTAGGTCGCCCTCGACGTAATCAAAGAGATTACCGAGTTCGGTGTCAGTCACCTCGTCGGTCGAGTAAAAGATGGTGTCATCGACCGTGAAGTCAAAGCTCTCAACTGGACGGTGAATATCAGTGGAAACATGAAGCTGGTAGTTGCCTGCGTCGAGGACGTACCGGCCCCCGCCCTCGGTGTCCCAGGATGCCATCTCACGCTTGGGGAAGACGATCTTCAGGGTCTCAGATGCTCCAGGTTCGAGCATGCTGGTCTTGGCGTAACCACCGAGCTCGACCGCGGACTTCTCGATACCGCCCGCAATGTAAGGGGCAGAGTAGTAGACCTCGACGACATCTTTACCGGCTCGTTCACCCCTGTTGGTGACCTGGACAACCACCGCGACACTGTCATCAGAGATCACAGGCTCAGAGGTTTTCCACTCGAAGTCCGTGTAGGACAGTCCGAAGCCAAATGGGAACTGAACAGCTCCCCAGTAGGCGTCATCATCGCCCTCATAGAAGGTCTCGTAGAACCGGTATCCGACATAGATACCCTCTTCGTAGTTAATGAAGCCGCGTTTGGCGTTGTCGTACTGGTAGTTGCCGAGGTTCACGGTCGACGGTGCACTTTCAACGTCATAGGCGTAGGTGCTGGGGAGCCGTCCCGAAGGGTTCACCTCACCGGTGAGGGCCCTCGCCAGGGAAACCGCGCCATAGGGCCCGGGAGTACCCATCCAGATGGCACCCTTGATCTGCGGGTACTCGTCAAGGAAACCGAGCTCCATCTGGTTGCCGGAGTTGACTATGACGACGACATCCTCAAACTCGGCGGTTACGGTGTCAAGGAGAGCGCGCTGGACATCATTGAGTCGCAGGTGTTCAGTTGAGAGATCCTGGACCTCAATGCTGTCGATACCGATCACCACCAGTGCGGTCTCAGCAAACTGTGAAGCATTGGCCATCACTTCAGCGGTGAGGTAACTCGGATCAATCTCATCTCCGCCCCCCTTGGTGAGCATTCCCTTCACGACATCGACGAGGCCGGTTGAGTTGGAAGTCGCAGACTTCGCCCCATTGTCAATCATGGTCTGGTAGAGGTCGGGGTTGTAGTCGATCCCCTCCATCTCGAGGGCTTCATATAGTGAGATGGCTTGGGATTGATCTGCTCCGCCGGAGCCTCCGCCACCGTAACGCAGCTTAAAAGAAGCCATTCCAAAAACGTTCACTGCGCCCTCTTCGAGGGGCAAAATCTGCTCCTCGTTCTTGAGGAGGACGAGGCCCTCATCAGCAATCTGTCGTGAAACTGCCTGTCCATAGACCCGTGCGTCTACGCCGGCTGGTGTCTGAGAGTCAGCATTGATACGGAATAGACGAGAGATGTCGGTGACGTACGGGGTGGCGATCACGACGGCCAGGACACCGATGGCGGCAACTACGCCCCAACCGATTGCTCGGCGGGGACGGTTGATGACCTTTCGGGTAATTCGAGTCTGCCGTTTGTCAGCGCGGCGCGCACTGCGGCTCATTCCCGCTCGGGCCGCTTTTCTCTGCGCCTTCTCGGCGGCTCGAGCCGCCCGGGCAGAAGCCCGGTCTGCAGCCTTGGCCGCCTTCCGGGCGGTCGGGTCCATTGCTGCTAGCTCTGCGGAGCGGACAGCGCGAGCAGCTTTAAGAGTCTCAGCCTCTGCCACCGCAGCTGTCTTAATTTCTTTGCGAGTTGCCATTTGCCTTGCGTTCCTACTTGGTAGTGCCTGTGTTGTCACGGGCGTCTTGAGTTGTGTCCGAGAACCCACTAATGAAGGTTCGCAAGCCGGACCAGGTTGAGCCGTTGAGCATGTCGATTAGTCCATCAAGCGAGGCTTCGCTGAATGCCCCATCCGACAATCGGGGGAGGGCACGAAGTGGCATGTCGAGGACGAAGTTGGTGTTGTTTGCCCACATAGGTTTGCCAATCGCATTGAAGAATCGTTCCGCGAGCTTTACCGAGCCACCGATGGCCCCTGCCAGTCCGCCGCGTCCGACGGTCTGCGCAATGATTGACTCACGGTCGAAAGGTTCTTGGCCCGTCCAGAAAGTTTCGGGGAGCTCGCGGTTCATCAAAACCTCAAACTCCTCGTCTGTGACACCATGAACCTGCCCAGAAATGTAGGCGGGGATCGCCCCGGGGTCTTTGCAGAGGGGAAACTCTTCTCCGGGCACAACGTGATCCGCGCAAAGGCGGATATCTCGAGATGAGGCACCCACTCGGATCTCATAGCACCCTCCGCGGACCTTCCAGTCATCACTGATGACGTCAAAGGCGCTGAAGGCATGTTGGGAGAATGGGATGTTGAGTTCGGCCTGTTCGCCCGGTTCGAGGTGTACCCGGGCAAACCCCACCAGGTGCTGTCGGGCCACAAAATCTTCGTGGTGTTCTGGTGCGGCATAGACCTGGACAGTTTCTGATCCTGCGCTCTTGCCGGTGTTTGATACCGAAACGGTTACCCCATCTTTGTGAACTTCGAGCGAGCCGTAAGTGAACCGGGTGTAGGACAGCCCGTGCCCGAATGGGTATCGAACCTCTTCGCCAACCTTGTCGAAGTAGCGGTAGCCGATAAAGATGCTCTCACTGTGCAGCGATGCGGCTTCGGTCTTGGTGTAGGTGGTCGATGAGGGAACGTCCTCGTACCGAATCGGATAGGTTTCAGCCAGCTTGCCGCTGGGGTTCACCGCGCCGGTGATAACGCGAGCTATCGCGGTTGCGCCACCCTGGCCTGAGAGGTAACCGGCCATGATCGCATCGACGTGATCCGCGAAGGGCAGTTCCATGGGGGAGCCGCCGACGAGGACGACGATGGGCCTGTGCCCCTCGGCGAGGAGTGCGTGGATGAGACGCAGCTGTTCCCGGGGGATACGCATGTGGGGGCGGTCCAGAGCTTCGGCTTCAAGCGACTCATCGAGACCGACAAAGAGGATGATGTTGTCCGCCTCAGAGGCCAGCTGAAGGGCTCTGCGCAGCTTTGCTTTCGATATGCCCCCGTGACGTTTGTAGCCGGGCTCGTAGCCAATAACCTCGAGGCCGGCCTGGGTCAGGGCATCAAGAGGTGAGATCTCTCGGGTGGGGTTCACCCTCGATGAACCTGCGCCCTGAATCCGCAGGAAACCCGCAAAGTCACCGATCACAGCCACCTTGGTTCCGGGCACCAGGGGAAGGCGGTCCTCATTCTTCAGAAGAACAACTCCCTCTTCTGCTGCACGAACGGCCAGCGAATGGTGTCTATCAAAATCAACTTCAACGGGTTCAAACCGGGGATGGTGTGGGTTTGCAGTGGAGGTGAGGTCGATCAGCGTAAGGACCTCTTCCACACGATCATCGAGGAGGTCTTCTGAGAGTTCACCCGCCTTCACTGCCGCGACGATTTCAGCATCCGAAATGCCCCCTGATGCGGGCATCTCCAGGGCATTGCCCGCCTTTATCGCCGCGACTCGATCATTGTTGCCGCCCCAGTCCGTGACGACCAGCCCTTCGAAGCCCCAGCGGCCACGAAGGATGTTCATTAGGAGTTCCTCGTTCTCATTGGCATAGATACCCTCAAGGCGGTTGTAAGAAGACATCACCGTGTGGGGATTACCTTCTTGAACCGCGATGCGGAACCCTTCAAGGTAGGTTTCGTGAAGAGCCCGTTCATCGACCACCTCGTCGATGCTCATGCGGTGCTTTTCCTGACTGTTGACAGCAAAATGCTTTAATGAAGCAGCCACGCCCTCGGACTGAATGCCACGAATCAGGGCGGCAGCAAGCTTGCCTGCTAGAAGGGGATCTTCCGAGAAGTACTCGAAGTTGCGGCCCGCGAGAGGGTTGCGTTTGATGTTGTTCCCCGGACCGAGAAGTACACTGACGCCCTCGGCCTTTGCTTCAGTTCCCAGGGCTTTCCCGATCTCCTCGAGGAGCGCTGGATCCCAGGTGTTCGCCAACATGGAGGCAGTGGGGAAGCAGGTGGCAGGAACCGAGTTGTGTAAGCCGAGGTGGTCGGCAGAACCGCCCTGTTTTCGTAGCCCATGGGGTCCATCGGTCAACATGAATGAAGGGATGCCGAGGCGTTCGATCGCCTTGGTGTTCCAGAAGTTGGCTCCCGACATCAGGGAGGCCTTCTCTTCGAGCGTCATCTGGTCAATGAAGGCCTGGTGGTCCCGTGTCACTTTGCGTCGTCCTTTCGTACTTGGTGTTTCGTGGTTGCTTCCCCTGCCGCAAGATCCGGTGGGTTACTTGACGCCGGTGGAAATGCGATCCGGTATGCAATGAGGATGACAATGAAGGTGATAGTGAACCCCACGACGGTGTCGGTAATGAAGTGGGCTCCCGCGATGATGCGGGTGAACCCGATGAAGATTCCCCAGACAGCACCGATCCACAGGAACAGTCCCGAGTACTTTTCCAGATTGGTTCGAAGGGGAACGAGGACGGTGAGGAGTATCAGGTTGGCTGCGTTAGCGGTGTGTCCAGAGGGGAACGACTTGAACTCTTCTGAGGCGATTCCGGACTCGACCAAACCTGCCTTCTCAGGTGTACCGGGATCCCACCAGGAGTGAAAACCGACAGCATCCGTCTCAGCAAGGAAACGCATGCGTGGGCGCTCCCAACCGATCTTGACAATGTTGACAAGGATGAGTTCCACCAGCGGAACGATGAACAGAATGAGGGCGACCCGGACGACCACCTTGCGGTCGGTATTGTCGGTGACCTTGAGTATTCCCAGCGTGGTCGCAACCACAATTGCTGCGCCGATGATCAGCACGATGATGATGGGCCAGGCGAGGTATCTGGTGGGGAGGTAAATAATGGATCCCGCACCGAGGACGTAGAGGAGGCACCCACCAACTGCCTGGCCGATGCCCGCTGCTTTTCTCTCACGGTTTCGGTAGACAATGAGAAGAGTTCCTGAGGTTAGCAGTGCCATTCCCAATGGAAGTTCACCAAAGGCCGCCCCGAAGATCCCGACGACATTGGTGGGGTTGTAGAGCTCTAGAGAAACCGGGTAGTCCCACAGGCTCCCGGCTACCATCAGGGCGACAAGCACCCCGGCCAGAATGAACGCATTGCGCGATGTAATTAGTGGAACTCCCGGTCGCCAGTTGGCTTGTCTACCAGTCGTGGGCGTGTTGCTTCCTTGCACAGTGGCACCTTTCAAATGTCCGATTTAAGACACGAGGAGGGCGTTTGTCTTCTATTTCTACCATCTGGTGGAATCTGGACCAGGTCGGCTTCTGGGCAAGTCTTATCCCGGGGAACCCGGAGGGCAAGGACCAGGAAGGACAGGTCTTCACCCATCACGAACTGGCGGCAATATTCGTGGCTCTCTGGGATGGCCTGCAAATGTATGACGCACTATCACCCGGAGACATTGATGTCGCCAGCATTCTCAGGCGGGTTTCCCGTTACCTCTTCAGTACCGCGCCAGGGACATCGACCTCGAACGAAGACTGATACTGGCCGCTCAGGTGCGGTGGTAGACCGCAAACTTCCCGCCAGGACCATCAACGACGGTTACCGGAGTGCGGAAAACCGAGCTCAACACGTCGTCGCGAATGATCTCCTCAGGTGTGCCTGCGATGGCGATCTTGCCATCATCCATTGCAACAATGTAGTCGCTGTAGGCTGCCGCAAAGTTAATATCGTGGAGGACGATGACGACGGTTCTTCCCAGTTCGTCTGCGGCCCGGCGCAGCTGCGTCATCATCTGGACGGAGTGCTGAGCATCAAGGTTGTTGAGAGGCTCATCAAGAAGTAAGTATTCGGTGTCCTGAGCCAGCACCATCGCCACGTAGGCCCGTTGCCGCTGCCCTCCGGAGAGCTGATCCAAGAACCTCTGTTCGAGGTCGGTCATATCCAGAAAGTCGATGGCTTGCGAGATTGCGTCCTCGTCCGCTTCGGTAAGACGCCCCCCACTATGCGGGTAGCGACCAAAGCCAACCAGTTGGCGCACGGTGAGCCGGGTGACAAAGTGGTTCTCCTGCCGCAGAATTGATACCTTCCGCGCCACGTCCCTCGCAGGAGCAGTGTTTACATCCAGTCCCCCGATCGTGATGGAACCGGAGGTGGGGGTCATCAGTCGGCCCATCATCGTCAGAAGGGTCGACTTGCCAGCCCCGTTCGGGCCGACCAGGGCAATCACGCCGCCGGCTGGAAGCTCGAGGCTCACCGGGCCGATCTGGACATCCTTGGAGTACCGCTTGGTGACGCTATCAATAGTGATCACAGCCGACCTCGCTTCATGAGGAAGCCGAGGAAGACCACGCCTCCGACCAGCTCGACGATAATCATCACGGCGTCCACCATCGGGAAAACATGTTTCAACATCAGGTAGGCCGCGCCGAGGACAACGATCCCCACCAGCCAAGCCACCGGGAGGATCCGACGGTGGTCATGAGTATCTGTGACGAGATAGGCGAGGGTCGCCACAAGGAAGCCGAGGAATGTCATCGGTCCGACCAGGGAGGTCGACACCGCCATGAGAACAGCCACCAGGGTCAGCATCAACATGGTTTGGCGCCGATGGTTCAGACCGAGATTCGCCGAAACCTCGGGGCCCAGGGCCAGGACATTGAGGCGTCGGCCCAGCAGCCAAACCCCACCGCCAGCAATCAGGCAAATCGGGAGGGCGAGGGGCAGCAGTTCCGTTTCCGCGGAGCCAATGTTGGCGAAGAGACGGGCCCGTAGGACATCAAACTCATTGGGATCGAGCATGCGTTGCATGAAAGTAGAGAGGGCCCCCAGACCAGTCCCGATGACGATTCCAACCAGAAGCATGATGTGCAGGTTGCCGAGGCGACCCGAAAGTAGCCAGGAGTAGAGCAGAACCGCAAAACCAACCATCACGGTCGACTGGATGAGGAACTGCGTAGTGCTACTGAGGCCCACAAGTGAACTGGCCCCCATGAAGTAGACGATGCCGGTTTGAACGAGGACGAACAGCGACTCAAAGCCCATTATCGAGGGTGTGATAAGCCGGTTGTTGGTGACGGTCTGAAACGTCACGGTCGCAACCGCCTGCGCGAAGGTCACCGTCAGAATCACCACCACGGCACTCACCCTCATGCTGGTGACACGCCACCACTTGTCGGTGAAAGGCGTGAAGCTGTTGCCCCAGGTGAGGATCAGAAAGCAGACCACCACGGACGCAATTATCAGCCCTCCCAGGATTAGACCGTAGCGAGCCCGGTGTGAAGCCGACACAAAAGCCCCGACCGCTCGGCTCTGCTGCCTCGCCGTAGCGACTGTGTCATGACCGAGCGTAACCGGCCTCATGGGTACATGAAGATTGACCCCGCTTGCGGCTCGGATGGGAGCACTAGTGGGCACCGCCCCTCCTCGCCCTCAGGAGCATGGCAATGAAGACGACGGATCCCACTACTCCGAGCACCAGGGAGACAGGTACTTCGAAGGGCATGATGATGACGCGCCCGATCAGATCACAGATAACCACGATCCAGATACCGGTGAGGAACACCCAGGGAATGTTTGTGCGCAGGTTATCGCCGCGAACCTGAGAGACCAGGTTGGGGACGATGAGGCCGAGGAAGGGAAGGACCCCAACAACAACGGTGACCACGCCGGTAGTGATTGATACGAGCCCGACGCCGAGAAGGACAATCCGCTCGTAGTTGAGGCCGACGTTAGTTGCCACTTCCTTCCCGAGCCCCACGACGGTGAAACGGTCGGCAAGGAGGACGACAGCGGCGCAGGTGAGGAGAACGATCCACAGGGGTTCATAGCGTCCGACCTCGATGCCCGTGAACCTGCCCGCGAACCAAGCTCCCAGGGTCTGCAGCAGATTGAACCGAATCGCAATGAAGGTGGAGATGGCGCTGACCACGGCACCGAACATGATCCCGACGATGGGAACGATCAGGGAGGACTTCAACTTAACGGTGCGCAGGAAAGCAAAAAAGATCATGGTGCCGATAAACCCGAATGCGATGGCGACACCCATTTTCGTCAGGAGGCCTGCCATGGGGAAGAAGACGTAGACGAGCAGCAGTCCTAGGCCGGCCCACTCGGTCGTGCCCACGGTCGTTGGTTCGACGAAGCGGTTCTGCGTCAGCAGCTGCATGACCAAACCAGCCATGGCCATGGCCGCTCCGGAAAGGACGAGGGCCACCGTGCGGGGGAACCTAGTGATCCATAGAAACTCGCCACCCAGCCCCGACTCTGCAGTCACGTCGGCCACCCCGATATACATCGACAGACCAATGAGTAGAACCGTGAGGACGGTGGCCATCAGGACTGGCGTCCACCTGCGCAGAGCCAAGTGAAAATCACCGACGCGCGAAACAGAAGCCCTCCCGGGCGTGGCTGTCACGTGGCGCCGTATCAGAGTGCTCGTCATGGTTTCCGGTCCGAAGTGAACTTGGGACGGCTACTTCTGAGCCTGGAACGCTGCTGTCAGTCCCTTGAGGACCTCGATGTATGACGGCATATCTTCCGTGAGGTAGAAGTCGGCGGGAAGGATGTAGATGGCCTGGTTTTCGACGGCCGGTACGGTGGAGAGCGCGGTTGATCCGTTGATCAGCTCCAGCGCCGGGGTGCTCTCACCACCCGACGAAACGGCAGCATCACGATCCAAGACGATGAGGAAGTCTGGGCTTGCCTGCGCGATGGCCTCGATGGAGATGTCGTCACCCTGGTGGTTGGTTGTTCCAGCCGTATTGAGAGCCGGGGTGAGTTCGAGGAGTTCGAAGAAGACTGAAGCGCCGCGCCCATCGTTGGGGTTGGAGTAGCGGATCTCGTTGGCGTTGGTTACCAGGCCCATGACGGTCATAGCCGGGTCATAGGCGTCGCGCCCCGCGGCTACGGCTTCATCAAACTGCTCGATGAGGGCGGTGGCCTCATCCTCCTGACAGAAGAGCTGACCGAGAAGTTCGACCTGGGCGGTGGCGTACTCGACCGGGGTGAGGTCGGTGTTGGACATATCGATGAATGCTGCTTCCGGAGCGGCCTGCTTCATCTTGTCGGCATGGTCGTTGTAGCGGTAACCGTTGATAATGAGGGTCGGGTCCGCGACGATGACCTGATCAAAGTTGGGTTCCGCGTGACTCCCGATGTCAAGGATCTCTTCATTCGCAGCCCAGGGGTTGTTCGGGGACATGATGGTGCGAGGGGCGGCACTCGGTACGACTCCCCAGCTGCTGAGGATCCCAAAGGCGCGGTTGTCGGTGACGACAATGCTGTCGGCACTTTCAACAACGACATCGTTTCCCGCCATGTCGGTGACGGTGAGGGGATAGGCGCAGTCGTTAGAAGAAGTCGCGGTAACTGAGCTCTGCGAACTCGGATCCGCCTCTGGGGTCTCTGCCGTACAGCCGGTGAGAGCCAGGGCTGCTGTTGCGGTTACGGCCAGGGCCGGCAGGGCAAAGCGCTTCGAAAGCGACATGCGGGATCTCCTCGATCAAGTCATGCTAGCGGGACCGCATGTCCCATTCGCCAAGTCTAGAAGTTAGGGTTGCCTAACCTCACTTGCCAAGCATAGGGCCCAGATCTATTTAGGTGCAAACACCCTTGCGTAAATGGTTTGCTTTTTTGTCGAATTGCAAGAGTCCGCCCCGCATCATCTCGATACGGGGCGGACTCAGTGCTTTTCTATTTAGGCGATCCTGTTGACCTCGAAGGAGTAGCGGGGATTGACGAATGCCTCCTGCGCCTCAACGAGGAGCAGTTCTGTCGAACCTGCTCTGTATGTTGCTTCAACGAGCTCAAAGATTGAGGCGGCGGTCCGGGCAAGAGCCTCGGCAACACTCCCAGTCTCAACCAGTGTCGAAGCAAACAGTGCAGCGGTGACGTCCCCTGAACCGGAGGGGTGGAAGTCGAGGAGGGGCGTCTGCACCAGCCAGGCACCCTCATCGCTGACCGCGAGCATCTCGATCGTGTTGTCGGGGGCGTCAGGGCGAGCTACCGAGGTGACGAGGACGGTGGTGGGGCCAAGCGCTCGGACTGCGGCGACCGAATCGAGGGTCTCCTCAAGTGTGTGCGGGTCAGTTCCGGTGAGGAACCCCAGTTCGAACTGGTTTGGAGTGATGATGTCAGCCTGGGGGACCACCCGGTCCCGCACCAGTTCCTGCACTTCAGTGGAGACGAAACAGCCCTTGAGGGCGCTTCCCAGTACCGGGTCGCAGGCGTACACAGCTTCTGGGTTACGTTCCTTGGTGAGTTTCACCGAGTCCAGAATGGCGTCGCCGATATCGTTTCCTCCCTGGTAGCCAGAGAGGACCAGAGCCGTGTCGTTGAGACCTCCGCGGGCGTCCACGCCCTCGACAACGTCGCGGACGTTCTGACCCGACATCATGGGTCCCTTCCAGTGGCCGTAGCCGGTGTGATTCGAGAACAGCACGGTGTTGACCGGCATGACCTCGTGTCCCATTCTCTGAAGAGGGAAGACTGCGGCGGAATTGCCAACGTGCCCGTAGGCGACCGCTGACTGGATCGACAAGATTCTCATGGGGTCAATGTTGCACTGAAGACAGGGATGGTGGCAAAGAGCATTTACAGAATGAACACCCGCAGGGAGATGTTTACGCTAACATTGGCATCATGAAGCCGAATGAGCTGCTTGTGAAACTCAATGATGGATCGCTCGATGAAGAGCTGGGGTCGCTCTATGGAAGGCGAGACTCACAGCTGGACGACGCTCGCGCCAGATTCTGTCACCTGGTCGAAACCTATGAGGAGGCGTTCCCCGGAACGGAGGCCACCCTGGTCACGGCGGCGGGACGCACCGAGATGGCTGGCAACCACACGGACCATCAGCACGGGCGCGTCCTGGCGGCCTCGGTATCGATGGACATGATCGCCTGCGCGGGTCGGAACGGGACCAGCGAGATCCGGATCCTTCAGGAGGGGTACCCCCAGTTGGTGCTTGACATCAGCGACCTGGACATTCGTGAGGACGAAGTCGGGAGGTTCCCGGCACTTGTTCGGGGGGTTGCCAAGGGCATCACTGATAGGGGTTACCTGCTCGGAGGCTTCAACGCGGTGGTTGACTCCCAGGTGCTGGCGGGCTCCGGCCTCTCCTCATCGGCGGCCTACGAGGTGCTGATTGGTAACATTCTCAACGCTCTCTACTGCAGCGGAGAAGTGCCTCCTGTCGCACTAGCGCAGATTGGACAGTTTGCAGAGAACGTCTACTTCGGGAAGCCCTCCGGCCTCATGGATCAGATGGCCTGCGCCATCGGGGGTGTCATAAGCATTGATTTCAACGACCCCGCCCACCCCGTAGTCGAACAGATTGACTTCGAGATGGAGGATTCCGGGCACGTCCTCTGCATCATTGACTCCGGTGCCGATCACGCAGATCTAACTGATGACTACACGGCCATCACCCACGACATGGGTGCAGTGGCGCAGTACTTCGATGTCGAGAAGCTGCGGGATGTCGAACCTGCCAGGTTCTGGTCTGAGCTGTCGGGTCTGCGGGAGGCCACCAACGACCGCGCAGTTCTGAGAGCCATCCACTTCTTCGAGGACGATGCTCGGGTCCCCGAACTAGCTGAGTCACTGACGCGAGGTGACTTCAAGCGCTTCTTGCGCTTAGTCAAGGACTCGGGAACCTCGTCCGCACGCCATCTGCAAAACATCTACTCGGACTCAACTCCTCAGGACCAGGCGGTCGGACTGACGATCGCGCTGGCGGAACACCTCCTGGGATCAGCGGGGGCCGTACGGGTCCATGGTGGTGGTTTTGCGGGAACGGTTCAGGCCTATGTTCCCGAGGACGAAGCCGCTGATTTCAAGCGGGGGATTGAAGCGGTTTTGGGACCGGATATGTGCCACATCCTGCAGGTTCGTCCCGTCGGAGGAGCAGTGATTGGGCGAGGGCAATAACCTCCGCTTTGAGCGGAAGCTCCGCAAACGTTCCCTGGCTTCATAACCTCAGGAATAGACTCGAGGAATGGAACAACCTGCCGTTACCTCGAACTCAGTCGTCCTCCCCATGGGAGCTGAGGACATGACCGAAGTCGTTCGCCAGATGCGCGAAAACTTCACTCGAATGATAATGGAGTACCAGTTTGCCGTCGACGAGGTACTCACAAAGGTCAACATCCTTCGGCAGGAGTTCACCCACCTGCAGCGCTACAACCCCATTGAGCATGTCTCCTCACGGGTCAAGAGCCCGGAGAGCATCGTGGGCAAAATGCGCTCACGGGGGGTTGCGCCGAGCATCAACGCGATAAGGGAGAACATCCACGACATCGCAGGGGTCCGCATCACCTGCAGCTTCATCGCTGACACCTACAGGATGCTTGAGGCTCTGACCTCACAGGATGATGTCACAGTGATCCAGATCAAGGACTACATAGCGCACCCCAAGCCCAATGGTTACAAGAGCCTGCACGCGATCATCGACATTCCGGTGTTTCTTTCAACCGGCCCCATTCGCATACCGGTTGAAGTACAGATCCGCACAGTCGCCATGGACTTCTGGGCAACATTGGAGCACAAAATCTTCTACAAGTACGAGGGCGCGGTTCCAGACCACCTGGTCGAAGAACTCACTCAAGCTGCTCAGGCTGCAGAAAACCTCGACCTGCGGATGGAACAGCTGCACCGAGAAGTGCACGGCAACTCCAACGGTGAGGATGATGCCCAGACACAACTCTTCGATGAAGCCCTTCTTAGAGAACTCTGGCAGGGAGCAAAGAGAATGCGCAGAGGGTAGAGACGCCATTTCGCTGTCTGTATGAACCCCGAAATGAGGAGTGGGATCCCCTCGCTCCTCGGCCTAGGCTTGCCGCATGGCAACTATTGAGAGTGCGCTCCACGACCTCGAAAAACTCGTTGAGCGGGCCTCCACCTTCGACTTCGGTGTCCCGGCCCCACGACCAGGTACCGCTGTGCGAGACTCAGCAGTTCTCATCCTCTTCGGCGTCCTCGACACCACACCGGCCGCAGCCCCGAGCCCAGCACCCCACGAACTAGATCTTCTCCTACTGCGCCGTTCTGGTTCACTCAGCCACCACCCTGGTCAGATCGCATTCCCGGGGGGAGGACGAGATCTCGAAGACGCCAACCCCATCGCTACCGCTCTCCGAGAAGCCCGAGAAGAGACCGGGCTCCCAGAAGGTGGAGTCACCGTAATCGGTGAACTCTCCAGCGTCCACCTCATCAACAGCGGTAACCTCGTCACCCCCGTCCTCGGTTGGTGGAACGAAAAGCACCCCCTGATTCCAGACGGGGTAGAGACAGTCGATGTCTACAGGGTGCCGGTGGGAGAGCTCCTGAGCCCAGATGCGCGTGGATCTTCCGTTCTCAGATACGGAGGACAGACAGTAACCGGCCCCCTCTTCGTCCTCGGCCCACAATTTGACAACCAGATTGTCTGGGGCTTCACCGCGATGATCCTCGATCGCCTATTTGAAGAGATGGGCTGGACGGTGCCCTGGGATACCGGGCGAACCATTGACCTCACAGCTCGCGTTTTGGGTCGGGCATGAGCGAAACTTCACCGCTCAAAGGCCATTCGATACGTCGAAGCAACCGGCTAGTCAAGATCTATTTCAAGGTTGGTCACAGGCGGTGGAGCAAAAGACCTCCCCATTAGGCTAACCCCATGCCTCAGCTGGAAAACGTTCTGAAGGACAACGCCAAGTACGTCGCGACCTTCCCGTACTCCCCGGAAATGGGACCGAGAAGCACTCGACATATCGCAGTCCTCACCTGCATGGACTGCAGGCTCGAACCGGGTCCATCAATGGGGATTCAGATTCCCGAGGGAAACGTACTGCGAAATGCCGGAGGGCGAGCTTCTGATGACGCGCTCCGCTCCCTGGTTATCTCAGTTCGACTCCTCGGAGTCCGGGAGATCTTCGTCGTACATCACTCTGACTGCGGCATGTTCAAATACAGCGATCAGGGAATCGTCGACCTCCTCACGTCCGCCGACCCATCGTTCGCCGAGGAAGCGGCCGCCATCAGTTGGCAGACCATCGATGATGAGGTCGAATCGGTCAGGGAAGACGTGAGGACCATCCGTGACTACGCCCTCATACCCAACTCCATTCCCGTCCACGGACTAATCCTCGACCCCAAAAGTGGCAAGCTCACAGTCATTGAAGATGGCTACTCCAAAACCTGATTGCTAGACTGCCGCTGTCAAGCAGTGACAACCCCTCCGGGACGGCCCGAAGGGAAAGTTTCCCGCGGGGACGACCTTGCAGATAGTGATAGTCGATGCTTCGATTTGGTCGTCTAGTCGTAACCGTTCTCGCAGTGGTGGGGCTCCAGCTTCTTCACCCGAACCCGGCAGAGATGCCGCTTGCGGGCTCAATCCTGCTTTTCACTGCGCTTGTTGCCACCATCCTCCTGGCTTCCTTTGGTGTCCTCACCGAAGCTAACGCGCTTGCGAGGCGCTTTGGTGAACCATATGGATCCCTGGTTCTAACGCTCTCCGTGGTGATTATCGAGGTCGTGATGATCTCGGCTGTGCTCCTGGGACCCAGCCCGGCACCGACGATTGCTCGTGACTCGATCTTCTCGGTCATGATGATCATCTTCAACCTGGTGGTGGGAACCGCACTGGTCGTGGGGTACCGCCGAAATGGACCCCAGTCCTACAACCCTGTCGGAACCCGGATCTACCTGGTCCTAATTGTGGTTTTGGCCGGGTGGACATTCCTTGGCCCCCTGGTGTTCCGCCCCTATACGGCGTCGTTTCCGAGTGCTGCTGCGCTGATCACGGCGGTGGTGGTGGGTTTTGGTTACGGGGTCTTCCTGTTTCTCCAGATGGGCAGGTGGAGGAGGTTGTTTGAGGACGAACCCTCGGGACGGGTTAAACCTCGGGTAGTCGGGCCCACCCAGTCAATACTCCAGCGGATCGGGGACTCGGTTCCCGTCAGGTTCGGACTGCTCATCGCACTGCTCGTACTGATCACGCTTCTCTCCGAACACCTTGCTGTCCTCATAGATTTCGGTGTGCAGGGCCTGGGGCTTCCCGTTGCATTCGGGGGGATTGTCATAGCCGCCATCGTGTTTACCCCGGAGACCCTCACCGCGATCAAGGCGGCCGCGTCAAATGAGATGCAGCGCGTGGTCAACCTCTGCCTCGGAGCTTTTGTCTCAACCGTGGGGCTTTCGGTTCCCTCCGTCCTGGTTATCGGAGCCGTGACCGGAAGGGAAGTCACCTTCGGTCTCGCCCCGGTAGATGTTGCACTCCTTGTGGCAACGGTCGCGTTGCTGGTGGTCACCTACACGAGGCGTCGAACGTCAGTGCAGGCCGGTCTTGCCCACCTGGGTCTTTTTGCACTCTTCATCGCAGCGGTCTTCGCCTTCTAGACAGGGGATAGGCTCGGGGGGAAAGTTTTGGGCTTGCTGGTGAAGATGAAAGAGAGCTATTTGTGAACTGGGTTGAACACGCCATCTGGTGGCACGTCTACCCCCTTGGATTTGTCGGAGCCCCCATCAGGGACGTCAACTTAGTCGAGGACGCTTCCCCGCGTTTACGCCAGCTTGTCAACTGGCTTGATTACGCCGTTGAGCTCGGGGTTTCCGGTCTGCTCCTCGGACCGATCTTCGCATCTTCAACCCACGGGTACGACAGCTTGAACCAGTTCCAGATTGATCCGCGCCTCGGCACCCTTGAGGACTTCGACTACCTGGTGGCGGCCTGCCGTTCACGCGGCCTTCGCATTCTCCTTGACGGGGTCTTTAGCCACGTTGGTTCAGACCATCCTGAGCTTCGCCAGGTACTCGAGGCCGGAGCCAGCTCGGCAAAGTCTGACCTGTTTGACATTGACTGGGACGCCACCGGTGGTCCGAAGCTCCGCGTGTTTGAGGGCCACGGGGCGCTGGTGCGACTTAACCACGCGAGTGTTGCGACCAGGTACTACGTCAGTGATGTTATGCGGTACTGGCTGGAACGGGGAGTTGATGGGTGGCGGCTCGATGCTGCGTACTCTGTGGCTCCCTGGTTCTGGGCGCAGGTTATTCCACCGCTACGTGATGAGTTTCCGGAAGCCTGGTTCCTAGGGGAGGTGATCCACGGTGACTACACGGCTTTTGTGGAAGAGTCGAAGATCGACTCCGTGACGCAGTATGAGCTGTGGAAGGCCATTTGGTCCAGCCTGCTGGACCAAAACCTCTTCGAGTTGGAGTGGAGCCTCCGAAGGCACAATGACTTCCTGAGCCACTTCGTTCCCAACACCTTTGTGGGTAACCACGATGTAAGTCGTATTGCCTCGACCCTCGGCCTCGATCGAGCCGTGATCGCGTTTGCGATACTGATGACGGTCGGTGGTATCCCCTCGATTTACTATGGCGATGAGCAGGGATTCACCGGGATCAAAGAGCAGACCGCAACCGGGGATGATGCGGTTCGGCCCCCTATGCCGCTGAACCCGAGCGATCTCTTGCCCTTCGGCCAGCCGGTACTGAGGCAGTACCGCGAACTCGTTGCCCTTCGTCGGCGCCACTCGTGGTTGGTGACAGCCAAGACTGAAACCGTCCTCGTCGAGAACAGGCGCCTAATCTACAAGACCACGGAACCTGATGGCTCACGGTTCATTCGTACCGAGATCGATCTTGAGGGGTTGCAGAAGGTTCGCATTTCGGATGGGAACGGGGAGGAGCTTTGGAGCTGGAGCGAGGGTAGCCAGTAGGTAGTTTCTCGATTCCCAGCTTCACCGCAGCAACTACTATGTCTTTGGTTCGACAGTACGAGGCGCAGGGAGTGACATTGACCAGGGGTGAAAAGACCGGGGTGAAGCCCCCCGCGGTTACTTCTCGAGCTGCTATTCCCAACGCGCGCCGCATTGTAATCAAGGTCGGTTCCTCCTCGCTGACCAGACCCGATGGGCACCTCGACCTCATTCGGGTTCGGGAGCTGTCCGAAGCCATTGCGGTGTGCCGAACCAGAGGTCAGGAGGTTGTTCTGGTCTCCTCGGGCGCCCAGGCTGCCGCCATGGGACCCCTTGGGCTCAAGCAAAAACCCCGAACCCTTTCGGGGGCGCAAGCTGCCGCCAGTGTCGGACAGGGACTGCTTATCGCCGAGTACACCCGCCAGTTCGCCGAGTTGGGTTACACCGTGGGACAGGTTCTCCTCACCGCCGAGGATGTCCTGCGTAAGACCAACTATAAGAATGCCCGTCGAGCCCTGGACGAACTGCTTAGGCTCGGTGTTGTGCCCATCGTCAATGAGAATGACACTGTGGCAACGGACGAGATCCGGTTTGGTGACAATGATCGTCTCGCTGCGCTAACAGCACATCTTATCCATGCTGATGTCCTTGTGCTCCTCACGGATGTTGACGCGCTCTATGACAGGAACCCACGACTTCCAGATGCCAAGAAGATAGATGTGATCCACAGCTTCACCGAGGCGGAGCAACTGGATGTTGGCAGCCGTGGTTCTGCCTTTGGCACAGGGGGGATGGTGACCAAGATTCAGGCGGCCGCGATTGCCATGTCTTCGGGGGTGCCGGTTCTACTTACTTCAGCCGCTAGTGTTCATGAGGCGCTGCGGGGTGAGGACGTGGGCACTTGGTTTGAGACCACGGCGACCCGGCTTCCCGCGCGCCAGTTGTGGCTGGCTTACGCCGCGGATATTAAGGGGCGCATCTACGTTGATGAAGGAGCAGCCCGGGCAGTGACCGACCGGAACGCATCCCTCCTGCCTGCCGGTGTCCTCGGTTCAGAGGGGAACTTCAGGGTCGGGGATGCGGTTGAGATCGCAACTGAGGACGGGACGGTCATTGCGCGGGGGACCGCTGGGTTCTCAGCCCCACGCATTCCCCAGATAGCGGGCCTCTCGATGAACGAGGTGGAGCAGATCCTCGAGGAACGCTATGCCCACGAAGTGGTTCACCGTGATGAGCTGGTCGTCATGGCACGACACCGCAGGACTCGCTGAAAGTCCACGTTCTGGCCCGGCTAGCGCGGGTGGGCACTGCGGCTTAGGTTGGTCCCATGACCACTGTGAACAATGCCGTCAACTCCCAGTCCGCTCCCGATGCTCTCGAGTTAGCCGTCCTCGACATTGCTGCGCGAGCAAAAGTGGCAGCCCGGACCCTGGCCCAGGCCTCCACGCAAACTAAGGATCGCGCGCTGGAAGCGATAGCAGCCGCACTGGTTGCTAATCAGGACTTGATTCTGCGGGCGAACGCCCGAGATATGGATCGGGAAAGGGCCGCGGGACTATCAGAGGGACTGCTTGACCGCCTCCTTCTGACACCGGAGCGTCTTGATGGGATAGCGGACGCCCTCCGCGATCTGGCTGCACTTCGTGACCCCATTGGTGATGTTATTCGTGGTTACACACTTCCGAACGGAATGCGCGTGCGTCAGGTCAGGGTTCCCATGGGTGTCGTCGGGATGATCTATGAGGCCCGACCGAATGTCACCGTTGATGCAGCAGGTATCGGCCTGAAAAGTGGCAACGCGGTGGTGCTCCGTGGCGGAAGCGCAGCTCTGGAGAGCAACACGGCACTGGTCTCTGTCATCTCTGAAACCCTGGTTGAACAGGGACTTCCTGCCGATCTGGTCCAGTCGATTGACGCCTATGGACGTGAGGGGTCGGTAGTTCTAATGCGGGCCCGGGGCCTGGTTGATGTTCTCGTTCCTCGCGGTGGTGCGGGTTTGATTCAGACCGTGGTGCGTGAGTCTCTCGTACCCGTCATTGAGACGGGGGTGGGAAACTGTCACGTTTACGTCGACTCTCGGGTGGACGAGGACGAGGCGCTAGGAATAGTGATGAACTCGAAGACTCACAGGGTCTCGGTGTGCAACGCAGCCGAGTCGATCCTGGTCCACAGGGAGGTGGCGTACAGCTTCCTCGCGAAGCTTCTGCCCCGGCTCAGTCAAGCAGGGGTCGTCATCCACGGAGATGCAGATGTGGTGGCGCGCGCTCCCGAAGGGGTTGAGGTTGCGCTGGCCAACGATGGAGACTGGGGGACCGAGTACCTTGCGCTAGAGGTCTCAATTAGGGTGGTCGATAGTCTTGACCAGGCGCTGCAGCACATCCAGAAGTGGTCTTCGGGACACACCGACGCGATCTGTACTTCTTCACTGCAGTCCAGTGAGAGGTTCATTGCTGAGGTCGACTCTGCGGTGGTTAACGTCAACGCCTCCACCAGGTTCACTGATGGAGGCGAGTTCGGACTGGGCGCTGAGATTGGGATTTCTACCCAGAAGCTTCATGCGCGCGGTCCGATGGGACTGGCCGAGTTGACGACAACCAAGTGGATCGTGGTTGGCGACGGCCACGTCCGCTAACGGTAGATAACCTCGAAGGTTTCAACCACGACCTTGTCGGTGGGGTTGTCGGCATCCCACTCGGTCTTGACATCAGTGTCAGAGACCAGAGCCACGGGCATGCCGTCACCATCACAGATGATGGACATATCGCCCGGCGCGGGTAGAGCCAAACCCTCTCTGGTGAAGTCAACCAGGGGGGTGGTCAGCGTGGTGGTTTTGCCACTGAGGACCGACTGTGCCATGTGGGTGGCGTCCTCACGATTGTCAGAAAACTGGAAGACGGGAGGAATAAGTCCGGCCTGAGTCTGCTCGCCGAACAGAGCGCTGTCCGAATGGACCTCGATCTCATCAACCGCACCAGCCCAGAACTCGTTTACAGCCTTTATGTTTGGCTCAAGAGCCTCGTATGCTTTGTTCATGGCCCATAGTTTACGGAAAACGGGTCGCACTCGTCGCAATGTACAAGGAACGCCAATGATTACAGCAAAAATGCCCCAAACAGATGTCGTAGCGTCCCGTGTCATATCGGGTCAGATGCGCATCTCCGACAAGTCAGACGCAGAGATTCGAGAACTCTACGATGCGGCCCGCGCAGGTGGAATCGATTTCTTCGATCACGCAGACATCTACGGATCCGCCTGGCACCAGTGTGAAACCCGCTTCGCAGAGGCCCTCAATCTGTCCGGTGAGGAACGCGAAGAGATCATCCTCCAGACGAAGTGCGGCATTGTCCGCGATGAAGGTTACTTCGACTTCTCCTACGAACACATCATGAAACAGGTCGAGGGCTCTCTCGCAGCTCTCAAGACCGACTACATTGACTTCCTACTCCTTCACCGTCCCGATGCCCTGGTAGAGCCCGCTGAGGTTGCCCGTGCATTTGACGAGTTGTATGAGAGCGGGAAGGTTCGTTACTTCGGCGTTTCAAACCACACGCCGCGTCAGATCGACTTCTTGAAGACTGCAGTGACCAGGCCCCTGGTGGTGAACCAGCTTCAGCTGTCAATCACGAACTCACCCATCATTGCCCAGGGCGTCGCCTCAAACATGATCGGTTCCCCCCAGTCTGTCGTCATTGACGGCGGAGGAATCCTTGATTACTGCCGGGTGAATGGAATTACCGTCCAAGCCTGGTCGCCCTATCAGGCCGGGTTCTTCGACGGGGTCTTCCTCGATAACCCGGGCTACCCGGAGCTCAACCGGGTCATAGATCGGCTGGCTGAGAAGTATGGTGTCTCTCCCGAGGCCATTGCTGCCTCGTGGATCACTCGCCATCCCGCCAAGATGCAGGTCGTCCTCGGCACCACCAACCCGGGGCGCGTGTCCTCGATCGCAGATGGAATCGTCGAACTGACGCGTCCTGAATGGTACGAGCTGTTCCGCGCGGCGGACCATATTGTTCCCTGAATCGTAATCTCGCTCCAAAATACCCCGGGGGGCGTATGCTTGAGACGAGGACGTCATCGAATGAGCGGCGTCCTCGTTCACGCGTACATCATTAAGGGAGAGAATGCGCATGGCCAACATAGTGGTGTTGGGCGCCGGCGTTTCAGGGCACACAGCAGCCTTGCATTTGCGTCGCATACTTGGCAAGGAACACAGCGTAACGGTTGTTACGCCAAATCGGGACTGGAACTGGATTCCATCAAACATCTGGGTTGGTGTTGGAACAATGCCTCAGCAGAAGGTCTTGTTTCCGCTTGCCCCGATATACAAGAAAAAGGGCATCAACCTGGTGCAAGCCAAGGCCACCCAGATTTGGCCGAACGGTGGTGATGGCGTCGATAGTGGATTCGTCGAGGTTGAGAGCACGCTGCCCGGGCAAGAAGGACGCAGGGCGCGCATCCCTTACGATTATCTGATCAATGCAACAGGGCCCAAGCTGCGCTTTGAAGCGACGCCGGGCCTCGGCCCGGATCAGGGTGAGACTGTTTCGGTGTGCACCGCCGACCATGCTGTACATGCGGCAAGGGAGTTGGACGCGCTGATTGAGCGTGCCAGAGCGGGTCAGAAGCAGGTTGCGGTGGTCGGAACGGGTCATGGCACATGCACCTGTGAGGGCGCTGCTTTCGAGTATGTTTTCAACGTCGACGATCGACTTCGTAGAGCCGGAGTTCGCGACATGGTTAGGCTAGTCTTCCTCACAAATGAGGCGGAACTTGGAGACTTTGGCGTTGATGGCATGACCTTCGTCGACCGGGGTTTTGAGACCTCTTCTGAACTGTGGACAGGGTCGCTGTTCAGGGAGCGCAACGTCGAAGCCATCCTTGGAACCGCGGTCGAACAGATTGCCGATGGCGTCATCACGTATGAGACGCTCGATGGTGAGAAGCACAAGCTGTCATTTGATTTCGCGATGCTGCTTCCCCCGTTCGGTGGGGTCCCACTCAAGGCCTTCGATGCTGACGGCACGGATATCTCTGAAAAGATGTTTGCCCCGTCCGGATTCATGAAGGTTGACGCCGACTACACGCCGAAGCCTTACGAGGAGTGGCGAGCCGCGGACTGGCCCAAGACCTATGAGGCCCCGTTGTTCCCCAACGTGTTTGCAGTTGGTATTGCGTTTGCTCCACCCCACCAGATCTCGCGCCCTCGGACCACTCCAAACGGGACCATGATCGCACCTGCTCCGCCGAGGACGGGAATGCCTTCGGGCGTCATGGGCAAGGCTGTTGCGCAGACGATCGCTAAGCGAATCAAGGACCCCAATGCGACTGCAGTATCTGCTTCCATGGCAAACATGGGGGCCGCGTGTGTCGCGTCCGCAGGTACGGGAATGACCCAGGGTTCTGCGGCTGCGATGACAATGATGCCGGTCGTACCTGACTACGTGAAGTACCCGACGGGTCGCGACATCAAAGACACCCGCGGAGACATTGGATTGTCCGGGCACTGGGTGAAGCTGATGTTGCACTACCTATTCATCTACAAGGCGAAGGCTAACCCCTTCTGGTTCTTGATTCCGGAGTGATTGAGATGACAAGTGAGAAGGCGGAAACAATGTCGGAGTCGACTACTACTGACAAGTACGTTGGGGGACCAGTCGCAGACCTTGCAGCTGCACCCCTACCAACCGACGCAACCTTGCGGGCAAGGAAGTCTTTGATCCCGCAGTTTGTGAAGTTTGTTGGGTTTGATCTGACGATCATGCGTATGGTCCTGAAAGGCCATTCGCACGACTAGCGCAGGTGGTTAACAGGAGTTAATTGGGGTGTGTGGAGACAATCCACACACCCCGCTCTTGATACCCCATGGGGTATAGTAATCGACGTTGAAATCGAACAGTAGGAGGACCACCCGCATGCGCACAGTTGTCGTTGGGGGAGTAGCAACAGGGATGAGTGCGGCTGCGCGCCTGCGCCGCCTCGATGAAACCGTAGAGATTATTGTCCTTGAGCAGGGCCCCTACGTTTCTTACGCGAACTGCGGTTTGCCATATTACGTGGGTGGAGAGATAGAGGATGACGCCGCGCTGTTGGTGCAGACCCCGGAGAAGCTGAAGGCTTCCCTAAACCTGGATGTGCGCACAGGCCATGATGTTGTTGCCCTAGATACGGATGCGAAGGCACTCACCGTACGCGTCGGGGACAGGGAGGAAACCTTGACCTACGACAATCTCGTTCTGGCCCCCGGGGCAGTGGCTCTGCGACCCAACCTTCCCGGGTTTGACTCGGACCTCGTGTGGCACCTTCGCACCGTCCCGGATGCACTTGAGATGCGCCGAAGGATTGAAGCTGGAGACGTCAAGCAAGCAGTCGTCCTCGGGGCCGGGTTTATCGGACTGGAAGCTGCCGAGGCGCTGGCAGAACAGGGAGTAAAGACCACCATCGTTGAGCTGGCCCCCCATGTTCTTCCCCCGGCAGAACCGGAGGTTGCCGCGCGCCTTACAGACGAACTCAGCCGCCTTGGCATAACCGTACGGGACGGGGTCGCGGCAGTATCCATCGAAAAGAAGGGTGACTCCGGTCAGGTCAACCTGGCCGATGGAAGCTCGGTAGAGGCGGACCTGGTTGTCCTGTCCATCGGGGTTCGTCCCGCTACCGAGATCTTCACCGCAGCTGGTCTCAAGAACGAACGCGGTGCGCTCATCGTTGATGACCACGGACGTACCAGCGCCCCGAATGTCTGGGCCGGTGGTGACGCTGTTGCATCTCTCGATCCTCTTACCGGGGCGCTGCGTCCGGTTGCGCTAGCAGGACCAGCCAACCGGGCTGGGCGCCTCATCGCTGATGACATTGCAGGCTCCTCCAGGGAAGGGGCAAAGCCCCGACCGTTTGCGCGCCCGCTGGGCACCGCAGTGGTCCGTGTTGGTAACCTCACCGCAGCGATGGTCGGAGCAAACTCCCGCACTTTAGATGCTGCGGGAATCGAATACCACACGGCTAACACCCACCCGATGGACCACGCCGGATACTTCCCCGGGGCCGTGCAGATCCACCTCACCGTCCATTTCGCAAAGGAAGACGGGGCAATCCTCGGTGCTCAGGCAGTTGGGCCCAAGGGTGTCGACAAGCGCATTGATGTCATCTCAACCGCAATGCTCGGCGGACTCAAGATCGATGATCTCATTGACGTTGACCTGGCCTACTCGCCCCCGTACGGCAGCGCCAAGGATCCCGTCAACATGATTGGCTACTACGGTCAGAATGTTATGGATGGGGTTACAAAGCTGTGGTATGCGAGCGAGATCCCCGAGGTTCTAGAGACCAGCCTGGTCTTAGATGTTCGCAGTGTAAGCGAGTTTGCTTCAGGGCATCTGGAAGGGGCTCTCAACATTCCTCACACCGAGTTGCGGGCACGCCTTGACGAGGTGCGAGAGGCGGCAGGCGGTCGCCCAGTCCGGGTCCACTGCCAGTCGGGTGTGCGGTCCTTCCTCGCGGAACGGATCCTCGTCCAAGAGGGATTCGATGATGTTCGCAATCTGTCCGGGGGCATGCTGACCATTCGTGATGCGATTGCCGGGGGCGTTATTCCCGAGGTTGAGATCATCAAATAAGGCTCGATGCAGTACTTCAACAAAGTAACAACAAAGGATTGAAAAACTATGTGTTCACCAGTTAAGTGCAAGACCTGCGGTAAGACAACATGGAGTGGCTGTGGGCAGCATGTGGCCGCAGTCAAGGCCAGCGTTCCCAAGGGACAGTGGTGCGACGGGCACCCGAAGTCCGAATCCTCAAAGGGCGGCTTCTTCAGCTTCGGTCGTAAGTAGAAGAGAGGCGCCAGCTCCACTTGGAGCTGGCGCCTCTTCGACTTTTGCGGTCGTTAGCCTTCCTTGACCTCAATATTGACCTTGATCTCACGCGATGCCATCGCGGCCCGGTAAACCTGGGCAATGCCCAGTAGGACAAGACCAAAACCGATCATCCAGCGCAAGAACGCGGTTCCCCACACCGGGGTGAGTAGTAATAAGACCCCAATTACAAGCGCAACGATTGCATAGCCTGTTGCCAGAGCGTTCTGTTCGACGCGACCACGCAAGAGCATAAGTGCAGAGACGCCCTCGACCATCCACAAAATACCCAGGATGACGCCGAGGACGTTTGCGAGGACCACTGCTGAGGCACTGAGGAAGCTAAGCATGACAAGACCGGCCGTGATGAAGGCGATGCCCGCAACCACGCGGGTAATCCGCGCAAGTGATTTGAGCTCCTTAGCTCGAATGGCCGTGAAGATGTAGACCAGTCCGGAAAGTACTGCGTAGATCCCTACTAGCAGGGCAGCGATCTTCACCATTTCATTCGGCCACACCAAGACAAAGATGCCCATAGCGATTGCTACCAAGCCCGCAATGCCGAAACCCCAACGGTAGGTGGTTATTGTTACGCGCAGCTTCTCACTTGCAGATGTCTTGTCCGCCACAATGGTCTCCTCTGTATAAGTAGGTCAGGACTCACCGATACGGAGCCTCCCGCCTGAACACTGCAATCATAGGGCCTTGAGGCAGTTCTGGGCCCGTAGAAGCTGCCGTGTCGCTGGCTGTCGTCCTAAGGTTGGCAACCCTTACCTTCCTTGAAATCTTGCCGAAAACTGGCAATGCTATCCGCATGAGAAAGATTAGAGATGCAGCGCGCCGCTACCCTTTGGTCGGAGTGACACTCGCCCTCGGCCTCCTGGTCCTCATTCTTGCCCTCAGTGGATACAGCACAGTTGCCCAGGTTATTGCGACCGTCTACGTCGGTGGAGTGGTCGCATGGACTGTCGTGAACATGGTTCGGGACATGCTGCGCGGCAACTTCGGCCTCGATATCCTCGCCGTAATCGCGATGGTAGCGACCCTGGCGGTGGGCGAGTACGGCGCCTCAATGATCATTGTTCTCATGCTGACCGGTGGTGAGGCGCTTGAGGACTACGCGGCGAACCGGGCCAGGAGTGCTCTGACTTCACTGCTCGAACAAGCACCCCAAACCGCCCACCTGATGAAGTCGGGCGTAGCCGACGAGGATGAGTCCATTGAGGACATTCCCGCGACCGATGTGAAGGTGGGGGACCGCCTCCTGGTTCGCCCAGGTGAAGTAGTTCCGGTAGATGCCAAGCTTGTGAGCCCCCGGGGTAGCTTTGATGAATCAGCCATCACCGGAGAGTCGCTTCCGGTTGAGCTGAGAAAGGGGCAGGAGGTTCCCTCCGGGTCACTCAATGGCGACGAAGCCGTCCGAGTTGAGGCCGTGCGTACCACCGAGGACTCGCAGTACCAGCAGATTATTGCCCTGGTTGCGGACGCCGAGAAGCAGAAGGCTCCGGTGGTGCGGATTGCGGATAGGTTCGCGGTGCCCTTCACTGCTCTGTCGCTGATTATCGCGGGCGCAGCCTGGATGATCTCCGGTGACCCCGTTCGCTTTGCAGAGGTACTCGTCCTTGCCACACCCTGCCCGCTTCTGATTGCCGCTCCGGTTGCCTTCATGGGCGGACTGTCGCGCAGCGCCAAGAACGGTGTGATCTTCAAGGGTGGAGCAGTCATGGAGTCCCTCTCCAACATCCGCAGTGCTGCTTTCGATAAGACCGGCACCATTACCGGTGGTCGCCCAGTGGTGGTCCGGGTTGACGCAGACTCTGAGTTCAGTGAGGACGAGGTGCTGCGGCTCGCTGCCTCGGCGGAGCAGTACTCGGGACACGTTCTCGCTCTGGGAATCGTGCGTTCAGCCCAGAATGCCGGAGAGAAACTCTTAGTACCCGATCAGGCTGAAGAGTCGGCTGGCTCCGGTGTCACCGCGGTGATCGGTGGAAGAACCGTTGTGGTTGGCAGCAAAGCCTTCGTTCAGGAGGCTCTCGTTTCGGCTGGCTCGACCGCCTCCGTGCCGCAGGCAGACCTGGATCCGGGTGAGGTCGCCTCTTACGTGTCGATTGACGGGGTTTCCGCGGGAGCGATCATCATGGCCGACAGGATGCGGGAGTACGCTCCGGCACTGGTGGCCTACCTGAAGGACCACGGGGTAGAGAACATCCAGATGCTCACAGGTGATTCGGAGGGTACTGCACGTGAGATTGCCTCTCGAGCAGGCATCGAGAACGTCCAGTACTCGCTGCGCCCCGAAGAGAAGGTGAAGCTGGTCAAGAGCCTGCAGCCGCGCCCCACCCTGATGGTCGGTGACGGGGTGAACGACGCTCCAGCCCTCGCAGCATCAGAGGTCGGCATTGCCATGGGTGCACGCGGCGCCACGGCCGCGGGAGAGGCTGCCGATGCCGTAATCGTTCCCGACTCGGTCTGGAAGGTGGCAGACGCTCACACGATCGCCAAGCAGACCATGCGGGTTGCACTTACCGCGATTTGGATCGGCATTATCCTGAGTATTGGGCTGATGCTGATCGCCGCCACCGGCGCCATTCCGGCGATGGTGGGGGCACTGACACAGGAGTTTGTTGACCTGGCAGCAATTCTCTACGCTCTTCGCGCACTAACTGGTCGACTACCGAATGTCCAAGAGTACCTTGAGAAAGCCCGACAGGCTGACAGCAAGACTGGCATTCAGATGGCCCAGGTGGGACGATAGGTCCATGGCAAAGATAACAATTGATGGAAATGAAATAGAGACAGTTGGCTTCCTCCCTGAAAAGGGTACGCAGGCCCCCGGATTCGAACTGGTAGGAAACGGCCTCGACGTCGTGACGAATGCTGACTTTGCTGGAAAGCGAATCATCATGGACATCTTCCCCTCGGTGGATACCGGGGTGTGTGCCCAGTCGGTGCGACGGTTCAACCAGATTGCCTCGGTGCTTCCAAACACCGTCGTACTGTGTGTTTCCAAGGATCTGCCGTTTGCCTTCGACCGCTTCTGCGGCGCCGAAGGAATCGACAACGCCATCACCGTGTCGGCATTCCGCTCAAACTTCGGTGATGACTACGGGGTGACCATGACGACGGGACCGCTTCAGGGCCTGCTCTCGAGGTCCGTGGTCGTCATTGAACCGGACGGAACCGTCTCCTATACCCAGCAGGTTCCTGAGATCAAGCAGGAACCCGACTACCAGCTGGTCCTTGAGGCAATCGACCTCGACGACTAGCTCACCTACTGGATGGCAATGGAGATAATCCCAATCACCAGTGCCGTCAGGGCGACAACGGTGCCCGAGACTGCGACGGAGAAGGCAGCGACTCCCCAGGCTCGGGCCCTTTTGTCTGCACCTTCAAGGTGGGCGGACTTGGACCCAATGATGTCCCGGGCTACCGAGCCCAGGTTTGGGGTTCCAAAGATTTCCTGGTCCTCATCGCTCATCTCTCGAGCTGAGTAGGGGATCTGGTTATCAAGGGAGTCAACAAAGTCCGCCGCTGCCCGTGGGCTTTCAAACCTGAAGGTGGCCGTTCGGTCTGTAGTGGTCAGCTCTGCCGGAAACTCTCCGACCAGGGCCTCCAGGTCACTTTCTGACAGCGTGATGGTTGCCGGCACGGTCTCGAGTCGGAACTCGCGAGGCACGATGATTTCCACATTTCCTCCAGGGTCTTGATGACGATAGTCTATCGGCCCCGGTGTCGACCTCGAGCAGAGCGCAGGGGTGGTCCGCAGAATGGTCGCCCGTTTCAGTGTGCCGAACGTCCTCGTACTCTGTGAGAGCCATAGTCATGAGAGAGGAAACAACATGACCACAGAGAAGCAGGGCCTAAACGTTGCGGTCGTTGGTGCAACGGGTCAGGTCGGCGGGGTCGTTCTGGACCTACTTGCGCAGCGGGACTATCCGGTTGCATCACTTCGCCTCTTTTCGTCGCCCCGGTCAGCGGGCACAAAGATGACCTGGCGGGATCGCGAGATTACCGTCGAGGACGTGTCGGCGGTGACGCCGGAGGACCTGACTGGGATTGACGTGGCCCTTTTCTCTGCGGGTGCGACAGCTTCGAAGCAGTTTGCCCCCTTGTTTGCGCAGGCTGGTGCGGTGGTCATTGACAACTCGTCCGGGTGGCGAAAGGACCCTTCGGTGCCCCTGGTGGTCTCCGAGGTGAACCCGAAGGACATGCTCGATCGCCCCCTGGGAATCGTTGCGAACCCCAACTGCACCACCATGGCAGCGATGCCCTCGCTGAAAGCTCTCGATAACCTTGCTGGCTTACGCGCCCTGCGTGTGACCACGTTCCAAGCCGTCTCCGGCAGTGGACTCGCCGGAGTTGAAGAACTCGGTTCCCAGGTCCGCGCAGTGGTTGGGGGAGACAAGCCCATTGAGGGACTCTCCACTGACGGCTCCGCCGTTGATCATGCGCAGCCAAAGGTCTACGCGGCTCCCATCGCCTTCAACGTCGTGGCCAAGGCCGGAAACTTTGTTGAGGACGGCAGCGGCGAGACCGATGAGGAACAGAAGCTGCGTGACGAATCGCGTCGTATCCTCGGTCTTCCAGATCTGGCAGTTGGCGGCACCTGTGTTCGGGTCCCAGTTTTCTCCGGGCACTCACTGACGGTGCATGCAGAGTTTGAGAAGCCCATTTCGGTTGGTGAGGCCGTGGCAGCACTGGCCGATATGGACGGGGTGGAGCTGGTCGACCTGCCGAATCCACTTGAGGCCGCAGGTCGTGACGGAACCTTCGTCGGGCGGGTTCGCCGAGATCAGTCCGTGGCGGGTGATCGCGGTTTGGTCTACTTCGTGTCTTCAGACAATCTTCGAAAGGGAGCCGCACTCAACGCGGTTGAACTGGCTGAGCTTGTCGCGAAGGAACACGGCTACTAGGGAAAAAGAGACTGCGGGGCTGCCACGACGAGGACGACGGGGTGGCCCCGCTTTTATCTGCCTACTGGGAGGGCGGCAGGACCTGGACCCCCTCGCCGACACCCAGTGCGTATCGTTTGAAGGCGGATAGGTCAGAGTCACCTGACAGGAGTCCGTCCAGTATGAGATCGACAAGTGCCCCCTGACCCTCAGTGTGGAGGAGAACAACTGTTGGTCCGGCACCGGAGATGCATGCGGCTAGGCCCTGATCACGCAGGACATCGACAAGCGCCATGGAACTCGGGTACAGGGCACGCCTGTACTCCTGATGGAGTCGATCCGAGGTGGCATCAAACAGAAACCGGGGTTCCTCAGAAAAAGCGTGGACCAGCAGGGCGGTGTGGGCAGAGTTGGCGATGGCATCACTCAGCGGAATCTCCCGGGGCATGACCGAACGAGCCGTAGTTGTCTCGAGCACCGTGTCGGGTACCAGGGCGCAGACCCTCAGGTCATCATGAACCGGAGCGCCCACAACCTTCCACACCCCGTCGGTGAACCATCCGATGGTGAGGCCGCCATAGATGGCAGGACCGACGTTGTCCGGGTGTCCCTCCAGACCGACGGCAAGTGTGAATGCCCAGTACCGGTCGAGGGGCTGGTGAGGACGGGCCAAACCCCACGCCAGCGCCAGTCCCGAGGCGATGGCCGCGGAGGAAGATCCGAGACCACGTGCAAGCGGGATCGTGTTGTGTGCTGTGAAGGCTAGGCCACCTGCCTTCACACCCAGGTTCTCAAGTCCACGAAGGATCGTTGAGACAACCAGGTGGGTCTCGTCAAGGGGAAGGCTTCCTGATCCCACACCGGTTAGGGTGAGTTCGAATCCACGTTCAATCACGCGGACAGAAGCTTGATCAACCCAGTTCAAGGCGAGGCCCAGCGCATCAAACCCCGGACCCAGGTTTGCCGTGGTGGCCGGCGTCAGAACGGTTGCCGAACGTCCGAGAGGGAGTACCTCAACCATGGGGCTCAGAGTCCCAGACTTGCGGCGACGACCTCGACATCACCCGGGAGCACCTCGGCCACAATGTCGCGATCGAGCAGCGCTGTGTCAATGTCCTTCAAACCGTTCCCGGTCACCGTAATGGTGATGGTCTTGCCTGTGGGTAGCTCTCCGGCGGCGTGGGCCTTGAGCAGACCCGCCACGCCTGCTGCAGAGGCTGGCTCGACAAACACACCCTCCTGGGCGGCAAGTAGCGCCTGTGCTGACAGGATCTCTGAGTCGGTGACGGCGCTGATGCGTCCCCCGGAGTCGTCACGTGCGGCAATCGCCTGGTTCCAAGATGCGGGGTTGCCAATGCGGATCGCGGTGGCAATCGTTTCTGGATCCGCAATGGGGTGTCCGGCGACAAACGGGGCGGACCCAGCCGCCTGAAAACCCCACATCTGGGGAAGTCGCGACGAAATACCGGCTGCTGCGTACTCCCGGAAGCCCTTCCAGTAGGCGGTGATATTGCCTGCGTTACCCACGGGGAGGATATGGATATCCGGAGCGTCACCCAACCTGTCGACAATCTCAAAGGATGCGGTCTTCTGCCCCTGGATTCGGTCGGGATTCACCGAATTGACGAGGGCGATGGGGTAGTTTGCGTCTAACTTTCGTGCCACGTCAAGGCAGTCGTCGAAGTTACCGTCAATCTGAACGATCCGTGCGCCGTAGACCACCGACTGGGCCAGCTTGCCACGGGCGATCTTGCCCGCGGGAAGCAGCACGACGGGGGTCATTCCGGCCTGCACCGCGTACGCTGCAGCCGAGGCCGAGGTGTTGCCGGTGGACGCACAGACGACGGCCTGTGCTCCGCGTGCCGCCGCCATGGTCACAGCCATGGTCATTCCCCGATCCTTAAACGATCCGGTGGGGTTGGCGCCCTCGACCTTGACCCAGACCTCGTTGTTGACCAGCTTGGAGATATGGCGGCAGTAGACCAGGGGGGTGGATCCCTCGCCAAGGCTGATAATCGGCTGACCCGGCTGGACCGGCAGCCAGTCCATGTAGCGATGAATCAGTCCGGAAGTTTCTGGGTGTGCCGACAAGGTGAGCTCCAAGTTGTCTCTAGTTGCGGGTGGGCTAGCCGTAAGTGTGCCAAAAGTCTGGGGTTTGCCCAGTGCGAGCCACCATTCGGACTGGCAGGATCCTCGACCGACCTAGTCCTTTCGCTGCACCTCGACCTCTGTCAGTAGTGGACGTTTGGCCGATCGGCCATCGCCTGAGGAGCGCCCGGTCAGGCGCCGACCGATCCACGGCGCAACATGTGTACCGAGGTAGCGGGCCGAGCGGTAGTTCTTCCGATCCGGTTTCGGGTCCCAGGGGTCATCCCAGTCGGCGGGAAACTGCACATCCAGTGCTTGGAGGCAGTTGGCTGCGACCCTGAGGTGGCCCGCACTCGAGAGGTGAAGACCATCCTCAGACCAGTAGGTCGAATCCTCAAAAGCCCGGTCACTAAAGTTATCGACGAAGGTGACACCCGCCATTCCCCGGGTTTCTTCCCTGGTCAGTGCCGTGTATCTGGCGCCTCGTTCGGAGAAGACCTTTCCAAGGGGGAGGTTGTTGACGGGATCGGGGCCAGCAAGGAGGAGGACGTGGCTTCCGCCCGCAACAAGCTGCTCAACAGCCCCCAGTGACTCTGCCAGGGCTTCCTCGGCACTGAACTTGGGTCGGAGCATGTTGTTGCCCCCTGCATTGAACGAGACTAGGTCTGGCTGTTGCCGAAGTGCAGGCTCGATCTGCTCCGCAATGATGGCTTCGATCTTCCGTCCTCGAATCGCCAGGTTGGCATAGCGAAATGCCGGATCGCCAGCCCCTCGAACCGATGCGTGCGCCTCAGCCAAGCCCTCGGCGAGGAGGTCGGACCATCCTCGAAGAGTCCCGTCAGATCGTTCGTCGCCCAGTCCTTCAGTAAATGAATCACCGATTGCGATGTAACTACCAAACACAGCTGTTCCTTCTTCACTTGGCTCGAAGTCTCCGGGGCCCCTCGGTGCGGGGCACTACTTTCTGGCTCGACGTTCCCTGACCCGAACCGAGATCTGAATTGGGGTTCCCTTAAAACCAAACTCCTCGCGGAGTCGGCGCTGGATGAACCGACGGTAGGCCGGGTCCAGGAAGCCCGTGGTGAACAGTACAAACCTGGGGGGCATCGTTGACGCCTGAGTCCCAAAGAGAATACGTGGCTGGCGTCCCCCGCGCAGGGGATGGGGGTGGGCCGCGGTAAGTCGACCGAAGAAAGCGTTGAGCTTCCCTGTCGAGATCCTGGTTTCCCACCCTTCAAGTGCCGTATCCAGGGCGCGTGCAATGCGGTTCACGTGCCAGGTAGTCTTCGCCGAGAGGTTGATGCGCGGCGCCCAGTCCACCTGGACCAACTCCCGCTCCTCCTGCTTGGTGATTGAGACCCTCTGTTCGTCATCGACCAGATCCCACTTGTTGTTAACGATCACGATGGCCCGACCCGCATCGACGGCCTGTTGGATCACACGGACATCCTGCTCAGTCAGGGGAACTGAAGCATCGATGAGGACGAGGGCAACCTCAGAGCGCTCCAGAGCAGCCTGCGTGCGAAGGGAGGCGTAGTAATCGGCCCCGCTGGTGCGGTG
Source organism: Actinomyces minihominis (assembly GCF_900187855.1). Lineage (GTDB taxonomy): Bacteria > Actinomycetota > Actinomycetes > Actinomycetales > Actinomycetaceae > Scrofimicrobium > Scrofimicrobium minihominis. The sequence goes on along the minus strand of NZ_FYEG01000002.1, from coordinate 158,385 downwards.
CAGTCTGCGTTTGATACCAGCGGTATCTACGAACTCCCATTCTCTGCCGTCGAACTCGACGACCTCATCAATCGGGTCACGAGTCGTACCGGCAAGATCGTGCACGACGGCGCGGGTCTCTCCGGCGAGGGCGTTCAGCAGGGATGACTTGCCGACATTGGGACGGCCAACCAGAGCCACCCTGCGCATCTGCGAGGAGCGTGCCCTTGTTGGGATCGCTGCCTCCTCGGGAAGTGCCCGAACTACGGCGTCCAGCATGTCTCCCGTGCCTCGGCCATGCAGGGCAGAGATCGGGTAGGGCTGGCCCAGTCCCAGGGACCAGAGGTAGGCTGCATCGGATTCTTGGAGTACCGAGTCGGCCTTGTTCGCCGCCAGAATCACGGGCTTTCCGGCTCGACGCAGCAGGGGAACGACCTGCTCGTCAGTCGAGGTTGCCCCCACGGTTGCGTCGACGACAAAAATGATGACATCGGCCAGGCCAATGGCTAACTCTGCCTGCTCGGCGATCTGCCGATCCAGGCCCTTCACGTCGACTTCCCAACCACCCGTGTCAACGAGGATGAAGTCAACCCCGGCCCACTCTGCGTCGTAGAGAACGCGGTCGCGCGTTACTCCGGGAGTGTCCTGTACGACAGCCTCTCGGCGCCCCAGAACCCGGTTGACCAGGGTGGACTTTCCAACATTGGGGCGTCCAATGACGGCGACAACCGGCTTGGGTGAGTGTTCGAGTGAGTTGACCGTCCAGTCGTCGCCCTGCTCCAGTAGGGCAAGGTCCTCCTCCTCGAGGTTGTACATCGCGAGGTCAGCGCGCATGGCATTGAGGCGCAGTTCGAGTTCTTCTGCATCTTCGTCCTCGACTAGCTCATCGACCTCGTCTTCTGTGGGCTCGATGAACTCTTCCTCACCGTCTTCAAAGGGGACGCGCTCGGCCAGGGGATTCTCTTGCATTTTCATTCCTCAGGAGGTCGGGACTTCAGTTGTTTGGGGCGTGCGCGCTTGGTTCATTGATGTAGGCATCTAGAACCTCCCGGGCGACAGGTGCATCCATGTAGTGGTGGTGGACTCCGCGATAGTCCTGGTACGGTTCCGCACCCTTTCCAGAGATAATTACAACGTCTCCGGCGCTCGCGCGGTAGATGGCTTCTCGGACGGCATCCCTGCGGCTGGTAGTCACTTCAATGACACCGTCGAGGGAGGGGCGCACCGCACGGATTCCCTCGAGCAGCTGGTTGCGCATGATGGTGGGATCTTCCCAGCGGGGGTTCTCATCGGTTACCCAGATAAGGTCGGCTCCGCGGCCCGCAATCTCACCAAGGGGAACGCGCTTGGTCGCATCTCGATCACCGTCGGTTCCGAAGACCAGAACCAGGTTCTTCGAGCAGAGGGGGCGGATATCTTCAAGCAGGTGCTCAAGGGCCTCGGGGGTGTGGGCGTAGTCGATGAGCACGGCCGGCTGGTGCTCGGCGCTCGGGACCCACTGCATACGTCCCGGCACCGGGGGAGCGACACGCACTCCGGAAATAGCATCCTCAACACTGACTCCGAGCAGATGTGCCCCAACAATGGCGAGGGCGGCGTCCTGCACGTTGACGACCCCTGGAATCGGGCATGACGCCTGAAACTGCGTGCCGTCAGGGGAATGGAGGGTAAATGAGCTGCCACCGACCGAGGGGTCGACAGTAATGTCGCTAACGCGCCACAGGGGAGCATCAAGACCCTCAATGACATCGTTGGTTAGGACCTGAACCGCAGTCATCGGGGTGGTGGCTTCCCGGACCAGGCGACGACCGTACGCGTCATCAACCGCGGCGACCCCCAGGCGGGTGCGTTCTGCCTCGAAGAGCTGAGCTTTTGCCTCGAAGTAAAGGTCCATGCTGTTGTCATAGAAATCGAGATGATCGTGCTGGAGATTGGTGAAGACACCGAGGTCGAACTGAACCCCACCAACTCGATCCAGCGACATGGCATGCGAGGAGACTTCGACGACTGCTCCCTTGAGTCCGGCCTGGGCGGTGGCTGCGAGCGCCCTGTGTACGACTGGGGCCTCGTGGGTGGTGCGCTCGGAAAGTGTGGAGAAGCTGCCAGTATCGACCTCAATGGTGCCGAGAAGGCCCATTTTTCCAAGCTTGGAGGCGAGGGCGGCGCGCAGGAAGTAAGTGGTGGTGGTCTTGCCGTTAGTTCCGGTTACGCCTGCCACCAGGAAGTTGCTCGGGACCCCCAGCTCTCCGGAATGGATGTTGTGGGCTATTAGGCCGGCGGCTCGCCGTGGGTTATCAACGACAATAATGGGCACGCCCGCGTCCGCAGCCAGGTTGGCACCGTCCTCGTCAGTTACCACGACGGTGGCTCCCTCCGCTGCCGCGAGGCGCGAGAGAGCTGCGCCGTGGCGACGAAGTCCGGGAACACCAACGAAAACCCAGTCGGTATCTACGTCTTCTGTACTCACTGTGACGCCTGTGACCATGAGGTCGCGGATGGTTTGAGAGGGCTCGATCAAGCCCACCCCTCCGGTCCAAACCCTCCATGCGCCAGTGCCTTTTAGTGCCTTGTCCAAGGAGCAGGCAGTAGTCTGGGGACGAATCTCTGTTAAGGATGCCATGGGCTCATTCTAGGCCCGTGGGTAGCTGCGGCCGGTCGAAGGGGGAAGCATGGGTCACACTCTGCCTCCGGTGCGTCCCGAGCAGGATGGGGCCGCACCGAACCCGGCAGCCTCGATGCTGCTGCTGCAGAACATCGAACAGTTCGCATTGGATCCGGGATATGCGGAGTACGCGACAAAGAAACCGGTTCACAGATCGATTCTGAAACGCGCGATAATCGGCCTCTTGATTGCCATCTTGGGCTTTTTGATCACGGTTGCTGCGCTTAACCTAAGGGCAGAGAGCAGTGACGAAACCGACCCCCGGTTACTCCTTGCAGAGCAGGTTCACGCGGGGCAGGAGAGTGTTCAGTTGCTTGTTAGTGAGAATCAGGACCTTGCGGAGCAGGTTCGTCAGCAGGGGGAACTTGAGGGTGTGGTCAGTGAGATCAGTCCAACGGTGACGCTTAGTGCAGCAAGTACGAAGGTGACGGGACCCGGGGTCACGGTGACGATTGTGGAGGAGGGGACATCCCTTTCGGGAAAAGCAAGCAGCTTCCGAGATACCGATCTTCGGGCGGTCACCAACCTTCTCTGGGCCGCTGGGGCTGAGGCCATCGCGGTGAACGGTCAGAGACTCGGAGCAGAGACCTCGATTCGCACCGGGGGTTCATTAATTCTTGTCAACCTAATCCCGGTTACCTCCCCCTATGTCATTGAGGCTATCGGTGACCCCGTGGGCATCATGAACAGCCTCCAGTCTGGACCTGGTTTGGGCCAGATCGAAGATATCCGGCGGGCCACGGGGGCGACTATCCGAGAGGATCGTGCCGAGAATCTTGTGCTCGGTGGACTACCGTTGCCAACATCGGAGTCTCAACCAATCAGCTAGCAGTTGACCGGACATTTTCACCATAGGAAGAGGAAGAAGGAGGGAGTCCCAAATGATCGCTGTTATCGGTCTGATCATCGGTGTCATTGCGGGTCTCGTGTTCGACCCAGTAATTCCAGCGGAGTTTCAGCCCTACCTTCCAGTGGCTGTCGTGGCAGCGCTGGATGCACTTTTTGGGGCATTCAGAGCCTGGCTCGAGGGGGTCTTTTCCGACCGCGTTTTCATGGCGTCATTCTTCTGGAACGTTCTCATAGCCTGCTTCCTGGTCTTTCTTGGCGTTCAACTTGGCGTTGGTGGGGCCATGACCACGGCGATCATCGTCGTCCTCGGCATTCGAATCTTTAGTAACTCGGCATCGATTCGGCGCCTGATCGTTAAGGCGTGAGATGAGTCTGAATAGTGGAAAGCACGCGGCGCACGGAACGAAGGGCTTCAGTTCGAAGAGATTCGGCAGGTCTTTTGTTTCGAAACCTCGCCCAATGCATTTTTTGCTTCTGGTGCTGTTCCTCCTTGTCGGGTTTGCCATCACGACCACCGTACGAACCCAGGCTACGGACCCCTTGGCAGGGCTGAACGAAGACCAGCTGGTGACACTTCTCAGCGACCTGGACCAGCGTGAACAGAATCTCCGCAACGAGCGACGGGAGTTGCAGGCGCAGATCAGTGATCTTGAAGAGGCCGCCGATGCGCAGCAGACAGCTCGTGATGCAGTTGCACAGGCGACGCAGCGTGCCGAGATCGCCGCGGGAAGTATCCCGGTTGAAGGTCCGGGGGTGATTCTCAATGTCGGTGTCCCCGAGGGGCGACTACCCGTCTCAGTTTTCGTCACAACCCTCGCAGAACTGCGCAATACGGGGGCGGAGAGCATCTCAATTAACGGGGTGCGCCTGAACGCTAGGGCCTGGTTCGGGCGTGACGAAAACGACTCTATTGTGGCCAGTGGGACTGTCTTGCAGCCGCCCTATGAATGGCGCGCTATCGGGGATAGCTCAACCCTGGCAGTCGCGCTGGAGATCCGTGGCGGAGCCGCATCTCAGTACCGTGCTTACGGTGCAACGGTGCTGGTGCAAACGGTGGATGACCTGCAGATTACTGCTGTTGTAGACCCTCCGGAACCCGTGTTTGCACAGCCGGTGACTAACTAGTGGCCCAGACCGGGCACCCTGCTGATTTTCTTGAGTAGTGATTCAAGCGATGGGTGCGCGCTAGGAAACGGGCTAGGATAATGAAAGTCTGTAGAGTCGTTCCTTCGAAGTTGGCAAGAGAACGACAGGGTAGAGGAGGACAACGAAGTGGCTAATGATGCACCTTTCGATCCAACCAGCACAGCATTTTTCGGTACTGCTGAGGAGGTTGATGCCTCAGAGATTCCCGTAACACCCCTGTCGATGAGGGATCAGGCAGCCGTTGATGCCCTGCCCAAGGGAAGCGCGCTGCTTATTGTGCAGCGCGGCCCCAACTCCGGGGCGCGCTTCCTCCTTGATCAGCAGACCACTAACGCGGGGCGTTCGGCCTCCTCCGATATTTTCCTCGACGACGTCACGGTCTCACGAAAGCACTGTCAGTTCATCGCCAGGGACGGCGGCCACATTGTTCGGGATTCCGGTGCTCTGAACGGAACCTATGTCAACCGGGAGAGGGTGGACCAGGCTGTTCTGAAGAGCGGCGATGAGGTCCAGGTGGGGAAGTACCGCCTCACGTACCACCCGTCACCCGCCAAGTAGTGGGCGCGGTACGAAGCGGAGCTCTCAGGGCAACAGAGGCGGCCTCCGCGGATCAACGACCATCCCAGGGGCCCTGGCCCAGGGGTGTCTCTCGCGACGCTGTCATCTCAATCGGTCAGGTCGTCAAGATCCTGGCGAGGGAGTTCCCGGCGACAACGGTATCTAAGGTTCGTTTCCTTGAGGAAAAGGGTCTGGTTACCCCGCACCGTTCAGCTGCCGGATACCGCAAGTATTCTCAGGCTGACATCGAGCGAATCCGCTTTATCCTCACCAAGCAGCGGGACTCCTACGCTCCACTGAAGGTGATTGGGGACGAGCTTCAGTCGCTCGATGCCGGTCACGACGTTGAGCTGGTCCCGAAGGCACGCCTGATCACCTCCGATGGCATAACCGTGGCCCATGACAAGTCTCGAACCGTCACGGTTAGAGAGCTTGGTGAGCTGTCGGGTTGCAGCCGTGAGCAACTGGAGGCCTACGTCAGGTTCGGTCTCATTTCTCCGGATCTGGGTGGGCGGTTTCCCAGTGCAACAATCCGTGTGGTCAAGCTGATCAACCAGCTTGTTGCGGCCGGAATCCCTGCCCGAAACCTCCGCGCCGTTCGGGCTGGTGCGGACCGCAGTGCAGATATCATTGACCAGGCAGTTTCCTCCACTACTCGGCGTGATCGACCCGGAGATCGGGAGCGCGCCAGGTCCCAGGCAGAGGAAATGGGAGAGCTCACGGGGGCTCTTCACAGCGCCCTGCTTCAACTCGCCATTGAAGCGCTGGGGGAGTGATCTTTCCAATGCCGACACGCCCTGACACTAACCTTCAACTTGAGCCTTAGACTTGGTTGGAAGGGCTATCGTTATCAAGTGATGGTCGCAGTGGGTGGTTCACCCGCGACTTTAAGAAGACTTTACTGTCAGCCAAGATTCAAGGAGATGCCGTGAGTCCAGAGTTACCTGCTCAGACAGACCGGGCACGTCAACCGATGCTGTTTGGCGATCCCTTGGCGCAGATTGATGTCAGTGCAGGATATCGTGGGCCCGTTGCCTGCGAAGCGACAGGTATTACCTACCGACAGCTCGACTACTGGGCTCGGACCGGACTGGTAGAACCCAGCCTGCGAGCTGCGGCCGGATCTGGTAGCCAGCGACTTTACTCATTTAAGGACATCCTTGTCCTCAAGGTCGTAAAGAAGCTTCTCGACACCGGAATTTCACTGCAGCAGGTGCGCGTTGCGGTCAAGCAGCTCTCGGAGCGGGGGATTGATGACCTCGCCTCGATCACGCTTATGAGCGACGGTGCTTCCGTCTATGAGTGCTCATCTCCGGATGAGATTGTTGATCTACTCCAGGGCGGTCAGGGTGTCTTTGGCATCGCTGTGGGTCGCGTGTGGCGTGAGGTTGAGGGAAGTTTGGCAGCCCTTCCGGTTGAGTCTGACCCTTCGGTCATCAGCATTGATGAGGCGCGTCGCCGACGGGCCAACCGAGCGGCTTCGTAATGTCCCCGCACCAGCACGTACACGCGGTGGACGTGAAGCTTCGCGGCACTGTTCAGGGCGTGGGACTTCGCTACCGAATCATGTGGAGCGCCGATGAAGAAGGTGTTTCGGGATGGGTGCGTAATGAGGCCGACGGGACGGTCAGTGTTCACCTCGAAGGTCCGGAACACCGGGTGGAAAATGTGTTGGCCATCCTCCGTACCGGGTATCCGGGAGTAAGGATCTCCAGAATGGAAACTGCTCGCTCTGAGGTCGAGGGCGCGCGAGGTTTCCAAATCATCCACTGATCCGCCCAGATGGGCGAGCGTGGGGAACAGCTCCTCTCCGTAATCTGACATAATGTACATTATCGGATCGTGGCTAGTGTTCACCTTTGGCTTGCTCACTGGGAATGGCACACCTGCCGGGGTAAACTGTCATGTCGCACGGCATACTCTGCCGTGACCCGCCCGCGAAAGAAAGAGACGCTGCTATGGCTGACCGCGCACTAAGAGGTATGCAAATCGGTTCCAAGTCGCTGGAGTCTGAGGAAGGCGTCGTCTTCGCCGACCGCTTTGAGGCCAAGTACCTCTGCGCCAATGGACACGAGTTCAAGATTGCCATGGCTTTGGATGCTGAACCGCCCGCCACCTGGGAGTGCCGCTGCGGCGAAATGGCCGAGATTATCGGAGAGGTCATCGAAGAGGAAGAAGGCAAGGCGCTCAAGCCACAACGTACCCACTGGGATATGTTGCTTGAGCGTCGTAGCTTGGAAGAACTTGACCAGCTTCTCCAGGAGCAGCTCGAGGCGTACCGCAATGGCGACCTCGTTTTCGATACTGACTATCGTCGACCCTAGTTGGCGGTCACGACTCAAATCTTTACAACTTGCGACGGCCTCGGGCGTAGACATACGCGCCGAGGCTTGTTGCTGCAAGCGTTAGTCCCAAGCCCATGACGAGCTGGGGCAAGAATGCCGCAACGTAGGTGAACGGTGTCTTGCTGTCCCGAAGTGGCAGCGTATCAACCAGGTAGGCGGCTTCCTGGGTTCCCGTGACCTGCACCAGTGATCCGTCTGGACGAATCACCCCGGACACACCGTTGGTTGAAACCTGAACGGTTGCACGAGAGAACTCTGCGGCGCGGAACTGTGCCATCTGCAGCTGCTGTTCTGACTCTGCGGTGTTCTGGAACTGAGCGTTGTTGGTAGGGATAACGATCAACTCACCTCCCATGGCCACGCCCTCGGCAATCAGCGGCTCATAGGCCACCTCAAAGCAGATCCCAATGGCCATGGGCACGTTTCGACCGTCGCCTAGTTCAACCTCGAGGTAGGCAGGATTATCGACGGAAGCCATGTCAACGCTAATCTGTGCGGTTGCTGTGGCGAGAAACTCTGAGATCGCCCTCATGGGGACGTACTCCCCCCACGGTACGGGGTGCTGTTTGCCGTACATTTCCTCAAGCAGTCCCTCGCGGGGGTCCCAAACTCCCATCCAGTTGTACCGCAGGTCATCCTGATACTCGAGGAGACCAAAAAGGATGGGGACACCTGACTCGCGGGAAACGTCTCCGATGAGGTCCGCGGTCTGCGGATCCACCCGAGGGTCAAGGTCCGCCCCATTTTCACCCCAGAAAATCAGGTCAACGCTGTGGCCATCCTCAAGTATCTGCCTGGTCTGATCAATGTGGTTGCCAGTGACCTTCCGAGGAATCGCAAACGTTTCGGCCATGGGGATCTCCACGTTGCCCTGGATAAGCGCTACCTTGATCTCTCCGACTTCGGGAGAGTTCGCAAGGGGAACGGCGGCTGGTGCTAGGAAGAGGACGACCGCCGTGGCCAGGGAAACGAGGCGGGCGACGATGCCGTCCTCCCCCGCCCCGAGGCGACCAAAACCGAGCGACCGCCGCACGAGGATGGCGATCGCTACTACTGCGAAGGAAGTGAGAATCTCTCCACCGAGGGGTGCCAGACCGACCAAAGGCCCATTGACCTGCGAGTAAGCAAGTTTCCCCCAGGCAAATCCACCCAGTGGGACCCTGGAGCGAACCTCCTCGAAGGTGACCCAGAGCAGCGCTCCCCCAAGAACTTCCCCCCAGATCGTCCTCGCCCAGTTCCAAGTCCCCAGGGCCGAAAATGACAGCCCCCACAGAGCAATGAAGAAGGCTTCCGCGCCGGCCAGAGCAATCCATGAAATGGTCGTCCCATCCGTCGCCGTCTCCATCCAGGAGATGTGCGGGATAAAGAAGGCCATGGCCCACAGCCCCGCGTAGCCAGCGCCGCGCCAAGGATGTATACGGTCGACCAGGGCAACCAGTAGTGCCATCGAAGGAAACACCAGCCACCACTGATTGACCGGGGGGAATGCCGCCCACATAGCGGTGCCGGAGACAAGCACCAGCAAGAGGTCAACCCAGGTGGAACCAGTGGCGGTTTTTCGTCTTGAAAGACCGTTCCCGGTTACGCGAACTCTGTCCAAGCCACCACTCCGTGTAGAAGACGATCGCGCGCCTTGGTTGCGGCACTGCGAATCTCAGACTCTTCCAGTCTGCGCAGCTGATCAAGCATATCGAGCACCTGACGCACCCAGCGTACGAAGTCGCCTCCGGACAGTTCACTGGACTCAAGGATTGAAGCCAGGGAGGCGCCTTTTGCCCAGCGGTACATTTCAGGAAGAAGCTGTCCTGCCGGAGGTGTCGTTACCTCGTGGCTCGCAGCGACCTCTGCCGCATGCAGCTCCTCGTAAATCCTCATGGTCTCGGTCCACACCAGTTCGAGGCGCGCAGTTGGGAAGTGCGAAGGAATCGATGAGACCCCGTCGTCTCCGCGTGGTTCGTAAACCACCGCGCAGACCATCGCCGCCAGCTCCTCTGGCTTGAGGTCATCCCAGGCTCCTTCCGCGAGAATCTGAGCGGTGAGCAGGTCTCGTTCACCGTAGATACGCCGCAGACGTCTACCGCGCTTCGTGACGGTATTTTCATTGAGGAAGCTCAGTTTACGAAGGACGGTGCAGACCCGGTCGAACTCTTGGACAATCTGCGCACTACTGGAGTTAATCCGGGAGGCAATACGGTTGCGCTCGCGCAGAGCCCGCGCGTAATCGTGCCCGAGTACCGCGTGGGCTTCCCGGTCGGGACAACTGTGAACCGGGTGCTCTCTCATTTTTCGTTCAAGGTCGGAGACCTCATCGAGAATCTTCGCGACACGCAGATCATCTCGAGGGCGACTACGTTTCACGTCCCGGGTGAAATCGTGGTGTCTCAGCGCAGCTGCAAGGTCTTTACGATCAGAGGGTCGCTTTGCACCCCTCTCGGGAACGGGCATCCGTCCCAGCACCTCGAGACCATTTTCGGCCTCGTGAGGACCGATGCTACCGGGCTTGGCATCATCCCCCACAACCCGGGCGAGCGGGGTGGCGAATCCTGCGGAGGGAGCCTGCACGACCACCACGGTTCGCAGTCTTCTTCCGCGGCGGAAACGGACTACATCCCCGACTTTGAGGTCGCGAAGAATATGCGCCTGCTGGACACCGCGACTCTCTCGAGCAAGCCTTGAAGCATGCTTTTGAAGCGCCGAGATCTGCTCACGAAGCTCGAAGTACTCCCCTGCATCTCCCCTGTCGCAGGAGAGCTTCTTGGCGATGCCTTCCAAGGTGGCGTTAGCCCGCCTTAACCTCTGAGCTTCCCTAACGACAGAAGCATCAGTTTGGAACTGCGCAAATGATGATTCGAGAACATCGCGTGACTCTTCCAGGTCCAGTCGTGAAAGAAGGTTGACAGCCATGTTGTAGTTGGGCTGGAACGCGCTATGCAGAGGATAGGAGCCACCGGAGGAAAGCTCAACGACCTCCTCGGGGGTGACTACGGCTCTCTGGAGGACCACGGCATGACCTTCCACATCAATCCCACGGCGTCCCGCCCGGCCGGTCAGTTGCGTGTACTCACGGGGAGAGAGGCGCACGTGTTCACTACCGTTCCACTTCTCCATCGACTCGATTACGACCGTCTTGGCCGGCATGTTGATTCCCAGCGCGAGGGTCTCGGTAGCGAAGACAACTTTGATCAAGCCCGCTGCAAAAAGCCGTTCCACTGCCTCTTTTTGCTGGGGCAACAGACCTGCATGGTGGCAAGCCACGCCCTCTTCAAGCGTGTAGGCCCAACGGTGGAGGTCGAGGGGACCGTGGTCTTCGGGCGGAATGGTGGCAAGAGCAACGTCAATCTCTTCCCGAATCAGCTCTCGCTCGCTCGCGTTAACCAGGTTCATGCCGTAGGTTGCGGCCTCGGAAGCCGCTTCATCACAACCTGCTCTAGAGAAGATGAAGACAATGGCCGGGAGCAGCTTCCGCGAGCGAAGCCGGTCAATCACCCTGAAGCGGGACACGGGGGCTGGACGCCTCCGGTTGCCTCTTGCGCGTCCCCCGCGTTTTTCCAAGTCACGTTCTTGGGCACGGTTCATAGCTTCAAGCAGGTCTGGATTAATCTGCTTGGAGCCCTTTCCAGCAGCCGCTTCGCGTGGGCGGGCGTAGAGGTCATAGATCCGCGGACCGACCATCATGTGCTGATAGAGGGGAACGGGCCGTCGGTCAGAAACCACCACCTCGCAGGACCCACGAACATCGCCAACCCAGCGCCCAAACTCCTGGGCATTTGAGAGGGTGGCTGATAGTGCCACGACGAGGACATGCTGGGGCAGTTGAATCAGTACCTCTTCCCAGACAGGGCCGCGGAAGCGGTCGGAAAGGTAGTGCACCTCATCCATGACCACAACGCCCAGATCATCTAGGTTCTGTCCTGCGTAGATCATGTTTCGCAGGACCTCGGTCGTCATCACCACGATAGGGGCATCCGGGTTTATCGAGGTATCTCCGGTGAGGAGCCCGACTTCGTCATCTCCGAAACGTTGACGAAAGTCGCGAAGCTTCTGGTTCGAAAGGGCTTTGATTGGTGTCGTGTAGAAGACACGTTGTCCGCGTTGGCGCGCAATGAAGGCTGCGCCCTCTCCGACAACAGTTTTACCAGCACCGGTCGGGGCACAGACGAGGACGGAGCTACCCGTAGCAAGAATTTCGAGAGCTTCCTCTTGGAAGGCATCCGGTGAGAAGTGCAGGGAGTCCAGGTACTGCTGAAGACCGGACTCCTCAACCATCATCTGCCGACGGAAACGCTCCATCCGCTGTGAGGGGCTAAGTTTCACTTCGTCCATGAGGACCCCTTTCCTGGCTCGCTAGAGCGCGCCGAGCAAAATCTGATGCTTCCTCAAGGTACACGCGCGGCAACACGTCGAGGACGTAGGGGGCCAATGTGAGTAACTCTGTGCGCATCCAAACCGGGTCCCAGGACTGGAACACAGCGACAATAGTGCCATCTCGAGCTGTCTTGACAGTGCGTGCCGGAGACTCCTTGAGTGCCCAGGCGGCCTCGCTAGAGAGTGTGACCGTCACGGTTTCTCCTACTTCCTCAAGGCGATTCGAGGTGGGACTAGTGGTACGTCGAGCAAAGGTTGCGCTATCTGCAAGAGAGAGGCCGGAGGCACGATCAAGGCGGAAGCTCCGCTCCCCCATCGCCCTGTGGCACATGCCCCGAACGATCCATCCGTCACGTTCTTGAACCAGTGCCTCCGGGGTGACCACTCGGTGCGACTCGACACCGGCACGGTTGAGGTAACTGAAAGTGATGCTGCGACCCTCGACCATGGCCTTCTGAATCAACAGAATCATCTGCCGTGTGGACTGGGACATCGTAGGGATGGTGAGACCCGATCCCGTCCCCAGTTCAGCGGCATCTGTGGCGTCGAGGGCGGTAATGAGGGCCGAGAGGGTTTGGGGGAGCAGCTGGAGGTCGTCCTCGTCCAGGGTCGGAGCCATGGCCTGAAGTGCGGTGACAACGCTTGCGAACTCCTGGCGGGTGATGGGTAGTGGCGCATCGATGTTCAGGGGGGATCGAAGTGACACCGCATCCTGCTCTAGGAACAGGTCATAGTCGATCTCAAAAGTGCATCCGGGAAGCAGGTCGTCCACGCCGGCTCTATCGAGGAGGCGGATATCGGAACGGATCCGGGCTTTGCTGCGTCCGAAATGCTGCGAGAGTTCGCCGACTGTGATCCCAGGTTGGTTATCGATCAGTCGAACCAGCGAAATCAGACGAGATAAGGCCGCAACTGTATCCTCAGCCATCGCTCTCCCCCGTCCAGTCCCGCGCCGTCTCAAGTTGGTTGTCAATGGTCTTCTTGAGCCAGTCTGGGGAAAGTATGCGAACACTATCGGCTTCGAGTAGCGCCCGTTCCTCCCAGACTCCGGCATCATCGAGGACCCCGCGCCGTCTCTGCCAGGATGGGTCATCACCATTCTCGAGGTCGTCAAGTTCAGGAGTTGAGTGTGCCCTCGTGATCGGGGCTGAGTCAGAGCGCACCAGGAGCTCCGGTTCGATGAGGAACGTCGAGGGGTCGAAGGGAACCGGCTCGAGCGGCCCCTCTGGATCAACCGCGCCGGCCTCTCCGGTTAGTTTCGGGGCACTGCGAAGGCGGGAGAAGCGGAACAGTCGAGGGGCCCAGGCATCAAGGTCGAATCCCCAGAGATAGAGAGCACGGCCCCTGGCGATAACCTGCCAGGGAGCTACAGAGCGCTGCGAGCTTCCTGACTTAGAGACATAGTCGAAAGAAATCGGCCTGCGCTGCGCAATGGCAGTTTGCACGATATCAAGACCGTCTGCTGATTCAAGGACAAAACGGGTCGGGTGGGCAGCAATCTCAACCGCTCCGGAGGTGTAACCGCGAAGCTTGTTGCGAAGCGCCACGACCGCTCCGCTGCCCTCCCATGAGTCGACAGCACGGAGGAGAAGCGCGACCTCACGTTCACTGAGGAAAGAGGCCTGCGAGGGAAAAGAAGATGTCGAAACGCGGTAGGTAGCTTCACTGTGGAAACGATCGCGAACTTCGACGACGAGGCCGGCGCGCCGCAGATGCTCAATATCTCTCTCAAACATTCGCTGAGCACTTGCCTCATCCTCCGCTTGGTACCCCGCCACCAGACGCATGAGGTCTGTCCGCGTGAGGCCATGCCGCGTGTTGAGAAGGTTTAAAGCCAGGTTGAGGATTCTCAGCGGTGCCTGAACTTTCTCCTGCGCCACAGTGCCCCCAACCTCAGCCGACATAACCTCTTTAGCGTAGTCGAGAGGCAACTAGCTGGGTGACGATGATCCCCTCTGCCCCCACATCCAAAAGGGCATCCATGACCTGATTCATCTCTCGACGTACCACCACGACGCGGACAGCCTTCCAGTCTGATTCCGCCAGAGTTGAAACTGTAGGTGACTCTAAACCGGGAGCAAGTTTCGCAGCGGCTTCAAGGTTATCGGTACGAATGTTGTAGTCAATCAGGACATGATCGCGCGCGACGATGACTCCGCGAAGTCTTTGCTCCAGGACCCTGAGTGCCGGATCGGAGAGGTGCTGGGGGGCGGTAATCAAGATCGCTTCGGACTCTAGAATCGTCGGCCCGAACACGGTGAGGCCGGCAGCCTTGAGGGTGGAGCCTGTTTCTACAACATCGGCTATGGCATCGGCTACCCCAAGCTGCACCGAGGACTCAACGGCACCATCCAGGTGGATGACCTGAGCCTCGATCCCTCTGGCCCGGAGGTACTCGGTGACGAGGCGATCATATGAAGCCGCAATTCGTCTGCCCTGGAGTTCCTCGAGGGCGGTGATCTCGGAGGCCGGCGCTGCAAAGCGGAATCGTGAGCGACCAAAACCGAGCCCGAGCATCTCTATCGCCTCGGTACCCGAGTCAAGCAGCAGATCACGGCCGGTGATTCCCGCTTGGATACGGCCCTGGCCGACGTAGACGGCAATATCTTTAGGCCGGAGGAAGAAGATCTCTACGTCGTTGGCAGCATCGACGAGAACCAGTTCCCGGCCTCGCCGGCGTGTTCGGTAGCCTGCTTCAGCAAGTAGCTCTACGGCGGACTCGGACAGGGAGCCCTTGTTGGGCACAGCAACTCTCAACATGGTTCTCACAGGTGTTTGTAGATGTCATCAAGGGAAAGATCTTTCGCGACCATCATCACCTGGAGGTGATAGAGCAGCTGGGAGATCTCGAGGGCCAGGTCGTCTCGGGACTCATACTCTGCAGCCATCCACACCTCTGCAGCTTCTTCGACGATCTTCTTACCGATGAAATGCACGCCCGCATCCAGCTCACGAACAGTTCCCGAGTCTTCTGGTCGCTCGGTGGCCTTGACTTGCAGTTCCGCAAAGAGGTTCTCGAAGGTGGTCATGGGAAAACACTAACGGCTTGCGAACCACCCGGGGGGAGCTGTCCGCGGGAGCAGACTCTAGTTAGTTGCGAAGTCGTTGGTGACGGTCCGCTTGACCTCTTCCGGAGGAATCGCCTCGGAGAGAACCTGGGAGAGGAAGACCCCCATGGCATCCCAGGTCTCAAGGTCCTGTAGTCCAGAGGCTTTTCCTGCAGAATCGCGCCACAGGGGCAGTGTGGCTTCGAGAACTGCAGAGGCTCCCGCACGGGTCTGCGGATCTTTCAGGGCCGGATCCCACGAGGTGGTGACCTCAAGGGCGTGCTGGGGATTATGAAGTACACGGGAGGCCCCGGCGGTGATTGAGTCAACCACGGCTGAGGCAAGTTTGGGGTTAGCCTCCAACCACTTACTGGTGGTGACAATCGACGCCCCCACCAGGGGGGTGGGTCCGTCGGTGAGAGGGATGACCCGGATGGGAACACTGAGCTCTTCAAGCTGCACGACATCTGAGTTGGTGAAACCGACAATGGCATCCACACTGGAAGAAGCAAGTGATGCCGCCTGGGTGAAGCCGACCGGCACCACCGTGATGTCTGAGCGAGTTAGATCGGCACCCTCCAGGGCGGCAAGCAAGCCGAACCAGTTCGAACCGAACTCACCCGGTACCCCGACCGACTTACCCTTTAGATCAGCAACAGTTTCGATGCCACTGTCTTCACGCACGACGATCACCACCGGGTAGTCGTGGTAGTAGGCACCGATGGAGACAAGGTCCATTCCCGCGGTGCGGGCCTGGAGCACCTCGTCACCACTGGCGACCGTCACATCCTCGTCCCCTGACATGAGGGCGGTGAACAGTCCCTCATCGGCGCCGTGATGACGCACGGTGACCCCGACCCCAGCGGCGCGGAAGATTCCATCCGTTGCAGCTACGTAGACGGGTGAGAACTGCACATTGGGAACATAGGTAAGGCCGATTGTCACACCCTCTCCGCCGGTGCCAATGTCAATAGACTCCCCTTCCAGGGATGACTGGCCCGTACCTTCGACCACGCCGGGGCCGGAAACACCGGCTCCGGTGGAGCAACCTGCTGCAACAAGCAGTGTGGCTGCCACCGTTCCGAGAAGTGCAAGTGGGTGCCTAACCCTTGTTCCAGAGGAAGAAAATATACTGCTCATTGGGAAACACTTTCTACTGGGCGCATCGTGCGCTCGGGACGGATATCACGGCGGGCCCGGCGTTCGACTCTATAGATCACGCCATACAGGCTCATGGCAAGCACGGCGAGGACAAAAACGGTGACAAACATGCCGGCTGTGTCGAGGTTGTGGCGCTGCTGGGTGAGGACTTGGCCCAATCCAGAACCGCCCATCACCATCTCACCCACAATGGCCCCGGTGACAGACAGTGCAAAGCCGTTGCGGATGCCGGCGAGCATGGAGGGAGCCACAAGAGGCACCTCTATGTAACGGATCATCGCCAAGCCGTGGGCGCCATCAAGGGCCGCGGCATCGAGAACATCCGGGTCCATTTGGCGCAGGCCGACAGTTGTCGAGACGAGGACCGGAAAGAAGGTAATCAGTGCGCAGAGCACAATGATCGGGGTAAAACCATTGCCCATCCAGAGGACGAGGAGAGGTGCAATGGCGATAGCAGGAATCGCCTGGGTGGCTCCAAGGAAGGGTTCGACACCAGCTCTGATGAACTCAAAGTTGAAGATGCCCCAGGCAAGGGGCAGGGCAACAGCCGTTCCGAAGACAGCGCCAATAACAGCTTCACCGGCGGTGACTGCAATGCGCTCCCACATCCACCCCTCACTGAGGAGGGTGGTCAGTTTGCTGATGAATGCAGCGGGAGTGGGAAACACCCAGGGTTCGATGTCCTGCACCGCGGTCAGGAACCACCAGAGCGCGACAATGATGATCACCAGGGTCAATGGGGCTACCCAGTTGAGAGATGGTGAGGGCGACTTCCTCTTGCCGGCCAACGCAACCTTTCCGCGCCGGGGCAGGGTGACGTCAAGTATCCTTGACCACCCGCTCCTCCCATCCGGACTTTAACCGTCGGTATCGGAGTTTCACCGATTCAACCGCCTGTGGCGGGTCGCGGACTATAACCGCCGGCTCGGACTTTCACCGACCCCGGAGCTGCGCACCCATTATGTCATGGAGCGCCAACTCCTCGAAAGAATCGCCCTACGCTGTTGGCTAAGCCTGGTAGAAGCGTGTTCCCCGCAGGATACGTTCGGCTTCAGAGCGCAAGAACCTGATCTCTGCATCAGGGTCACTTGACCCAAAGACCGCGGAACCCGCAACAAAGACATCCGCACCTGCTTCGGCGGCTCCGATGATGGTCTTTCGATCGATGCCGCCGTCAACCTGGATCAGAACCTGTGCCCCACTAGCGGTTACTGCCTCTCGGACACGGCGAATCTTGGGCAGGGTTGCATCGAGGAAACGCTGCCCCCCGAAACCTGGTTCGACCGTCATGACCAGGACCATGTCGAACTCATCAATGAAGTCGAGGTAGGGCCCGGGGTCAGTTGAGGGACGAAAGGCAACGGAGGCCTTCGCACCCGCCGCGCGAATCCTGCGGGCCAGGGTGATGGGAGCCGTGACAGCCTCGGCATGAAATGTCACTGATTTGGCTCCGGCATTGGCATAGTCAACCGCCCAGCGATCGGGGTCCTCGATCATCAGGTGTGTGTCAACCGGGAGACCACCGTGGCGAACGGCGGCCTCAACAACCGGCAGACCCCACGTCAGGTTCGGTACAAAATGACCGTCCATGACGTCAACATGAACGAGGTCGGCGCTGGCGATTCGATCGAGCTCGCTGTTGAGCAAACCGATATCACAGGAGAGGATCGAGGGGGCTATCTTTACGTGCATCTATCTTGCCTAACGTTCGTCAAAAGGTTCTAGTTGCGGCGCAGGAGCGCGATAAACATGGCGTCGCTGCCGTGGCGATGGGGCCAAAGTTGCACCGTCTTGGAGGCTGTTTCATCCCCACCACCCAGTCCCAGATCCTCGGGGACCATTTCTTGGGCCAGCTTGGAGGCATCGAGAAGTTCAACCAGACCGGTCGCAATGGCCTCGTTGACCTGAGCTAGGGTTTCCGCGGTGTGGGGCGAGCAGGTGACCCAGGCGATCACGCCCCCGGGTCGTGCGAGGCGGATGCCCGCCTCAAGCAGCTCTTTTTGGAGTGGAACTAGCTCGTCCAAGTCACTCTGGTGGTGACGCCAACGCGATTCGGGGCGGCGGCGCAACGAGCCCAACCCAAGGCAGGGTGCGTCGACCAAGACGCGGTCAAACTGCTGATCAACCTGCAGTTTCCGTCCGTCCGAGTTTGTCACCGTCACGTTGTCAACAGCCTGCACTGAACGCTGGACCAAGCGTGCTCGAAGCGGGTTGACCTCGTTGGCAACAAGTTGCACCCCGCGGTCGGCGCCGAGGGTGGCCAGAAGGGCGGACTTGCCCCCGGGGCCCGCGCAGAGGTCAAGCCAGTTCTGATCTGGACCGTCTAGGGGAGCCTCGGCAAGGAGAATGGCGGCCAGCTGAGACCCCTCGTCCTGGACGGCGGCCTGCCCCCCTCTCACGGACGGAAGTGCCCCCGGGTCTCCCCCACTATCGAGGACGACGGCAAACTCGCTCAGCATCCCCTGGCGCGTCCCAACTCCGAGTACATCCTCGACTTCCTGGGCCAGGGCGCCGGGACTAATCAGTCCGGGGCGGGCCACCAGGGTGACATGGGGGGCCTGGTTGTTGGCCTCGAGGGCCTCTGGGAGATCGGTACGGGGAAGCCCCCGCGCGACCAGAGCATCCCCGATGGCGGAGACAATCCATCCCGGATGCGAGTGCACGGTGGACAGCCTGGTCTGTTCATCGCCAATCAGGGCGCCCCTCTCGAAGACAGCTTCCTTCCCCTCACGAAGGAGGGAACGGAGGATAGCGTTGACGAACTTTGAGGGACCTTCACCCGTCAGTTTCCGCGCAATTTCTACCGTCTCTGACAGCGCGGCATGGTCCGCTACACGCATGAAGAGCAGCTGATAGGCGCCCATTCGCAAGCAGACCAGCACCGGCGTGTCGAGGTCGACCAGGGGCTTCGAGCTGTGCTTTGCCAGGGCAAAGTCGAGAAACCCCTGCTGGCGGATAGTTCCGTAGGTGAGTTCCGAGGTGAATGCGGCATCGCGGTAGTCAAACTTACGGTTCTTCGTCTGCTCGGCGCGCAGCGCCTTCGGCAGAACCAGGTTTGCAAAGCGCCCCTGCTCCTCGACCTCAATCAGCACCTCTGCTGCCACCAGGCGGGCTGGATCAACCCGGTTGCTTCCGTGCGCCATCTACTTCCCCTCTTCCCTCTTCCGTCCCAGTCGCGCGCCTTCTTCGAGGCGAGCCCCGCGGTACCAGTCGATCGCTGCCATCTGGCGCTTCCCAGCGGGAGCCACCTCACGAAGTGCAACCTGGCCTTCACCGCAGGCCACCAGGACCTGCTTCCCAGTTGAGGATACCGTCCCCGAAAGCCCCGTCGACCCGGTCGGTTCAACCACCGTGGCGCCGCTGATCTTCATCACCGAACCATCTGGCAGTAGAGTCCAGGCGCCGGGATCCGGCGAGACTGCGCGTATCTGGTCCTTGGTCTCAGTCGAGCTTCGAACGAAGTCAACGAACCCGTCCTGTCGCGAAAGCTTGGGGGCAAGCGAAACGCGGGTGTCGTTCACACCCGTGTCCTGAACGGTTGCAACCGCCCGCCCCGAGGCGAGAAGATCAACGACTTCGGTGACCTGTTCTGCGCCGGAAAGAGCCATCTTCGCCAGGGCTTCACCGGAGGTAATCTCTGGACCGAGGTCGTGCTTCTCCCTGGAGAAAACGGGGCCGGTGTCCATTCCAGCTTCGAGTTGGAACACCGAGCTGGTCAGGGAGGTGTCACCGCGAAGTAGTGCTCGCTGAACCGGGGCTGCCCCCCGCAGATCGGGCAGATCGGAGAAGTGCAGGTTGATCCATCCGAGGGGCAGAGCATCAAGAAGGTGCTGGGGCAGGAGGGCGCCGTATGCGACCACCACCCCGAGGTCTGCACCTAGGGAGGTGAGCCATGCCAGCGACTCTTCGGATGCCGGCCGCTCCGTCTCAAGCAGAGGCAGCCCGACCGAGTCGGCAAACTGGGCAACATCGCTGGCTATGAGGGCCTTGGAGCGACCACGTCGCTTGGGAGGACGCGTGATAACCCCAACGACCTCGTGTTCCGACTCATAGAGCGCTCGAAGGGTGGGTACGGCCACCGCGGGCGTCCCGGCAAAGACAACTCGAAGACTCAAAGCAGTTTCATCCTTCTTCTACTATGGTGCTGGATCGACCAGCGAATAGGGGTTGACATCGAACCGAGGAAGTATGCCACCGTCCCGGCTGATAGAACGGCGCGCCAATCCAAGTGCCAGCATCAGTGCCTGGATCCTACGCGCCTCTACCGACAGAACCACTTTCTCAAGGGGTGCACCATCCTCCCCCGTAAGGCTTGATTGACCGAGCAGTGCAAGATCGGGAAAGGGTTTCCCGGGGAGGTGCAGTTCAGGGGCGCCAATAGCCCGCGCTGCCGCATCAAGTTCCAACTTGATGCTTCGAGGTGGGCCTTCGATGGAAACGACCCATCTGGCCGGGGGGAAACCCAGCTCCATGCGGCGCTGCCATTCCTCCCGGGCAAAGGTCCCGGGACTCCATCTAACCAGTGAGTCCAGCAACGCCGGTTGAACTTCTCCCACCAGCAGCGCCGATGAACGGGGGCGACTGAGGGCGAGTGCATCCATCCACCGCCTCATCGCCTCCAGTGCCCCATCAAGGCTGTTGCGGTAGGCGACGCCACTTGCCCCGGTGATTATCACCGCAACGTATCCCCCGTCCGCAACTGGCTCAGCGCCCGGTGTTGCGACCACGACCTGGGGCTCACTATCGACGCGTTGGAGCAGGCCGGCAGTTGAAGAGGATGCAGTGACCCGTTGGTCTGGGAATGCGCGGGCCAGCTCATCGCGGATTCGGTCGGATCCTATGCGCACGTAGCCGTCCTCGGTTTCCGTCACCGCTCCGGCTGCTGGAACGTGGACGAGGACGGGACCCATCTCAAGTCCCGTCCTGATCATGCGGTAGGCGGCTTCTGGAAGGCGGGTAAATCCGGTCGGACCCTCCCTTTCGGCCGAGAACGAGTCGAACATTGCCACCCGGGGCACCGTGGAGAGAACCTCCTCTTTCGTCGGAACCAGTTCCTGAGCCCATCCGGTCTCTACCAGAGCCTGCGACTTGACGGAACGGGCGTAGGCAAGAGAGGTCAGTCCAAGGTGTTCCTTGTGACTTCGTGAAACAGCGATGTCGAGGGCGTCGTACCTCGGGGTTCTCTGCTCTCTGTACCTGTCATCTCCGTCATCCCAGATGACAATGCTTCCGAGGTTGGGAAGCGGGGTCCACACCGCAGATCGGGAGCCAACCACCACGTCGTAGTCTCCCAGTAGTGCACGAAGGTAGCCGCGGTAGCGCCGGTCGGGACTCTGCTCGGCATCGATGTGTCCCACGCGAAGGTCAGTCTCACGCGCAAGCCCTTCGGCGAAATCCTGACTGGTTCGAGCCGTAGGTGCGAGGACGAGAACGCTCTTACCCTCGTTGACAACTGCGAGGACCCGCTGACGAATCATTGCATCTCGGTGGCTCGGCAGAACCGTTGCAACGGTCCTGAGCTGCGTACTGGAGCGAGTCGGCTCCGGGGCCTCCCGAGCAAATGCTCCAAGACCGTCACTTCTAGCCCGGGTGATCTCATCCGCCAGGGACTTCTCCACGCGCGCTCGCCTCGGAGGCACGACAAAGGAGATGAGTTGGCTTCGCGTCACGCAGTAGCGCACGGCGAGATAGTCAATCGTCTCGAAAAGCCGTTCGGAGAGGACTGGGACTTCAGTGACGAGCTTGATGATCGGTTGCAGTCGCCCCTCGAAGGTGTTGGTGGCGGAAAGATGGCGAACGTATCCCTCGGTGCGACGACGTCCAAAACGTACCTGGACGCGTGTTCCAACCGCTATCGCTTCTCGGAGCTCCTCGGGAACTGAGTAGTCGAATGGCTCATCTAGGTGCGGAGCATCAATATCAACGATTACCTTCGCGAAAGCTCGTTCCGGGAAGCTCTCTAACTCTTCCAGCAGGTCTGGGTTAGCATCGGATGGTTGAGACACTGGCTCCCCTTCCTGATGCAGAAAATCTAAACCTTCGCGGCCTCAAGCAAAGCGTCTGTGCGATCCAGGTTTTCCCATGTGAATCCTGGACGACCGAAGTGTCCGTAGGCCGCCGTATCTCGGTAGCGGACCGCACTGGTGTCCAAGAGACGCAGATCCTCAATGATACCGAGGGGGCGCAGGTCGAACACGTCTTCGATAACACGGGCCAAAGCTGCTTCTGGAATCACCCCGGTACCGTAGGTATCCACCGTAATCGAAACCGGACGGGAGGAGCCAATGGCGTAGGCCAGTTGAATTTGGCAGCGCCTGGCGAGGCCTGCAGCCACCACATTCTTGGCTATCCATCGGGCAGCGTATGACGCCGAGCGGTCAACCTTTGACGGGTCCTTACCGGAGAAGGCTCCGCCACCGTGCGCCGCACTTCCGCCATAGGTATCGACGATGATCTTGCGACCGGTCAAACCCGCGTCCGCCGCCGGACCACCGATAACAAAGCGCCCGGATGGGTTGATCAAACGAACCGTGTTGCTGAGGTCGAGGTCGAGCCCGTTCTCCTGGAAAACGTGATCGATCACGTGGGTCCCAACGAGTTCTGCGAGTTCGCCCTCTCCCAGGTTCTCGACGTGCTGAGTAGACACAACCACGTTGTCAATCGCGACCGGGCGGTCCCCTTCGTAAAGGAGGGTGACCTGCGTCTTGCCGTCAGGAAGAAGCCCTTCAACCACGTTTTCCTTGCGGACTTCAGCGAGTCGCATGGCCAGTTTCTGGGCCAGCCAGATAGGAGCGGGCATGAGATCAGGGGTTTCATCCGAGGCGTAGCCAAACATGATGCCCTGGTCGCCGGCCCCCTGAATGTCGCGTGGGTCCACCACCTCGTCGAGAAGACCGCGACTCTCAAGGGATCGGTTCACTCCCCCGGCAATATCGGGGCTCTGCTGGCCGATAGCGACCGAGACCCCGCAGGAGTTACCGTCAAAACCGGCAAAATGTGAGTCGTAACCGATGTTGACGATCTCTTCGCGGACCACAGCCGGGATCTCGACGTAGGCGTCGGTGGTGATCTCTCCGACGACGTGAACCAGACCCTTGGTAGCTACGACTTCGACAGCCACGCGAGCGGCCGGATCCTGTTCAAGCATCTGGTCAAGAATGGCATCTGAAACCCGGTCACAGAGCTTGTCAGGGTGCCCCTCTGTCACAGATTCGGAGGTAAATGGGCGCAGCGCACTGGACACGGTCAGTCCTTCTCTTTCAAAATATCGATAACACGAGAGAGCAGATCTGCTGCCACCTGGTCCTTTGAGCCAGACGTCTCTCCCGTTAGGATCCCGTCGGAATCAAAGAACAGCAGGGTGTTCGGAACATCTCCGAATCCAATTCCCTCCCCCACCTGATTCACGGCGAGTAGATCTGCCTTTTTGGCGCGTGCCTTGACCGCGCCAAACTCCAACACCTCTGCCTTCGAACCGGTCTCAGCGCCGAAACCGACAAGAGCTGCGGGCCGATTGGCCGAGCGTGCGACCGCGGCGAGAATATCTTCAGTGCGAGACAGTTGAAGGGTCAGTGTGTCGGAGTCCCCGGTCTTTTTGATCTTGGAGGAGCTGAACTGGGACGGGGTAAAGTCAGCGACCGCGGCGGCCATAACCAGTACATCAGCGTCTTCAACAGCGCGGTGCACTGCTGTCGCCATGTCCCCTGCGGACCGTGCCTCAATCACGGTTAACCGCTTTCCGGTTGGCAGGGGGGCAGTCATTGCAGCCCTAATTAGAACCACTTCCGCCCCGAGGTCGAGCGCAGCCTGAGCGAGCGCCACTCCCTGGTAGCCGGAGGATCTGTTGGTCAGGAAACGAACCGGGTCAAGAGCCTCTTCGGTGCCTCCGGCTGTGATAACTACGCGGCGCCCGGTGAGAGCACCTTCTTCACTGCGCTGCTGGTGGTGATTCCAGAGGGCCAGGGCGGCCTCGGTGATAACGGCGGGATCCGGGAGACGGCCGGGACCGGTATCACCGGAAGAGAGTTCCCCTGTGGCCGGATCCAAGACGGTGAAATCCCTGTCCCGAAGTACCTGGACATTCTCTTGTGTCGCAGGATTGAGCCACATCTGGGTATGCATGGCCGGAGCCAAGAGGACGGGAGCGGCTGATGCTGCCACGACGGTGGTGAGCAAATCATCGGCAATCCCGCTGCGAATCTTGGCAAGAAGATTAGCGGTCGTGGGTGCAATGACGATGAGATCGGCGCGTCGGGCGAGTTCAATATGACCCGGACCCACAGCTGAGAACACACTGGTGGTTACGGGGTTCTCAGAAAGTTCACTCCAGGTGTTGGCGCCGACAAAATTGAGGGCCGACTCGGTGGGGATGACATGGACTTTCCAACCCGCACGTCGGAAGTCGCGTACAACAAACGCAACCTTATAGGCGGCAATTCCCCCACCAATACCAATGACAACGGTGGGGGTGGCCCGGCTACTAGTCGTTGCTTCCAAGTTCCAGCTTGTCTTCCACGATCTCACGAAGGGAGATTGCCAGGGCCTTATCGTCGGCCTCAAAGGGCACAACGGGGCCAACAGTCTGGATCATGTTCGACTCAAGCTGCATGCGGTATGAGTTGATCTGGCGCGCCCGTTTGGCGGCAAGAATCACCAGGGCGTACTTGGAATCGGCGCGCTCAAGCAACTCATCAATGGGCGGGTAGGTGATGCCTTCTGGTTGGGCAACGATTCCCGACATAGTTTCTCCTCTTGCCCGCTACGTGCGGATTAGTCGTGCGGACTTGTGCCCGCATACCGTCGTCATTCTAGTTCAGGCCCATGGCCTCAGCCAGCTCCACAGCTGTGCGATCGACATCATGGTTGACGATGACAACATCGAACTCTCCGGCAGCTGCCAGTTCCTCACGGGCAGTGCGCAGCCTACGGGCCTGCTCTTCAAGAGTCTCGGTCCCCCTGGAAAGGAGACGCCTCTGGAGGTCTTCCCACGCTGGTGGCTCAATAAAGATTGAACGGCACCCGGGGACCTTCCTTTTTACCTGGCGGGCTCCGGCTAGATCCACTTCAAGTAGGACCGGCAGGCCATTCTCACGTTGCTCATCCACCCACGCTGCCGGGGTGCCGTAGCGGTTCTGGTTGTGCACCATGGCCCACTCAAGCAGATCGCCGTTGTCGACCATTCGGTCGAACTGAGCATCACTGACGAAGATGTAATCCACACCGTCGACCTCCCCGGGCCTGGGCTCACGGGTGGTAACCGAGATCGAAAGTGTAACCTGCGGGTGCATCTCACGGAGACGACGCACCACGGTTCCCTTGCCAACGGCAGTGGGACCAGCGACTACAAAAAGTGGAGCGGCATTCATGACCCAAGATTGGCACAAAAGAGACTCACGAGAGAACTTTTGCGTCGCCCGTCACGTTTTGGCCAGGTAGGCCTAAGTCTGCGAGCAGCTCCCCGGTTTGGTTGACTTCGTTACTCTCCAAAGATCCCCAGCAAAGCCTCTCGCTGCACTCGACCGAGCCCACTGACGCGGCGAGTCTTGGAGATCCCCACCTCTTCCATGATCTGGTTCGCGCGGTGCACGCCGATGCGCGGCATCGACTCGAGCATTGCCTGGGCCCTCATTCGGCCCAGTGCCTGGTCGGCATCTGCCTCGGTGAAAAAGTCCTCTAACGACAGGTCACGACTTTTGAGTTTCTGTTTTACAAGAGCCCTGCGCTGGCGAGCGGCCGTTGCTTTAGCCAGTGCTTCTTGCCGCTGGTCTGCGGTCAGTTTTGGAAGTGCCACGTCCATCCCCCTTTGGCGGTGCTATAACACCACTAACCCTAGGGCACGCCGGGGAGTTACGCGCGAGATAATCCTTAGGAACAGATCTGGAGCAGGCTAGTACTCATCGAGAAGCTCGTCGAGCAGTCCATCCACGTCGAAGTCGGCTTTGGAGAGGTCATCGAGTGACAGTGCGGGCTGTGGATGGGGCTCAGGCTCAGTCTTTTCGCCCTTAGTGGCCGGGGTCGCTACGGCAACTTCCTTGCGGATCGCGTCGAGAACGGCGTTGACATAGGCGGGAGACGTGTCGGTCGAAATCTGTTTGACAACGGAAACGGCCTCGTCGATAGCGGAGATAGGGGGAACCTGTTCGCTGTTCGACGTCATCTCCCACACTGCAACTCGCATGACCGCCAGGTCCACCGCCGGAATGCGATCGATCCCGGCCCCCTTGGCGTGGGAGCGAATAAACCGATCAATGCTGTCGAGGTCGCCTGCAACGCCCTCGACAATAGCCACTGTGTACGCGGGAAGGGGTGAGGGCGCCGAGTTGACCATCTTGCGCTCTTCAAGGAGGTCGAGAAGGTCAACCTGTGAGGAGATAATCCCCCTCTGGTCTGCCTCAAAAAGGACCTCCGCAGCGCGCTTACGAGCCTTGGTCCTTGACGTGAACCTGCCGCGTTCATGTGCCACCGGGATCACCCGTCCTTTCGTTACGTGAGTTGGGGTACCGCTGCAGTGCTTTATGGCGGTACCCCAGTTTGTCCTAGGAGGACTTGCCTTGAGTCGGCGGGCGAAATCTAGTCGTTGACGCGACCGAGGAAGTCACCGGATCGGGTATCCACCTTGATCAGGGTGTCCTCATCCATGTAGAGAGGCACCTGGATCTCATATCCGGTTTCGAGAGTCGCAGGCTTGGTACCGGCAGATGAACGATCGCCCTGCAGTCCCGGTTCGGTGTGGGTGATGCGCAGGTTTACCGAAATGGGAAGCTCGACAGAGAGGACCTGGTCACCGTGGAAGGAAACAACTGCCCTTTGGTTCTCAATCATGAAGTTGCGGGCGTCCCCAACGATGGTCTCTGAGAGGGGAAGCTGTTCGTAGGTGGAGTCGTCCATGAAGACATAGTCTTCACCGTCGTGGTACAGATAGGTCATGTCACGGCGGTCGACAGTCGCGGTCTCTACCTTGACGCCGGCATTGAAGGTCTTGTCAACCGTCTTGCCCGATAGAACGTTACGGATCTTGGTACGAACGAAGGCCGGTCCCTTTCCTGGCTTGACGTGCTGGAACTCAACCACCTGCCAGAGGTTCCCGTCGATGACGAGGATCATTCCGTTCTTGAGGTCGTTCGTTGTTGCCACAGATGCTACTTTCTGTTCAGTTTCGTGCCTTGATAAGAGAATCAGCTCCGAGTTCCGCAGTGATCAAACGAGCGGCCATGGAACCATCGCAGGTATCAGTATCGCACCAAAGGTCGACTACTTTCGAGTATGCCTCTTCTAAAACGGTCAACTGCGCCCTAAACCACGCTCGCGGAGTACCTAGAGCGGCTGGACGAGGCGCATCCAAACCGTTGCGACGCACCAGTGTCGACAGCGAGGCACGTAGACCCACCACCCTGGCGCCGCCTGCTTTGGCTTCAACCACGCCTTCAAACACTTCAGGGTTCAGTATCGAAGAGGCACTGAGGACAACTATTGAGCCTGCTCCCGGACCATTGGGGGTGAGCACTTCGCAAGCTGCCACCGCGAGGGCTTCCAGTGCAGACTCGGGATCATCGGTCATGGCGACTCCCACGGGAGATCCGAGAATGAGTGACGCATTCTCTTCAGACTCAACGACAGGTAGACCGAGTTGGAGTCCCAAGGCTTCGGCTACCTCACTTTTCCCGCTGCCTGAGGCGCCCACCAGGACAAGGCTCGGAAATGAACTCACTTTTCTCCCATACCCATATCAACTGCCAACTTCTCCACTGCGTTCGGACTGACTTCACGAACGGTTGGCCTGCCATCCTCCCCTAAGAGTACAAAGCGTAAGCTTCCCTGCCGGACCTTCTTATCGGAGCGCAGTCCCTCCATGAGGACGTGGATCTGGCCCCGGTAGCGGGTGGGAAGACCGACAGCGGCGAAAGTTTCCTCATGCTCAGCGACCACACTTTCCGGGATCAGTCCAAGGGAGTGTGCCAGGTGAGCCGCGAAAACTGAGCCGATCGCAACGGCCTCCCCGTGCCTCATGGTGTACTGCTCTGCGCGCTCGATCGCGTGACCCATCGTGTGCCCATAGTTGAGAATCTCACGTAGGCCGCCCTCGAGGCGATCAGAGCTAACCACACGCGCTTTCACGGCTATGGACCTGGAGACGATTTCGGTGAGGGTGCGAAGACCCTCCCCCGTTGCCCACACCGCTGAGCCGATCTCGGGGTGGTCTGAAATGATCTGCAGTATCTTCGGGTCATCGATAAACCCGGTTTTGATCACCTCGGCAAGGCCCGCAGCGTACTCGGCCTGGGGTAGAGATCCCAGGGTGAGCAGATCGACGAGAACCACATGGGGGTCATGGAATGCTCCCACCAGGTTCTTACCGGCTGGAGTGTCAATACCGGTCTTCCCTCCCAGGGCAGCATCGACCATCGCGAGCAGTGTGGTCGGCAGGTGGATGACACGAATTCCGCGGAGCCACGATGCGGCGATGAACCCACCCAGGTCCGTCGTGACCCCTCCCCCGAAGGTGACTACTACATCCCGTCTTCCGAGGCCCACTTCGCCTAGGAGATCCCAGGCTTCTACAACCGTCTCAATGCTTTTTGCCCGCTCCCCATCAACGTGGGAGAAATCGGTAACTGTCACCCCCGCCTCACCGAGGACCTTTGCAATCGGTCTGCTGGCGTCATGCAGAGACTCGGGATAGACGAGGAGGGCTCGCGTTGCCTCCCGCGGAAGATATCCCTTGAGGAGGTCGGTTGTGCCTACACCCGTGAGGACGTTATAGCGGTGGCTGCCCTTCACCGGGGTGTACTCCCAACCAAGGAGCATGCTGATGATTTGCTGAACAACCCGCTCGGCGGGTGCGTTGGAGGAAGTGACGCGATAGTTTGCCAGTCGGGCATAGATGGGGTCGCGACGTGCCTTGAGCTCGGCTAGCTGGGCTTCCGGGTCTTCCTGCAGCAGCGGGCGACGGTTGCTTCGTGCCACTCGAGCTACCAGAACATCGAAGTCTGCATCGACCCAGATGACCGTTTGATCACGGAGGAAGCCAGCAACGGCATCGGTCTCGATTGCCCCGCCTCCCAGGGAAACCACCCCTGGAAAGTCGGCGGTTTCTAGGATTGCCTGGGCTTCAAGCTCACGGAATCTCTCTCTACCTTCGTCTCGAAAGATCTCCGCAACAGTCCTGCCGGTTTTCCTCTCGATCTCAGTGTCGATATCGATGTGAGGTACGCGTAGAACGGCCGCCAGGTTGAACCCGACTTTGGACTTGCCGCTTCCGGGAAGCCCAATGAGGTACCAGGGTGCCTCACTTGGAAAATCAGTCATTCTGCGCGGCCCCCCAACTTGGTGGTGCTAGGCGGCCCGCCACGTACTGCTCCTGGGCGCGATGCTGTTCTTCGACCTCGGCCACGGACATTCCCCCAAACCTCTCAGTGAGCTTCTGGGCCAGGACGAGGGCGACCATCGCCTCAGCAATCACAGCACCGGGAACGACCTGACAGGTATCGGAGCGCTGGTGGAATGCAGATGTGGCAGTTCCATCGACCAGGTCTACGGTTGGGAGTGGACGAGGAACTGTCGAGATCGGTTTGAAACCCACTCGGGCCACAATCGGCTCACCGTTGGATGTACCCCCCTCGATTCCCCCGGCACGGTTGGTTTGACGCGCTATCGTGGCGCCTTGGCGGACAATGTTGTCGTGGGCTGAGCTGCCGAGACGACGAGCAGACTCAGCTCCATCGCCGATCTCTACCATCTTGGCTGACTGAATACTCATGAGTCCCCAGGCCAGTGCAGCATCCAGTTTCCTGTCGGACGAGACGTGGGAGCCGAGGCCGACGGGAACGCCGTAGGCAATCACCTCGGCGATGCCGCCGATGGTCTCTTGGGTTTCGCTGGCTGCATCGATGGCAGCCATGTAGGCGTGCTCGGCTTCAAGACTTAATGTTCTTACGGGTGAGGCTTGGAGTTGCGCCCGTTCGGATGGTTTCGGCAAGTCCGGAACCGGAACCGCACTGGAGCCCACCCCCACCACGTGGGAGACAATCTCTGTCCCGCAGACCTGCCTGAGCAGTTGGCGTGCAATCGCACCCAGGGCGACCCGGGCGGCAGTCTCGCGGGCAGAGGCCCGTTCAAGGATGTTGCGAGCGTCCTCCATGCGGTATGACAGTCCCCCGGCGAGGTCGGCATGGCCCGGACGAGGTCGTGTTAGGGGGCGATTCCTAGCCATCTCTCTGACATCTCCCCGACCCGCATCCACCTGAAGGGCCTCGGCGGGAACCGGGTCTGCACCCATGACGGCCTCCCACTTGGGCCACTCAGAGTTATGAATGACGACGGTGATCGGTGCCCCTGTCGTAAAGCCGTGGCGCACCCCCGAGAGGATCTCGACACGGTCCTGTTCAAATGCCTGGCGCGCGCCGCGTCCGTAACCTTGGCGTCGTTCCTTTAACGCCTCTGCAATCAGAGCGGTATCAACGCGGACTCCGGCCGGCACACCCTGCATGGAGGCAACGAGGGCGGGTCCGTGTGATTCACCCGCGGTGGTCCAAGTAATCATGAGTCAAGCTTTCCACAGTCCCCCTAGACGAGCACCATTGGTCCAACCGCCGCGAGGACCCAGCAGCCAAGCGCAGACCCCACCATGTAGGGACCGAAAGGAAACCTCGTTTGAGAGCCGGGGCGGGCCATGAGAAACAGTGCCCGAAGAGCAGCGACGGTGAAGGCAGCCAAGAGGCCGAGCACCGCGATCCGGAAGGAACAGGTAGCGAGCGCCGCTCCGAGAACGGGTGCGAGCTTGATGTCTCCCCTGCCCACCTGTCCCAACCTGAAGCCCACCACGAGGGGCACGGTCCAAGTTACCGCGCCGAGTGTGATAGCCCAGAACCATGCTGAGCCCACATGTCCCAGGGCGGGAGGAAGTAGAACGAACAGAAGGACTTCCAGGGCCATGAGCCCGGTAATCGGATCGGGCAGGCGCAGGGTCCGAGAGTCGATCAGAATCGAGATCCAACCCAGTGATGTGAGGACGACCCCGATACCAACGACGACTCCTGTGCCAGCGTCACCCCATCCCCAACCTCCCGGGAGCGAAGGACGCTGGACCGCTCCGAGGTAGATTGCCAAGGAACCAGTTAGAGCACTTCCCCACACCAGCGTCACCGGACGAAGGCGTTCGGCAGGCAGGTAGCGAGAAAGAAGTCTTGAGCCGGTAAGTCCCAGCCACAGGAGGTTAGCCGTCAGGATTACCAGTGCCGCTAGGAGCTGGACAGCCTCTCCGGTCACCGGCGCGCCGCGGCCTCGAGTACCGCTTCATAGACGGGCTGGAACGGCACATCACGAGAGGTCCAGATCTTCACCTGGGCAAGTCCCTGGTGCGTCAGCATCATCAGCGGGGAGGTGACCGTTGCTCCGACCTGACGGAACTTTGCCTCGAGTGGTGACTCACCGCCCGAATATGTGACATCGAGAAGCACTGAGCTGGTACCGGGGGTAAGAAGTCCAGCGAACTCTTCGGTGGCTGCCGGCGGAACGGTTGAGATCATCACCGGAGCCTCATTGAACGCTTCCACAAACCTGTCAGCCACTTTCCACAGAACAGTGTGCACGTCGAGGCCTAATGACAGGCCGATAGAGAATGCGTTCTGCGCTCCGGCGAAGGAACGACCCACCAGGTAGACGCGAGTTGCTCCGATTGATTTGAGCGCTGCCAGTGCGGAGCTGGCCGTTGCCCCGGTTCCTAGGACCACGGGTGCTGGTGCACCACTGAGTGGTCCGCCCTCATCCTCAACAAGAAGTGGGAGCGAACGCCGAATGCCCTTCTGCAGACTCTTGACCGAGGGGACGATGGCGTCGACGATTCCCTGGACATCGGTGTTGAACGCGGCACTCATCGACGGCAGAAAAGCTACCGTATTGGCGCACTCGACCAACTTTGCCAAGCCGTCCGCGACATCGGTCTGCCCGAGAAGCGCCTGCTTCAGGGGTGCCGTAACACTGAGGCCGACACAGTTCGGATCCACTTCGCTGAAGAAGCTTGCAAGGGACTCCTTCCCGACCTCGTACCTGCGGTACTCCCAATCAAGTCCAAGCAGGCTGAAAGCCCTGGAGTGCAGGACCGGAGAAAGTGAGTGTTCGATTGGTGATCCAATCACGGCTGCCCACTTAGTCATGGAAGGTTAGCACCTGCCTTCGTTCTCTTCACACCACTGGCTGAGTAGCTTCACGTTCTCTGTTTGCTCTTCGAGGGTCGAGGAAAACAGCGTCTCACCTGTATCCAGGTTGACGGTCACGAAGTAGAGCCAGTCTCCGTCGGCGGGATCAATGGTTGCCGCGATGGCTTCTGGAGAGGGCGAGGCAATGGGAGCGGGAGGTAGGCCTGGGAACCTATAGGTGTTGAACGGGCTGTCTGATGCAAGGTCATCAGCCGTGGGGAGACCCCCGTACTTCCCAACGCCGTAGAGGACAGTTGAGTCCATTTGCAGCAGTCCGCGTGTCTCAGCTTCCGGCATTTCCAGGCGGTTGGCAATCACCCTCGCGACCTTGGGTAGGTCTTCGTAGGCGCCGGCCTCACGCTCGAGAATCGAGGCTTTGATGAGGGTTTCCTGCCACTCAGCCTCGGGGGCTCCGAGTTCAGTAAGTTCCATCTTGGTGCGCTCAATCATTGCGCTGAGAAGCTCGGTGGGACCATCACCGTTGGCGACCTCATACGATCCGGTGGCAAGCCAACCTTCGACGTTTCCGTCCGCCTCTTCAATAAGGCCGAGGGCGGCAGGGTCAGCTAGGGCCGCGTCGATCTGCTCCTGGGTGAAACCACCCACCGAAATCATCTTCTCGAAGATCTGCTCGGCAGTTTGCCCGGCATTCACTGTGATCGCGTTGTCCCGCCTGTTGGCCTCGTCAAGAAGCCAAGCCAATGCGGCTGCCGAGGTCATACCCTTCTTGAGGGTGTAGGTTCCCGGCTTGATAGTCGAGGCCGCAGAGTTTCCATCAAAAGCCTGGGTAAAGCCCGCCACCGTCTTGACGACTCCGGCATCAACCAGAGACCGGGCGATGTCAGAACCGAGGTCTCCGGTGGTGATGGTGACCTCAACCTCTCCCTCTCCAGGACCCGGGAAATCGAGTGACTCCTTCGTTGGGGTGCCCGAGTCTCCGAGGGTTGTCCAAGCCACGTAGACAGCTCCTCCGACCAATCCGAGGAGAAGAATCAGGATGAGGGCGACCCGCCACTTCGGGGCCTTCTTGGCCTTCCTCTGAGCGGGAACTCGAACTGTGTTCTTGACCGGAACTGCTCCGGAATCGTGACGACGGGTCCGCGCCGGCGGCGCCTGGGGAGGAGTTTGTGGAGAGGCTGCCGCAAACTTTTTGGAGGCGGCCTTCTGTGACTTCTTTGCACGTCGAGCTGGAACTTGCGGCAGCGCCCCGGTTTCGATGAGGTGTTCGCGCCTGGTCGGAAAGACCCCGGTGGAAGGGGGAACCGAAGTCGCTGGAGGTTCCTCCGATTTCGAGTCATTTTGACTCTCGTGAGGCTCGCCCCTGCTAGGGATCCGTGATCGGTGAAGGTCGCGGCGCGTTGGGAACTGGCTCCCGGAAGGTTTAGGGGGCACTGCCATGGGGTTCTCGCTACTCACTTGTTCCACTCCTGCTACTGCCTTCCGCAACCACTTCTTCGCCGGGTGGCAATCCGGTGGCACGCTCAAGTTCGAGGGCGTGCTCCAGGATCACCTGGGCAGCAACAGAATCTATCTTTGATCTCTGCTCGCGCTCCCGAACTCCGCCCTCATGAAGCATGCTTTTGGCAGAGAGGGTGGAACGTCGTTCGTCGACGAGACAGAGTCTTACCTGAGGAATCTTACGTGCAAGTTGCTGGGAAAACTCTCGAACGAAGCGTGCCGACTCCCCTTCGGCTCCGTTCAGGTGGCGTGGGAGGCCGATGACGACCTCAACTACGCCCCTCTCTTCAACCTGCCTGCTCACAAGGCGTATGGCGCGATCAGGAGGCCGAGCCGGGATGAAGTCCAGGGGAATGGTCACAAGGGCATCGCCTGGGCTGTAAGCCACCCCGATGCGTGCCTTGCCGACATCTAGTCCCAGCCGAGCCCCGCGCCTCAGGACAGGACTCCCCTCACCTGGGTTACGACATTCTCGAGGGCAGCCTGAACCGCATTGGGATCGGTTCCACCCCCCTGGGCGAAGTCCGGCTTGCCTCCTCCGCCTCCCCCGAGCGTCTTGGCTCCGCTGCGGACGAGATCTCCGGCCCGTATACCTCTGTCACGGGCCAGTTGGTTGGTCGCAACGACCAGCTGGGGCCTGTCGCCAACGACGCCGGTGAGTGCCACCACCGCGGGCTCAGAGTCCCCGAGCCGATTACGGACGTCCAGTGCGACATCACGGATTGCATCAGTCGTTGATACGGTCCCCATATCGCTGGTAGCCACGAGAACATCGTGGACTCGGCGAGCACCTTCAGCCACATCGACAGCTCGGGACAGGAGGACCTGGCTCTGCAGTGCACCCAGCTGACGCTCGGCGTTCTTTATCTTGTCAAGCAGGGTCGAAATCTTCTCAGGCAGTTCTTCGGGGGTTCCATGGAGCATACCTGTGAGCTGGGATACAAGCGCGTGCTCCGCAGCCTGGAACTGGTAGGAAGAGTCTGAGACAAGGGCATCGATGCGCCGAACCCCGGAGCCAATCGACGACTCGGTGAGCACATTAAGGCGTCCGATTTTGCCGGTCGAAGGCACATGGGTTCCCAGGCAGATTTCCATGGACCAGTCGCCGCCAATGGAGACAACGCGAACGTCCTTGCCGTACTTCTCTCCGAAGAGGGCCATTGCCCCCATTTCCTTGGCCTTCGCGAGTGGCATCACCGTTTCGGTAATCTCGAGGTCATCCATCATCTTCTCGTTGACCATCGACTCGATGTCCCCAAGTTGACCCGGGGTCAGAGCCTTGTTGTGGCGGAAGTCGAGGCGCATCCGAGCCGGAGAGTTATCCGATCCTGCCTGGGTCGCCTGGGATGAGATGACCTCATGCAGTGCCTTGTGAACGATGTGGGTCGAGGTGTGGGCGCGGGCGATTGCCAGTCGTCGTACCTCATCGATTTGGGAGAACACTCTGTCCCCTACCGCAACGGTCCCCTCGGGAACCATCACTCGGTGAACCGACAGTCCCTTGAGAGGAGACTGCACGTCAAACACCTCTAGTTCGACACCGTTCTCAGTTCGAATGGTGCCCTGGTCGGCGCGCTGTCCGCCGGCTTCAGCGTAGAATGGGGTCCGGGTCAGGATCAGCTCAACCTGCTGGGGTCCTTCGACAACCGGTACGGATGCGCCATTGACAAGGAG
The DNA here is from genome assembly GCF_900187855.1 of Actinomyces minihominis. Lineage (GTDB taxonomy): Bacteria > Actinomycetota > Actinomycetes > Actinomycetales > Actinomycetaceae > Scrofimicrobium > Scrofimicrobium minihominis. The sequence continues at coordinate 122,948 of NZ_FYEG01000002.1, read as the reverse complement.
ACCCGCAATCTCAGCTTCACCGGAGGCACTGTCGTAGCCGATGAACTCGGAGCCGCCCCCCAGCCCCTCGGCAATCTCCTGGAAGACCTTGACATCGACGTGACCGGCTTTCTTGGCTCGAGCGTCAGCACGGGCCCGCTCCTTCTGCTCTTCCATCAGGCGACGGAACTTAGCCTCATCAACCTTCAGACCCTTTTCGGAGGCCATCTCCAGGGTTAGATCAATTGGGAAACCGTAGGTGTCGTGAAGTGCAAAAGCTTCCTCGCCGGAAAGAATCGGCGTCTCATCCGTGCCTGACTTGAGGGCTGATGACACAGCTGTCTCGAAGATCATGGTGCCAGAGTCGAGGGTGCGGCGGAACGCGACCTCTTCCCCGTATGCGACATCAGAGATTGTCTCCCAGTTGGTAATCAGATCCGGGTATGAGGGCGACATTGCATCGCGTGACACGGGCAGAAGCTCAGGCAGCGTGACCTCATCGACACCAAGCAGGCGGACAGACCGCACCGCACGTCGGACCAGTCGGCGCAAAACGTAGCCAGCTCCGTCGTTACCCGGACGAACACCGTCGTTGATCAGCATCATCGACGAACGGACGTGATCGGCAATGATGCGCATCAGAACATCGTCTTCCGGGCTGGCTCCGTAGCGCTTTGAAGCGATCTCTTCAACACGATCGATGACGGGACGAACCTCATCGATTTCAAACATGTTGGGCTTGTCCTGAAGAACCAAGGCGAGACGCTCGAGCCCAGCACCCGTGTCGATGGCCTTACGTTCGAGTTCGTGAAGGAGCGGATAGTCCTGCCCCTCACCTGGACCACGCATGTACTGGTCGAAGACCAGGTTCCACAGCTCAAGGTAGCGGTCTCCGCCCGGGTCTACATTGCCCCCGACGGCTTCCGGACCATACTCAGGTCCCCGATCGTAATGCCATTCACAGCAGGGACCGGCAGGCCCGGGCTGGCCCGTGGACCAGAAGTTTTCGTCGCGTGAAAGGCGAACGATGTGCCTGGGGTCCATTCCCACCTGCTTGGTAAGGACATCGTAGGACTCGGTATCCCCCTCCCAGATAGTTACCCAGAGGCGATCTGCGTCAAGGCCGTACTTTCCCTCATCGACAGAGCCGGTGAGGAGGTCGTGCGCAAAGTTGATTGCGCCTTCCTTGAAGTAATCGCCAAAGGAGAAGTTTCCATTCATCTGGAAGAAGGTGCCGTGACGAGAGGTGTGTCCAACATTCTCAATATCGTTGGTTCGGATGCACTTCTGCACCGAAGCGACCCTTGGCCAGGGCGCTTCTTCCTCTCCCGTAATGTACGGAATGAAAGGGACCATCCCCGCAATCGTGAAGAGAATCGAGGGCTCTGGCGAAAGAAGGGGTACCGAAGGGCGGATTTCGTGGCCATTGGCGGCGAAGTAGTTGACCCACCTGTCGCGAATCTCGTGTGTGCGCATGTCTCTCTCTCGGCTCTTAGCAGGGCATATATGTCTGAGAATAGCAAGGAGGACGGGGGCTGAATGCCTCCGTCCTCCCCTTGCTTATGACTTAGCGTGAGTAGTACTCAACAACCATCTGTACGTCGCATTCGACGGGAACATCGACGCGCTTTGGAATTTCAACCAGCTTGGCCTTCAGGTTGGCGATCTCTACTTCCAGGTAACCCGGAGTCTTGGGGAGCACTTCCTGGTGGGCACCAGCCGCTGCGATCTCAAACGGAACTGTGGTCTGCGACTTGGGCTTGACCTGGATGGTCTGGCCCGGCTTGACGCGGAAGGAAGGACGGTCAACGATCTTGCCGTCAACCATGATGTGGCGGTGCACAACTGCCTGGCGGGCCTGAGCCATGGTGCGAGCGAAACCGGAACGCAGGACTAGGGCATCGAGTCGGGTCTCAAGCAGTGAAACCAGGTTCTCACCGGCCATGCCGGACATGGCGCGAGCCTCTTTGAAGGTGTTGGCCATCTGTGCTTCACGAATGCCGTACTGGGCACGAAGACGCTGCTTTTCCTTCAGACGAACCGCGTAGTCAGATTCCTGGCGACGGCGGGTACGGCCGTGCTCTCCGGGGCCATAGGGGCGCTTTTCGAAGTAGCGAACTGCCTTCGGGGTTAGCGCGATGCCGAGGGCGCGGGATTGGCGCACCTGCTTGCGGGCACGATTATCTGCCATTTTTTCTCCTGTTTCGTAGTGTCATGACCTCGCTGCTGCGAAATCATGGGGCCAACTCCATGGTTACCAAATCCCTCAAAAGTGAAGGCAGAATGATACTCAATCGGCTAAGACCCCAGGCGGCCGAGAAAACGACCGTCAGCAATACTACTGGACAGAAGTGGCTCAACCCTAGATGAGACCGTGATTAGGCTGAGTGGTTAGTCACCTCACAGGTGCTGAGCTTCATCATGGATACGTCGAATTGCCTCTAGACGAGCTCCGATTCGAGCCTCTTCCCCCCGACCGGTCGGGCGGTAGTAACTAACCCCGGAGAGTTCGGCTGGCAGGTAGGTCTGGCCCGCGGCGATCGCGTGGGGTTGATCGTGGGAGTAGACGTAGTCCTTGCCGTGGCCCAAACCCTTGGCTCCGAAGTAGTGAGAGTCGCGCAGATGCATGGGCACAGCACCCGAACGACCGGCCTTAACATCGGCCATTGCCTCACCGATAGCAACCACAACGGCATTGGACTTGGGTGCGGTGGCCACGGCTATGACAGCTTGCGCAAGAATGATTTGGGCTTCGGGCATGCCGACGAGGGCGACAGCCTGAGCTGCGGCAACGGCCGTCTGTAAGACGCTGGGATCAGCCATGCCCACATCCTCTGAGGCATGAATCATCACCCTGCGTGCAATAAACCTTGGGTCCTCCCCCGCCTCTAGCATGCGGGCCAGGTAGTGAAGAGCCGCATCTACGTCCGAGCCCCTCATCGACTTGATGAAAGCGCTGGCGACGTCGTAGTGCTGATCCTGATCCCAGCGGACCAGGGCCGTGGCAGCAGCAGTCGAAACATCCTCAATCTCAACTACCGTCTCACCCCGGTCGAGAGTTACTGCGGCGGCTGCCTCAAGAAGTGTCAACCCCTTGCGGGCATCTCCGCCGGCAACCCTGATCAAAACCTCCAGGGTTCCCTCTCCCAGAGTCACCGCACCGTCAAGTCCATCCGCACTTGCCAATGCGCGTTCCAGCGCGGATGCAATCGCTCTGTCATCAAGGGAGCGAAGCACCAGGAGAAGAGAGCGGGACAGCAGTGGAGAGATAACTGAGAACGAAGGGTTCTCAGTGGTAGCTGCAACGAGGGTAACCCAGTGGTTTTCAACCGCTGGAAGGAGAGCATCCTGTTGCGATTTTGAAAAGCGGTGCACCTCATCAATGAAAAGCACAGTCTCTTTTCCGGTCGCTGCGAGGGCGTGCTTTGCGGAAGCAATTACCTCACGCACCTCTTTGACACCTGCACTTACGGCCGAAACCTCTGCAAACCGCCTGCCTGACTGACGAGCGATCAGGTAGGCCAGCGTGGTCTTACCGGTCCCGGGAGGCCCCCAGAGGATAACTGAGGGGACGGAAGTTGAACCGGCATCAAGGAGGCGTGAAAGTGGCGAACCGGGGGTGAGCAGATGGTCTTGGCCCAGCAGATCCGAAGCTGTGCGAGGGCGCATCCGAACCGCGAGCGGTCCGGATGGCGACACCTCAGGAAGCCCGTAGTCATCTACACCTAGGGCGTCAAATAGATCCATTCCTCAACTCTATCTTCGGGAGAAGCGAGTCTGTTCTGTCCCATTTAGTCGAACAGTGAGGTGTCGCCGGCGCCCTTCCGAGCCACCTCGGGGTATCCGGCCGTAAAGTCAATGACAGTGGTGGCACCAGCCAGTCCCACCGGTCCGTCAACGACGATGTCCACCTCATTGCCCACTGCCTCAACGACCTCGTCACACGAGATAAGCGGCTCTGTCTCTCCGGGGAGGATCAGGGTTGAGCAAAGCAGCGGCTCTCCCAGTTCTTCAACAATTGCCTGGGTGATGCGGTGATCAGGAAGGCGAACGCCAACCGTCTTCTTCTTGTTCACCAGCGTCATCCGGGGCACCTCTTTGGTGGCGGGCAGGATGAAGGTGTAGGGGCCGGGAGTTAGAGCTTTGATCGTTCGAAAGGCTTTGTTATCAACCATGACCAGTTCGCCAAGCTGCCCGAAAGACTCGCAAAGCAGGGAGAAGTTGTGCTTGTCATCGAGATGACGAATACGGCGAATCGTCTCTAGACCATCCTTGTTGGCGAGTTTGGAGGCCACCGCGTACCCGGAATCTGTGGGTAGCGCGATGGTCCCGCCCTCGTTCAAAACATCGACAATCTGTCGAACGAGTCGTGGTTGGGGGTTATCGGGGTGCAGTTCAACAGTCTTCATGGTCTAAGCCTAACTGTGACCTCCGACATTCGGACCCTAAAACTACGCCTCTTCGCTCTCTTTGCCCTCTTCGTCCTCTTCTTCAGGAGTAAAGTCCACTCCGGTTTCGGCGCGCTGAGCCGCATCGATCGGACCCGGAGCCTCCGTGAGCGGGTCGAAACCGCCGCCGGATTTCGGGAAGGCAATGACGTCACGGATTGAGTTGGCTCCGCTGAGCAGAGCTGCAATCCGGTCCCAACCCAGCGCAATCCCACCGTGAGGCGGAGCGCCGAACTGGAAGGCGTCCAGCAGGAACCCAAACTTCTCCTGCGCCTCTTCCTGGCCGATTCCCATGACGTTGAAAACGCGCTCCTGAACGGCGCGCTGGTGGATACGGATCGAGCCACCCCCGATTTCGTTGCCGTTGCAAACAATGTCGTAGGCACTTGCCAGTGCTGAGCCGGGATCCTTGTCGAACGTGTCCATGTACTCGGGCTTGGGGCTTGTGAAAGCGTGGTGCACAGCGGTCCAGGCGCTTGCTCCCAGTGCAACATCGCCCTCCGCCTTGGCGGCAGCTGAAGGCTTGAACATCGGGGCGTCAACGATCCAGACGAACGACCACTCGTTCGGGTCCATGAGTTCGAGGCGACGTCCGATCTCAAGTCGGACCGCCCCGAGAAGTGCGCGGGCATCATCCGGGTTGCCAACACCGAAGAAGACACAGTCCCCCGGCTGAGCGCCAACGGCCTCGGCAAGACCGGTCCTCTCCTCTTCGGAGATGTTCTTGGCGACAGGACCGCCAAGGGTGCCGTCCTCGGCGAAAGTAACGTAGGCCAGACCCTTCCCACCGCGAGACTTGGCCCATTCCTGCCACTTGTCGAAGGTGCGGCGCGGCTGAGAGGCACCGCCGGGCATGACGACCCCACCGATGTAAGGCGCGCCATTGAAAAGGCGGAAGGGGCTGTCTTGGAAGTAGTCGGTCAGGTTGACCAGTTCGAGGCCGAATCGCAGGTCGGGCTTATCGGTCCCGTAACGCTCCATTGCCTCGAGGAACGGCATGCGCGCAATCGGGGTGGTCAGGTCGTAGCCAATCAGAGCCCAGATGTTCTTGAGAACCTTCTCTGTCTCAGTGAGGACATCCTCCTGATCCACGAAGCTCATCTCAACGTCGAGCTGGGTGAACTCAGGCTGGCGGTCCGCGCGGAAGTCTTCATCGCGGTAGCAACGGGCAATCTGGAAGTACTTTTCCATGCCACCGACCATGAGGAGTTGCTTGAACAACTGGGGCGACTGCGGAAGGGCATACCAGGATCCGGGGGCTAGTCGCGCGGGGACGAGGAAGTCTCGGGCGCCCTCCGGGGTGGAACGAGTCAGCGTCGGAGTCTCGACCTCGACAAAGTCATCATCGAGGAGAGTCTCACGGGTGACGCGAGACATCGCGGAACGGAGGCGGATGGCCTTCTGGACCGGGGCGCGGCGCAGATCGAGGTAACGGTACTTGAGGCGCACCTCTTCTCCTGCGCCGGGTTCATCGGTGTGCGTGGAGACCTGGAATGGTAAAGGGGCCGCGGTGTTGAGGATCTCGACGTCATCGCTAAGGATTTCGATCTGGCCCGAAGGGAGGTTCGGGTTCTCGTTACCTTCGGGACGCTTGGAAACCTGTCCGGTCACCTTCAGGACGTACTCGGGTCGCAGCTGGTGTCCGACCTCTTCATCGCGAACAACCACCTGGGCGATTCCCTTGGAGTCGCGCAGGTCGATGAAGATCACTCCACCGTGGTCGCGGCGGCGGTCCACCCAGCCGGTCAGTGTGACAGTTTGTCCCTCTAGACCAAGATCAAGCTGGTCCATCGTGTGAGTGCGTAGCACAGAGTTTCCTTCCCACGGTCGCGCTCGGCGCGATTTGACTGGTCCGATTGTACGCTCTGTCGCCTCACCGACCGACTTCGAGCATGCGCTACGGGGGCAAACCGGGGTGGATGTGCTCACACGACCACGGTTTATCGAGGTCGCCCGCGTAGTGTTGACCCGGCGTCACTTGGCGCGATTAGAGGGTAGTGGCGACATTTGCGGCGACCCATCGAGGGGAAAAATGACTGAAGAGACGAACCAGACCACATTTGCTGACCTGGGATTGCCGGGTTACCAACTGGTAGTACTCGATGAACTGGGGTTCAAACACCCCACACCGATCCAGCAGGCGGCGATCCCGCCCCTTCTGGCCGCGCAGGATGTTGTCGGAATCGCCCAGACGGGCACGGGCAAGACCGCAGCCTTTGGCCTTCCTTTGCTAGGGCGTGTCAATGGCAATCAGAAGGGCGTTGCCGCACTCGTCCTCGCTCCCACAAGGGAGCTGGCGCTGCAGACCACCGAGGCACTCGAGACCCTTGCCGGTCCCAAATCCAAGATCCGCATGGTCACCGTCTATGGCGGCTCTTCCTACGGCCCGCAGCTGCGTGCCCTAAGAGAGGGTGCTCAAGTCGTCGTCGGCACCCCCGGGCGTTTGATGGACCTGATCGAAAAGGGCGCCCTTGATCTCACCTCCGTGAACACCGTCGTCCTCGATGAGGCCGATGAGATGCTTCGCATGGGGTTTGCCGAAGACGTCGAGACGATCCTGAAGACGGTTCCTGACGAGCGCCTGACCGCACTATTCTCCGCCACGATGCCCAAGACGATTGAGCGGGTGGCCGCCAAGCACCTGACCGATCCTCTGAGGATCGAAGTCACCTCGGCTTCATCCACCGTCAAGACCATTCACCAGACCTACTCCCTGGTGCAGGCGAACCTGCGCACCGAGGCCCTAGCACGGGTCCTGGAGATGCGCGGTAACCACGAGGGACGAGAGGGCGGGGCTGCCATTGTCTTCGTTCGCACCCGTCGCGACGCCGAGGAAATCCCTCTTGCGCTGATGTCTCGCGGCATTCGGGCCTCAGGCATCTCGGGTGATATCGCCCAGCGTGAGCGTGAGCGCCTGGTTCAGGGACTGCGAAACGGTGATCTTGACGTCCTGGTCGCCACAGACGTCGCGGCCCGGGGCCTTGATGTTGAGCGAATTGGTCTGGTGGTGAACTATGAGCCACCGATTGAACCTGAAATCTACGTCCACCGCATCGGCCGAACCGGGCGTGCGGGGCGGGCTGGTCGTTCCCTCACTTTCTTCACTCCGCGGGACCGCCGTCGGCTGCACCAGATCGAGCGAACCACGGGTGCCAAGATGCAACAGGTACCGATTCCGACCAGCCAGGAAATCATTGATACCCGGGCACGCCGTGTTCTCGAAACCCTGATTGGTGATGACGGAGCACCAACACGTCCCGACACCTCCGCGATTGACGCCGCCCTGAACGCCGCCGAGGCCGCAGGACTGGACTTCCGCCAGATCGCCGCAAGCCTTCTCTTTGATGCCGCTGTCCCCACCACCATGCAGAATGCCTCTGAGAGCGCTCGTGAACGCATGGATGCCAACTTCAACAGGTCTGAGGCCTTTGACGGGGGCGCCGGTGGTGCTGCCCGCTCGAAGAAGGTTCGAGGCAGCCTGCAGAATCGCTACCGACTTGAGGTCGGCAAGCGGGACGGGGTCTCCCCCAAGGCCATTGTCGGAGCTATGACCGGTGAGGCCGGACTGCGCGGAGCCGACCTCGGCAAGATCAACATCTACCCAAACTTCAGCGTCGTCGAGGTTGCTGAGAAGCTCACTGACCACCAGATCCAGAAGTTGACCCGGGCCCAGGTGTCCGGACGCAGGTTGAAGATCTCCGTAGACGACGGTCCCCGCCAGGAACGTTCTTACGAGGGTGGCCGTGGTGGTCGTGGCTCCGAGCGGTCATTTGACCGAAAGGACAGGTCGCCTGAGCGTCGGGGTGCTAAGAAGTCTGGGCGCCCCCGACACTAGGCACATCTGCCGCAAGCACGGCGTTAGCTTCGGGCGAGTTAGGGAACCCAGGTCTTCGGATCTGCGTCCACCTGCTCGCCCGAAACTATATCCTTCACGGAGTGGGAGCCGTCCTCGGCAATAAACCAGACGTTCCTGATGCCCCGGCGGTCGGCGAAACGAATCTGCTTGCCGAACTTCTGAGCATTTGGTGAAACTTCAGCGGAGATTCCTCGTCGACGCAGATCGCGGGCGACCGAGACGGACTGGTCCCGTGCTCCCTCGTCGGAAACAGCCACTAGGACCTGGGCTGGACTGGCGGGACCGGGCTGCAGGATCCCCTGCGAAAGGAGCAGGGCAACCAGCCTGGAGACTCCGATTGAGAGCCCCACACCCGGGAATGTGCGGCGCCCATCGGAGACAAGCTGATCGTAACGACCGCCGGAGCAAACTGATCCAAAACCCTCGTACCCCGGGATCACCGTCTCGTAGACGGTACCGGTGTAGTAATCGAGACCACGAGCGATGCGGAGCGATGCACGGACCTGTCCGGGAGCGTAGTCCTGCAGGTGATCAAGAACTTCGGAGAGCTCTTCGAGGCCGCGTTCGATAGGGGCCTGGTCGAGGTTCAGCTCCCCGACCCGCTCACGAAGCTCACGCCCGGTCTGAACGCTAATCTCTGCGGTCTTGATGAGGACGTTAATCTGGGCTGGGTTGAGACCCATTTCCCCAAGTTCCCTGGCAACACCCTCAGCGCCGATCTTGTCGAACTTATCGAGAGCGCGAAGAGTGCCCTCAAAGTCCGAAATTCCAGCGGACTCTACAATTCCCTGGAGAAGGTGGCGATTGTTGATCTCCATCAGGACAGGGCCAATGTCAAGTGAACCCAGCGCATCAAGCATGACTTCGGCTGCTTCAATCTCATGGTGGAGCGCAAGATCTCCCTGCCCGACGATGTCGATATCGGCCTGGGTGAACTCACGGAAACGGCCCTCTTGAGGACGCTCCCCGCGCCACACCTTCTGGATCTGGTATCGCTTGAACGGGAAGGTGAGAGAGTTAGAGTTCGCCAGCACGTACCGTGCCAGCGGAACCGTAAGGTCAAAGTGCAGTCCCAGGGTGTCGCTTCGCAGAGCAATGGGTCCACCTGCTCGCGCCGACTGGAGGCGTTGCAGAACATAGACTTCCTTTGAAGTTTCTCCCTTTGCTTCCAGCGCGATAAGTGGCTCGACGGAACGGGTCTGGATGCCAGCAAAACCGTGAAGTTCAAACACTGCGCGCAGACGGTCCTCAACCAGTGCTTCGGTGGCCCGCTCGGCAGGGAGCAGTTCGGGAAACCCGGAGATCGACTTCTTGCTCAAGACAACTCTTCCGTTAACCTAGCGGCGACGCCTAGCGCGAAGCACAAATGGATTGGACTGCAGTTCGGTTCCCCAGCGGGTCTGCGGACCGTGTCCGGGCAGCAGGAGTGTGGCCGGGTCGAGGACATCCGCCAGGGTTCGCAAAGTCTCTTGCATCACCGCATCATCCCCTCCTGGCAGATCGCTTCTGCCCACAGAGCCGGCAAAGATTACGTCACCGGAAAGAGCCATCGGAGCTTCGGCGGCAGTTGGGCTGAAGAGAAAGATCGATGAGCCCGGAGAATGACCGGGAGCAGGAACCACCCTCATCGTCAAACCCTCAATGGGACTAAAGGTCTCGGAGCCAAGGGGACGGACATCGGCCGGGTAAGACCACTCGCCCAGGCCAAGCGCCGATGCCCTCATTTCCAGGCGTGAGATGGGGTCATCGATGAGGGCAACATCGGGCTCAGGAATGTAGACCGGCCTCTCCCCTGCCACAGCCGCAGCCTCCCAGACATGGTCAACATGACCGTGGGTCAGGAGGACCCCTCCGACCCTCAACCCTTCACGTTCGAGGATCGCCTCTACGCCGGAGGTTGTGCCGGGGCCAGGATCCACAACCAGTGCCTCCTGGCCGCCGTTCAACCACATGACGTAGCAGTTCGCATCGAACAGTGATGCTGGGACTACTTCAATACGCAATGGCTTTAGCACCTACTCGATTGAAGACTGGATCTGCTCAAGCCAAAGAACCTTGACCTTGAGGGCACTATCAGTCTCTTCCGCCAGCTTCTTGTCACCGGCTGCCTCAGCGGCGGCCTTGGTGGCCGTCAGCTCTGCGATTGAAGCCTCGAGCTGGGCGAGCATGCTTCCGGCGCGCGCCCGAGTCTCAGGGTTCGACTTCTGCCATTCCTTCTGCTCAGCTTCGCGTAGCTCACGCTCTACCGCACGAAGGCGACCTTCGATCCGTCCCAGATCCCGAGAGGGGACCTGGCCGATGCTCTCCCACTTTTCCTGAATGTCTCCGAGGGCCTTCTTGGTGGCGGGAATATCGGTGATGGGCAAGAGGGCCTCAGCCTGAAGTGCAAGCTCTTCCTTGAGGACGAGATTTGCTCCGAACTCTTCGTCAACCGCGGCCTCAAAGCTCCGCCGTGAATCGAAAAACACCTGCTGTGCTGCCCGGAACCTTGCCCAGAGGGCATCGTCTTCCTTACGGGAGGCGCGACCGGCCTGTTTCCACTGGGCCATTAGGTCCCTGTACTTTGCGGCGGTGTCACGCCACGCGGTGGAGTTCTGCAGAGCTTCAGCCTCGGCGATAAGCCGCTCCTTGGTAGCCTTCGTATCAGACTGCCTCTGGTCCAGTGCCGAGAAGTACTGACGGCGTCCCCGATCAAAAGTCGTGCGGGCGGCAGAGAATCGCTTCCAGAGGGCATCCTCATCTGCCTTGTCGAGGCGGGGACCCTGCTGCTGGAGGTGCTTCCACTGATCGAGCAGCTCCCGGAGGCGTGCGCCGGAGTTCTTCCACTGGGTACGTTCAGCGGGCTGAGCTGCAATCGCCTCGGCCTCATCCACAAGGGCTGTGCGTTCGGCCAGCATCGTCTCTTTCGCGGCCGCGCGCTCGATGCGTAGTGCTTCCTTGCGTTCCGCTACCTGCTTACCGAACTCTTCGACCCTGGCCCGAAGGGCCGGAAGATCGCCGATCGCCGATGGCATCTGGACCTGCTCTCGAAGCGACTTCAGAGTCGAATCAAGGTCCCTGGATGTCAACTGGGGCATCCGTGCCTCAAAGAGGTTCGCTGTGGCCACGAGGTCTTCGAAGCGACGGGTGTACAGGGCGAATGGATCTTCGGGTAGGCCATCCGGGTAGGCCCCGATGATTCGATCCGTCTCGCCGTCTTTGACCCAGACATTGCCAGCGGCATCGGTGTAACCGAAGTCGACTGTCAAAACAGGCTGTGGCTCGTTCTTCTCAGCAGCGGGCTGGTTTGCTTCAGGTACCTGGGGCTTTGCTTGCTCAGTCAAAGAAATCCTCAAGAGTTAGGCCAAGTAGATTGGCGATCGTTTGCGCGTTGGGTGGAGTAAAAGCCACACAGACGCCATACTAGCGCGCAGTTCACGGTGCCGGTTAGCCCGTTTGCATCCCGAATCGAGTTGGAACGGTTTTTCCCACCCATCGGGGATGAAAAACAGTGTTCGGGAATCGGAGGTTACGAGTCGGAGCTCCGGAGAGTTCCGAGAACCCGAGACGCCTCAAACACCCCGTCAACTCGCCGAAGACTGTTGAGGACCTGATCCAGGTAACCAACTCCAGGGAGTCCGAAGGTGAAACGCGCGGTTGCAATTTGGTCACCGGATGAGTTCATCGTCCCGGAGATAATGTCGACCCTGTGGTCAGAGAAGACCTTGGACAACTCATTGAGCAGGCCGGGGCGGTTGAGTGCTTTGATTTCGACCTCAACAAGATACTGGCTACCGGACTGGTCGACGTCCCACTTGACGTCAATCATTCGTTCAGGGTTGGTTTTCATCAGATGCTGCGCATTCACACAGTTGCTCTGATGAATGGAGACTCCCTCTCCCCTGGTGATGAACCCGATGATGTCGTCGCCGGGTACCGGCTTACAACACCTCGCGAGCTTGACCCACACTTCGTTTGAAGAGAGACCCGAGACCGTTACCGCAGCCTCACCCTGGTTCGAGCTGAGGGTGGGACGGGCGAGTCCAGGGGTAACCGCCTCGGCAAGGGTTTCCTCGGTCCCCGCGTCGCCACCAAGGATCTCTACCAGCCGGGTGACGACATGCTGGGCTGAGACATGATTCTCGCCTACAGCGGCGTAGAGGGCGGAGATATCTTTCAACCCCATACCTGTTGCCACAGAAAGAACCGCACTGTGCGTCATGAGGCGCTGAAGGGGAAGATTCTGCTTCTTCATGGCCTTGGCAATGTGTCCACGGCCAAGATCAACCATTTCCTCGCGCCGTTCGCGCTGGAACCATGCCTTGATCTTCGACTTTGCCCTAGAGGAGGCGACAAACTTCAACCAGTCCTGCGAGGGCATTCCCTTGCCCTGCTGAGCCGTGATGATCTCAACCATGTCCCCGGACTCCAGTTTGGTGTCCAGGGCGACAAGGCGTCCATTGACGCGGGCTCCCACTGTTCCGTGTCCTACCTCGGTGTGCACGGAGTACGCAAAGTCGACCGGTGTCGACCCGGGAGGCAACACAATGACCTGGCCCCGGGGAGTGAAGACATAGACCTCATCACCGGCGATCTCAAACCTGAGGGAGTCGAGGAACTCCTCTGGATCACCCGTCTCTTTTTCCATCTCAACAAGAAGGCGGACCCAGTCCATCTGCTCCTTGGGCGACATGCGGTCAGACTCAGGCTGAGCTGTGCCCGGAGCCTGCTTGTAGCGCCAGTGCGCGGCAACCCCGAACTCTGCGCGCTCGTGCATCTCTCTGGTGCGGATCTGCAGCTCGACGGGACGACCCTCCGGACCGATCACCGTGGTGTGCAACGACTGGTAGAGGTTGAACTTCGGCATCGCGATGTAATCTTTGAAGCGGCCCGGGATGGGGTTCCAGCGCGCATGTGCGGCCCCGAGCACGGCGTAGCAGTCTTTTACTGACTCAACCAGAACACGCACAGCAACCAGGTCGTAGATGTCGTCGAACTGTTTACCGCGGACAATCATCTTCTGGTAGATCGAGTAGTGGTGCTTGGGGCGTCCCGTCACAGCACCTTTGATCTTGGCGTGGCGAAGGTCTTCTTCGAGTTGACCCAGCACATCGTCCAGGTACTTGTCACGCTCAGGAGCGCGCTCGCTAACGAGGTGGTCGATCTCTTCATAGATATCGGGGTACAGGGTCTGGAATGAAAGCTCTTCAAGCTCCCATTTGATCGTGTTCATCCCCAGCCGGTGCGCAAGGGGGGCATAGATCTCGAGGGTTTCACGGGCCTTGCTCTTCGCTGAGCCCGATGAGACGTACTTCCACGTCCGCGCATTATGGAGGCGGTCCCCGAGTTTGATGAGAAGCACCCGAACGTCGCGACTCATCGCGACAATCATCTTGCGCAGGGTTTCAGACTGAGCTGAATCCCCGTAGCGGATGCGGTCCAGCTTGGTGACCCCATCCACCATCGCAGCTATTTCTGGACCGAAGTCCGCAGACAGCTCTTCAAGGGTGTAGCCGGTGTCCTCAACCGTGTCGTGAAGCAATGCTGCCACCAACGTGGGTGGGGTCATGCCTATCTCAGCCAGAATGGTGGCGACCGCAACCGGGTGAGTCACATATGCTTCACCCGACTTGCGGAACTGCCCCTCATGCCACTTCTCAGCGGTTCTGTAAGCCCGCTCTATCTCAGCCGTACTGGCACGAGGGTGGTGCGCCTTGACCGCTCTAATGAGTGGTTCAATCTCTGGAATTGCAGCGCGCCCGCGCGAAGAGAACCAAGCCAACCCGGATCGAACTAACGAACCTGACGGTGTTGCCTTGGGACCTTCGACTACCTCGATTTCCTCCATCTGGCCATGATAGTCCTAGTGCTAGGCTCCTACCTCGTCGGTTTCATGAACCTTGATCAGAACGTCAATTTCTTCGTCCTCAATCTGGGTGCGACCATTGAGATCCACCAGTTCAAGAAGGAAGAAGATTCCCACGACATTGGCGCCGGACTGTTCCATCAGTGCGATGGATGCCGCGGCTGTTCCACCGGTAGCGAGGACGTCATCAACGATGAGGACCCTTGCCCCGGTCGGGACGGTCTCAGGACGCACTTCGAGGCGCGCTGTGCCGTACTCAAGGGCATAGTCAATGCCGACGACAGGGGGCGGAAGCTTTCCGGCCTTGCGCAGCGTGATCATGCCGATACCAAGCTCTGCCGCTATCGGCGCGGCGAGGATGAAACCTCTTGACTCAAGGCCCGCGACATAGTCGATCTTTCCGCGGTACTTCTCGGCTAGGTAATGGGTGAGCTCTGCAAAGACCGGTCCGTTAGCAATCAGGGGGGTAATGTCCCTGAACAGGACGCCCTCCTGGGGGAACCCGGGAATCAGGCCAATGGCTGATTCAACGCGCTCTGCAATTTCCTTAGAGGTGGTCATTACTTCCCCTTACGCTTACGTTTTGGCTGAGCACTCTGACCGAGGTGCCTGCCGGGTGTTAAGTTGCGAGTTCCAACCACCACGGCCTCGTCCTGGTGTTTTGAACCATCTTCGACGGTCTTGCTTCGCGCCTCGGTGATCGCGGTATCAATCGCCCGGGTCTTCTCCCGTTTGCCCTGCAGCATTGAGAGTACAGGAGCAGCAATGAAGATCGAGGAGAATGTGCCCACGACGATGCCGACAAACAGGGCCAGAGAGATATCTGTCAAGGTTCCCGCGCCGAGCAGAAGCGAGCCTATGAAGAGAATGGAACCAACCGGTAGAAGGGCCACCACAGACGTGTTCACGGAGCGAACCAGGGTCTGGTTGACCGCAAGGTTAACCAGTTGCCCATATGTGTAGCGGCGCTGCTCCTGGAAGTTAGCCGTCAGCTCACGAACCTTATCGAAGACCACCACGGTGTCGTAGAGCGAGTAGCCAAGAATTGTCAGGAAGCCGATAACCGTTGCGGGCGAGACTTCGACCTGGACCAGGGCGAAGAACCCGATGGTGATGACGAGGTCGTGGGCAAGTGCAACGAGAGCGGCTACCGACATCGTCCATGAACGGAAGTAGATTGTCAGGATTACTGCCACGAGGAGGACGAAGATGACAATCGATTGAATGGCTTTCTTCGTCACGTCCTGCGACCAGGTTGCGCCAACCGAGTTAGTCTGCACGTCGTCCGGGGCAACCCCGTAGGCATCGGCAAGATCAGCACGCAGGGTTTTCGTCTGGGCGGTATCCAGGCTTTGCGTCTGGATCCGAATAGAGTCCGTACCCAGCGATGAAACACGAATGTTCTCTTTCAATCCCTCTGCGGCGAGCGTGTCGTAGGCAACCTTCTGGCTGGCTCCCGGTGCACCCGTGACGATGAACTGGCTACCACCTGAGAACTCAATCGATGGGTTCAGTCCACGAGCCGCGAGCAAGATGATGGAGATGACCATCAACGAAAGGCCGACCATCAGGTAACGCTTACCCCGACCAACAATGTTGTAGGAACGCTTGCCTGAGTAGAGCTCATTACCCCACTGAGAAAAACTAATCATTGCTTGACTCCCCCGCATCTGCCTCATTCGTCTGCGATACGGCAGCGAGTCGACGACGTTCTGAAAGTGACAGCTGCTTGCCGTTGTCATCCTGTGCTGCAGGAGCATTGGATCCCGTGGTTGCTTCAGATGCGCCGCCCCGTGGCTTAGTCCGGCCTTCCGAACCCAGGTTGAGGCGCCCCCTGTAGGTGGCTGCGTTCGTTGCTCCGAGGTGCTGTGGATCCAGACCTGAAAGTCGGTGTCCACCTCCCCAGAACTTCGTGCGCACCAGCAGGGACATCATCGGGTGGGTGAACAGGAAGACGACAATGAGGTCGACAATCGTGGTTATACCAAGGGTGAAGGCGAAGCCCTGCACCCCACCGACCGCAAGAACGTAGAGGACGCCCGCGGCTACGAGGTTGACCATGTCAGAGATGACCAGCGTGCGCTTGGCACGCGACCATCCCTCTTCGACGGCAAGATCGAGGGGGCGGCCGTCTCTTACCTCATCGCGAACACGTTCGAAGTAGACGATGAACGAGTCCGCGGTAATGCCCACCGCGATGATCAAACCCGCTACGCCCGGAAGTGAGAGGCGGTAACCCATAGTCCAGGAAAGAAGAGTGATGATCAGATACGTGAGACCTGCGGCGACAACCAGGGATCCGGCTGACAGAAGGGCGAGGCCGCGGTACTGCCAGGCCATGTAGAGGACGACCAAGATCAGTCCGATGAGACCGGCCCAAAGACCCTTCTCAAGGTGATCGACTCCGAGAGTCGCTGAAATCTGCTGTTCAGATTGGACTTCGAAGTTCAGTGGAAGTGAACCGAACTGGAGCTGATTGGCCAGGTCCATGGCTTCCGCCGCCGTGAAGTTACCTGTGATGCTGGCTCGTCCGTCGGTAATTGGGACATTCATCGACGGGGCAATGATGACATTACCGTCGAGGACAACCGCGAAGCGGTTTCGTGTCGGATCGGTAGCAGAGAAGTTGTAGAGGCGGTTCGATGCCTCGGTGAACAGCTTCGTCCCTTCCCCATCGAGTTCCAGCGAGATGGCGTACTGGCCGGTGGTCTGCCCGGCCGCATTGGTTTCCATTCCTGCTGAGGCACTCTTAAGGTGGGTACCCTCAATGTCGACCGGACCGAGAATGTACTTGGTATCGCCCTCAACACTGCAGGCAACCATGCCCTTGGCTGGATCATCGGTGATCTCTCCCGCGAGGTTGGCGGGGTCGGTGCAATCAAGAAGTAGAGCATCCCTGGTCAGGGCCTCGGTTACCCAGGCTGTGTCCGAGTTGTTCTCAGGTGTCCCCTCGACCTCGTCTGAGATGATTCCGTCACCGTTGATATCGGCAAGAGTGTCGGCAAGCTCCTCAGCTGTCATCGCTGCCAGCTCGGTCTCGCTCTGGGGAATCTGAGAGGTATCAAGTGCAGTTGGTGAGAGAACCTGCAGCACCGGGCGGAAACGCATGGTTGCTGAAGTTCGCACCAGGTTGAGGATGGACTCATCGGTTTCACCGGGAATCGAGACCACGATGTTGTTGGATCCCAGGGTGGAGATCTCGGCTTCTGCCACGCCTGAAGCATCCACACGCTGGCGGATGATGGCGATGGCCTCATTCATGTCCTCTGCGGTCACCGCACGGGACTCTGAACCAGCCTCAAGTTTGGGGGTCAGGATGACCTGGGTGCCACCCTCTAGATCGAGGGCGAGCTTCGGGGTGAAACCTGCCCCCTGGGTGAAGTGACCGACGACCAATGCTCCCACTGCAACCGCGACGGCGATGAGCAGTGAGAGCAGTGTCCGGCCTGGACGATTGGTTTTTGTTGCCAAGGTATGGACCTTTATCTGCGAAGCTTGAGTGAGCTGTTAGTTCTTGGGCTCTTCGGTTGAGTCCTGGTCGCCTTCATCTGTCTGATCGATTATGTCGTGATCAGTGGAATCAAGATCCACGGTGTGATCTTCTTCCGCCGGGTCCGCGATCTGCTCAAAGGGAGGATCGGTAACCGCACGGACCGCAGCACGCAGCCAGTAGGTCTCTTCTCCGCTGGGGGTTTCGAGAATAACTACGTCTCCGTCGATGTCTACGAAGCGACCGAAGAAACCGGAGTAGGTCTGAACCCAGGCCCCGGGAACCATCTGCTCACGCATGGTCCGCTCTTGCTCGTCCTGGCGCTTCTTCTGTGATTTTTTGGCAAATGAGTTCATCACGAACATGCCAACAACCAGGACACCCATAAACAGGAGAAGTTCTGGACCCACGGCGGACCTACTTTCATTGGAAAACTTTAGACCTCAAGAGTCTAGGGGAACGACAGGCCTTTGAGTAACCCGACCGGCTATCTTATGTGCGAAATAACGGGGGCGCGACCCGGAATACGCTATACGCCTAACAGGGCATCCGTTTCTGGTGGTCGCAGACCGATGTGCTGCCAGGCCTTCTGGGTGGCGACCCGACCTCGAGAGGTGCGAATTATGAAGCCGTGACGAACCAGATAGGGTTCGGCAACCGTTTCAATTGTTTCCGCTTCTTCGCCGACGGTTTGAGCCAGGGTCGACAGACCCACCGGTCCCCCGCCGTAGTTTCGGCACATAATTTCCAGGACCGCCCGGTCCAGCCTGTCGAGGCCGAGACGATCGACCTCGAACAGTTCGAGCGCAGCATGTGCACTGGCCTGTGAGACATCTGTTTCCCCCGCCACCTGGGCGTAGTCCGTGACGCGGCGCAGAAGGCGGTTGGCGATTCGTGGTGTGCCGCGGGATCGGCCCGCGATTTCAGTGGCTGCCTGACGCTGGATCTGCTTGCCGAGCAGCGAAGCACTTCGAGTCACAACTGCATGAAGGTCCTCGGGTGAATAGAACTCGAGGTGAGCCGTGTAGCCAAACCTGTCGCGAAGAGGTGCGGGCAGCATGCCTGAGCGGGTGGTGGCCCCGACGACGGTAAAACGTGGAAGGGTCAGGGGGATTGAGGTGGCCCCGGGCCCTTTACCAACGATGATGTCGACCCGGAAGTCCTCCATCGCCAGATAGAGCATCTCCTGGGCGGTACGGGCGAGCCTATGGATCTCATCAATGAAGAGGACATCTCCGGGTTGAAGAGCAGAGAGAATCGACGCCAGGTCGCCCGCATGTTGAATCGCGGGCCCTGACGTGAGCCGCAGAGATGAACCCATCTCGGAGGCGATGATCATTGCCAGGGTTGTCTTGCCCAGTCCTGGGGGACCGGCTAGAAGAACATGATCGGCGGGCTCCCCCCTACCCCGGGCCGCATCGAGAACCACGCTGAGCTGGGCCCGAACTGCAGGCTGCCCTATGAACTCATTGAGTGTTCGAGGACGAAGCGCAGCTTCAGCAGCCCTCTCTATCTCATCCGAGTCAGGGGCGACGATCCTACTGGTTGCTGGAGCTTCAGCTGGAATGTCACCGTAGTCAAAGTCTTGGATATCAGAAGCCACGCTGTGCCCCCAAAGTTGAGAGTGCGGCTCTTAGCATCGACTCTGTGTCCAGGTACTCTTCGGGAAGCTCATCGAGAGTTCGCTCTACCAGTGAACGCTGCCAACCAAGCTGTTCCAACGCCACTGCAACAGAGGCTCGTGTCGCAGAATCCGTGGCACCTGCAGCGGGTTCCACCCCGGCCTCAACTGTGGGGGCACCGAGTTTCTCACCAATCTCAAGGACCATTCGCTGAGCTGTCTTCTTGCCCACGCCCGGTATCTTCTGCAGGGTAGTGAGGTCTTGGGATGCAACTGCGCGCTGCAGAGCAGAAAGCCCAATGGCATCGATGGCAGCTAAGGCGAGGCGCGGTCCGATACCTGAAACAGACATCAAAACCTCAAATCCATCACGGTCGTCTGGCTGATCAAAGCCATAGAGGGTAAGAGAGTCCTCACGAACAATGAGGTTGGTGTACAGCGTAACCTCAGCCCCGTGGGGGGCGACCCGAGCCGACTGCGGAACCTCGACTCTAAAACCGACACCGTTTACACCCAGGTGGACCCAGCCGATCCCTGAGCCCAGGACCGAACCCGTCAATGATGCAATCACACGTCCCCTTTCGAACATACGTACGATACCAAGGTGTGCCGACTTTTTGGGTCTCTTTCCACCTGTGGCGTCGCGAACCTAGTTCTGCGGTGCGTGCCGCCTGGGGTCAACAGCACCCTTCCTCTTCTGCTTGGCCTGTGCTTCTGCCCAAATGCGTTGGGCTGGCGTTAGCTGTCCCTTGGCTGAGACCTTGCCTGAAAGAGAAACCTCGATCAGGCTGTCGGTTCCACCCCCAAGGAGGCCGGTACCCTTCCAGGCATGGCAGATTGCGATTGCGAGGGAGTCCGCGGCATCGGCGGGTTTGGGGAGCTCGGTAAGTGAGAGAACACGGGCGATCATGTGTTGCACCTGCGCCTTATCGGCCCGACCGTTTCCGGTTACAGCCGCCTTAACCTCAGAGGGAGTGTAAACCGCCATGGGTAGCCCCGCCCTCCCGACTTCGGCCATCGCGACTCCCATCACCTGGGTGGTGGGAGTGACAGACTGAAGGTTGTCCTGGGTGAAAACCCGTTCGATGGCGACGACCTCTGGCTGATACTTCACAATGGCATCCCTGATCGAGTTGGCGATATCACGGAGCCTGAAGTGGGTGGCCAGGTCGGGGCTGCTGCGCGCAACCCCGACTGCAACAAGACGAACATGGCGAGAGTCATCGACCTCGACGACCCCGATGCCACACCTTGTCAGACCCGGATCGATCCCCAGGACACGCACAGCTTCCTAGTCTTCTTCCTCTAGGGCAGCCGCGACCTCTTCGGAGATATCAACGTTGGAGTAGACGTTTTGCACGTCGTCGGAGTCCTCTAGTGCGTCGATGAGACGAAGAACCTTCTGGGCTCCCTCTAGATCTACCGGCACCTCGACCGAAGCCTGGAACTCTGATTCCGCAGAGTTGTAGTCGATTCCCGCATCCTGCAGGGCGGTACGCACTGCTACCAGATCCGTAGGAGAGCAGGTGATGTGGAAGACATCCCCGTGGTGGGCAACATCGTCAGCCCCAGCTTCGAGGGCAGCCTCAAAGAGGACGTCCTCGTCTAGGCCCTCAGCCGGCACCTCGATGGTTCCGGTGCGTGCAAACAGGTAGGAGACCGAACCCGGGTCGGCCAGGTTGCCGCCGTTGCGACTTAGGGCTACGCGAACCTCAGATGCTGCCCGGTTCTTGTTATCCGTGAGGCATTCGATGAGTAAGGCCACGCCGTTCGGTCCATAGCCCTCATACATGATGCTCTGCCAATCAGCCCCACCTGACTCTGCACCAGAACCGCGCTTGAGGGCACGATCAATGTTGTCAGCCGGAACAGAGTTTTTCTTAGCCTTCTGGATTGCGTCGTAGAGGGTGGGGTTGGCTGCCGGATCACCTCCGCCGTTTCGCGCGGAAACCTCAATGTTCTTTACGAGTCGCGCAAAAAGCTTTCCGCGCTTCGCATCGATTGCTGCCTTCTTATGCTTCGTTGTCGCCCACTTTGAGTGACCGGCCATGATTGTGCCTCCCAGTTAAAGATCCGAAGTGATTCTACCGCCTTATGGTGAAAACGCCGGTTGGGTGTGTTGAGGGCTACCTGGGATCGGGGTCGCGGACCCACCCGTCATCCTGTTCGGCCAACTCCACCAGGCTTCCATCCCAACCCTTCGACCAAGCGGCAACATGGGCGGGAAGAGAGATCGGGTAGACGGTCTCGACCTCGGCCATAGCGAAGAGTTCCTGCGGTGAAAACCAGCGGAACTCATCAAGGGTCTCAAGCTCGAGGGCGGTGAGCTGCTGGAAGGAAAGCGACGGCCGAACCTGGTTGATACGCGCCAGGAAGAACAGCTCCTCCTGGCGGGCGATGACGTTGCGAAACCTAAACTCTCCCCTGCGGTGAAGAATGGGACCTTCGACAAGGTCGGGTTCAAAGATGTACCCGGTTTCCTCGTAGGCCTCCCGAATCGCCCCCAGGAGGGGAGCCTCTCCCGGCTCCAGTCCTCCCCCGACCGTAAACCACCAGGAATGATCAACGTCATGGGTGTCATGACCGCGGATTAGGAGGACGTTTCCTTCGGGGTCAAAGATAAGCAACCGCGCTGCTTGACGGCTGGGAACCCCGTCCTCATCGAGGACCCACTCCGGCCCCAAATCAGTCATCTTGGCAGCCTTTCACCGAGGGCGACGAGATTCCCCTGCTCGAGGAAGATGTCGCGGGCCGCAATAATCTGTGACAGAGAGTCCTGGGCTACCTGCGCCCTGGCCCGGTTGGCGCCGAACCTCTCCATTTGCAGTTGCTCCAACCCAAGTCGACCGGCGGCGATCATATAGATGCGAAGGGCCTTAGAGGCGGTGCGACCCGTGCGCCGACCCCACTTCCTTGCATGGCGGCGCGCGACAGCATTGCTAACCATGTGGACCTCCTGGGCAGAGATCCAAGAGGTAGAAACGTAGGGCGCGAGTCCCAGCGGCAGCAGGGCCATCTGCTTGCGGGGGCGTCGCGTCACCCAGACGAGCCATCCGACGAACAGTGGCATCTCAATCAGGAGATAGAAGATGATCCAGGTTGTCCCCAGACTGGCGAGGCCATTCCACATGGCATGCGCCAAAACCGCGGCTACCCACCCTAGCGTCACCCGCCAGGTGCGACTCCATCCCCCGGGCGGCCCCAGGATCGCAGCCGCCACACCCAGACCGATGAACGAGGTCGCAAGCGGATGCACAAACGGACTCATCACCGCGCGAGCAAAAATGGTCATTCCAAGCGAGGTGGAACCCTCCGCCTGGGCATTCGCGAAATAGAGGATGTTCTCAGTGAAGGCGAACCCGGCTCCGGCAAGTCCGCCGACAGCTACACCGTTCGCAACAGATACCACGTAGGGCCGACACAAAATCAGGATGAGGACGACCCCCACCCCCTTGAGGATCTCCTCTGAAAAAGGTGCGACTAGGACACTGGCGAGCGTCTCGGCCTCGGCAACATCGCCAAGATAAAGGATGAAGTCAGAGTACAGAGCCGTGTTGATCATGGCGGCAGTAGCGGTGGCGACACCTGCTCCCCAGAGGACCGCAAGTAGAAAGTAGCGGCGAGGAAGTGGTGCAATCCGGTCTGAACTGAGCAGAAGCCAGGAAACAAGAGCCAGGGGTAGGAGAGCAATGAGCCCAAAGACCCCGGTGTTACGGGTACCCGTCGATCCGAACAGGACCAAGGTGGAAGATATGATCCCGATGATAGCAACGACGACGATGACCGTTTCGGACCTGCTCAGTCTGAGACGGTCCCACCACCGCGCAGGACGTTTAGGTGGACCGGCGGCCTCTGAACTGTGTTCTTGAAACGGTGATGACGGGTCGAGAAGGTGTCCCTCCCCCTCGCGTTCAGACTGCTGGGCGGAAAGGCGGTAGCGCTGCCAGGGTTGCGACTCGCTACTGGTCATCGAGGTCGACGAACTCCGGCATGGGTGCATGTCCACTGAGATGAAGGACCCGGACGATGGGCTTCGCCCTCAGTCGTTGGACACTGGCAACGTCCTGGTTGTGCAGGGTACGCGCGACGCGCGCCCTGTAGGTAGCGTTATCCAGCAGATCAAGCTGGGTCTTTGTCAGCGGGGACTCAACCAACTGTTGGCGAACCTCGGGAGTCAGAGTCGTACGAAGCACCTGGGACAGGCGAGATTCGCGAAGCAGTCGTACGTGGCTCTCCGCGCCACTTCCTCGACCCTGGCGAGCAAAACCACCTAGTGAGTCGGAAGCCAGAGGATACTCTGCCGCGGCCAGGGCGTCCGTTGCGGCCTCGTGAAGTCCGGCTGCAGCATCCTCTGCAAGTGCTCCTGAAGCCGCCAGCCGGACCGCTTCGGCTGAACGCTTCACCAGGTGTCGATCCAAACTCAGACGGGCCGATGCAATGCGTCGGTGAAGTCTGTCGAGGCGCGCCCCATACGTCCATGCTAGGCCAACTAGTGCCACAAGTAATACCCCTCCCGCTGCTACCAGCCACATCCAGACCGTCATTGGTTGCCGGCTCTGCCGATCTTGGTTCGAACGGCCTCATAGGCGGTTCCAGTCGTCGGTTTAGCCCCCCAGTCAATGACCTCCTCATAGACGGTCATGATCTGATCGGTCACTGTCCCCCAGTCGTAGAGGGCTGAACGATCCTGACCGGCCTTCGCCAACCCGGCCGTTCTCTCAGGATCCTCAAGAAGTGTGATGACAGTTTTTGCTAGAGAGTTAGAGTCCTCGTTCGCAAAGAGTGCGCCGGCATTGCCATCGTCGAGGACGGCTGCGAAGGCAGGAATATCTGAGGCCACCACGGCGGTGCCAGCAGCCATTGCCTCGACGAGGACGATTCCAAAGGACTCTCCGCCCGTCTGGGGTGCAATGTAGATGGTTGCCCCTGCCAGTAGCGAAGCCTTCTCTTGATCACTGATCTCACCGATCAGCGTGACACTGCCCGGATGCCTTTCAAGAACCCCGGTCAGGACATCGGCTTCGCCTCGCCCTGCGACCAGGAATCGAACACCCGGGAACCTCTCAAGAATCGGCTCTATCGCCCCCTCAAAGATGGGGAGCCCCTTCCGAGGCTCATCAAGGCGTCCCAGGAACACGATGACGGGCGCCTCCGGAGTGGCCGCCCAGGCCTCAGTTGGCTCGGCCTCGCGGAAGTGCTTCGTCTCGACACCATTCGGAATCACCACTGCGTCTCCGGAGTGGTGCTCCACCAGTGTCCGACGGGCCTCGGCGGAAACGGCGATGCGTCCGGCGATCTTCTCAAAGAGGGGGCGCACGAGGGGCGCGGTCAACGAACGGATCTTGGAGCGGTCCATCGCGGAATGGAATGTTGCAACCACCGGCACCTTGGCGTTCGTTAGGGCGTGAAGGCCAAGCGAGGGGGTGCCTGGTTCATGGATGTGGACGACGTCGAAATCGCCCTCCTCTAACCACCTGCGGGTCTTTGCAGATGCCCTCGGCCCATAGGAAAGGCGTGCCACAGAACCGTTGAACCTAATAGCAACGGCGGGACCCGCGGGGACCAGCCACGAGGGGTGGTTCTCGCTTTCAGATGGAGCTAGAACCGAGACAAAGTGTCCGCGTCTCTCTAACTCATTTGCCAGGTCATTGATGTGAACCTGTACCCCTCCCGGGGCATCAAAGGAGTAGGGGCTGACGATTCCGATCCTCATCCTGCGTCCTCTTCTTCTTGGGTGCGTCGAGCTGCGGCTTCGCGTTCGCGGGCCCGAGCAAGTCGCTTCGGGTCCAGGTCGTGGACGAACACCTTCTGCATCATGTGCCAGTCAACCAGATGATCAGTCATAGCGGGCTGAAGTGCAGCCACCCAGGCTTTGGTCCACTCTTCAACGACGGACTCTCCCTCTCTGACCTGGGGACGAGGGATCGCTTTCGTAAAGTGGAAAATCATCCGCCATTTGCCCTTTTCCTTACGGTAGGAAATGAAGCCGGCGATCAGTGGTCGGTCGAGGGCGACGGCGAGAGCCGCGGGCCCCGCAGCCACCAGGGCTCTACTGGCTCCCAGTTCGACCTCAACACCACTTCCGGAGATATCCCGGTCGGCTAGTAGTGGAACCAGAAGGTGACGTCCCTGAGCGCGTTCCCTAAGCTGCCCAAAGACATGTTCACCTGGAGCAACCCCGATGATCTCCATGCCAAGCGAGTTTCTAAACTCAACGAAGGCATCAAAAAGTTCCGGCGGATTGAGTTTCTCAGCCACCGTCAGGATCTCTCCCCCGTTGTGGCAGAACCAAGCTCCGGCCATATCCCAGTTCCCTGAGTGTGTTAGCGCGAGCACCAGGGGGCCGTCGTCGATGTAACGCTTGACCTCATCGACACCCGGGTAGACACAGATCTCGTTGATGGTTGTGCCGCTGAGGCCGGGAAGAGTGAACTGTTCGGCGTAGCAGCGAAAGTAGGAGCGCACCCCCTCGCGGACCATCGACTCGGGTACTTTTGAGCCGGTAAACGAAGAGTAGTTCTTCCGCATCTGTTGGACGGAGGCCCCGTTTAGTCGCCAGGTGATATCGGCGGCAAGATGGGCGACCCCGTAGACGATGGGACGCGGCACGAACGGGAGTAGCCGCCACGCCCTCCGGTATAGCTTCCCGGTGTTCATGGCTTCTCCAACTCCTCGGTTCCAAGCGCCCGGTGGGTGACCACCATGCGCTGGACGACGGTGACACAGGAGGCAAACGCAACCCAGGTCATCCCGATGGGGAAAAGGACCTCGGGTAGTCCGAAGTCTGTAAAACCAGCGCCGACGAGGGCTACGATGAGGCGGTCCGTTCGCTCAGCAATGCCCACCTTTGCGATGACGCCGAAGTTCTCTGCTCGTGACCGCGCGTAGGGCACCACGCCAATGGCGACCATGCAGATGATCCCCGAGACAATGGTGACCGTTCGAATAGCCCCGTCTGGAAGTCCGACAATGGCCCACCAGAGAAGTGATCCGAAGACGATACCGTCCGTGATTCGGTCCATGGTCGAGTCCAGGAATGCACCGTACTTGGACGAGGTACCTGTCATGCGGGCGAGGACACCGTCGATGGAGTCGGCGAAGAGCACGATTCCCAGCAGGATGCCGCCGAGGGCGAGGTAACCCCGGGCAAGAAGACCGAATGACAGTCCAGCAACCACTATGGCAGAGCCATAGGTGACCATGTTTGGAGTTACTCCCATGCGTGCCAGAACCCTGGCCACCGGGGTGAAGATAATCTGGGTAATCGAGCGTCCATGGTTGCCCAGCACTAGTTTTGTCCTCTTTCGTCAGACAGTCCGGAGTGGTTCTCCCATGCCTCAGCCAGCTGCGATCGGGCATCACCGAGCAACTGTGGAATAGCTTTGGTTTGGGCAATGATCGGGAAGAAGTTTGCGTCCCCACCCCACCTTGGAACTACGTGCTGGTGAAGGTGAGCGGCGATTCCCGCTCCGGCCACGGGTCCCTGGTTCATTCCCAGGTTGAAGCCCTGGGGATTTGACACGGCCCTTTCCACTCGCATGGCTGCGGCCGTGAGGAGTCCTACTTCCGTGCGCTCTTCATCGGTCAGATCCGTGTAGTCCGCGACGTGGCGGTAGGGGCAAATCAGGAGGTGGCCAGAGTTGTAGGGATAGAGGTTCAGAATCACGTATGAGGAGACCCCGCGGTGGACGATAAGGGCTTCCTCATCGGTCAGCGAAGGTGCGACACAGAAGGGGCATGGCGCCTGCTCCCTGGTGGGCCCGGCATCAATGTAGACCATTCGATACGGTGTCCACAGCCTCTGGAAGGCATCGGGAACCCCCACCGGACCGAACTTTTCCGTCCCCTTCTCTGTCACGCCCACCGCCTAGTTAACCGCGAGGACGATGTCATCGTCATTGCGGCGCTCACGCACGTGTTTGACGATCGCGTCGACGGCAACTGGGACCGGAATGCCGTTGATCTGCTCGCCACCACGCAGACGGAACGAAACCGCCCCGGCGGCCTCGTCCTCACCACCTGCGATCAGGACGGCGGGAACCTTGTCCTTCGAGGCGTTGCGGATCTTCTTTCCAAACCGGTCAGAAGAGGTGTCCACAGAGGCACGAATACCCAGGGCCTTCAGCTGCTGGGCCACTTCTTCTAGGTACTCATTGAATGCGTCAGCGACCGGAATCAGCCGGACCTGTTCGGGAGCAAGCCACATGGGGAATGCCCCCGCGTAGTGCTCAAGCAGAATCGCGAAGAATCGCTCGATGGAACCGAAAAGGGCACGGTGGATCATCACGGGTCGCTGGCGTGATCCATCGGCCTCCGTGTACTCCAGGTCTAGGCGCTCCGGGGTGTTGAAGTCCAGCTGGATAGTGGACATCTGCCAGGTCCGTCCCAGGGCATCCCTTGCCTGAACGGAAATCTTGGGCCCGTAGAAAGCTGCCCCTCCCGGATCTTCTACCAGCTCGAGGCCGGACTCTTCAGCCACCTCACGAAGGGTGGAGGTGGCCTCTTCCCAAATCTCATCGGAACCCACGTACTTGACCGGGTCCTTGGTTGACATTTCAAGGTAGAAGTCATTGAGGCCGTAGTCACGCAGCAGCTGCAAGATGAACTCAAGAACCTCACGGATCTCTTCCTTCATCTGAGTGCGGGTGGTGTAGATGTGGGCGTCATCCTGGGTGAACCCTCGAGCGCGAGTCAGGCCGTGAACCACACCGGACTTCTCGTAGCGATAGACCGTTCCGAACTCAAAGAGTCGCATCGGGAGGTCGCGGTAAGAACGCCCGCGCGAAGAGAAGATCAGGGAGTGCATCGGGCAGTTCATAGGCTTCAGGTAGTAGTCCTGCCCGGGCTTGATCACCTCACCGGTCTCCTCGTCAACCACCTGGTCGACGTGCAGCGGGGGGAACATCCCGTCCTTGTACCAGGCCAGGTGGCCGGAGCGCTCAAACAGCTCACCCTTGGTGATGTGCGGGGTGGAGACAAAGTCATAGCCACCTGCTAGATGCTGTCGGCGAGAGTGGTCTTCCATCTCCATGCGAACTGCCGCGCCCTTGGTGTGGAACACGGGCAGACCCGAACCAATCTCATCGGGGAACGAGAAGAGGTCGAGTTCGGAACCGAGCCGTCGGTGATCACGACGCTCTGCCTCTGCGATTCGTTCCTGGTAGGCGCGAAGTTCGTCCTTCGTTGCCCAGGCTGTGCCGTAGATCCTCTGCAGCTGGGGGTTCTTCTCGCTTCCCCTCCAGTAGGCGGCAGATGAACGCGTCAGGGCGAAGCCATTCCCGATGTACTTGGTCGAAGGAACGTGAGGACCGCGGCACAGGTCCTTCCAAGCGGTTTCGCCGTTACGACGAAGGTTGTCGTAGATGGTGAGGTCGCCGGAACCGACCTCAACCGCGGAACCATCGTCCTCACTGGCCGAAGACTTGTCCGAAATGAGCTCTAGTTTGTAGGGTTCATCGGCTAGCTCGAGACGAGCTTCTTCCTCTGTGACGACTCGGCGACGGAAAGTCTGGTTCTCTTTGACAATCCGTGCCATTGCCTTTTCGAGGGCGCGCAGGTTTTCCGGGGTAAAGGGCTCATCGACACCGAAGTCGTAGTAGAACCCGTCGGTGATTGGGGGACCGATCCCGAGATCTGCCTTGGGGTTCACATCCTGCACGGCCTGGGCGAGGACGTGGGCAGCACTGTGGCGCACAATTGCCAAACCCTCCGGGGAGTCGATGGTGATTGCTTCCACCACTCCTCCGTCGGGCAGTTCGGTAGCGAGATCAACCTCTTTACCATCAAGGAACATGGCCACGACCGAACGCTGCTTGCCGTAGAGGTCAAGACCCGTTGTGCCGAGCTCGACTTCCTGGGAGCCTCCGTCAACACTTACCGTAATAGCTGCCACTTCTCCCCCAGCATCAGGAATCTAGTTCGGGCGCCTTTCACCCGACCGGTCTAATAGTAGTCGCAGGCGGCGAGAGGCTGAACGCCAGGCAGATCTGCCCCGCAGTGCGGCACGTATTGAGCCGTAGACCGCAGGCTTCACCGGCATCTCCCACAACCCCGCCACATCCGTATAGTTCTGCACAAACTGCAGCTTGTAGCGCCCCACGCTGTAGAGGCCGGGAGCCGACGGCGAGTGCACTCCCATGAGGTCAAGACCACCTTTGCCTTCTTCCGCGAGCATGCAGGCCACCTCGAAGTCCAGGAGGATGGTTGCGCGGGTGTCACGGGAGATGGCTGAGGAAGCCCCAAAGAGGGCGCCAATGTTCTTTCCATTCACAATGACCAGGTCCCAGCAGGCCAACTGCCCATCCACTCGTGCCGAGAAGAGTCGAGCATGCTCGGGGCCGAGAGCAGAGAGCATGTTCCAGTAGTAGGCCTCTTCATGGGGAGTGAAGCCATCACGCTCTGCGGTCTCTACCAGCAGCCCGTAGAACTCCGTAAAGTCTTCGCGACTGAGACCGGTCTCTTCCGAGATCGTCCCGCCCGCCTCACCAAAGAGCTTCTTTGCCCGGCGTACAAGTTTGCGTCCCACCGACGGCATCGCAGCCAGTGCGGCCTCTCGGTTTCCGCGGGCCCCATCGATGATCGCCGTGCGGTCATAGCCGAGGACGCGCATGGGGGTGTGAAGAATCTCCTGCTGGTACCAGGCGTGAAGCCGGATGAAGACGATGTCCTTATGTTTTGAGGAAACATAGGCACGAAGAAGATCCAGTGCCTCCTGCTCACGTTCAGGTGTTGGCTGCTTGCTCCACACCGGTCCCCGCCTAGCCCAGAGGAACTTGGCGCCGCGAACCTCATGCTGATAGAGGGTGGCAACCGCGACGGGGCGTCCGTCCTCGAGCCACATAAGCCGCTCCACCAACGGGTGGTGCAGGGCAGCCGCGAATTTTTCCCAAGCCGGTGCCTGTTCAACTGGAACTCGCCCGTCAAGACCACTTTGTGCTTGACGCAGTTCATCTACGCTGATCGGTCGGATCTCGAGCACCGCACCTCCTGTAGTTTGCTGTGCACGCCCCTCTCCGACTCTTCCTCCGGGGATGTGGGCCAAGTTGATCCTAGTGGAGTTCTCTTTTCCGGTCACAAACAGTCCGGACTCTTATCTGTACAGCGGCGCCAAACCCGGAGACGTAACGTTTGGGCTCAGTACCTGTTCGAGGTCGGCTGCCAGTCTCAACAGCGTGACCTCATCTCCGGGCCGCCCAATCCCCTGAACACCGATGGGGAGGGAGACTCCGTTTTGCGGACGGGACATCCCTGCCGGCAGTGAGATGGCGGGAAGCCCGGTTACATTCACGTAGCTGGTGAACGGTGTGAACTGACACTGTTGGATGAAGTTGAGGTCGCCGTCCTCCTTATCAAACCACCCCAGGGGTCGCGCCGTCATCGCCAGCGCGGGAGTCAGAATGATGTCAAAGGGTTGGTAGTCCTCAATAATCTGCGCCTCAAAGGCGCTGAGATTTGCCAGTGCCCGGGGAAGATCTGCGGCCGGGCGGGCGCGCCCCATTTGGACCAGCCAGGAGGTGAGCGGTTCAAGCAGACCGAGCGCCTCATCTGGGAAAGGCAGGCTTGCGGCACTGGACATCCACACGGCCCTGAAGCTGTCGACGTAGCTGGGCCAAGCAGTGGGCACGGCTTCTTCAACGGAATGTCCCATCTCGGAGACGATCCTGAGAACCCCCCGGAAGACCTCCTCGACCTCAGCATCAACCGCAATCTCGTAATCGGTGGCCCACGGCGACCACATGTTCCAGCCAATCCTGAGACGTCCGCTATCGCCCTGGAGCGCATCAAGGTAGGAACCCGTTGCCGGCAGTCCCCGGGGATTGGGGGCACGAACCGCATACCGGTTTTGCCCCCTCACCATTCCGTCTAGCAGCAAGGCGGCATCCGCTGCGGTGCGAGCAATGGGGCCGCCGGTTGGCAGTCCCGCGAGAGCCCCTAGTCCGGACTCCCCGGGAACACGTCCTCGTGACGGTTTCAGCCCGACCAGCCCGCAGGCAGCTGCAGGGATTCTGACCGATCCGCCAGCATCGTTCCCCGGAGCGAAAGGAAGTATGCCAGCAGCAACGGCTGCCGCTGCTCCAGATGAACTTCCCCCGGGGTCACGACTCAAATCCCAGGGGTTGAGGGCGAAGCCCTCAGGCAACAGGTTCTCCGAGTAGGCAGGGAACCCAAACTCAGGCACGCTACTCTTTCCCAGAGACACCCCACCGGCCGCGTCCATGTCAGTCACGATTTGTGAGGACGCCTCAGGCACGAAGTCCGCGGTGAGTCGCGAGCCGTAGGTGGATCGAACCCCGGCGCGATCGTTGAGGTCCTTGTCCGCAAATGGCATCCCCCACAGGGGCGACTCAATGCGTGAGGAGGAATGTTTGCTGCCAACGGCTTTTTCCAGTGAAGCCGCACGTTCCAGTGCTAGGTCCGGGGTGACTGTGGTGAGGGCGTGAAGGGTGGGGTTGATTCTCTCAATACGCTCCAGGTAATGCGAGGTCAGTTCTACCGGACCGATTTCGCCCTTTTCCAGTAGTGTGCGCTGCTCCAGCGCCGTCAGTTCGTGAAGTTCAGCCATGGGACCACCCTCTCATGAAAGGTATCCTCACCTAGTGCAAGACATCGACCGCAAATCTTTGGGGCTCGGCGTTCTGGTTTACGTCATGTGGGGGTTCTTTCCCCTCTACTTCGTGCTTCTAGGACCGGCCGGATCCTTAGAGGTAATCGTTCACCTGGGCTTGCTAGTCGGCGCTGGCATCATCACTTTGATACCGCTCTTGCTTTTCGCACGTGCTTCACGGGGCCTGCCCCTCGCGGTCATGGGGCTGCTTCAGTACATCGGCCCGATTCTGCAGATGTTCATCGGGGTGGTTATCTTCAAGGAAGTGATGGAGCCAGCCCGCTGGATAGCGACCGGCATCATCTGGCTGGGTGTCCTGGTCCTCAGCGCGGACTGGATCAGGCAGCTACATCGGCAACGCTAGAGTTTCCGCCCTCAGCCAAGCCCTAGCGGGAGCGACCAAACTTCATCCGTTTGCGCAGCTCAGAACGCTTGGGAAGGTGACTGATCTTAGGGATCCCCTGGCTGACTATGTTCGGCTCAGTGAGGGGGTGTGACTCTCTGAAGATATCGAGGATGCCAGTAAAGTAAGCGGCTGTTGTTTCGGCTGCCGGAAGGAGTTGGTCGCGAGAGGCTCGGTAAATGTCCTTGGACTGCTTGAACGGATCAACAATGTCCAGCTCGTCAGGGGATTCCAGTGGGGGTACCATTCCCCGCATCCGCGCCACCGCCTCGACGGCTGCAGAAAGAACATCGGTGTCCAGCAGCGCTTCGACATCCTCCGGGGTGACGTACTCTGCCAGATGTGCGAACTCACGCAAGGTGAAGATACGACGCACGGCCTGCGGGTCCATCTGAACCAGCTTGCGGCGGTGCCTGCGGGACATCGCCAGGATGAGGTCGGAAGCTCCAATAAGTCCGGGTGTGACCATGCGGGCTCGGTGGCGCGCCAGGTCAGTCAGGCCGAGGTCCTTACCAATCTTCAGCTGTTGGTCAGGAACCTGCCCGTTGGGGACAGCCATAACTCCAGCACTGGAAATGGAGAAGTGAGTGGCCGGTAAGTCCGCTCGCAGCAGTAACTCTGCTAGCGGTGAGCGACAAATGTTACCGGTGCAAACAGTGGTGATGCGGAACATCGGAACAACCCTAACGGCGACGCTGCGCCCCAACGATTGTGCCTGCGTGCCCTGGCTTCTGCCACTTGGGTCCGCTCGCTTCCGGCTGGGTGTAGTAGGTGTTGTAGGAGTAGGCATCGGGGCCCTTGGTTGGCACCTTGGTCATGACGATTCCGAGGACGTTGGCATCAATGGCACCCATGGTGTTCAGAGCTTCATCAAGCGCATCACGACGTGACTGGCCGACTGCGGTGACCATTAGCGCGCCCCCGACGCCCTTGGCGATCAGGGCCGCGTCCGTAACGACAAGGACGGGAGGGGCATCGACAATGACGAAGTCGAAGTTCCTCTCCAGCTCTCTGAGAAGTTCTTCCATTTCCCTTGAGCCCAGGAGTTCTGAGGGGTTGAGGGGTCGGTGTCCTGCTGGAAGAACGAAGAGGTTGGGCTGGCCCCACTTCTGGACAGCATTTGCGAGTGCAACCTTGCCGATGAGGACGTCAGTAACACCCACTCCCCCTTCGACGCCAAACAGTTCAGCCACGCGGGGTTTACGGAGGTCTCCATCGACGATACAGACGGTGGAGCCTGCTTGCGCAATGGTGATGGCAAGGTTAGCTGCGGTGGTCGACTTACCCTCGGATGCACCAGCCGAGGTGAAGACAAAACTGTGTGGGTTGCCCTCAACCTTGAGGAACTGAAGGTTGGTGCGGAAGGTTCTGAACGCTTCGGCCCGCGAGCTCAAAGGATCATGCTGAACCAGGAGCGGATGTTTTGCGGCTTCTGGATCAAAGGCGATGCGACCCAGTACCGGAGCCGAGGTGATTGCAGCAATGTCGTCGCGGGTGCGGATCCGGGTATCGAGGACGGAGCGCAGGACAGCCAAACCCAAACCAGCCATCAGTCCAAGCAGGAAGCCCAAAGTGAGGTTACGCGTGGGGTTGGGACTCAGTGGTGCAGAGGGGACCTTAGCCGCTTGGACTACGTCAATCTGAACCCTTACAGGGGCTCCTTCGGACGGTCGCTCGAGCTGGTTCACCACCACGTCTGCAAAGACTGATGAGGTGGTGTTGGCGATCAGGGCCGCCCTATCCGGATCCGAATCAGTTGCTGAGATGTCGACGAGGACGGTGTTCTTCGGGGAGGTCGCTGTCACTCGGCCTGCCAGTGCGGAAGGGCTGAGTTCGCCCCCAAGTTCTTCACTGACCCGATCCATGACGATCGAGGTTCGAGCGACCTCAATGTAGCTATCGATTGCTTGACGGGCATAGTTCGTGCCCTGCTGCATCTCTCCCAGCGAGGTTTCCCCAGCGCGCACCGAGACATAAAGCTGCGAGGTGGCTTTATAGGAAGGTGTCTGGACCACAGTCCATACTGCGGAGAGCGCGGTCACAACCAGCGTAGAGACGAGGATCAACACCCAGCTCTGCCGGAAAATCTTCAGATAGTCCCGTAGTTCCAAGGTGAGAATCCTCCCGAACGGTAGTCTTGCCGCATCAAGGTGGTGGAGAGCAACGATGCCGACTGCTCATTGATCTTTCCCATCGCAAGCGTGGCCGCGACCAACGGGAAACGAGGAGCCTGCCTTGGCCCATCCGGCACACCCGTCAAAGCCAACCGCACCCGAGAACGTGCCTCTGCCATCGAGGAGCCGGTCAGACTACGCACCAGTTGCGCCGCCCCTGAAAACCCAAGGTTCACAGCATCTTTGAGCCGGCCTTGACTGAAACGCCGATCAAGGATCCCCGCGCACGCCACCCCCAACGCCTCCAGCTGCTTCAGCGCCGCCGCCGCACCCCGCGCCATTGCAAGTATCTCCGCATCCGGGGCGGAAGCCAGTTGTTCGGCCGAAGGCAAGGAGTCAAGAGCGCATCGCGCCTATGTGAGTCCACGTAACGGTGGCGTTTGCAATGTCACGATGACCCCCTCCCTCTACCAACCTCTAGAACACCTGTTCGATAAAAGCAGACTAAACCCGCCCTCCGACACTTTGCGACCGCACCAAACTGGAAGGACCGAGCGCCGCCAACCCCATCAATGCCCTACCCCCAAACCGACCAGCCCACAATCACAATCGTTACAGAACTGTGACTTAGAAATTCTTTTGCCACCGGGAGCGCTCCCGGTAGGGTCAAGATCAAGGTTCGGGAGCGCTCCCGGCCCACGCGCTCGCTAGAGCCGACCCCATTGTGGCCTTCAGGCCACCCAGCACAAGGACGTGAAGATGTTCCACAAAACACTATCCAAGGCGGCAGGCGGGGCTTCTGTCCTCGCCGCCGCAGCCCTGGTACTTTCCGCCTGCTCCTCCGGCACCGTCCCCACCAAGGAGACTGAGACTGAGAGCGACGGAACGACCACCGAAGGCGCCACCTCTGACATCACGTTGACGGTCGCCACCTTCAACGAGTTTGGCTACACCGACGAGCTCCTCCAGGAGTACATGGACGCCCACCCCGGCGTGAAGGTCATCCACAACCGTGCCGCCACCTCTGACGATGCTCGCGCCAACTACTTCCAGAAACTCGGTAAGACCGGACTTGCCGATGTCGAAGCTGTCGAAGTTGACTGGCTCCCCGAAGTCATGCAGTACGCCGACCTTCTCGCTCCTGTCCCTGACGACCTCAAAGCCCGCTGGCTCGACTGGAAGGTAGAAGCTGCCACTGACATTGAGGGCAACCTAATCGGCTACGGTACCGACATCGGCCCCGAGGGCGTTTGCTACCGCGCCGACCTCTTTGGTGATGCTGGAATGCCCACCGACCGCGAGGAAGTCGCCGAACTCCTCGACGGAGACTGGACTCACTTCTTCGATGTTGGAAGCCAGTACGTCTCCGCGTCGGGGACCGCCTTCTATGACTCCGCAGGTGCGATAGCCCAGGGCATGTTGAACCAGTACAAGGCAGCATTTGAAGACCCCGAGACCGGTGAAATCATCGCCACCACCAACCCTGAAGTGAAGGATACCTTCGACCAGATCACCGCCGCATCGGCTACCGAGTCCGCCAAGCTCACCCAATGGTCAGATGACTGGATGGCTGGCTTCGCGAACGGCGCCTTTGCCGTAACCCTCTGCCCGGGCTGGTTCCTCGGCATTGTCGAGGGCGCCGCCCCCGACGCTGACTGGGACATTGCCAATGTCTTCCCGAACGGCGGAGGTAACTGGGGTGGCTCCTACCTCACGGTTCCCGCTAATGGCGCGAACGTTGAGGCTGCTCAGGAACTGGCTTCCTGGCTGAGCTCCCCAGAAACGCAACTCAAAGCATTCATGAACATCGGCACCTTCCCGTCCCAGGTCGATGCCCTCTCTTCGCCTGAGTTGCTTGATGCAGTCAACCCCTTCTTCAACGACGCCCCTATCGGAAAGATTCTCTCCGACCGCGCCCAGGCCGTTACTGTTAGCCCCTTCAAAGGCCCGCAGTACTTCAAGGTAATGACGGCCTTCCAGGACGCCCTCTCCCGCACCGAAGACGGACAGCAAGACCCAGCCACCTCTTGGGCTCAGTTCGTCTCTGAGGTCGAAGCCTTCTAGCATCGTGGCCCCACAAAGTGTGCAACCAAAGCGGGGTTCGGGCAAACCAGCCCGCACCCCGCGGCGGGTGGGGTTCGGCGACAAGTTCGGCAAGTGGGACGTCAAACTTTCGCCGTACCTGTACATCTCGCCCTTCTTCCTCGTGTTCATTGCCGTTGGCCTCTTCCCCATCGCCTACACCGCCGTCATCTCGTTCATGGACTGGGATCTAGTCCGCAACAGCGGTGAGTTCGTGGGGTTCGCGCAATACCAGTATGTCCTCAGCCATCCCGAGTTTTGGAAGGCGTTGCGCAACACCATCAGCATCTTCCTGCTCTCGTCAGTCCCCCAGGTCATCATGGCGGTCGTCCTGGCCGCCCTCCTCGACCAAAATCTGCGTGCCAAGACTTTCTGGCGTATGGGCGTCCTCGTCCCCTATGTGATGGCCCCCGTCGCAGTAGCCCTGATCTTCTCTAACCTATTCTCCGACAAGTACGGCACCGTCAACATGCTGCTTTCCCACATTGGTATCGAACCGATCCTGTGGCATGTCAGCCCTTTCTGGAGTCATGTAGCCATCGCCACCATGGTCAACTTCCGTTGGACCGGCTACAACACCCTGATCCTGCTCGCCGCTATGCAGGCGGTCCCCGGGGATCTTTACGAGGCCGCCACCGTCGACGGCGCTGGCAAGATCCGCCAGTTCTTCTCCATTACGATCCCCTCCCTGAAGCCAACCCTGATCTTCGTCATCATCACTTCGACCATCGGCGGCCTCCAGATCTTTGATGAACCACGCATGTACGACCAGACCGGTACCGGCGGCAACAACAACCAGTGGCTCACAATCACCCTCCTGCTTTACAACACGGGTTGGGGCGAGTGGAACTTCGGCCGCGCCGCCGCCATTGCCTGGTTGCTCCTCATCCTCATCCTCGCCATCGGTGTCCTCAATCTTTTCGTTACCCGCTCCGCTGTGGCAGACGCCAGAAGTAAGGACGGCTTGACCCGCAAGGAACGCCGTGCCCGCGCCAAAGCCGCCCTCGCCAAAGTCAAAGAAGAACAGCGCCAGCAGCTCGCGCAACAGACCCAAGGAGGTAAACAGTGAGCGCCATCGATCCCACGCCACTTGCTACTCCGGAAGTCCTTATCGAGGACGCCCCAGCCCGCAAGCGAGGACGTCGCCGCATCCGGCACTTGAATCGGCCCCCGTGGTGGATCTATGGGATCCTTAGCGCTGTCATTCTGGCCTTCATGTTCCCCTTCTACTGGTCCTTCCTAATTGGCTCAAAGGATTCCCACGCCATCTATGACCCCAACATGAGTTGGCTTCCCGGCGGTAACTTCCTAGAGAATGCCGCTTCCATCATTAGCGACCCGTCCGTGCAGTTCTGGCGCGCCCTTTGGAACTCGCTCTACTCCTCTGCGCTGATAGCGGTTTCGGTCGTCTTTTTCTCCACCTTGGCGGGGTGGGCTTTCGCGAAGTTGCGTTTCAAGGGCTCGCGGGTGCTACTCATCTTCACCATCGGCACCATGGCCGTTCCAGCCCAGTTGGGGGTCGTCCCCCTCTACCTTCTCTTCGCTGAGATTGGGTGGACCGGGAGGATGGGCGCGGTGATTGTGCCCGCCATGACCAGTGCGTTCGGCGTCTTCTGGATGACCCAGTACCTTCAGCAGACCGTCCCGGATGAACTTGTCGAGGCCGCCCGTGTTGACGGGGCTAGTTCCTTCCGGACCTTCCTCTCCGTTGGGATTCCCGCCGCGCGACCGGCCGCGGCGATGCTGGGCCTGTTCACCTTCGTGTCCTCGTGGAACAACTTTTTTTGGCCCTTCATCATCTTGGACAAGCAGAACCCGACGCTACCCGTTGCCCTGTCCCTGCTTCAGTCCGCCCATTTCAAGGACTACTCGCTTGTTCTGACAGGCGTTTTTCTCTCCACCCTCCCCCTGCTGGTCCTGTTTATCTTCGCTGGTAAACAGTTGGTTTCCGGGATTATGCAAGGCGCCGTGAAAGGCTGATACCGATGACTTCCAACCTGATTGCATCCCTTGAGGGCGCCCGAACAGGGACACCTCGGCCCTTCCCGAAGGACTTTCTCCTCGGTGCTGCTGCCGCCGCCTACCAGATTGAGGGCGCCGTTGACGAGGATGGGCGTGGTCCTTCGATCTGGGATGTCTTCTCAGGGGTGCCCGGTGCCATTGTCAACGGGGAGACCGGTGCGGTGGCCTGCGACCACTACCACCGTTACCGTGAGGATGTCGCCCTCATGAAGGAACTGGGGTTGCAGACGTACCGCTTTTCCACCTCTTGGGCGCGGGTTTGCCCGGACGGTGTGCACGTCAACCAGAAGGGCCTCGACTTTTACAGCCGACTGGTTGATGAGCTCTTGCGGGCCGATATTTTGCCCTGGCTCACCCTCTATCACTGGGACCTGCCGCAGGCCCTGCAGGACGAGGGTGGCTGGCCTAACCGTGACACCGCCTACCGCTTCCGCGACTACGCCCTCACCGTTCACGATGCCCTCCATGATCGGGTCCGCGTCTGGACGACCCTCAACGAACCCTGGTGTTCTTCGTTCCTTAGCTACACCGGCGGCGAACATGCCCCGGGTCACCGGAGTCTCACTGAGGGGCTTCTTGCCAGCCACCACCTCCTTCTCGGACACGGCCTTGCCGCCCAGGCTTTGAACGCTGTTGACCCTGAAGCCCAGCTTGGCCTCACTCTCAACTTCACGGTCGCTCAGCCCCTGGACCCCAAAAGCGCGGGCGACCAACGCGCCGCACGTCTGGTCGATGGGCAAATGAACCGCTGGTTCCTCGATCCCCTCTTTCGGTGTGCCTACCCCCGCGACATCATTGCTGAACTTGCCAACGTTGAGCCCGCGGCTGTCACGAGTTTCGAGGATGCCGTCCGCCCCGGCGACCTGTCCACCATCTCGACTCCCATCGATACCCTGGGGGTGAACTACTACCAGGGGGACCTTGTCGCTTCAGCCCTGAAGGTGCCAGACTTCCTCACCCAGCAGGGCGTCACCGAGATCAACCTGGCCCCCAGTGGGGGTGCCCCCCTTACGCGCCCGGTCACCAACCCGATGCGTGCTTCCCGCGACTTCGTCACACTCGACGCCCTCCTCCCGAAGACGGCACAGAACTGGGACGTTGACCCTCTCATGCTGACGGATCTGCTGGAGCGCCTCCACAACGAGTACACCAAAGATGCCGGGGTCACCCTCTATGTCACCGAGAACGGCGCCGCCTACGACGACGAGGTCACGCCGGGAGCCGCCGTCCTGGACCCTGAACGAACCGCCTACCTGGAGTCCCACCTCGGTGCAGTCCTCGATGCGTTGGATAGAGGTGTCAATATCAATGGCTTCATGTATTGGTCGCTGATGGACAACTACGAGTGGGCTTGGGGCTACAACAAGCGCTTCGGGCTCGTCTACGTTGACTACGAAACCCAGCGGCGCATCATCAAGCAGTCAGGGCGTGCCTATGCCAAGATTATTGCCGCACGCGCCCTCGATATGGTTCCGCAAGCGGGCCTGCTCATACGCCAGGGGACGCTGGTTAGTGGCCGGGAGAGCTCGAACCCTCGTCCCGACCTTGTCTAACTTCGACTACGGTGAGGAACTATGTTCACCCCGCCCAGTGGTCCTACCACCATGCCCGAGCCGATTAGGCAGCTCCCTGGTCCGGTGACCCTGGAGTCGGTGGGGCGACGCGCTGGCGTTTCCCGCTCCACGGTCTCCCGGGTCATCAACGGCGCTACTGACGTTAGCGCTGAAACGATTGCCTGCGTCATGGCGGCCGTTGAAGAGCTGGGCTATATCCCCAACTACCAGGCCAAGTCCCTGGCCTCCCGTAAGGCTTCGACCGTCAGCGCTCTGATTCCCGAGGACGTCTCTACCTTCTTCAATGACCCCTTCATTGGTTCGCTGGTCCAGGGCCTCGAGTCTTACCTGTGCCAAACCGACCTTGTCTTGAACCTGATTGTCACCTCACAGCAGTCCTACTCCAAGGTCCTCGCGTCGCTAGGCGGAGGACGTTCAGACGGCATCTTTGTCTTCTCCCACCACGGTGATCTGCGGCTCGGTGAAGCACTGTCGGCCCGCATCCCCGTCGTTTACGGGGGGCGCCCGCCCGAGCGCATTGTGGATGCCGACTACGTTGACGTTGACAATGCGGGGGCGACTCATGCCGCAGTAGAACTTCTCGTTGCCCGCGGCTGCAAGCGCATCGCGCATATCTCCGGTCCTGATGACATGGTTGCTGCCAATCACCGCCTTGCCGCCTTCCTGGAAGTGACTGGGGCAAGTGGGACCCGTGGTCCCATTGTGGTTGGCGACTTCTCTTTCAACAGCGGCGCCGCGGCTGCCCGCGAGCTGCTTGCCGCCGGGGAGCCTTTTGATGGGCTCTTTGCAGCCAACGACCTTATGGCCCGCGCCGCTATTGACGTCTTCCTAGAGGCGGGGCTTGGTGTTCCTGGGGACGTCGCGGTGGTTGGCTTCGATGACTCCGAAATGGCTGTCTCGTCTCATCCCTACCTGACCACCGTTCACCAAGACCCGGTGGAGCAGGGGCGCCAAATGGCGATGCTGCTTGAGCGGCGCCTCGCAGAACCCACCCTGCCACCTCAGGTCATCTACCTTCCCACCGAACTCATCGTCCGCGAGTCTGCTTAGACAGTTGAGCGCCCGACCCCCACCCCAAACCGAGGGGAGAGGCCGGGCGCCCAACTAGTTTCAGCCGTTGATGACCTGCGGCACCGAAACCGCCTTCAAGCCCTCAACCCCGAACTCCATCCCGTACCCGGAGCGCTTCGTGCCCCCGAACGGAATGAAGGGGTGCACCGCGCCGTGTTTGTTGATCCACACGGTGCCCGCCTCCATCCGCTCTGCCACCTTGAGTGCTTCGGCGCGATCGCTGCCCCACACCGACGCTCCCAGCCCCACGTCCAGCGCATTTGCCCACCTCAGCGCGTCCTCAATGTCCGAGTAGCGCACGATGGGAAGGGCAGGCCCAAACTGCTCCTCCACCACCAGGGCATTTTCTGGATCAATGTCGGCGACGATGGTGGCGGGGTAGAAGTATCCGGTGGCATCCGGATCCGGGTTGCCACCCACCACCACACGCGCCCCGCTCTCAACCGCTAACTTGACAAGGGTGTCAACGATTTTCCACTGGCGCTTGTTCTGGACTGGGCCGAGCAGAGAATCCTCATCCAGCGAGTCCCCCATGGGCGCAGACTTCGCCACCTGTGCGATCGCGTCGACAACCTGGTCGTAGATGTCGTCATGAACGTAGAGGCGCTTCAGCGCCGCACAGGTCTGACCGGTGTTAAGGAACGCACCCCAGAAGATGTCGCCCGCAACCTGCTGCGGATCCGCATCGGCAAGGACGATTCCCGCATCATTGCCTCCCAACTCCATGGTGAGGCGCGTGATGTTCGCCGCTGAGGACTCAATGATCTTGGTTCCCGTGGCCGTCGACCCGGTGAACATGATCTTCCCGAAAGCTGGGTTCGCGGTCATGGCAGCGCCCAGTTCGCCGTCACCAACCACCACGTTGAGGACGCCCTCGGGAAGTACCTGGTTGATGACCGCAGCCAGAGCGAGGCCGGAGAAGGGGGTGTACTCACTGGGCTTGATGACCACCGTGTTCCCCACCCGCAGCGAGGGGGCGATCTGCCAGGTCGCGATCATCATGGGCCAGTTCCACGGGGTGATCGCCCCGACCACCCCGATGGGGCGGTAGTGCAGTTCCGCGTAGGTTTCCCCGTCGTCTACCAGGGTCTCCACCGGCACCTCCTGGGCAGCAGTAGCGCGCAGCCAGTTGGCCGATGCCCCGACCTCGAAACGGGCGTTGGCGCCGCCGAGAGGCTTACCGACCTCGCGGGCCAGCAACTGCGCCAAGGGTTCGGCAGCAGCCTCAATCGCGTCCGCCGCTCGGTTCAGATAGTCGGCTCGCTCTGCACTGGATAGCGCCGCCCAGGCCGGCTGCGCAGCCTGCGCCCGCGCAATCGCGGCCTCCAGTTCGGCCTCGTCATGCCAGGGTGCGTCGCCAATCGGCTGCTCGGTGGCGGGGGCCAGGATGGTCACGGTGTCGCCGTCGGTGGCGACAACAGCATCGAGGAGTTCTTCGTAAGTTTGCATGGTGGGGCCTTTCAATGAGACTGATGTTGCTTCTAGTTAGTGGGTGACGACCAGGTTTTCCCACCTCTTGGAGCGGGTTTGGCTGGGCGTCTCGTCGTACTTGTCGCGGTAGACCCGGCTGAAGTGAGCCGGGTTTTGGAACCCCCACCTGCTGGCAATCAGACCGACGGAACGATCGGAGTGGGCGGGGTCGAGGAGTTCCTCTCGGCACTTCTCCAGCCTCTGGTTGCGAAGCCATGCCGAGACTGTTGTGCCGTTTTCCTGGAAGAGGTCCTGGAGGGTGCGGATAGAAATGAAGTGTGCGTTCGCC
The DNA here is from genome assembly GCF_900187855.1 of Actinomyces minihominis. Classification (GTDB taxonomy): domain Bacteria; phylum Actinomycetota; class Actinomycetes; order Actinomycetales; family Actinomycetaceae; genus Scrofimicrobium; species Scrofimicrobium minihominis. The sequence goes on along the minus strand of NZ_FYEG01000002.1, from coordinate 80,080 downwards.
ACCATCTGGCTGGTGAGGTCGAGTTGGGCCAGGTTGTCCTCAAGGTAGTAGAGGATTTCCTTGAACAGTTCCTGGCGGGGCGTGACCACCACGGTCCTTACCGCCAGCTCTCCGCTGAGGAGGGCGAGCAGCAGATCCAAGGTGCCCCGCGTCAACTGTCCCCCGGCGGGTCCTGAGATCAGTCCCGGCGAGGCTGCCAGGTTATGAAGGTGAGAGGTGACTAGGGAGCCGAGGCTCCCGGCCTCGTCAAGACGAAGGGTGACCAGTTCGCTCACCGATTCCCGTGGAATCTGCACCAGCGAAGTTGGGACCATCATGACGAAGGTTCGGGAGCCATCGAGCAGCTCCAGCGTGTAGGGGTGGCCGGTTTCGTAGAGGGTGAGGGCGCCGGGGTTCAAACTGACTTCCCGCTTGCCCTGGGCCACGTGACCGCCACCTTCTAACTGCAGGGCCACTTTGTAGAAGTTCTCGCGGCCCTGCGAGATTAGAGAGGGAGTGCGGATCACCGTGTGGCTATCGCCCTCGACAATCGTGAAGTGCACCTTCCCGCTGGAATGAGTTTGCAGTTGCCCGCGGAAGGTCTGGGCAGTCTGCGCCTCCACGTCCAGCGGCACGAAGGAATCCCCCAGTGCCTTCTTGAACTGTGATAAGTCCATGGGCTGCAGTCCCAAACCAGACCCTCCGACCGCTAGATTCCGGCTACTTCTCTTCTGCCCGGAACTCGTCGATGAGGTCCCGCGCAGTGGTAATGCCGGTTTCAATTGCACCGTCCACAACCACCCCGTTCCAGCCTTCCGCCCAGTCAGCTCCCGCGAACCGGAGGCGCGAGTCGCTTCCTCGGAACATGCTCCAACCGTTGATAAACTGTCCGGACTTCAGTGTTGACCAGGCCTGTCCTGACCAGGGGTCAGCCACCCAGTCATGGCCGGTCACGTCGACGACCTTGAGGTCGGGGCGCCACTGGCTGATAACTTCTTGGGCGGCAGCAACATTGCTGAGGTCGAGTTTGCTGTGATCTGAACCAAAACCTACCAGGATGGTCGTTCCATCGTCGAGGAAATACTCCGAACGAATGAGTGCTAGCGGACTTCCCGAGGGGGCATAGGCGAGGACGGAGTGGTGACCCTCAACTTTGATCCACGCTTTGACGCCGGTCGAGTTGAAGCCTTCTTCGACCAGATCCTGACGCTCCTGGTTTAGGGGTGGGTTGAACTCGATGGTCTTCATGGCACCCAGGGGAACCGTCACGATCACCGCGTCTGCTCTGAAGGTGCTGCCATCAGCCAGGGTGAGTTCGACACTGTCTTCGCCGTGGTCGATCTTCTTGACCGGGGAGTTGAGGTGGACATCGCCTCGCACGTCCTCGTAAATCCCCTCGTAAATGCCCTTCATGCCATTGCTAAGTTTGAAGCGCAGTGTCTGCTCGTCAAGGAGGCCGAGGCGGTGGTCCGACAGAGCCGCCCAGTGCATCGCCATCAGGGGCGAGGCGGTGTCGGTGGAACCAATGTAGCCAGCCGACCAGTAGGCATCCGCCAGGTCGATCTCCTCCTGGGTGAAGTCACCTTCACGCAGAACATCGAGCACCTTGCCCTGGTCCTTAGCCTTGAAGCGGGCAATCAACTCCTCATCGTCGCCCTCCAGGATGTGGAGCGGGTCGTGCGGGTAGGGGAAGAACTCGCGGGAACCTTCAAAGATGGCTGCCTGAGGACGCTCGAGGAGGGCGTCCAGTTCCGCTTCGGTGCCTTCCTTGACTTCCCCTCCGGTGAGCCACAGTGCCTGTTCGGCGACAGGGCTGGGGTAGATGCCCTGTTTGTAGCGCTTGATCTCTGTCCAAATGAAGGGCTGCATCCAGTGCACCCAGGTGGCGCCGATTTCCAGGGTGTGTCCCATGCGGTCCTCGGTCCAAGCCCGACCGCCGATGCGGTCACGGGCCTCAAAAATCTCTGTCTTGATGCCAACGGTTTCCAGTTCGCGCGCTGCGACCAGTCCCGCGAAGCCAGCTCCAACGATGGCTACCGTCTTCTCTAGGTTCTTGCTTCCCATGTTTACCTCCATTGGTTCCTGTGGGTTGCAAGCAGGCTAGGTCTGGGCTGCGCTGAGGGTCAACGGCTCCGAAACGCCGCTACAGACGCTTAGATTGCCGAGGACGGAGTAGCGAAACCAGTTGTGACCTGCGTAAACATACGCCATGGTGGGCAGTCTCACCCCCACCTTCTGCGGAGGACAGCAAGGAAGCCTGCGTTGGCAGTCAACAGGTGTGCGCTGTGAGACAAAAGTCCCAAGCTGTTCCCCATTAGCCTTTCCGTCATGCCACCCAACTGAGGTGTGGGTAACAAAGCGGCCGGGCCGCTTCGACAAGGAAGTCAAACATGAGTCAAGAAACCAAGGCGCGGCCCGCAAGCGGCACCAGCGCCACGGGGGCAAGGAAAGCCCCCGAACGTCGTCTCGGCGTTTTCCCCATCGTCATCATGATTATCGGGGCTTCTGCCCCTCTGCTCGTAGTTGTTGGTGGGGCAACCACCGCCTACTCTGTCACTGCTAACTCGGCCCTGCCTGCCGCCTACGTGCTCCTCGCCCTCATTCTGGCGATTTTCGCAGTCGGTTATACGGCGATGAGCCGCTTCATCACCAACGCGGGTGCCTTCTATGCTTACGCTGCCCGCGGCCTTGGCAAACCGTTCGGTGTCGGCGTCTCTTTCGTCGCTATCGTTGCCTACAACTTCATGCAGATTGGTATCTACGGCATGTTTGGTTTCCAGGTTTCCGAACTGGTGAACAGTTGGTTCGGGATCTCTATCCCCTGGTGGCTGCCCATCCTGGTTGGTATCGTCATCGTCGCTTACCTGGGCATTAACAGTGTTGATGTTTCCGCCAAGGTGCTGGGCATTATCGTCCTCTTCGAGTTCGTCCTCGTGATCATTTTCGATGTCATCGCTTTCGCGAACCCCGCTGAGGGCTTCACCGCCCGACCCATCGAACCGGCCGCCCTTTTCAGCCCCGGGATTGGCGCTGTCCTGGCCTTTGGTATTGCTGCCTTCATGGGGTTTGAGTCGGCCGCCATCTACTCTGAGGAAGCGAAAGACCCGCGTCGTACCGTCACTCGCGCCACCTTTATCGCCGTCATCATCACCGGTACGTTCTACGCCATTTCCTCGTGGGCTCTGGCGATTGCGGTTGGTCCCGACAGGATCGAAGGGGGGATTCCCGTTGAAGAGGCCGGTCCTCCCCTTCTTTTTGATTTCGTCGCCTCCCACATGGGGGTCATTGTTGTTGACATCATTTCGGTCCTTTTCATCACCAGCCTTTTCGCTGCCCTGGTTGCCTTCCACAATGTGGTGGCCCGCTACCTTTACTCCTTGGGACGGGAGCAGGTTCTGCCTTCTGTGCTTGCCAAGGTCGGCGAGAAGTCGAACGCTCCCTGGGCTGGCTCTCTAAGTCAGACCCTGATCGCCACCGTCGTCATTCTGGGCTTCGCAGTGGCTGGGAACGGCTCGGAACTAGGTAACCTCTACCCTGTTGTCACCCTGTTCTCTTGGCTGACCAACACGGGCGCCCTCGGCCTCGTCATGCTGATGGCCTTGACTTCGCTGTCGCTGATTGGCTTCTTCATGAAGACCAAGACTGACGTTGGTCTTTTCCCCCGTTTCATCGCCCCAGCCATCGCCTTCGTGGGTTTGGCCGCGGTGTTCTTCTTGATCGTTGTCAACTTCAACGTTCTGCTTGAGCAGGAAAAGCCTGACCTTCTCACCTTCCTACTCCCAGCCCTGGTTGTCGCCCCCGGCCTCTTTGGCACCCTCTGGGCACAGTGGCTGAAACGTAACCGACCCTCCATCTACGAACGCATCGGTTACGGCGCCGAGGACGTGGAGTACGTCAAGCCCTCCGGTATCGTCACCGAGTAGAGGGAGCAGCAACACGAATGGGCACGTCCACACACCGAAGAGGGTGGTGGACGTGCCCATCGCTCGAAACAGCACACCCAGTGAAACCCCAGCTCTACACGGAGCTACCGCGCACTTCCTTCACACAGAAGTGGTCACTGGTCCGATCCCGGCATGGCCGCCCAAAAAGTGGACCGTCTAAAAGACCAACGTTTGGAACTTGTTTCGCCCTTAACTGCGTCCCGCTGTTGCATGTCCGGCCTTTCCCAAAAGAAGACGGACGACCAATCTCACGTGACGCAACTCTGGCCCTGTCACCGTTACGTCTAGCGTCAGTGTCGACACCAACATGGGATAACTCCCTCTTCATAGACAGCGATCTCCAGCGAGTAGGGGTCAGTTCACGGCAACACCAAACGTGAATTGGCCTGGGTTTAGTTCCGATCTGTATATAAGGATGGAACTACGATGCCAAGCAAATACGACCCCGAACTTCGTCAGCGTGCGCTCCGCATGCTTGCCGAGGCCCGCCCCGAATATGAATCGCTGACCGCCGCTTGCCGACACGTCGGCGGCCTCCTTGGAGTGAGCCCGGAGACGCTGAGAGTGTGGCAGCGCCGCTACGACATCGATACCGGCGTGAGACCCGGCGTCACGAGCGATATGGCCGAAGAGAACCGACGTCTGCGACGCGAGAACGCCGAGCTGAAGAAGGCCAACGAGGTTCTTAAAGCTGCGAGCGTGTTTTTCGCGAAGGAACTCGACCGGCCACGAACGATATGATCCAGTTCATCGACGAGCATCGTGATCGTTTCGGGGTCGAGTTCCTCTGCCGTACGCTCAGGACGGCAGTTCGTGGGTTTCTCACCTCGCGTGGTTACCGGGCAGCCAAGTCGCGGCCGACCTCGGTGAGACGGCTCCGTGACAAGTTGCTCGTGTCCGAGATTCAGCGCCTCCACGCGAAGCATTACAGCGTGTACGGGCGACGGAAGATGCACGCGCTGCTCAAGCGTGAGGGGTGGGAGATCGGCCGCGACCAGACCGAGCGTCTGATGCGGCTCGCCGGGGTGCGCGGGGTGCGGAAATCGAAGCGGGTATTCACCACGCGCCCCGACAAGGCGCTGGCATTGCCTGCTGATCTCGTGAACCGGAGATTCATCGCTGATGGGCCGCGCAATCTCTGTGTGTGCGATGTGACCTACGTCGCTACTTGGTCCGGGTTCGCGTATGTCGCGTTCGTCACGGGTGTGTACTCGCGCAGGATCGTGGGTTGGAACGTTGCTTCGACACTGAAGTCAGAGATTCTGCCGATGCAAGCACTCGATATGGCGGCATGGCAGTCAGGCGGCCGGCTCGACGGGCTCATCCATCATGCTGATCACGGGTCTAACTACACCGCCATGGTCTATACCGACCGTATCCAAGAACTCGGCGCTGTTCCCTCGACCGGAACCGTCGGGGATTCGTTCGACAACGCGATGGCTGAGGCGGTCAACAATCTCTACAAAACCGAGCTTATTCGTCAGCAAAGGCCATGGCGGACCGTTGAGCAGGTCGAGCTCGCGACCCTTAAGTACGTGTGGTGGTGGAACCATGAACGACTTCACGGGGAACTCGACATGCGCACCCCGGCCGAAGTCGAGCAGGCATACTACGCTGAGACCGAGACGCTTCTGTCACCAACCGGCTGACAGGAAAACCGGTCGGAACTAAACCCAGGCCAATTCACGTCATGCGAAGCGATATCACCCTCACTGGTGCAGAAGGGTCCCTAATTATTGGTGCGAAGTACTATTCCAAGAGCACGCAGGAACGCTTTGACAAGCGCACGGTCCACTCTGCGAACCTGTACCAGATCTTCGCCTACGTTAAGAACAAGGAAGCTACCGAACCTGGCAAGCGCGTAGCGGGAATGCTGCTTTATGCGAGGACGGAACACGAGGTCCAACCGAGCGTCACTTGGAAACTAGATGGCAACCAGATCCACGTACAAACCCTTGACCTGCGCCAAGACTTTGCCGACATCTCAAATCAGCTAGACGACATTGCGCGTTCAACAATCCTTTCGTAAACCAGGCGTGTTAGGGCGCGGCTGTGAGAGCGCTGGTTCGCTCCCAAACTGCCGGACCGCATCATGTGGATCGCTAACCTCCGAACGCCATCACGTTCGGACGGGCTTAACACCTGGACGCCGAAAGCACCAAGTGGCATCTCTACCCGGTCAACTGGCACCGAATAATACTCAGGAATACGGAAGAACCCCACCGGCATCCCCGCGATTTCCGCCATGTAACCGATTGCCTCGTCGTCTTTGAAGCGTGGCGTCACTTCCTCATAAGGTATGAAAGTTTCCTCCTCCGCGTTCAGGATCCACGTTAGGCCGTTGCTCTCGTCTAGGCTTCCAACTTGAGCCTCGGATTTAACGCGGGGGAAGAACGCGAGCTCTAGTACACCAACGTTGAGCGTTGCGAATCTGCCACCACTGGTACTTGGGGAGTCCGACAGGCTCCAGAACTTCCCTTCTGTCTCAATCGCGTTCGGGATGACGTCCGCAACCACTTGGGCCAGTTCGTCAACGACCGCCTCCCACACCATCCGACCATCCGGTAGCTTCTGTCGGCCGAAAGCGGCGACCGCGAGCCTGGGACGCTCGCGCCCCCAGCCTCCCTTGAGCGCTTCGACAAAGGGGGCAACGTCATAGCTGGCTTGACCTGTAGCCCAGTGCTCTTGCGCCTCGATCGGAACGAACGGGTCTAAGACCGACGGTTGCGCATGCCCAAAGTTGAACGCTTTATTCCGTAAGATCACCTGCTGCCGTCGGTTACGGATCCACTCCCGTTCGATCGGGTCCAGTTTGCCCTTAGGGACGTGGAGAAACTCGATGGCGACCACGTCCTCCCACGGAGCATGGTGGCCAGAGCCGTGGCGGTGCTGCGCGTAACGCGCCACGATGTTCTCCGTCTGACCCACGTACTGCTCCCCATTTTCGAAGTGCAGGACGTAAATCCCTCGACGCTCAGTGGGAAACAAGGCTTGGACCGATGATGGGTCTTTTAGGATCCACTTCTTCATAGCGTTTGTCGTTCCCTAGTCACCCACAGCGGGCGGATCGGTGAGCGGAGATTCTATTGGAGTTCATAGGCTCTCTCAGCAATCATTTCCCACGGGATGTCCGAGCGAATCACCCCGCATCGGCGGCGCTTATCTGTTTGCGCATTCACCCCCGCAACGGCAGCTTCGACGACGTCCCCAGGGACGCCGAGTGCTTCAGCTATCCAGATCATTCCCCCGGGGTAGGCAAGGCGCTGCCAGGTGGTACGCGCAGAATAATTAGGTTTTTCACGGGAATAGGCGCCAAACCCCAGAGTGGCTTGGTCGCGAAACCATCCGACCATCTTCTCCCGCTGCCAGTTACGCGCTGCCCCACCTCTCTGAGAAGACACACCTTCGAATTTGTCTGAGATGGGGGTGCGCGTGGGCAATTTCTTCAAGATATTCGCGAAGGTCCGAACGTCGAAATCAATAGGGTCGCCCACACCCAGGGGTGCAGCCATTCCGTTAAGTGTCCTTTCTTGGATCGAGGACGGGGAGCTTTATTCGGCTTTCATCGTTATCCGGTTGACGGCAGCCATGCCGCCCTTTTACGTCGAGACTACATTCCGAGCAGCCAACTGATCATTGAATTAGAGATCAGCTCGCGGAAATGGTTCCACTGGTCGAACTGGAGCTCACTTCGCGGTGACGAGCCTGTGTGTGGTGACTGTATGTCTACGTGCCGATCTACGCCATTTTTTCTAACCAGCTCAAGACCGTGCCATCGTTAAGTGCTCGCCACAGATGGGCCGGATCCACCGACTCAGATGTATCGATCAGGCTACTGATCAACGCGTTGACCTCTGCCTCTGTGACGGTTTCTCTGTCTGCCAGGCCTGCGGCAAATACAGCTGGGAACTCGCCGAGGACGCTTCTAGGATCGGCCACGCGCCGGTCTCCAAACAGACTGACAAACTCGTCCGATATGCGTTTTACCGCATCGCTAAAACCTTCAGTGCTGGCTGTAACCGCTGATGTAGCGAGTAACACTAGCTCGTCCTCGGGCTGCGGGTGTGGAGAAGATTCGTCACTCGCCTCGCCGGTCGTGCGGTGCATTGTAAACACCAGTTCATCCGGATCGATGGTGAGGGTTTCGAAAAGGTTGCGCAACATGCTGAGTTTCGAGTGGGTTGAACTCTCAACAAACACACTCAAATCAGGAGTCACTTCCGAGAATCCGGGCGGGGCAGAGCTGTTTGGTCCTAAGTGATACCAAGCACCTGTTTTTGCGCGCTCGAAAACTCTTGCTCGGTCGATGCGGACCAGTTCCCCGAGCACCTGAACGAACATTTCACGCCAGTTTTTGACCGGTCCACCGATGTCTCCGAACTCGAAACCGCTTATTGAGCGGTTGAAGGCAGGCCAGAGAGGTTGCCCCCACCCAGTGGGACAACTCCACGATTTGTCTAGCCGAGGTCAAGTCGCAGTCTTGATATTTGGCCGGAAGGGCCGGTCCTCATTTTTCTTCCCAGGCGGTGACAATGGCGGACGCCGAGAGGTTCAAAACATATGCCCAGCACTCTCGCCTATTCACCGGTAGGTTTCTCTGCCGTCGACCAGTGTCGGGCGTTAAGGTTCTCTTGCTGTTCTTCATCGACGAGGTCGCCAAGTACCGCGACTACACCCGCGAGGACGCGCTGGGCGACTATGCGTGGATGTTCGAGGAGGAGTACGGCGCGATCTGTGACGAGGTGCTTGACAAACTTGCCATGTGAAGTAGACCATACACACTGGTGTGCCGTCTCAAGTCTAATCTCAGCATACGGACGCTAGTTGAGGACAACTGGGTAAACATCCGCGCCGACTAGCACGCTCAACTTCGCCTGGATGCCCGCTGGAGACCTATTCTTTTCTACCAGATCTTCGAAAAAAGTCTCGAAATAATGGCCCCCAGAGACAAATTTTGGGCCTCATCGACCGGGACTTTTCATTGCAATACTGCGGTGGGCCATACTGGGATCGAACCAGTGACCTCTTCCGTGTGAAGGAAGCGCGCTACCCCTGCGCCAATGGCCCGAGGTGGGTACGGGATTCGAACCCGTGTGGACGGCTTTGCAGGCCGCTACCTATCCTCTCGGTCAACCCACCTGGTCTCATTCGCTGTCTGACACCGTCAGGTTCAACTCTTGAGAGAGCGGACGACGGGATTCGAACCCGCGACCCTCACCTTGGCAAGGTGATGCTCTACCAGCTGAGCTACGTCCGCAACTAGCACCCGAAAGAGAGCTAATCACGAGGTCTGAGACTACTCGGAAACGGCACTCTGGAGCAAATTGGAGGGCTTGCCGTACGGGTATTTCACGGGGCGAAGGTTAGGCGGATACTGTTTGTCGAGGACGTGGCGCAGAGTCAACACGTTGATCTACACCGGTACTGTCAGATAGGAAACAGATGACTAGAGTGGGGCGCCCCAGCGCAACGAGTTCAGTTTTGCCCGTGATTCTTGGCGGTGACGCGGGTGCCTACGCCCTGGGACTGGAGTGCTTTGAGGCATTCGGGGTACGTGCGCTATGCCTGGCTAACGACCCCGTTCAGTTGATCACCGATTCGGTGTTCTTTGACGTTGAACACATTGAGCCTGGTGCGAGTGATGAGATCCGCCTGAACCACCTGCGTGAGATAGCGCAGCGCCACCCTGATCGACACCTGCTCCTTCTTGCGAACTCTGACGGGGCTGTAACGTTCTTTGCTAGGCACCGCAGTCTTCTCGAGGTCGATTACACGATTCCTTCCCCTACCTTAGAGACCATTGATCTCCTCTGCGAGAAGGACTCTTTTGCGAAGGTCTGCGAAGAGCTGGACATAGCCACCCCGAAAACAGTGGTGGTTGACTGCGACGGCCCGGATGAGGGCTGGGTTGCCCCAACGATCGATATCCCCTTCCCCGTGGTTGCCAAGGCCTCATCGGGAAGCGAGTACGAGAAGGTCTCTTTCCCCGGTAAGAAAAAAATCTGGTTCATTAAGACGCCCGAGGAACTGGATTCAATGTGGGTCAGCCTGCGGGGTGCGGGTTTCAGGGATAAGTTCCTGGTTCAGCAGTTGATACCGGGAGGTGATGAGCAGATGCGCTCCCTCACGTTCTATGTTGATTCTGCCGGAATGGTCAAGTTGCGCAGCTCCGCGCACGTCCTCCTCCAGGACCCCTCCCCCACGATGATTGGCAACCCGGTCGCCATGATAACCCAGGCTTTGCCGGAGATGTGGGATCAGGCTGAAAAGATCCTCAAGGCGGGCAACTACACCGGGTTCGCAAACTTCGACATCAAGGTTGATCCAAGGGATGGTATCGCCTACTTCCTTGAGGTTAACCCGCGTATTGGCCGCAACTCCTACTATGTCGTAGCGGCCGGCCAGAACCCGATGACTGTCATGGCAACAGATCTGGTTGAGGGGCGTCCTCAGGAAGCTGTCGAGGCCGTGCGGGCAGCCCTCTACACCCTCGTCCCCGTCTCTCTGATCACGAAGTACGTCACGGACCGGGGGCTGCTCTCCAGGGTTCGCTCCCTTGTCAGGCAGCACCGGGTGGTGAACCCACTTCGCTCCCCGATTGAGAAGAACCTCAGGCGCAAGGCTATCGTTCTGGGCCAGACCTATAACTACTATCGCAAGTTCAAGGCACATCACTCAGAGGTGATGTAGGACCGGATTCTGGGAGGGGCGGGGCAGTCCGTTAAGGGAGCCCGCCCCCCACTCGGAGATACGAAAGAGGTCCCACCTCGTTTTCACGAGACGGGACCTCTTCCTTCTAGTGGGCCGTACTGGGATCGAACCAGTGACCTCTTCCGTGTCAGGGAAGCGCGCTACCGCTGCGCCAACGGCCCGAGCGGACAACGGGATTCGAACCCGCGACCCTCACCTTGGCAAGGTGATGCTCTACCAGCTGAGCTATGTCCGCATTGCTTTTCCGCCCCATTGGGGGGGTGAAGCATGAGTAACTCTATCAGCGCTTATCGAGGGTGCCAAACTGAGCGCTAGTCGCCTTTTTCACGTTCTGAAACGCGGTCCTTCAGCGTGTCTAATTTGGATTTTCCCTCTCGAAGTAGTTCGAGCATCCTGAATCGGGCCCGGTTGACAGGCACGTCAAAAGCCGGAGGCACCTGGGTGATGTCCGGAGCGAAGCCACTTTTGAAAGGTGTGAGGGTGTGGAGCGATGGTGCCAGTTCAGAGCCGACTCCCATCAGGTCCATCGTCGTGAGACCTTCCGCGCCGAGTTCCTTGAAGGCATGGTGCAGGACCTGGATCGACGCCTCGTGAGCGCGACCATTCTCAGTCGCTGCGGCGTAGTAGTAGACCGCTTCCTGACCCGAAAGAGTGAAGATAGCGAACGCTACAAGCTCGCCGTCAACGCGAGCGGCGTAGAGGCGTGAATGCTCTCGTTTCAAGGTTCGCAGCATGTTCTCATAAACCGAGGGCGGCCACGGCGTAAACCCCTGCCTATCGGCGGTCTCAGCCATGATTTCAAAATAAGGTGAGAAGTCCTCTGCAGCCTGGTCCGTCTCATCCGCCAGGTCCACCGGAGTCTTCCTGATAACTCCGCGTACCTTGGTACGGGCACGCTTCTTAAAGCCTGCCATCAGTTCGTCCTCGTCCTCGGACAACCTAACTACGACGGTCTGGTCATACGTGGTGATCTGCATGGGAGGAAACGCGTCCGGACCTGGAAACTCAAGGTGCAGACGCAAGAATGCCACCCCGCGATTGTTTCTCTTGATCCACTTGATGAGTGCTTGAAGTGCCGCACGCTCTAGCTCTTCAGTCGGATCAACAAGCCAGGTGGGCCCATGTTTACACCAGAGGAAATTGAAACCGTGGTACCGGTACTCTGTCATGCCGAGGATCGCGACGACCTCGCCGTTGAACGCTATCGAGAAAAAACCCACTAGCTGCCGATCGGGGAAGGTCTCTTCAAACTCAGCCCACACCCAGGTCTGCTCGATAGGGACGTTAACCTGCGCCGCCACGGCGTGGTCTCGCATCTCCTGGGCCGTAGTTGGTCTGATTACTACCTGCGAAGTGGTCATGGTACCTCCTGAAGGAACAACGTTACCGCAGTTCAACCCTGAGCTATCGGCGTGGTTCCGTCGAATATTCCTCTGAAAACGTAAAGTTAGCAGTGTGAATCAAACTGTTCCACCACAGGAGTTTGTGGCTGCGCTGCACTCACTGCGCGACTCGGAAGTTGATCCAACCCTACGATTTCGCGAAGTCCCAGCCCCGTCACACCTGGCCCCCTGGGCCGCTGCGGTCGAGGTCGAGACCGCCGAGGAGATCGGCGAGCAACCTCTAGGTAGGGCGACGATGGTGATTCTCTATGACCCCACGCAGGAAGACGTGTGGGGTGGCAGCTTCCGCCTGGTTGGCCAGGCCCGAATGAGCATCGATGATGACCAGGCAACGGACCCCCTTCTTGGTGAGGTTATCTGGGCAACCCTCATCCACAGCCTGGAGGAGGCCGGAGCCGACGCTCTCGCCTGCGTTGGAACAGTCACACGTGAGATCTCTCAGACCTTCGGCGGCCTAGAGTTGAAGGGATCCCAGTTGAATGCCGATCTTCGGTGTTCCTGGACCGCGTCTTCCTCAGACCTCTCGGCTGACTTTCAGGGTTGGTCAGAGGCCCTCAGGCAGAACTGCGGTGCCATGCCTCACGGAGTAACACGTATTGGACGTCCCCATGTCAAGTAGTCCCCTGTTCCAGGAACCGGTTCATCCCGTTCCTGTACCGAAGAGGACCCCCACTGCCAAGCCCGTGCAGCAAGTGCGCACTGAGGTAGCTGAGCTAGTGGAAGAGTCAGAGTCTGCTGCACGCCTGCTGCGCTCACCCAAAGAGGGCATTCCCGAACTTATAGAGTCACCTCAAGCCCTCGCTGAGGCAGCCCGTGCGCTCTCCCAGAACGACGCTCCGACGGCTGTGGACACCGAGCGTGCCCAGGGGTACCGCTACGGGGGTGGCGCCTACTTGGTCCAGTTGAGGAAAGAGGGCGTTGGTTCGTTCCTGATTGACTCATTCAAGCTCCCAGATCTTTCGATTCTCGCCCCTGCCATGACCGGTCCCTGGATCCTTCACGCAGCTGACCAGGACCTGCTCTGCATGACGCAGTTGGGCCTGACTGCTCCGGCGATATTTGACACGGAAATTGCCGCCAAGCTCCTCGGGTTCGAGCATTTCTCGCTCGGCGCAGTCACTGAGCACGTCCTTGGAATCAGCCTTGAAAAGAGCCACCAGAATGAGGACTGGTCGCTGCGTCCCCTCCCCATCGACTGGTTGCGCTATGCCGCCCTCGACGTAGAACTCCTTCCCGAACTTCTCGAAGATATGACTCTGCGTCTCGAGGACGCTGGACGTTTGGGTTGGGCTGAAGAAGAGTTTGCACACGAGCTTGCCCACCCTCTTGTTCCCCGTGAGGTAACTTGGCGCGATACCAAGGGACTCGGTAAGGTCCGCACCCCGCTGGGTCTGGCGATAGCCCGTGAGCTGTGGACGACCCGAGATCAGATTGGCCGGGACCTTGACACGGCTCCCGGGAGAATTCTTCCCACGGCCGGCATCGTTGCCGCTGCGCTTGAGAACCCCCAGTCGAAGGCTCGACTGACCTCTATAGAGCAGTTCCGCAGAACGAGGGCGCGGAAGTACACCGATCAGTGGTGGAGAGCTATCTCGAGAGCTCGCGCCCTCCCTGAGTCAGAGCTCCCTTCGATGCGGGTTCCGCAAGATCCAGACCATGTTCCTGCAGCCGCAACCTGGAAGAGGACCGATCCGGTCGCCTGGGAGCGCCTGCAGACCCTACGTGACTTGGCCAAGCGCGCCGCCTCGCCGCTTGGGGTTCAACCGGAGGTCGTCCTCGAACCAAAGGTGCAGCGTCAGGTTGCCTGGTGGGAACTTGAGGGCGACTTGGAGTCGGCGCTTATCGAGGCCGGTGCTCGGAGCTGGCAGGTCCGTGAGTTGATGCCCGCGGTCTCGAAGGCGACCGTGCAGCAGCTGCGGCGTAAGTCTTCCCGTAGTTTCTAGCGGGGTTCTAGAAGGTGTTGATTCCGCGGCGGCGGAAAATATCGCGGGCCTGCTCGGTCACTTCAACCGAGGGCGGCTTGGTGTCTTCCAGCTCATACTTGAAACCAAGAACATCCCACTTGTCGCGTCCCATCTGATGGAAGGGAAGCACTTCGACGCGTTCTAGGGAGGGAATCGTTGAGGCAATCTCAGCGACCCGTTCAATGTTGTCGCGGTCATCGGTCAGTCCGGGAACCAGCACGAAGCGCACCCAAACGGGAATATCGGCTCGGGCGAGTCGATCGGCGAACACCAGGGTTGGCTCTAGGTCCTGATTGGTGGTCTTGCGGTAAACCTCCGGTAGCCCCGACTTGATGTCGAGCAGAACCAGGTTGAGGTTCCCCAGCATCTCATCGCTACAGCGGTGGCCCAGGTACCCCGAGGTGTCAATAGCGGTGTGAATGTCGTTGTCCCTGGCAAACTGAAGGATCTTGCTGAGGCCCCGAGGTTGCATGAGTGGTTCTCCACCGGACAGGGTGATCCCTCCCCCGGTTCGGGCGAAGATGCGCCGGTAGCGGTAGATGCGTTCGCAGAGTTCATCCGTTGGCACCAGAGTCCCGCGGCGCATATCCATTGTGTCGGGGTTATGGCAGTAGAGGCATGACAGCGGGCAGCCCTGAAGGAAGGTTGTCATGCGGGTTCCGGGACCATCGACCGCAGTCACCAGTTCCCAGGAGTGAACCGAAAGCAACTCTCCAGCGTGAATCATGGCGGCCTGTTCGCGCCGTTCGACCTCACCGAGTGGGTCGAGTCCACCGATTCCCTTTCCCGAAGGACGATGGAACGGGTGGTCAGCCGGAGCCGGAGCGAACTCTCCGGTAACTCCGTCGGCAACTCTGTTCACCACTTGCCTGGACCGGCCTCTCTGTGGAAAAAGCTTGGGCCCGACGAAACGCCGGGCCCAAGTGTCTAATCAGACGCGATCGTGGAAGGTACGGCTGATGATGTCCTTCTGCTGCTCGCGGGTCAGGCGAACAAAGTTCACCGCGTAACCCGAAACACGCACTGTGAGCTGCGGGTAGTTCTCCGGGTGCTCCATGGCGTCCTCAAGTGTGTCCCGGTTGAGGACGTTCACATTCATGTGGAACCCGCCCTCACCCATGTAGGAGTCCAGCAGGCCGACCAGGTTCTTGACCTGCTCGTCCTCAGTACGTCCCAGTCCCGAGGGGACGACCGTGTTGGTCAGGGAAATACCGTCCTGTGACGCATCGTAGGGAAGCTTCGCTACCGACAGTGCAGAGGCAAGCATTCCGTGGCGGTCACGGCCGTTCATCGGGTTGGCTCCCGGTGCGAATGGTTCGCCCTTACGACGGCCATCCGGGGTGTTACCAGTGTGCTTGCCATAGACAACATTCGATGTGATTGTCAGGACCGACTGGGTGTGGGTTGACCCGCGGTAGGTCGGATACTGACGGATCTTATCCATGAACGTTTCAACCAGCTCAACGGCAATGGCGTCAACGCGGTCATCGTCGTTTCCGAAGTGCGGGAAGTCGCCCTCGACGTTGTAGTCAACGATGATGCCGTTCTCGTCGTGAATCGGGGTCACCCTGGCGTACTTGATGGCGGACAGAGAGTCGACTGCGACCGAGAGACCCGCGATACCGCAGGCCATGGTCCGCAGGATCTCGCTGTCATGCAGGGCCATTTCAATGCGCTCATAGGCGTACTTGTCGTGCATGTAGTGAATGCAGTTCAATGCGTCAACGTAGGTTCGGGCAAGCCAGTCCATCAGCACGTCAAACTTCTGCATAACATCCTCATACTCGAGGACGTCTGTGGTCACTGGGCTGGTGGGTGGGGCGACCTGCTTACCTGACAGCTCATCCTTGCCACCGTTGATGGCGTAAAGGAGGGCCTTGGCGAGGTTGACGCGTGCTCCGAAGAACTGCATCTGCTTACCGATGTTCATGGCCGAGACACAGCAGGCAATGCCGGCGTCATCTCCCCATGATCCACGCACCAGCGAGTCGGACTCGTACTGAATCGCTGAAGTTTCAATTGAGACCTTGGCGCAGAACTCCTTGAATCCCTCCGGCAGCTTCTCCGACCAGAGAACCGTCAGGTTGGGTTCGGGCGCAGGCCCCAGGTTGTTCAGGGTCTGGAGCATGCGGAACGAGTTCTTGGTGACCAGGGTACGGCCGTCCTCACCGTTACCACCGATGGTTTCGGTGACCCAGGTGGGATCACCTGAGAACAGCGCGTCGTACTCCGGGGTGCGCAGGAAGCGGACGATTCGCAGCTTGATGACAAAGTCGTCGATGATTTCCTGAGCTTCGACCTCATCGATGGTTCCCTCTGCGAGGTCCCGCTCGAAGTAGGGGTCCAGGAAGGTGGAGGTACGGCCCAGCGACATCGCTGCACCATTCTGCTCCTTGACCGCAGCGAGGTATGCAAAGTAGAGCCACTGAACGGCTTCCTTTGCAGTGGTCGCAGGCCCAGAAATATCGAACCCGTAGGACTGCGCCATGGCCTTGAGCTCTTCGAGGGCACGGATCTGCTCCGCGAGCTCCTCGCGCTGCTGAATGATGCCGTCCTCTGAGAATCGCGCATTGAGTTCAGCCTTGTCAGCCTTCTTGGCCTGGATCAGACGGTCAACACCGTAGAGGGGAACGCGGCGGTAGTCGCCGATGATTCGGCCTCGGCCGTATGCATCAGGAAGACCGGTGACGATATGGGACGAGCGTGCCTTGCGAACCGAATCCGGGTAGACGTCAAAGACACCCTGGTTATGGGTCTTGCGGTAGTGAGTGAAGATCTCTCGAACGAAAGGGTCGACGTCATAGCCGTAAGTTTTCAGTGAGTTCTCAACCATTCGCCAACCACCGTTGGGGATCATGGCTCGTTTGAGGGGTGCGTCTGTCTGCAGGCCGACAACCAGGTTGTCATCTTCACTGATGTAACCGGGGGCATGGCTATCGATGCGACCCGGCGTCTTGGTGTCGATGTCGTAGACACCCTTTTCGCGCTCTTCGGGGAACATCCCAGAAAGGGTGTCCCAAACCCGGGTGGTACGCTCGGTCGGGCCAACGAGGAAGGTGGCGTCCCCTTCGTAGGGGGTGTAATTGAGTTGCACAAAGTCGCGAACATCAACAAAGTCTTGCCACAGGCCCGGTTCGAATCCCCTCCATGCGCCTGTTGTGGCGGTTTCGGTTGACTCGACAAAAATGGTCATGTCTTCATTGCTCCTGGAACTTGACAGCAGGCGGAGGTCTCCCGCTCTGCCTCCCAGCTTAGGTTGCCCTTCGATCAAACGGCAGCAGGCAGGGTGATGGAAACTCTCACAAGCGTCATGTTCCGCCGGATCATGCCATTCTTGAGGTCTTCCCCTGTGCCTTAGGTCGCCTTCCATTTACGCCTAGGACCATAGCCCCAGCCCGATGAGCAGACTGGTAGATTCCCTCTGCATCCAGGCCGATTTCCTCGATGATTGAAGCCCTCGACGCGTGCTGGAAAAAGTTGCGGGGAACCCCGAGGACGTGGACTGGCGGGCCCCCGGCGCGAGTGCTCAGTCGACTCAGTTCACTGCCCATGCCGCCGACTTCGATTCCATCCTCAACAGAAACAACCGTGTCGAACTGTTTAGCAAGTTCCACGAGCTCGTCCCGAACCGGCAGGACCCAACGGGGATCGACCACCGTGACGGGATACCCCTCATGGACCAGGCGTTTAGCCGCTTCAATCGCAGCTGGAACCATAGAACCAGCAGCGACGATAAGGATTGAGGCAGCCGCCTCTCCTTCGGGGAGGTCGAGTTCGCTACGTTCAAAAACAACGTCGCCTCCGGCAGCTGCGCGAAGAGCTGGAATATCTGCGGGTGGTTGACCCTTGGGATAGCGCAGAAGAGTTGGGCCACTTTGATCCTGAAGGGCTTCGGTCAGTTCTTCCCGAAGGGACTTTCCGTCGCGCGGGGCGGCCACGCGAAGTCCCGGAACCATCGCGGCCAGGGACAGGTCCCACATTCCGTTGTGGGAAGCACCATCATCGCCGGTGATGCCAGCCCGATCGAGGACGACGGTCACGGGTTCCCGATGTAGCGCGATGTCCATCAGCAACTGGTCAAATGCTCGGTTCATAAAGGTGGCGTAGACGCAGACCACCGGGTGGGCGCCCTCGAAAGCCATTCCAGCAGCAGAGGTGAACCCGTGCTGCTCAGCAATGCCGACGTCGATGACCCTGCCGGGGAACCTGGTCGCCAGGGGTTGCAAGCCCACCGGCGCCATCATGGCTGCAGTCACACCGATGATTCTTGGGTCCTTCTCGGCAGATTTCAGCAGGTGTTCGGCAAAGATCTTAGTCCAGCCAAAGCGTGCCGGCGCCACCGGGAGACCCGTCTCCGGGTGAATGACTCCGACAGCGTGAAAACGGTCGGCAATGTCCTCTTCGGCGGGGCTGTAACCTCGACCTTTTTCGGTGATGGCATGGACAATTACGGCCTCACCAAATGACTTAGCGCGTTCCAGGGCCAACTCAAGGGCGACCTCATCATGACCGTCAACCGGGCCGATGTACTTCAACCCCAGGTCCCCAAACATCGCCTGGGGGGCAAAGACATCCTTGAGCCCGGCCTTCAGGCCGTGTAGTGCCCCGTAGGTTCGCTTCCCCATGGTTCCGAGGCCGAGCAGGGTTGACTTACCCCGCCGCAGCGTCTCCTCGTACCCCTGAGAGGTGCGCATGGCGTCAAGAATCTTCGCCAATCCCCCGATGGTTGGGTCGTAGGAACGCCCGTTATCGTTCATGACGATCACCAGCGGGCGGCGCGGGTCCTGGGCGATGTTGTTGAGAGCCTCCCAGGCCATTCCACCCGTCAGCGCACCGTCACCTATCACGGCAACGGTGGTCCCGGGAACACCCATGCGTTGCTTTTCTTTGGAGACCCCGTCAGCCCACGACAGAGCAGTCGTGGCGTGCGAGTTCTCAACTACATCGTGGTCAGACTCTGCCCGCGACGGATAGCCCGACAGGCCACCCTGGCGCCGTAGGTTAGAAAAATCGCGGCGTCCGGTGAGTAGCTTGTGGATGTAGGCCTGATGCCCCGTATCCCAGATGATCGTGTCCCTCGGAGACTCAAACACCCTGTGAATGGCAAGCGTCACCTCAACAATGCCGAGATTCGGACCAAGGTGACCACCGGTCTTGGCGATCGACTCAATCAGATAGGCCCGAATCTCCTGTGCCAACCCCACCAGTTGGGCAGATGTAAAAGCCGATAGATCGGCGGGGGTAGTCACCCGGGACAAAAGGGGGTAACGCATCTGGTCCGACTGTCCGGAGCGGTCCATCATTTCAGTCATTCAGACATTCTACCGAATGCGTGTGCCCGAGTAGAATGACGGGAGGCAGAGAGCTCGAAACCAACGTAGCCTGGATCTTTCTGCCTGCCAGAGCAGCCAAGCCGACACTTAGGACGAGGACGAATGGCCAAGGAAACTGCCGCATACGGGACGTGGACCTCTCCGGTTACCCCCGAATCATTCACCGAACGAACCGTGGTAATCACCCAGTTACGACTCGATGGGCCAGATATCTACTGGGTGGAAGACAACCCACGACGGGAAGGCAGGTCTGTCCTTCTCCGTCGCGATGCCATGGGCCAGACCATGGAGGTCCTTCCCCTCCTTGAAGGTTCCCGCCTCATCAACGTCTCCACTGATGTACACGGACGTGGCGGCCGCGCCTATGCAGTCCGCGATGGACAGTTGGTTTTCTCCGATGGGAACGACAACCGCGTTTACGCTTTCCGCGTCTCTGACCGCAGACGCGCCGTGGTTCCGCTGACACCACTTTCCGACAGCGTCTACGGAGACTTTGAGCTTGATCTCTCCCGTGGACTCGTCTACGCGGTACGCGAAGACCGAAGCGGAGAAGCCGAGGGCCGGGAACCCGTGTCCACACTGGTGTCCATCCCCATTGATGGTTCTGCCGCTCGCAACCCCGACCTCATCCGCACCATTTTTGAGGGAACAGACTTCGTATCCTCCCCCGGACTTTCCCACGACAACTCAAAACTGGTTTGGATCACCTGGAACCACCCGGAGATGCCGTGGACCCAATCCCAACTTCACGTGGGCGCACTCAGCGAATTTGGTGACTACCTCTCCGACGTCGTCCTCGTCGACCACAAGGACGTCTGCGTCTACGAACCACGGTGGACCCTTGACAACGACCTCATTCACGCCGATGACTCCACCGGCTGGGCAAACCTGTACCGAACCGAAGGCTTTGAGCTTCGTGAGGGCGAACCCTCCGACGCCTGGCAGACACGACTTCGCACCAGGGCGCTCCACCCCGCGAACCAAGCCTTCTCACAACCCCACTGGAAACTGGGCTCCCACACCTACGACAACCTCGACAACGACCACCTGGTCTGCACCTGGGCAAAGGACGGAACCCGACACCTGGGAACGATTCGCCTCGATAACGGACTCCTTGAAGAATGGCCCCTCGGCTGGTGGCCGGTCGGCAATGTGGCCTCAGACAGCGGGCGGGTCATCTTCCTCGGCGACTCCGCGATTGAACCACCCTCGATCATCGAGGTGAAGAATGGCGAACCAGTCGTCGTTCGCCCCTCCACCGAGGTGGAGGTACATCCGGGATTCATTTCCCGAGTCGAAAATGTGAAATGGAAAAACGATGACAACACCCGCGGTCACGGGCTCCTTTTCATGCCTACCAACCAGAACTTCAAAGCCCCTGAGACTGAGCTCCCTCCACTACTCGTCTCAGTCAACCCGATGCCGACAATGGCAGCCCACCCGGGAATCGACATGGCAGTTGAGTTCTGGACCAGCCGGGGGTTTGCGGTACTGAAACCCAACCCCCGCGGAGCCACCGGATTTGGCCGAAACTATCGAAGCCAAATCTCAGGCCACTGGGGCACCCGCGATGTAGCCGACATCGTCAGTGGAGTGAAGCACCTGATAGCAGAGGGTCTGGTAGACGCCGGACGCATTGCGATTCGCGGCGAATCCTTCGGGGTGGTTACCGTACTTCACGCGATCGAGAAGACGGACTTGTTCTCCGGTGCCGTCGCGCTTGCGGGTACCCCTGATATTCGAGATTTGGCCGCCAACGCCCATAAGTTTGAAAAGAACTACCCCGGTCGCCTGGTGGGTTCGTACAATCTTGAGGACGCGGCCTGGGCTGAAGCGAACGCCCTCGAACACATCGAACAGGTCAACGCTCCCGTTCTCTTCATGCACGGTGGCAAGGATCACCTGGCTCCAGTTGAACGGGTTGAGAAAGCCGTCGAGACGCTAAAACAAGAGGGTAAGCCGGTCGCACTCGTGGTCTTTGAAGAGGAAGGTCACTCTTACGCGCAGGACCGATCCATCCGTACTGCCTGGGACACGGAGCTGGCCTTCTATGGCGAAATTTGGGGTTTTCAGACCACCTCCGACATCAAGGTTGAGATTGCTAACTGGAACAGGTAGCTGCACGGATGGCTGACTGGTAAGAAGCTAAGTAGAAGGGCTCCCCCTGGATAGATCTCCAGGGGGAGGCCTTCCTAGTAGGTACTGCGTTAGGCGTCCGCTAGCTCCTTGGCCTTAAGGCTGCGGAGGACGTACTGCAGAATGCCTCCGTTACGGAAGTAATCTCGCTCGGCCGGAGTGTCGACACGAACGCGAGCATCGAACTCGATGACTGAGCCGTCCTCCTTGGTGGCCGTCACTGCGACAGTCTTGGGAGTCACGCCCTCGTTGAACTTCTCCATCCCAACAATGTTGAAGATCTCGGTCCCATCAAGACCAAGGGAGTTGCGATCTTCTCCGGTTGGGAACTCAAGAGGAAGGACTCCCATGCCAATCAGGTTCGAACGGTGAATGCGCTCGAATGACTCGGTGATCACCGCACGAACTCCGAGGAGAGCCACACCCTTGGCGGCCCAGTCTCGCGATGAACCCGAACCGTACTCTTTACCTGCCAGGACAACCAGGGGTGTCCCTTCGGCAAGGTAGTTCTGGGCTGCATTGAACACCGGGGCAACGGGAGCGTCCTCCCTGGTGTAGTCCTTGGTGAATCCGCCCTCAACGCCCGGGATCATTTCGTTGCGAATACGAATGTTGGCGAAGGTGCCTCGCATCATGACCTCATGGTTGCCGCGTCGGGAACCATAGGAGTTGAAGTCCCGAACTGCCACTCCGCGGTCAAGAAGGTACTGACCGGCCGGAGAATCGGCCTTGAAGGACCCCGCTGGCGAGATGTGGTCAGTGGTGACCGAATCCCCCAGCTTCAGAAGAACCCGGGCATTATGGATGTCCTGGATGGGTTCGGGGACATCAGGCATTCCTTCGAAGAACGGGGCACGACGCACGTAGGTGGAATCGTCTTCCCAGGCAAAGGTTGCCCCCTCCGGAGCATTCAGTTCTCTCCAGTGCTCATCGCCAGCAAACACATCGGCGTAGTCCTGAAGGAACATGTCACGGTCGATGCTGGAGTCAATGGTTGCCTGGACCTCTTCGGGTGAGGGCCAAATGTCTTCGAGGAAGACATCCTTTCCATGGCGGTCCTGACCAAGCGGTTCACTTGCAAAGTCAAAGTCCATTGTCCCCGCAAGGGCGTAGGCGATAACCAGTGGCGGTGAGGCCAGGTAGTTCATCTTTACATCGGGGTTAATGCGTCCCTCGAAGTTCCGGTTGCCTGAAAGCACTGATGCCACTGCCAGGTCATGTTCGTTGACTGCCTCTGAAACAGGTTCTGGCAGAGGGCCGGAGTTACCGATACAGGTGGTGCAACCATAACCAACCAGGTAAAACTCGAGTGCCTCAAGATCCGGCCAAAGACCCGCGCGGTCGTAGTAGTTCGAAACAACCTGGGAACCCGGGGCCATCGAGGTCTTTACCCAGGGCTTGACCTTGAGTCCACGCTCATTGGCCTTACGAGCCAGCAAACCGGCAGCCAGCATGACCGAAGGGTTGGAGGTGTTGGTACACGAAGTGATTGATGCAATGACGACTTTTCCGTGGTCAAGTTCCACGCTGTTGCCGTTCTCAAGGGTGACTTCCACCCGACGGTGCGGGCGGCTGGCGCTGTCGGCCGGCCGGGCCGGTGCAGAGCCGTCATCATCAGAGTTATCGGTAGGCTGCACGGGATCTGAGGCCGGGAATGTACCTTCAAGCGCCTCATCCAACTCCGTCTCATGGATACGGTCAGGTTCGCTGACATACGAGGGAACACTGCCTCGGAAGGACTCTTTGGCCTCCGTCAACGGGATGCGGTCCTGGGGGCGCTTGGGTCCGGCGATTGACGGAACGACCGTCGAGAGGTCCAGTTCAAGGTACTCGGAGTACTCCACTTCCCGGCTGGGATCGTGCCACAGGCCCTGGGTCTTGGCATAGCTTTCGACGAGGGCGACCTGCTCCTCAGAACGACCGGTGAGGTACAGGTAGTCCAGCGTGACCTGATCGATGGGGAACATGGCAGCGGTCGAACCAAACTCCGGGGACATGTTACCGATGGTGGCACGGTTCGCGAGGGGAACAGCCCCCACGCCGTCGCCATAGAACTCAACAAACTTTCCGACCACCCCGTGCTTACGAAGAAGCTCGGTAATCGTGAGGACGACGTCCGTGGCGGTTGCGCCCGCTGGGATCGAACCGGTGAGCTTGAAGCCAACGACGCGGGGAATGAGCATTGAAATGGGCTGTCCCAGCATGGCTGCTTCGGCCTCGATACCACCGACACCCCAGCCGAGAACCCCCATGCCGTTGACCATGGTGGTGTGGGAGTCGGTACCGACACAGGTGTCCGGGTATGCCAGCACCTCACCGTCACGCTTTTCAGTAAAGATCCCGCGTGAGAGGTACTCAAGGTTGACCTGGTGGACAATGCCGGTTCCCGGCGGAACCACCTTGAAGTCTGAGAAGGCCTGCTGTCCCCACTTCAGGAACTGGTAACGCTCTCCGTTGCGTTCGTACTCTCGCTCAACGTTACGGGCGAAGGCAAGGTTAGATCCAAAGGCATCTATCTGAACGGAGTGGTCGATGACCAACTCTGCGGGCACCTGCGGGTTGATCTTCTCCGGGTCACCTCCCATGGCCTCGTAAGCCTCACGCATCACCGCGAGGTCGACAACGCAGGGCACTCCGGTGAAGTCCTGGAGCACCACCCTGGCAGGCGTGAACTGAATCTCATCTTCTGGTTGGGCGTTTGGATCCCAACCAGCAATGGCGCGAACGTGGTCGGCGGTGATGTTTTCGCCGTCTTCATTACGTAGCAGGTTTTCCGCAAGCACCTTCAGTGAGTATGGAAGCCGATCAACTCCGGGGACCGAATCCAAGCGATAGTAACTGTAATCACTACCGTTTACGGTCAGTGTTGCACGTGCGTTAAACGAGTCCATGTTTGCCACAGGGCCCTCCTTTGGTCGTGGTACGTAACCAAGATATCGCAGGAAAGGCCCCCGTGATGATCAAAAGCAAGGTCCGGACAGTATCCTTTGTCCTCGAACCCGCCCTGGGACGTTAGTCACGGACCAGTGTCGTAACGATCTCGAAGTGGTGGGTGTGGGGGAAGAGGTCCCAGGCACGAATCGACTCGATGCGGAACCCGCCTGACACAAAGTCAGACAGATCTCTGGCTCCCGATGCCGGATCGCAGGAAACCAGCACGACCCGGGAGGCCTCGGTTGCGCAAAGTGCTTCCACAACCGCCTTTTCAGCTCCGGAACGCGGTGGGTCGAGGATGATCGTATCGATAGGAGATCCGGAAGCTTCCGCCAGTTCGGCAACGGCCTTGCCGTCAATCCGGCCCTGAAACACCTGGACGCGCCCAGACTCAATCTCAGGCTCAAGGACCTTCCCTGCGCTCTTGACCGCACTCTTGTTGCCCTCGAGGGTCAATAGCTGTCCCCCCTCAAGTTCATCGGCAATGAAACGAGAGAACAGACCTGAACCAGCATAAAGCTCAACGACCACATCACCGGGGCGCACCTGGGCGCCCTCTAAAACAGCTTCCACCAGAACGGCCGGTGCCTCAACATGGGTCTGCCAAAAGGAACCTGGTCGCACAGAGAAGCTGTGCGTGCGACCGGCAGCGGTAACGATCCAGGTGGACTTTGGCGGTCCAAATGTTCCCGGCCCCGTGAACACGCCAGTTGAGCTGACGAGGACGGGAGCCGAACCATTGGGATCTTCCAGGGCAATGCGCTCCCCCGCTGTCCAGCGTTTCTTCCACGCGGGCTTTTCAAGAACCTTCAGGGACTTGAGACCACCGGTTGCGATGGGAAGTTCGGTCAGTGGGACCACATCGTGGGAGCGGTAGCGACGCATACCGGGGCGTCCCTGTTCGTCAATCACCAGCTGTACCCTGGTGCGTCGACCAAGCAGATCTCCGCCGGCTGAGTCTCCCGGTGTCGGCTCAACGACCACCAGGGGTTCATCCTCTGAGGCTCCGGTCACCGCGCGCACCTGCGCAACGACCCTGTCTCCCCCTATCCGTTGCAGCTGCTCACCAAGGACCTCGGACTTCCACTCCCTCTGGTACGAGGGGGCGACATGCCCGAGTTCAACTCCGCCGACCCCTTCGGCCTCGGCCTCCGGCCACACGTGAGGGACACGGTGAACCGATGGCTCCAATACCTCGGTCACATCGGCCCAGGCGAACTTCTTATGCTCCGATGTCAGAGCAATCCGCACCGTCTCTCCCGGCAGGCCCCCGCGAACGAAGAGGGTCCGTCCATCGCCGGAGCGAGCCAGGCAGGCCCCGCCGTGCACGGGCTTCCCCAAGGTCACCGTTTCGATCGTGGGCTGGGACGCTTCCATGGGGGCTCCTTCTGAGAATCACTTTCAGCCTTCACCCGGATTGGGGAGAAGACCGTTCCTCCAAGAGTACAGTCCTGCCATGCGGGTGGTTGGCGGTGGTAGTTTGGGTCTGTGCACTTCGTAATTATGGGCTGTGGGCGGGTCGGAGCGATGCTCGCCGACGAACTGGATGCCCAGGGCCATTCAGTCGCAATCATCGACATCAGGACCAGCGCTTTCACGCGGCTCGGCCCGGACTTTTCGGGACAGCGTATCCACGGCAACGGCTTTGATCGCGCCACGTTGAAGAAGGCCCACATCCAGGATGCCTATGCCTTCGCTGCCGTGTCCAACGGTGACAACTCAAATATCATTGCCACCCGAACCGTTAGCGAACTGTTCGGGATTGATCGGGTGGTGGCTAGAATCGCCGACCCGGAAAGAGCCGAGCTCTACGAAAGGCTCGGTATCCCGACCGTCGCTTCTACAAGACGCACAGCAACCGCGGTGCTCAAGTGGATGGTCCCACCGAATGCGGAAGTTGTTTGGACAGACCCAACCGGAGCCGTGCTACTCATGGCTGTACGTCCCTCTGAAGCCTGGTACGGGGAGCCGTTCTCCAAGGTTGAAGAGCTCACCGGAGCCCGAGTGGCTTTCGTATCGCGTCTCTCCCGGGTCGTTCCTGCCCGTCAGAACTACGTGGTACAAGAGAATGATCTGCTGATTCTCGGAACCGACGGTACCGATAATGCCGGCATCCGAGATATTTTGGCCCACAACCCAAATACGGCTAACTGAGTTAGGGAGCACCTATGAGGATTCTCGTTGTCGGAGCCGGGGCAGTCGGACGTGCCACCGCTAACCAACTAATTGGGAACGGCCACCACGTGACTATCGTTGACCGCGATCCCGATGCAATCAAAGTGACGCTGGTTCCCGAGGCCGACTGGGTCCTCGCAGATGCCTGCTCACCCACCGAGCTGGAGGAGGCGGGTGCCCGCGAAGTCGATGCTGTCGCGGCCGTCACCGGAGACGACAAGGTGAACCTCGTGGTCTCACTACTGTCCAAGACTGAGTTTGGAGTTCCGCAGGTTATCGCCCGCGCCAACCACACGGCAAACGAATGGATGTACAACGAGAGCTGGGGTGTCGATGTCCTGGCCTCAACTCCGAGAGTTCTCACCGCCCTGGTTGAAGAGGCCGTATCGGGAGGCGACATGATTCAGCTCATGGCACTGGGAAGCTCCACCGCCTCCGTCTACAGGGTTGAGGTTCCGCGTCACTCCACCGTGATTGGAATGGAACCCCGCAGCATCCAGCTTCCTGGCGACTTGATCTTGGGTGCCGTCATCCGGGCGGAAGAAACTGTTGCGCCCGAAGACGTTGCCGAGGTCGAGGTCGGTGACCAACTGATCGTTATATGCGGGCGTAACAGTGAGCCTGCCCTGGCAGACCTAGAGACCTTGATCCGCTAGAAGAGGTCGGCCTCAATCAGCCTCGACTTCTTTCTCAGCGGCTTCCGCAAGGTTCTCCACCTGCCCCTCCCCGGCCTCTCTGCTGGCAACCGGAGCAAAACCGCGCAGGAGAACCCAGGTCAACCAACCGGCAACCGCGAACAGGGGCAGACCCATGACCAGTTTCAGGACCCCCAGGCCCACGACCTGACCACCGAAGTAGAGCGGGGCCTGAACCCCGAGTCGCAGTCCGAAGACAAGCACCCACACCCAGGTGGCGTAGGTTGCCCGCTTCCGCAGAAGAGGCGCCCATTCAGCACTCTTCCAGTCTGCCGGCAGCCCGATGGCAAACTCCATGAGAAGGAGCAGCGCTGGACGCCGCACTATCAGAGAGATCAACATCGCCACCAGGAAGGCCGCGTTTGTGATGAGTCCCCACGCAAAGTAGTTCTCGGCCTGCCCGGATAGGGCAGCCCAAACCACTCCTATCAGGACACCAAACATCCCCGCAAATGCCTGTGAAAGGGAGGAACGCTGGAACAGGCGAATCACCACGAAGACAGCTGCTAGTCCGCCCGAGAGGACAAGGGGCCAAAAAAGATCACGCGATGCAACATAGGCGACAACAAAAATTAGACCGGGAGCCAAGGACTCTACGGCCCCCCGCCACCCCCCTATGGAGTCAACGACAGAGAACTCTTCACGATCAAGCTGCTTGACCCAACCGCCATTGCCACCAAGGGGCGCGGGCTGTACACCCTCTGAGTCGGCATTGGCGGGTCCCTCTAACGAGGAGGTTTCCTGGGACATATACCTGTCACCTTCCGTGGTCATCAGAAGTCCTGGCGCCAAATGATCGTGTAGGACGGTTCCAGCATGCGAAGAGAATCATGGGAGCGCGTCAGTGTGCCTTTGAGTTCTAGTACCGAACCGATAGTGGCACCGGGAATGCTCTCGCGGCCGTGCCACACTGCAACGAGCTCGTCTCCATCCTCGTCCTCGACAATCAGGTGAACAGTCCCGCCAGCTGGGGTCTGCTCCACCTTGATCTCTGTCACAAGACCGGCGATCGTACAAACTTGGCGAAGCGGGCACTTGGCGATCGGTCGGCGATCGGGGCTGAGGTCGCAAGACTCAAGTGGAAGCAACTCTTCTTCAGAGAGCTTCACTTCGTCAGCGGAGGGGAAGAAGCGGCGGCGAAGATCAGCGAGGTTCATCTAGAGCCGCGGCATCGCGAGGAAGACTGAGTGGGAGAACCTCAAAGCGAATGCGGGGCGAATCCCCACGGTTCACGATCAACTGGTCAATCAGCGCTTCGCAAGCTTCAGTCTGCGCGTTGTCACCAGCCGCAGCTGCACCGGCTATATCGAGACGCGCCACCCAGCGTGGCCCCTCAACACCGATGATTCGAAGCGGAGAGAAACCTCGGGTTCCATCGGGAAGGACCGCTGCGACCCGAGCATGAAGCTCAGTTCCGTACGGCCCCTCAGCCCTCTCAACCGAACCACCGGCTCCAACAATCGAAGTCTCGATCTGCTCCGAGAGTTCTGTCCACGCCCCACCCGACTTGGGAGCCGCGGCAACACTGACGGTGACCCCGGAGGTTCCGAGGACGAGCAGCATGCGGAACAGGGTTGTCTTATCGGCCTCAAACTTGCCCCTCAGCTGCAGGCCCGGCAAACGCGGTACATAGACCGCTCCCAGGTCCACATAGCCGGCGGGTACGGGCTCTCCACCCGAATCCCTTGGGCCACGACGAGGCAGTTCTGGGCGTTCTTCACGGTCCGATGCAAACGCCTCGGGGGCCCGGGCAGAGCCCTCCTCGGTTCGCTTGCTCCTACGCCGGAACAGTGCCATGATGCGCGCTCCCTAGGCCATGCAATCGAGGCACATCGGGGCGCCGGGTTCGCTCTCAGGTGAAAGCTGAGAAGTGTGCTTTACAAGGAAGCACGAGACGCACGTGAACTCATCTTCTTGCGCTGGGACAACCAGCACGGTGAGCTCTTCCTTCGAGAGGTCCGCGCCCGGGAGCTCGAAGCTCTCCGCCGCTTCATTCTCGTCCTCATCAACGTCATTCGAACCAATATCGGTTCGGCGTGACTTCAGCTCCTCGATAGAGTCCTCTGAAATATCCTCTTCAGACTTACGCGGGGCATCGTAGTCGGTAGCCATTAGTGTCCTTTCACGCTCGAACTGCGGCTCGGATTACCAGGATGGGCAACCGCGGGGATAGTAACACCATTGGTGGTTCAGTTCCATCCGCTTTCTGAACACGCCCCACAGCATCCATCGGGATGGTGGGGAGTTTGGCACCATGTAGTCGGGAAAGGTGGGACACATGATTGTTCTTGAGTTTGTGGGACGCGATGCAGGAAGTGATGCTCTTCTCTTTCGGGATGGGGACGGACGTGAGTTTGTTGCGCCCCTAACCGAGATGTTGACCTCGTCGATCCTGCGGGGATCGACCCTTGAGGTGGTCCCCGATTCACCTCAGCGACGACTCACCCCTCGGGAAATCCAAGCCCTCTTGAGAGAAGGCTTAACTGCGATCCAGATCAACGAGCAAACCGGAACCGATATTGAACGCGTCCGGCGTTTCGAGGGGCCGGTTCGCGCTGAGATCATGCGCGCCATCGACCGTGCCCTGTCCTCCCCCGTCGGAAATGAGCCCGACTCCCCGACCATTGGCGACCTTGTGGTTGACCGTCTGGCTGAGCGCGGGGTCGACACGGAAGAACTGAGATGGACTGCCTCCAAGCGCGACTCAGGGGCATGGGAGGTCTCGGTTGTTTTTGTCGAGGACGACATCGAAAAGTCCGCAATGTGGACACTAGCAGAAGCGACAGATCTCGCCACTGCCAGTGATGACACAGCTCGAGAGCTCACGGAAACGACTAGGACGCCCGAAACCGTCCGCGCACTGTTCCCTCCAGTCGCGAGCTCAACGGTTGATCCATTCTCCGATGAGGACGACATCCTGCTTGAGCGCCAAGAGCAACTTCTTAAGCGCCTCAGTGCCGCCCGTGGTCGTCGTCAACCCGTGATGATGGGCTTTGAGGGTGAAGATGAGCAGGTAGAAACGGTCCCCATCATCTCTCCGGTTGTGGCACCACCCAGTCCGGCTCCAGCAGCCCTCGGACACGTTGATCAGGTGGAACCCGAGGAACGGAGCGCTTCCTCTACCAACGCCAATACGCCACCCGATAGGGACCCAAATGAGGGTGAAGATGCTTCCCCGAAGCCAACTGAGAGTTCGAAGAAGCGTGGCCGCAAGCCCATGCCTTCCTGGGACGAAATTGTCTTTGGCTCACGGGGGAACTAGCAGAGGCGCCAAACAGGGATCCCCATCTCGGTTTCTGTAAGCGATCCGTGGACCCCGGGCATAAACAGAGCCGACGGTGACTGGGTCCTTGAGTCACCCACTACAGCATCACCATCCGGCATGACCAGGAGGTCGCCGAGCAGGCTCAGTCCGGGCCCGTCCCCGATAATCTGGGGAACCTGCTGGCGATTGAAGATCCATGCCCGGTCTCCCCAGTAGTCACGCCAGCGCTGCTCGACAGACTCAGACTGACCCGGAAATGCGTGAATGTGTGCGGCCCGCCCCTCACCGGTAACCAGCTCAACCCCTTCAGCGAGGATGGGAACGCTTGCGATATCAACGCGTTGACCGACCTCGACCATCCCGTGATCAGCCGTGAGCAGGACCTGAGCGCGATCACCAACAGAGCTGATCAGGCTGCGGATCTCCATGTCAAAGTCCTCCAGCGCAGCGCTCCAGGCATGGGAGTTCGGCCCGTGTCCATGGCCGACCTTATCGATGCCCGACCAGTAGACGTATGTGAGCGGCGTCTTTCGGCGCGCCTCCCCCACCGCGCGACCAAACCGTGAGGCGAGGTCCTGGGCCCCCACAAAACGGGCTCCTCGCATCGCAGCCCCCGTCAGCCCGGAATCCTGAAAACGGGGGTCAGTCACAATCGCACAGTCAACGCCTCGGGCGGTCATTCGCTCGAGAATAGTGGGTTCGGGTTGCCACTCTCGCCCGCTTACCCCGGGGGAAAACTGGAGCAGGTTCATCACGCCGTCTCCGTGGCGCACCGAGTATCCGACCATCCGAGTTGCGCCCGGCACCCGTCCTGTGGCGAGGGTCGTGAGAGCCGCAGAGGTAGTTGATGGCGCCACCGTCTGGGCGCGAACCGGCTCACTTCGGAGGCTGCGCAGGGTTGGGGCGTGTCCCAGTTTGTCCATTAGCTGGTTGAGGCCGAGCCCGTCGGCAAGGACCACCACGACCGGGAGCCCCTTCTCAAGGCGAAACTGATCCGCGGAAGCTTCCGCACGTCCACTCGCGACAAACTCTCCCCCCGTGCCGGCATAGGCGGCAGCTTCAAGGACATCACCGATCCACGGTGTGGGTGGAGGGATCGGTGCGATGACGCCCTCTGGGAGGGGCTTCGTGAAGGCTGTGCTCTCGATCTGCATTACTGCTCACCGAGCCTCATCGAAAGTGCTCCGACAAAGGTCATGGCATCGTCCTCACCTGAGCTCTCGGGTTGCACCCCAAAACTCATCACAAGTCCGTCGTCCTTCTGTGAACCAATCATCCCGTGATCAGCCATGCAATCAGGATCATCACAGTGCATTGGCTCCATCGCGATACTTCGATGGGTGGCAAACGAGAGAACCACCGTCAAACCCGGTAGCACGGCCTCCATCTGCTGCCCCGGAAGCACTACTTCCTCTTCAGGAAGCATTCGGCTCGGAACGGACGCACTTCCCAGTTCAAGCCCGGTAATCTGCCGGACGTGGATCAGATTCAGATACCACCGCACTCCGTCTGCCAGCTCATCGACGTGAACTGCGGTGAGGAGTGAGTCACGAAGACCAATGAGGTCAAAGTGGCGGAAGACGGCTTGGTCGTCAAAGGTTGTCTCCAGTTGGAACAGACAGTGTTCCGGCAGATGGCCAGCATTGACCTGCCGAAGTAGGCGTTCGATCAGGTCGGCGTGGAAGCCTAGAGATCGAACCTTCTCGAAACTGGTCATGGCTGTCTCATCCTTCGTAGGCGTGGGTGGTCGGGTGACCGCCCAAACTCAACAATAATGGCCCCCATGGCAATTAACGTGGTCGGTGAAAATGAGGCAGACAGTATCGATGACATTGATGTCTCGGTGGAAATGCGTGATTCCTTCCTGGAGTACGCCTACTCGGTGATCTATGCGAGGGCGCTTCCTGACGCGCGCGACGGCTTAAAACCGGTGCAACGTCGCATCGTCTACCAGATGCATAAGATGGGCCTTACCCCTGATCGTGGCCACGTAAAGTCCCAACGTGTTGTCGGCGAGGTGATGGGCAAGCTGCACCCTCACGGCGATGCCCCGATCTACGACGCCCTGGTCAGACTGGCACAGGACTTCAACCTGAGGCTTCCCCTAGTCGACGGCCACGGAAACTTTGGATCACTTGATGATGGTCCCGCGGCAGCACGCTACACGGAGGCACGTTTAGCTCCCTCGGCTGCACTTCTCACCGACGGTTTGGATGAGGACGCAGTCGATTTTGTACCCAACTACGACAACCAGTTTCAACAGCCCGATGTGCTTCCTGCTGACTTCCCCTCGCTTCTGGTCAACGGAGCCTCAGGCATCGCAGTCGGCATGGCGACATCGATTCCCCCCCATAACCCAGCAGAGGCGCTCCGTGGGGCGTTGCATATGCTTCGACACCCGGACACCACCAACCGTGAGTTGATGCGATTCATCCCCGGGCCGGACTTCCCGGGCGGAGGGATCATCCCGGGCCTCCAGGGCGTCGAGGAGGCCTATGAGACTGGGCGCGGAATCTTCAAGGTTCGTGCGAAGGCTTCCATTGAACGAGTATCTGCGCGTCGCATGGGGATTGTCATCACGGAGCTGCCCTACATGGTCGGTCCCGAAAGGGTGATCGAGAAGATCAAGGATGGAGTCAACGCCGGCAAAATCAAGGGAATTTCGGCTGTTTCCAACCTGACCGACCGTGAGCATGGTCTGAGAATGGTTGTCAACGTTAAGAATGGTTTCAACCCGGAGTCCGTCCTCGCCCTCCTCTACAAGCACACCCCACTTGAAGAGTCCTTCGCGACCAACGCGGTGGCACTTGTCGAAGGCCAACCTAAAACCATGACCTTGGCCGATATCCTGCGGGTCTTCATTGACCACCGCCTCGACGTCACGCTGAGACGAACCATGTTCCTCATCAAGAGGAAGCAAGAGCGCCTCCACCTCGTTGAAGGCCTCCTGCGGGCCATCCTGGACATCGACGACGTCATCGCCATCATCCGATCCTCCGGCGATGTCGACGAGGCCCGTGGGCGCCTCCAGATCGCCTTCGACCTCACTGAGATTCAGGCAAATTACATCCTGGAGCTTCGTCTGCGACGCCTCACCAAGTTTTCGCGACTGGAGCTTGAGAGCGAACGTGACCAACTCGAGGATGAACTCGACAGGCTTCGGGCGATCGCGGGATCCCGTCAGCTCCTCGAACAGAAGGTGGCGGACGATCTCGAAGCAACGGCTGCCGCCGTGAAGTCGCCGCGACGTACCGTCCTCCTTTCCGAGGATGCGCAGTCCGTTAGCCCGGCCGCCCTCGGCTCCGACCTGGAGATTCCAGACGAGCCGTGCATCGTGGTCCTGACACCCGAGGGCGGAATCGCGCGGATCCCCGGTAGTGAACCTCCGGCCCCACCTGTCGCAGGAGAGAGTGACCACTTCCGTTCGTGGGGAGAATCCACCACCCGCGGCCAGGTGATCGTGGTCTTCTCCGATGGCATTGCCCGCCGCGTTGCGGTAGAGACCCTTCCGGCCCTCGTGCGGTCCGACCTCGGACAGTCACTGGCTGGAACCGTTTCCGTCACCGAAATTATCCAGGAAACTGTGCCGAGCGGCGTGGAACCCGTGGGGGTTGTCTCGCAGGCTACCGACCAGGTCCTTGCACTTGGAACCAGCTTCGGTGTGGTCAAGAGGGTGCGCCCCGACTGGCCCACTAACCGCGACTCCTGGCCGGTCATCACCCTTGAGGGAGGTGACCGCGTAGTGGGGGCATCCAACAGTAACTCCACCGACTTTGCAGTTTTCATTACCAGGTCGGCCCAACTTCTCAAGTTCCCCATTGACTCGGTGCGCCCTCAGGGACCAGCCGGTGGGGGAATTGCGGGTATCAAACTAGCTTCCGGTGATGAGGCAATCTTCTTCGCGACCGTCGAAGAGGTAGCAACAGCCGTCGTCGCCACGATTACAGAGCCAAAAGATGGCATTCCTGGGACATTCCCCGGCTCCGCCAAGTTCACTCCCCTGGTGGAGTTCCCCGCCAAGGGGCGCGCAACCATGGGGGTGCGTTGCCACAGGTTCCTGAGGAATGAGAGCCACCTGAGGTTAGGCTGGGCCGGTCCGTTCATGCCCGTGGCAGCGACCTCATCGGGAACTGTCGTTCCGCTTTCATCAGAACCGGGCAAACGAGATGGCTCCGGACTTCAGCTTCAGTCCGTCGTCGAATCCCTAACCTAAGCGAGCGTTCCACTCGCTGCGTGTTACTTCTGCTTGTCTTAGGATTCTGGAGCTACACGCAGCGAGTAGGTGTGGAACCAAGAGGAGATCTCAAATCCGTGATCTCGGTAGAACCTCATCGAGGCTTCATCCTCTTCCGGATCTAGCGTGACACTGATCTTGTCGATCCCATCGGCCACTAGGGCTTCAGCAGTATGGTTGACCAGCTCGCTAAGGAGCTTGTCGCGGTCCTTGGACCCGAATGCAGCCGCAATCTGCAAGACGCCCTCTCTCCAGCCAAGAGCCTCCCAGTCCTGTTCGTATCCGCCGACGGAAATAAAGCCGATCACCCTCGGCCGGTCTCCCTCACGGCTGAGAGCTACAAACGACCAGTCTCGACGGATACCGGCATTGATCATGCGCCAGTCGTCCTGGGTTGCCCTAAGGTTTTCAAGACCCAGCTCACTCTGCGCTTGATTGAATGCTCGTCGGGTTGCATCGTCGAGGTCGGGGGTCCAGGGAACGACTTCAAAGTAGGTCGGAGCAGCCTCTGCGCGTCGCCATCGTTCTACCACGCAGCGCAGTTCGACAGCAGAACTCTCCCAGGTGTACCCCATCTGCTCGAGCGCGCTGAGGAACTCGGTGTCGCCCTCGTGGATGGTGTGCGTCAATCGTCCACCATTTTGTCTGAACTCTTCGTGAGCGAGTTTCGAACCGGCTTTAGTCTGCCACTTTAGAAGTGATGAACCGATGCCGTTGCCCCGAGCCCTAGGGGCAACTCCGCCCTGGCAAACCACCTGCTCGGAACTTCCTCGCGCCAGCTCAACATAGCCAAATGCCACCATCTTCTGGCTGCCATTGACGTCAAAGCCAGCCACGCCATTCCATTGACCACCTTTCGCGAAGATCTCTGCTATCTCAGCTTCGGAGGTTCTGTACGGCACTCCCTCAGACTCTTCAATGAGAGCGAGCAACTCAGACAGGGGTGCAGCGTGTTCTGAAATCAGTGGCTCCCAAGCAACGCCGGGGAGTTCCAACGGCAAGTGGTCCTGATCTTCATTCACTAATTCAGAATAGCCCATTCCTCAACTGCGCCAGCACATAGTGTGATTCTGGGCTGATGGCGAAACCTGGCTTAGGCGTCGATCCGATCCCTGACAATGGAGCGTGCTCCATCGACGATGAATTGCTTGCGCGGTGCCACCACGGAACCCATGAGTAGCTCAAACACACTTTCAGCTTCCCGCAGGGCCTCTTCATCCTTCAGTGTGACGCGGCGCAGTCTGCGGGATGCGGGATCCATCGTGGTTTCTGCGAGTTGGTCCGCATCCATCTCTCCAAGACCCTTGTAACGCTGAATTGGCTCCTTGTACTTGCGTCGCTGCGCAGAGAGTTTTTTCAACTCTTCTTGGAGGCCAGCTTCGGAGTAGGTATAGATAACCTCTGTCTTGCCGCGTCCCCTCCCCGGAACATCAATCCGGTGGAGCGGAGGAACTGCCGCAAAGACACGCCCTGCTTCCACCATCGGACGCATGTAGCGGAAGAACAGTGTCAGCAACAGGGTGCGGATATGCGCCCCATCGACATCGGCATCTGTCATCAGGATGATCTTGCCGTACCTTGCAGCATCCACGTCGAAGGTGCGCCCGGAACCAGCACCGATGACCTGGATCAAGTTGGCGCACTCAATGTTGGCCAGCATGTCTGAAGTAGAAGCCTTCTGGACGTTGAGGATCTTTCCCCGAATGGGAAACAGAGCCTGGAAATCTGAGGAGCGCGCCGCCTTGGCAGTTCCAAGAGCCGAGTTACCCTCGACGATGAAAAGCTCGCTTCGGGCCACATCGGTGGTCCGGCAATCTGCTAGTTTGGCCGGTAACGATGAGGTCTCCAGTGCGTTCTTTCGTCGGGAGATTTCTTTGTGAAGGCGAGCAGATGCCCTTGCCTTCATCTCTCCGGCGAGTTTATCGATCAGTGCCTGGTTCTCCTGTTTATCACCACGACCGGTCTTGGCAAGCTTCTCTTCAAGCCACTTGGAGATGACCCGCAGAACAACCGGCCTAACCTGTGGGGTTCCCAGGGTCTCTTTGGTTTGCCCCTCGAACTGTGGTTCTGGCAGACGGACCGTGACAACCGCGGTAAGGCCGGCCAGTATGTCGTCCTTCTCTAGTTTGCCGTCCTTGGCCGTCAACTTGAGGCGACGCGACTGCTTCTCAACATTGGCGCGGAGGACCTTAAGCAGGGCCTGCTCAAATCCTTGAATGTGCGTCCCCCCTTTTGGAGTCGCAATGATGTTGACGAACGACCTAATTTCAGTCTCATAGCCAACCCCCCACCGCAATGCCACATCGACCTCACAGGTTCTCTGCACGGTGGCGGGGCGGAGATGACCATTTTCATCAAGCTGCTGAACCGTCTCTTCGTAGGTTCCGGATCCGGTTATGCGCCAGGTATCGGTGACACCCCGGTCAACCGATAGGAAGTCAACGTAGTCGGAGATCCCACCTCTGTAGCAGAACTCTTCCTCTGTCGGCTCCGCTTCCCTTTCATCTCGAAGAACGATCGTCAGCCCGGGGACGAGGAACGCGGTCTGTCTTCCCCTGGCCGTCAAGGCCTCCCAAGAAAAAGTCTCAGAGGCAGGGAAAATCTGAAAGTCGTGCCAGAACCTCACCCTGGTCCCACTGACCCCACGCTTGACCTTTCCCACCACCGCGATGGGTTCTGCCTCTTGGAAAGCCGTGAAAGGCGCGTTTGGATGGGGCGCATCACCGTCGGTAAACCTACCGGGTTCACCCCGCTGGAAACTCATCTTGTGGGTCTTTCCGGCACGATCGACCTCGACGTCAAGACGGGCTGACAATGCATTGACCACCGACGCACCCACGCCGTGAAGCCCACCGGAAGATGCATACGAAGATCCGCCGAACTTACCTCCAGCGTGCAGCTTCGTGAACACCACCTCGACGCCGGAGAGTCCGACCCCCGGGACCTGATCAACCGGGATGCCCCGTCCGTTATCCGAAACGGACACCGAGCGATCACTGTGCAACGTCACTTCAATTCGACTGCACTCTCCCTGAAGCGCCTCATCAACCGCGTTGTCAACGATTTCCCAGACACAGTGCATAAGGCCGCGCTGGTCTGTGGACCCGATGTACATGCCGGGTCTCTTTCGGACTGCCTCAAGCCCCTCGAGCACCGTCAGGTGACGAGCCGAGTATCCGCTGGTCTCATTGTTCTTCTGGTTCGAGCTCACTAGATGATGATAGGACGTCCCTCCGACAACACCGGAACGCGGGGCTGTGCGAAGTGTCCCGTTGGAATGAAATCACTGGCTGACACCGTTGTGCCATTGGCGAAAGAGTTGGGACGGCAGTTCAAAAAGGCGGCGCATCATGGTTCTATGTGGATATGAACGCTACGACTATCAACCCGATTATCCCGGATCTGTTGCCAAACCTCTCCAAGCGAGAGCTCGATGCAACCGACCGCTGTGATTCCTGTGGGGCCCGCGCGTGGGTTAGGGCTGTCCTCCCAGCATCGGAACTTCTGTTCTGCGCCCACCACGCCAACCAGCACCTCGATGCACTCGAGGGCGTGGCACTGTTCCTTCAGGATGACCGCGATCAGATGGACTCTTAGATCCTTTGGGGCGGACGATCCGCGATTGCAGTAGGGGCCGGTTCGAGTTTCGAACCGGCCCCTACTGCACTTGAAGTTCCCTCTAGTCGAGGTAGTCGCGCAGCACCTGCGAGCGCGACGGGTGACGAAGCTTGCTCATCGTCTTTGACTCAATCTGGCGAATTCGCTCACGGGTAACCCCGTAAACCTTTCCAATCTCATCCAGGGTCTTAGGCTGTCCATCGCCAAGCCCAAACCGCATAGACACAACCCCCGCCTCGCGTTCTGACAGTGTGTCCAAAACCTGGTGCAACTGCTCCTGGAGCAGCGTGAAGGAAACAGCATCGGCAGGTATAACGGCCTCGGAGTCCTCAATCAGGTCGCCGAACTCAGAGTCGCCGTCCTCACCCAGCGGGGTGTGAAGGGAAATTGGCTCACGTCCGTACTTCTGAACCTCAACTACCTTCTCAGGCGTCATGTCTAGTTCAAGAGCAAGCTCCTCGGGTGTGGGTTCACGACCGAGGTCCTGCATCATCTGACGCTGGACTCTCGCGAGCTTGTTGATGACCTCTACCATATGGACTGGGATACGGATGGTTCGTGCCTGGTCAGCCATCGCCCGTGTAATAGCCTGACGGATCCACCAGGTGGCATAGGTCGAGAACTTGTACCCCTTCATGTAGTCGAACTTCTCAACCGCACGAATCAGACCCAGATTCCCTTCTTGAATCAAATCAAGGAACTGCATTCCCCGCCCCGTGTAACGCTTGGCAAGCGACACGACCAGGCGCAGGTTCGCTTCGAGGAGGTGGTTCTTTGCATTCTGACCGTCCGCTGAAAGCTGCGTGAGTTCGCGCCTTTCACGTGAGCTCATCAGGGCTCCGTCTTCCTTCAGCTTGTAGTCAGCGTAAAGACCGGCTTCGATACGGCGTGCTAGGTCAACTTCCTGCTCTGCATTCAAGAGGGAGACCTTACCAATCTGCTTCAGGTAGTCCTTGACAGGATCCGCGGTCGCACCTGCGACGGTGACCTGTTGAACCGGCTCATCGGCATCATCTGAGTCGGAGACGAGGAAGCCACGAACGGGTGCCTTGGGCTTCTCAGCCCGGGCCTCTTCCTCAGGCTCCTCTTTATCCTTGTCAGACTCTTCGCCCTCATCGTCCTCAACGTCATCGACGTCAACTTCGATCTCTTCGTCTTCTTCCAGCTCTACATCCTCAAGAGCCTCTTCGGGTTCAATCGCTTCCTTTACAGCCTTGGCGGGTGTCCGCTTTGCAGGCGCCTTCTTGGCGGGTGCTTTCTTAGCGGGTGCCTTCGTGGTGGCAGCCTTGGCGGGTGCCTTCTTGGCGGGAGCCTTCTCGGCCTCGCCTACCTCGGCAGTCTTGGCGGGTGTCCGCTTTGCAGGAGCCTTCTTCGCGGGAGCCTTCGTGGCAGCCTTGATGGGTGCCTTCTCGGCTGCAGACTTGGCCTTTGCGGCAGTGGTAGTCTTCGCTGAAGCCTTGGCAGGAGTTTCCTCCCCCGCAGCCTTGACCGTGGTCTTGCTTGAGGTCGTCGCCTTAGCCGCTGCCGCTGTCTTACGGGTCGCGGGCTTCTTGGTGTCTGCTGGCTTTACTTCGGTCGTATTAGACACGCAGGAGCCTTTCTGAGAGTGTACGGATGGGATCGCCCCTCAACTGGAGGCCGAAGACTCCTACAATTATACTGCCAAACCGAGCTAAAGGCGCACTGGGGTTTGCAGACAGCATAGTTTTGACAGCCCTAATAGAGTGTCATTCATGTCTGTCACCACCGATTCCCCCATCAGCGCGGTCCTTGAGCAACTACGTTCGGACATCGACGAACGCGTCGAAGAGAGCGCGGAGGCCTTCTTCCGCGACGTTGTCATCTCTGCCGCAGGCTCCGCATACGAACCCGCAATCTCAGCCGTGAGCGGAGGAAAGCGTTTCCGGGCAGTATGCGCCCTCATAGGCGCAGCGGCTGCAACATCGGTCTCCCACCTGGAATATGCCGACTCGGTCCACCTTCTCGAATCGGTCGGTTCCGATCCTCGGGTCCAAGCTCTGACAACCGCACTTGAGCTCTACCAGGCATCAGCACTTGTTCACGACGATCTGCTCGATGGTGCCGATACGCGGCGCGGTCAAAAGACGCCTCACGTCTACTTTGCAGAGCTTCACTCTCGCGAGAACCTATGGGGAAGCGCAACGAACTTCGGTCGAGACGGTGCAGTGCTGACAGGTGATCTACTTCTATCAGCGGCATTTAATGCCCTGGCGGGTGCACTGCCATACAGCACGACAAATCAGGGACTTGAGCTTTCACGCAGATTCTCCCTCATGACCGGTGAGGTGGCTCTGGGCCAGTGGGCCGATACAGGCATCTCCTACCTTCCGCTATCTGCGAATGAGGACGGCTTGCAAATCCTCGATACGGCGACACTAATGGAGGTCGTGCGGCAGAAGTCCGCTCGCTACTCAATCATGCACCCCGCTGTCCTCGGAGCGGTGGCCGTCGGTGCCGGTGAGGATGTTCTCGAGATCCTAGCGAGGACGCTTGAGCCAGCCGGGGTGGCATTCCAGCTGCGTGATGATGCCCTGGGGGCCTTCTCTGAGGAGGCTGAGATCGGAAAGCCCACCGCGACAGACATTGTTGAGGGGAAACGCACTGTACTCCTAGCCCTCACACTGCAGAATGCCCCACTGAGCGTGGCGCAGCGTCTCATCGAGCTTTACGGGCAAAGCGAGCTCTCTCCAGATGAAGTCGAGGAGGTCCGTGGGGCCCTGAGAAACTTCGGGAATGAAGCGCATGAGCAACTGATCAGTGAGCTGACAACTCAAGCCCTGGGGGTCCTGGAAGCAGCGGCACTTCCCGACTCCGCCAAGGACCTGGTTCGGTATCTGATTCGGACGGTGACAAACCGTTCTTCGTAGCCGGTGACGGGCCTGTCTACCAGGACTCGGTTGCCGCTACGCGGTTAACCTGCTTGTGTGATCCCTCGCGTAGTTTGTCAATCGGACGGGCTTGCAACCACGGATTGTCACGCCATAGCCAATCCACAAGTTCCTCATTTGTGTACCCACCGTCCTCAAGAAGTAGAACGGTCCCCCTCAGGGTTGCCAGCGGTTCATCGGTGACACGAACTAAACGCGGCTCGCTGCTGCCTTGCTGACGTAGTTCCGCAACATACTGATCCTCTGGTGGCAATGCCTGCAGTGTCTCCTCGAGGACGCGTCGCTCTCCGCGACTTTTCAGTGCGAGTATGTGCCGTTCATTGACGAGTTGCTTTATCCGACTTTTCTCAACCCCGATTCGATCAGCAGCTTCGGTTACCGAGATGTGCGGGATTCGCTTGAGCATTTCTTCAGGAGTTTCAGCCATGGGACCAGAGTAGTACCCGTGTGCCAGATACGGATACATCGCCCGTTCACGTAGAATCCCAACTGTGAAAAGGATCGTGAATGACTAATCAGCAAGCCACTGGCCACCAGGGCGCCTCCTCGCTCACCGATCCGCTTATCAACATGATGATCGACGAGCGCTATCGTGTGATCTCACGCATGGCCCGCGGCGGCATGGCAACGGTCTACGTCGCGCGTGATGAAAGGCTCGACCGCCTCGTCGCCCTCAAGGTCATGCACCCCCACCTTGCAGAGTCTGAGCAGTTTACGGCCCGCTTTCGCCGAGAAGCTAGGTCGGCAGCCAAGATATCCCATCCCCGCATTGTTCCGATCTACGATCAAGGGGTCGTCGAGGGCCAGGGCTATCTGGTCATGGAGCTAATTGAGGGCGGTGACCTGCGCTCCTTCATTAGGCAGACCGGTCCACTCACACTCGAGGATGCCCTCGATATATCCGAGCAGATCCTCGAAGGTCTTTCTGCGGCTCACCGAGCCGGTGTAATCCACCGTGACCTCAAGCCTGAGAACGTCCTCATTGATACAGATGGGACGGTCCGTATCGTCGACTTCGGACTTGCGCGGGCTGCATCCGAAGTTAGCCTCTCCACCACCGGCTCCATCATGGGTACTGTCGCCTACCTGGCTCCAGAGGTGGCACTCAACGGGGGGTCGGACTCGAGGACTGACATTTTTGCCCTCGGCGTCATGCTCTATGAGATGCTCACCGCCGACCTTCCCGGTGAGAACGATAATCCCGTCCAGGTTGCCCTGTCGCGAGTATCTGAAGATATACCCCTCCCCTCACATAAAACAGAGTGGCTACCCGTCGAAGTTGACGAACTGGTGTCCGCATTCTGCTCTCGCAACCCGGTCGAACGCCCTGCGAGTTCAGGTGACGCAATCATGATGCTACGTCACACCCGCGAGGCCGTTCCCGGCCAGATTCTTCGCCGCGAACTGCCGCAGACAGCAGGTTCTGAAGATTCTGGCAGCGAGGTTGAAATCACGGTGCCGATCAGCAGGCAGGGCAGAACCTCGGTACTTCCCGTGCAGGAACTCGTGGTGCACACTTCGGGTGCGATAGCTGCCCCTGATTCACCCCATATGACGGCTAGGTCCCGCGGCTGGCTCATCATCACCACGATTATCTTGCTGATTGCTGCACTCGGTCTAGGTACCTGGTGGTGGTGGCAGCAGTATGGGCCCGGAGCCTACCTTCAGGTTCCCGATGTGGCAGGCATGACCGTAGTCGATGCCGAGGCGATACTGT
Organism: Actinomyces minihominis; assembly: GCF_900187855.1. Lineage (GTDB taxonomy): Bacteria > Actinomycetota > Actinomycetes > Actinomycetales > Actinomycetaceae > Scrofimicrobium > Scrofimicrobium minihominis. The sequence goes on along the minus strand of NZ_FYEG01000002.1, from coordinate 37,063 downwards.
CTGATGCCAACATGGCTTCGATAATAATTTACGATAACTCGGACTCCGTGGCCGAAGGGTACGTAATCGAGACGGACCCGACCGCAGGCCAATCCGTCCACAAGAGCGAAGATGTGCAGATCACTGTCTCCAAGGGCGTTCTCATGCTCGATGTTCCCGATGTGTCGGGTCTCAAGCCGGGGAAAGCCGAGAGCGCCCTCAGCGAAGAGGGGTTAGGGACTGGTCGAACTATTGAAGAATGGTCCGAGGATGTTCCCGCCGGGACTGTAATCGGCACTGTCCCCGAAGCCGGACGAAGCGTCCGTCACGACACTTCGGTCGACATCATCGTTTCCCAGGGCCGTCAACCTATGTCGGTTCCCCAGGTGGTCGATACTCCCAGGGAAGAGGCTGAAGCCGCCATTGAGTCTGCCAACCTCCAGGTCGAGGTCGCCGAAGAGTACAACTACGACATAGCAGAGGGGAATGTCGTCACCCAGAGCCCGGCTGGTGGAGAAACCCTCTTCCGTGGGGACAGCGTTCGAATAGTCATCTCAAAGGGGCCTGAGTACGTTAGTGTTCCGGACGTGTACGGCCGCAGTGAGGACGAAGCACGGCAGATCCTCGAGGGGGCTGGCTTCAAGGTAGAGGTGAACCGCATCGCCGGCTTCTTCAGCATTGTGGGCTCTCAGAGCCCTGGTGGAGGGGAGCTTCAGCGACGCGGTTCAACCGTAACGATTACCGTCGTTTAGAGTAGGCGTCCAGCCTGCGAGGACGTGTCAAAAAGATGCCAGTCATCGACAGCAAAGGCATCTGGGCTAGAAGCCTGCGAAGTCTGCCCCTCATTTGCCCTGGCGGCCATTTCTGCCACCTGGAACGCTATCTCTAGCGACTGCTGGTGATTAAGTCGGGGGTCAACCAGGGACTCATAGCGCTGTTCAAGTGCCAGATCATCTAGCCCTTCGGAGCCACCGATGACCTCGGTGACATCCGCGCCGGTCAGTTCCACATGCAGCCCAGCGGGAACCGTCCCTACGGCATCATGAATGTCGAAGAATGACCTCACCTCACTCATAATGGTGTCGAAGTCCCGGGTCTTGAACCCATTCGCAGTCGAGATAGTGTTGCCATGCATGGGATCTGAAATCCATGTGACAGGTCGTCCATCGCTCTTTGTGGCTTCGAGAAGCGGAGGGAGGGCAGAGCCAATCTCTTCGGCACCCATCCTGGCCATGAAGGTCAACCGCCCCTCTTCACCCTGGGGATTAAGCCGATCGGTCAGCCTCTTGATATCCTCTGCCGTCGAGGTCGGACCCAGTTTTACCCCGATGGGGTTTCGTACCTGGCTTAGAAGCTCAACATGGGCGCCATCGGCGTCACGCGTACGCTCCCCAATCCACAGGAAGTGCCCCGAAGTGTCATAGGGCAGCCCCGTACGTGAATCGATACGGGTTAGCGCTGACTCATACTCGAGTAGCAGGGCCTCGTGTGATGAGTAGAAATCCACCTGCCTGAGGGAATCAAAGTCGGCACCGGCTGCCTCCATGAAGCGGACGGCACGATGAATCTCCTGGGCCAGTTGCTCATAGCGCGCAAAGACAGGGTTGGCAGCAAAACCACGGTTCCACTCGTGAACACGTCGCAGATCAGCGTAACCACCCTTGGCGAATGCACGGATCAGGTTCAATGATGCAGCGGATGCATTATAGGTATCGAGGAGACGTTTCGGATCATGCAGGCGTGACTCGGCAGTGAACTCGAAAGAGTTGACAGCATCTCCAAGATAGGAAGGCAGAACCTCCTCACCCCTCGATTCAAACGGGGATGAGCGTGGCTTCGCGTACTGGCCAGCGATTCTACCGATTTTCACCACGGGCATCGAACTGCCATAGGTGAGCACCACAGCCATCTGCAGAAGCGTCTGAATCTTGAGTCGCAACTGGTTCGCAGTGGACTCAGCGAATGTTTCTGCGCAGTCACCCCCGATGAGGACGAACGACTCGTGACGTCCTGCTCGACCCAGTTCCTTGCGTAGATGGTCTACCTCACCGGCAAAGACCAGCGGGGGGCGATGCTGAAGAGTACTGACGACCTCGTTGAGTTCAACAGAGTCCTGATAGTCGGGCTGGTGGCGCGCCACTGCGGCGCGCCACGTCTCCCAGGGTCTAGTCAAGTTCGCCCTACTCTGCCGGAGCAGCTTCCAGTGGCTGCCCCATGTTTTCCATCATCTCTACGAACCAGGGAGAGGTGACATCGAATGCCTTGTGGCCGGCGATGCGAGAAAACTCGATTGTCTTCAACTTGTCACCGTCTTCTTCATCATGGCCGACGACCCCGGAAACACCTTCCAGGGCAGACTTAACAGCCAGATCTGCCATTTCACCGATAAGTTGGAGGTCGTACTCGTTCGATGCGGCAGAACGTGAGAAGTAGCCGGACTTTTGAACCATGACCTTCTCGGCTCCGAGGCGAGCTGCGAACTGCTCGCTGAACCACTTGCCCGGGTTGATCTCATCAAGGCGGACATGCCCAAATGCATCCCGGCGAATCTCTTCACCGTTGGCCTCCATTTCAGCAAGAATCTCCGGTACACCGGCACCCTCGGAAATGAAGATATTAACGTTGCCGCGTTCATCCATCACTGACTTCAGGCGAACCGCTTCCTCGTCAAGATTGAAGTGCATTTCGGGCAGGTAGAGGGCGTCAACATCCCAGCGTTCACGCGACAGTCCAATTGAGGGGACCCAGGCCTGCTGGTCGAGCCACTCCCGGTACTTTCGGGTGGCGGCAGCAGCGAGCCACCCACAGTTCCGTCCCATGATCTCGTGGACAATCAGAGTGCGAGGTCCAACTCGGTTCTCACCGATAATGTTCTGCGCGAACTTCGATGTTTCTTCGGCCGCCGTATCAGCTCCGAGAGACTGGCGGATGGGGACCACGTCGTTGTCGATGGTCTTCGGAAGGCCTACGACAGTCAGCTCATAGCCGTTTTCGTGAAGGTAAGCCGCAAGGTCGGCTGCCGTGGTGTTGGTGTCATCACCACCGATGGTGTGAAGAACGTCCACATGGTCGGTCTTGAGCTGGTCGGCTGCGACCTCGAGAGGGTTCTGCCCCTCTGTAACCAGACCACGCTTGACCAGGTCCTTGGCGTTCGTAAGCTTTACCCTTGAGTTACCGATGGGTGAGCCACCGAAACGCTTGAGTACCGCAGCGTTCTTTCGTGCGTCCTCGTCAACGACAACATAGGTACCGGTCAAAAGGCCGTGGTAACCGTGCTGGTACGCGATCAGTTCGATGCTGGGATCAATTTCGTTGTAACGCTCAATCAAATCGCCAACTGCGGTCGACAGGCATGGTGCGAAACCTCCGGCTGTCAGAATCGCTACACGCTTTACGCTCACCTTGAAACCTCTTTCATAGAAAACTACATGCTGAATCGCCCTCATTTTACACTGACCGGATCGATGTCGAAGGGCGCTGGTCAGCAGCGGACGTAGTCGGGGACCACGTCCGCAATGCTCCTGATTACAGTCCTTTACTCAGCGGACTTCTCATCAGAGACCTCGGTCTCTACTTTGGCGGAGTTTGGAACCGGTCCGTCAAACTCTCCGCTGGCGGCCAGCTGTGCCTTGACATCGGCTGCATAGAGGTCGACATACTCCTGCCCTGACAGCAGCATTAGGTTGTACATGATCTCATCAGTCACGGCACGCAAAATGTAGCGATCCTTGGAAAGACCTCGGTAGCGAGAGAAGTCCAAAGGTTCCCCGATGATCACCCCGATATCTGTTCGGAGAGGGATCTTCTTACCAATTGGTTGGGCGGCGTGGGTTCCCATCATGGCCACGGGGATAACGGGAGCGCCGGACTCAAGCGCCAGGCGTGCCACGCCTGTCTTTCCTTTGTACAACCGCCCATCCGGACTGCGAGTGCCCTCGGGGTAGATTCCAAACAACTCTCCGGCGTTCAGCCGGTCCAGACCAGCTTTCATCGCTGCCTGAGCAGCCTTTCCACCGCTGCGGTCAACGGGAATGGTCCCGACCGCCTTCATGAAGTTCTTGGTTGCCCAGCCTTTCACGCCAGTACCCGAGAAGTAGTCGGCCTTACCCATGAAGACGACTTCACGGTCGATGAGCATGGGCAGAAAGATCGAGTCCCAGACTGCATTGTGATTCGAAGCCAAGATAGCCGGGCCGGTCTTGGGGATGTTCTCAGCGCCGCGAACCCAGGGGTGATAAACCCCACGCAAGACAGGCGAGCCAGCACCTTTAAGCACGTTATAGAAACCCACGCCAACTCCTGCACTCTATTGGTTTGGTGACCACATACAACTCTAGGTTCTTACGTTACGTCATGTTGCAGCAAGTTCCCCATTAGGCTGGAGAAAGTGAACGAATGAACCAGAAGGGAGCACCATGATCACTGCAATTGTGATGGTGAACTGTGCTGTTGACTCTATCCCCCAAGTCGCCCAGACTATCGCGGACATACCGGGTGTTGTTGAGGTGTACTCGGTTACCGGAGACATTGATCTGATCGCCCGGGTCAAGGTTTCGAACTACGAGGATATTGAGGATGTTGTCTCGGATGGGATAGCAAAGGTCAAGGGCATTACGTCTCTCTCGACCCACCTGGCGTTCCGCGCCTACTCAAGCACAGACCTGGAAGAAGCCTTTCATATCGGCCTCGACTAGGCCGATCGGCTCACCTCAACCCAGTTGCTAAGGGTCTTCTCTACGGCTCCCGAGGCCAGGGTTACCTGTGCTATTTCGTAGGCAGCCCGTAGGCCCCCTGCGAAGCTCTCTTCCGAAAACCAGTCGGCAACAAGTCCCATCTCAGCAAGGGGCCCTGGAAGACCAGCTGCGTGTCCAGCCATCATCCCGATCGCGGCGTTCATACCAACAGCGTCCCGGACCGGTCCCTCGGCACCACTAAAGACCTCCCTTGCCACCGTGGCGTTATGCGCGGCAGCTCCGCCGCGAAGTTCTTCCACGGTGCAACGAGGTAGGCCCAGGATAGAGGCGGGGTCAACCACTAGCTCAGCGATCTCTCCCCCACCCACGACCCAGACCTGAGCTTTCTCTACGGGACTGAGTTCGTCGAGGCCGACTTCGAGCCCCCTGAACACAAAGGCACTGCTACCCCGCTCCCTGAAGACTCCGGCTACCAGGGGGGCCGCGTCCTGGCGGGCAACACCCACAGCTGAGGCTACGGGCCGAACCGGATTAGTCAGGGGACCTAAGATGTTGAATGCTGTGGGAAAACCCAGGTCACGGCGCACTCGGGCTGCGTGACGCATGCTGGGATGGAACTTGTTTGCGAAAAGAAACGCGATGTCCGCCGCCCTAAACGAGGCGATGATCCCTGAACTGCGCATGTCCAAATCCACGCCGAGTTCTTCGAGAAGGTCTGCCGAACCACACGCGGAAGTTGAAGCCCTATTGCCATGCTTCACAACCGGATAGCCTGCGGCGGCAATGACCAGGGCTGCCATGGTAGAGATGTTGACTGTGTTGGCCTTATCTCCGCCCGTCCCGACAATGTCAACTACCCGCTCGGGAAGGTCAATCGGCTTTGCCACACTTCGCATCTCATCAGCGAGTCCGCGCAGCTCAGCCACCCCCACTCCCCGGAGCGCAACCATCGACAGGTATGAGGCCAGACCAATCTCACCAAGTTCACCGGCCATGATTTCAGCCATGACCCGACGACTCTCTTCGTAGGAAAGTCTTTCACCGCCTGCAAGGCGTGGCGCCAACTCTCGCCATAACGTCATTGGCCTACCTCGTAGACTTGAGGGCCTCCACCATCGTCTCTTGGAGCTCAAGAGGATCATATGGCGCCTGAATGGTGAAAGCAGCACCTGACCAGGTAGCGAGCCAGTGGTCCTGGGGACGAGCAGTTAGAAGTATTACCACCGGCTGTACGGGAAGCTCTAGTTCATTGCGAATATCCTGTGCAACAGCCATGCCTCCCACCTTGGGGGTCTCTGCATCGAGCACAACGATCGGTGGCTGATGATCTGCCACCGCCTTCAGCGCTCCCGCAGCCGTAGCAGTTTCGATCCAGTTCAGACGTGCTGAGTCCCGACCCGGACGCACTCCCGTACCTTCAATTACTGCCTGGCGGGTCTCTGAGTTAGCCGAGTAGATCAGTACGTCCACTGCCTGAGCGTCCAAAAGTTTCTCCTCAACGTCCTACCCAGGTTTCTGGGCACGGATCCAAACCTATTACAGTCTACCGCCCATGGAAGCAGCTGCATGTTGACTTGATGCACCCGTGGTGTGTAAACGGCTACTGCTTGTATCCAGCCAGAATATCGACCACCATCACCATTGCAGGCTGGTCGGTTCCGGTACTAGGGAACACGTAGGCAACCCGTGACCCGACTTTCTCGCCAAGAAACAGTGAACCCTGAGCTGGAATAGCCTGCGCACCACTTTCCCATGTTGACACGGCCTCAACATCCGTGCCCCAGTAGGTTCCTAGGTAGTGATAGACCACGGTGTCATCCGCCGTGATAACCGGGCCTTCACCCTCCGCAATCACAACGGTCTGCTCCGACTCCGGTGAGGCAACGCCCTCTTCGAACGAGACCGCCGGGGCCTCACCTAGCTCGCCTTCAACAATCAAACCTTCAGGGAGGGGTGTCTCTGTTAGCTTCGCGCTCTCGAGAGCGCTGGTGTCGGATCCAAACACCTCGATAATGTCGACTACGAAAACCAGGGTCGAACCGGCGGGTATATCGCCGTTAGCCTGGTCGCCGTAACCCCATTCGGGTGGAGCAATCAGCAGTACCCGATCCCCGACCTTTGTGTCTGCCAAACCGTACTTCCAAGCTTGGATAACCGAGTTGAGGGAGAAGGTGGAGGGAGCGCCGCGCCCGAATGACGAGTCAAACGGGGTGCCATCCCAGAGGAAGCCAGCGTAGTTCACGGTTACGACGTCATCAACGCCCACAACCGCACCGTCGCCCTCTTCAAGGGTGTCAACGGTGATTACCTTCGGAGGATCAGCTTCGACGGGTGTCATCACAGGCACCTCACCAAATGCACCCGAGATCTCGGGGAGCTCACCGGTGGGGTTTCGATCCACCTCCGGGCCACTCGCAGAGCCCGACTCTGCCCCGCTACCTGAAGCCGGTCCGGACTGAGAGGTGGAGTCGGTTGAGCCCGGGGAGCTACAGGCTGCCAAGCCAAGTGCTGCCGCAACTGCTAGTGCTGCAACCCGCGTGGTGAATCGTGCCGTGCGCATGCTGACGGTACCCTTCTTCTGAATTAGAGATGCCCCGCTTGATGCGGGGACATCATTTGCCGCTTAGTGAACTTTCGGTCTAGTGGAATGATTCGCCGCAGGCGCAGGAGCTTCCTGCATTCGGATTATCGATTGTGAAGCCCATCCGCTCGATCGTGTCGGAGAAGTCGATGGTGGCACCGGCAAGGTAGGGCAGGCTCATTCGGTCGACAACGACCTCGACGCCGTCAAAGTCCACCACGGCATCCCCATCGAGAAGACGCTCATCAAAATAGAGCTGGTAGATAAGGCCCGAGCATCCGCCCGGCTGAACAGCAATGCGCAACCTAAGGTCCTGTCGGCCCTCCTGTTCGAGAAGGATCTTGACCTTTTCTGCGGCCTTATCTGAGAGCTTGACCTCGTGTGTTGGCAGCTCTGTTAGCAAGTCAGACATCTGTACCTCCGTGGTAAGTAGGGGTATCCCTGCATCCACCTTACGCGGGTCGATTTCGAGTGTCACTGTGGAAGGGGATGGGAGCGGGGTGTTTCCGCTCTCAGATCAAATTGCTCTGCTACCAATACGCTGGAGCAAAAGTGCCTCCGCAAGGGTTGCGTTGCGAAGGGTCTTCAGGGATTGGGACTCGTCCTCGGAGTGCGCATTGGTGGCGGGATCTTCTACACCCGTCACCAGCACTTCGGCCTCAGGGAACACCTCTTCAAACTCTGCGATGAACGGAATTGAGCCGCCGACACCAATCGCAACGGCGTCTGTTCCCCAGGCTTCAGAGAGAGCCCACCTTAGGTCTTGAACAGCTGCCTTATCCAAATCCGCAAGGTAGGAGGGCCCAGTCTCTTCAACACTTGTTGAAACCCGGCATCCAAACGGCGCATTCTCAACCAGGTACTTTTCTACCAGGGCGGCGACTTCCGATGAATCCGTCCCCGGCACAGTGCGAACGCTGAGCCTGAATGTGGCCTCTGGAATAATCGCGTTAGCGGAGTCCGACACCGAGGTGACATCCATGCCGATCACACTTATTGCCGGCATCGTCCACACACGCGCAGCGAGATCTGCGCTGCCAGCTAGCTCGTAGCCCGGAAGAACCGAAGCATCGCGGCGGAAATCATCTTCCTCCCAGACGACCTCTGCCTTCTGTGTCCCGCCGAGTCCTGGTACAGCGACGTTTCCAGAGGCATCATGCAGGGTCGAAATCAAACGTGCTGAGAGTGTCACGGCATCGAGAATGGGACCGCCGAACATTCCGGAGTGGACCGCATGTTCAAGCACAGCAACCTTCACGTCAATGGTGACAACCCCGCGCAATGACGCGGTAATAGCAGGGACATCAACGGTCCAGTTGTTCGAGTCAGCGACGATTATTAGGTCTGCTGCCAGTTCATCACGGTGGTCAGCCAGGAAGTTCTTGAACGAGGGCGAACCGACCTCCTCCTCTCCCTCAATGAACACCACGATGTTCACGGGGAGGTCGGGTGTAGTCCTTTGAAGGGCGCGAATAGCACCAAGGTGAACGGCGATCCCTGCTCCGTCATCCGATGTTCCCCTCCCGTACATCCGGTCACCCCTGATCTCAGCGATAAATGGGGAGGATGACCAACGGTCTGGGTTCACGGGTTGAACATCGTGATGGGCGTAGAGAAGGACTGTTGGACGTCCCGGCACCGAGGGGCTCTTCGCTATCACCGCGGGGGCCCCGTAGTTGCCGGGCGTGATCTCTGAGCGAGACACACGAGCAGCGAACCCGAGATCAGCAAAAAGATCCTTCACGAACTCAGCGCTGTGCTGCAGATCTGAGGCGTGTTTCGGGTCGGACCCAACGGAAGGAATCGCGACGATCTTGGAGAGATCGTCGATCTGGGCGGATGTGCCAGCATCAACATGACCGGCTAGTTCATCAAAATTACTCATGGGAGTAATCTACCGGCTCGCCCGCTTGGGAATAAAAGCTAGATTCCGTTAGCCTTGGGGTCGTGAGCAGTGAAGAGAACCTAGAGCCGAGCCCAACTTCTGGTACAAAAGGTCGGCCAACCCCAACCCGCCGAGAGGCTGAGGCCGCCCTGCGCAAGCCGCTGGTGCCAGATGACCGCAAGTTGGCTAAGCAAATTGCGAAGCAAAAGCGAGCAGAGGCATATGAGCGCGAACGAATCGCCCTTGAAACCGGCGATGAACGTTACCTTCCTGTTCGAGATAAGGGACGCATTAGGCGTTATATACGTAACTACGTCGATGCCCGGTGGTCGGTAGCCGAGTTCCTCCTCCCTGCCATGTTGATCTTCCTGGGCGGGATGCTTCTGTTCTCGTTCCTGCCGATGCTCGGCGCCACAGGAAACTTCATCATTGTCGGTCTCACCGTTCTTTTCTACGGAATGCTGGTCATTTCGCTGATCGAGTCCTTCTTTGTGTGGCGCAAGATCAAGAAGCGTGTCGCTGAGAAGTACCCCGGCGAGCAGATCCCCAGGGGATCATGGTTCTACCTTTACTCGCGCATGCTGATGGCACGCAGGTGGCGCTCCCCCAAGCCAATGGTGGCTCGAGGAGAGTTCCCCAAGTAGTGCAGTATCGCCCCGGAGGTTTCTCCGGGGCGATTCTGTTCCTGCATTCAACTAGGAGCTCAGCTGGCTCGCAATCTGCTCAACAACCTCTGCCGTGTCTTCCCAACCGGTCACCGCGAGGGTCTCCCAGCCTGCAGCCTTTACCGGGTAGTCGTTCCCGCCCTCATCCAAACGGTCACCAATAAAGAGCATGTCCTCTTTGGCAATCCCAGTTTGCTCGACGAGGGCGTTCATACCGTAAGCCTTGTCGATGCCGCGAGCCGTGATATCGACCGAGGTCGAACCTCCGGAACGCACCTCGAGATCAGGAAGCAACTTCGCAACCGCAGCCGCTAGAGCAGCTCTCTTACTTCCATCCGGATCCCAGCTCTGCTTCTCACTAAGCGGGGCCGCTTGACCGAGGGCGGAGAACGTAATCTGCGAGTGGCGGTTCTCGATGATGTCTCCCCACGGATTCTCCGCCCAGAGGCCCAGCTCCTGTGCACAGGTTTGGAGGGCACTTATCGCCCTGTTCACATCGTCTTCACTGAGCGGGTGATCGTAGACGTCTTCAATCTCGCCACCACTGAAACGCGCATACCTGGTTCCACACGTCGGAAGTAAGTGGAGGTTCTCTAGTTGCTCCCGGCTGGCCTTCAAGTTGCCGAGCAGCTGCAGCTCAAACTGCGGAAAAGCTCCCCCGGAGATTACCGCCACCTGTGTCACATCAAGCAGGTGACGTAACGCCGCAGCCATTCGGTCCGGGAGTGCAGACTTCGAGGGTGCCAGGGTGTCATCGAGGTCGAAGGCGACGAGTTTCCAGCGGGGAGAGCCGCCGGGTCGTTCTGATTTTGTCATGCACCTAACCTACCCTTGCTACCGTTCCATTTTGCTGCGGCAGACACATCACTAGACTGACTGCATGCGGCAGAAATGGCTGCAGTCATTGCTCACGATTTTCCAATGGAGGAAACTATGGCCACACCACACATTCGCGCAGAGAAGGGCGACATTGCCCCCGCGGTTCTCATGCCCGGTGACCCGCTGCGAGCAAAGCGTATTGCTGAACTCCTCTTCGAGGAGCCTCGCCTGATCAACGATGTGCGCGGAATGCTCGGATACACCGGCGAGGTCGATGGTAAGCCTCTATCCGTTATGGGGTCTGGTATGGGCCAGCCATCCGCTGCTCTTTATGCCAGCGAGTTGTTCCAGTTCTTTGACGTCGAACGCATTATTCGGGTGGGAACCTGCGGCGGCATCGCGAAACACGTCAAAGTTGGCGACACTGTCATTGCAATGGGCGCCCACACCGACTCGAACTTCAACCAGAATCGTATTCCGGAGATTTACTACGCTGCGATGGCATCCTTCAACCTGGTCAAGGCCGCCCATGACGCAGTACCCGCGGGTCAGACCGTTCACGTGGGTCCCATCGTCTCGCGGGACCATTTCTATCGCGTCGTTCCGGGCATGGTAGACGGACTTGCCCAGTACGGTGTGCTCGGTGTCGAAATGGAGGCGGCAGCCATGTATGGAACCGCGGCCCAGTATGGCAAAGAGGCCCTCACGGTCCTCACGGTCTCGGATCACCTCCTCGACGGCAGCGCAGACATGACTGCCGAGGAACGCGAGACGAAGTTCCAGACCGCCCTCAAGGTTGCGGTCGCTGCAGCACTCTCCTAACACGGCAAAGGGCCCTCCTGATCTACTTCCACACTGAGTGATCAGGAGGGCCTTTTCGCTGTCAGATCAGGGCCGAACCAAGGCTTCCCTCAGTTGCTCCACAATGGCGGGGTCCATCTTATGTTGGGTCAGGTAGCCAAGTGACCCGCCAAAATTCTTGTCCAGATGGTCAAAGACTGCCGTAATCGCCTGGGGCGGTGAGTCAGACATGAGGGGAGTCAATTTCTGCGCCTCTTTTTCCCCCAGAAGCTTCTTGACTTGGGCCTGCATCTTCTCCACCCAGGGACCTCGAAGGTTTTCCTGTGTTAAAGCATAGGAAGCAACAATCTCCGAGCGATCCACACCGAGCAGGTCTTGAATGAGGGCGATGACGATTCCCGTGCGGTCCTTACCCGCCGTGCAGTGCACCACCACACTGCCACCGCGGAGTCCTGAAGCTACCCCAGTCACAGCCTTGGCGAGAGAGCGACCACCGTCCTTGATCATCTGCATGTACATCTGCTCTACGCTCGGGGTGCCTTCTAGCATGGATGCAGCAGAGCCGGCCATGATGGAGTTGTGCTTGACGGCAAAACCATGGTGCTTGAACTGCGATGGTTCGGACAGGACCTCAAACTCTGTTCGCAGGTCAATCACGGCATTAAGGTCAGCATCGCGAAGGAACGAGACATCCTGCGCGTCCAGTTCCGTTGGGTTATCCGACCGCAAGAGGCGCATGGTCCGGATGTATCCACCCGGTACCGACATTCCCCCACCATCCCTGAGATTGGAAAACCCACTCAGGTTGTAGCGCACGATTGTCATGGTGAAAGTTCCTCCCTTTGTAATTGTAATTTGAGCTGTTCGCAGTAGGGACTAGTCTTCCCGGTCAGGTGACTGGTAGGGGTTCTTAACCAGAACCCACGCGCTCAGTCCACCCACCAGCGGCCAGGCAACAGCAGAGAGCCACACTGCTGTTCCTGAATCTCCCCCGGAAATATCAACCCAGGTAAAGAGCGTCATCACCACTGCCAGGCAGAGGGTAATCCACGTAATTGCCTGTCTGATTGCTGGATCCACCGGTCACTCTCTCCCTCGTCGAATGCTTTTCTATCCTAGACCACCGGCAGCAAGTTTCATGAGGTCGGAGTCGAAGTCCAGGGAATCAGTCGGATCAATCGGAGCATGTCCGTCGGTACGAAAACTACGTCTGTATCCCCCATCTGATCGGCCCCGAATCTGCTCCCTTACATTTGCTGAGACCAGAACCGCAGCCTCAACAGCCGCTCTTTGAGACCTCTTTCGTAGCGATGCAGGTGCCGCCAGATCTTCGGTGGCCGCAAAGACGGATGTTGGTACAGCGATGGAGCGGAGGTAGGCAAACAGTCCCCGCATCAGTTCATCGGGAACCAGACCGTGCCGGGGTGTCCCGGCTGTTGCCGCCAAGATGACGGGCGTTCCAAGAACCGCATCATCGTCCACCAGGTCCCAAAATGACGTGAAAAGACCCGACATTCCGGCCTTGTAGACAGGCGTTGCAGCGATAACAACATCTGCATCGATCAGTGAGTCGAGCGCCTGATTGAGACTATCTGTCCTAATACCTGAACCAATGCCGCCCGCAATATCGCGGGCATGGTCCCGCAGTTTTATGAGAGAAGTCGAGGGAGCAACCCCCTGGGCTTCAAGCTCGTGTTCAACCTCACGAGCAATCATCACACCAAGTTCGGTCGTGGTTGATTGCTCAGACGTACCGGCGCTGACAATGACGATTTTTCTTGCCTGCATTACTTCTTTTCCATTTCATCTTTTGGACTTCCAAGGAGCTTTAGTGCCAGCCTGGCAAGTTCGACTGCTTCGCTATCATCTAGATTTTCGTAAAGCCGCCGAGCGATGGCTTTGCCGTGCAGTTTGCCAATCTTTCTTTGCTTTTCCCTGCCCAGCTCGGTGAGCGAAAAGAGGGCTGCCCTTCCGTCACCACGATGAGCACGTCGTTCGAGCAAACCCTGACACTCGAGCCTCTTGAGCATTCGAGAAACTGCTGGCTGGCTGAGGACAACCCCCTCGAGTAGCTCGGACTGTGTCATGGGTTCACCGGCCTTGGCGAGCGTGTAAAGAATGTCGTACTCGCGCATCGGGAGTTCATCAAATGAGCCATCCGTGGAAAACTGACGATTCAGACTGTTAAAGACCCGTAGAAGGGCTTCCCAGGTCGCCGATGCCTGCTGCAACTGGTCCCTGGAAAGTTTCTCAACCATAGAGGTTCTCGCTTCCTTCTTACTCATTGAATGTTAGAGACGGGGCATTCTGACCTGAATGGTCGGATCGCTATCCTGGTAGGGAGAAGTCCCCGTAACATTGTCGCCGCGGTTGGGGTTCGGTCGGGGCTGACGAGGAAGCTCATCACCGTACTTGGCCTTGACTAGTGACGCGTGGGTCGGGGCGCTAGGTGTGTTCTTCGGTGTCACGGCCTCGTACTCCTTACGCAAGACCGGGAGCACCTCGGAACCCAGGATCTCGAGCTGCTCAAGCACCAGTTCCTCGGGCATACCGTGGTCAATCAGGAACATCTGGCGCTGATAGTTCCCGAAGTAGTCTCGAAGGCCCATAACGCGGTCGATAACCTCCTGCACGCTACCGACGAGGAGCGGAGTTTGCGCCGACATTTCTTCGAGGGACGGTCCACTTGAGTAGACGGGTGACGCCTCAAAGTAGGGCAGGTAGTCGCGGCGAGCCTGTTCGGTCGACTTCCCCACGAACACCTGGGCTCCAACACCCACGATTGCCTCTTCGGGAGTGCCGTGACCGTAGTGCGCAAAACGGTTGCGGTAGAGGGCGATGAGGCGCTGGAAGTGGGACATGGGCCAGAAGATGCCGTTGGCAAAGTACCCGTCACCGTAGTAGGCGGCTTGTTCCGCGATCTCCGGCGTGCGGATAGAGCCATGCCAAACAAAGGGTGCGACATCATCCATGGGACGTGGAATTGAGGTGAAGCCCTGTAGTCCGGTCCTGAAGTTCCCCTCAAAATCAACCACGTCCTCGTTCCACAGGCGGTGGAGCAGGTTGTAGTTCTCTAGGGCAAGTGGAAGGCCCTGGCGAATATCCTGACCAAACCAGGGGTAGACCGGGGCGGTGTTCCCTCGGCCAAGCATGATGTCAAGACGCCCGTCAACCAGATGCTGCGCAAGGGCGTACTCCTCCGCAATGCGGACCGGGTCATTCGTCGTAATTAGCGTGGTTGATGTTGTCAGTTGCAGGTTCGTCGTCTGAGCTCCCACAGCTGCCATAAAGACAGCCGGTGAGGAGATCGCGAATGGTGGGTTGTGGTGCTCCCCGATCCCGAAGACCTCAAAACCAACCTCTTCGGTCTTTTTTGCGATGTTGACTAGCGACTTGATGCGCTCATGCTCACTGGGGGTCTTTCCCGAAACAGCGTCGCGGGTGACATCACCAACTGAAAAGATTCCAAACTGCATTGCGGCCTCCAGGGTTAAGTGGGTGCCAGGTGAGGCGCCCCAATGACTAAAGTATATGCATATGCATACTTAATGTCGACGAGAGAACCCGTTACGTAACGCACAGGATGATGGCCATCCTAAACAACGGTAGGGGCGATCGAGGCCACGTTGTTAGAGTTGCTCCTGCAAGTCCCACTGCGAAAGGAAGCGCCATGCTTTTTCGAGGATCAGGCACAGCCCTTGTCACCCCCTTTTGTGATGGAAAGATCGACTGGCAGGCTTTCGAACGCACTCTCAGCGCACAGATCGAAGGCGGCACTAAAGCCCTTATCGCGTGTGGCACCACCGGAGAGCCCACAACACTTTCATTTGATGAACAGCGTGAAGTGGTTGAGTTTGTCCTCAAGAACGCCGACGGACTGTGCGTCATTGCTGGCATCGGGGGTAACAACACCGCCGAGGTAATAAAGGCGGGTCGCGTCATGGGTGACCTGGGAGTGAATGGGCTCCTTGCAGTCACGCCCTACTACAACAAGACAACCCAGGACGGCCTGGTGGCGCACTACGAGGCAGTGGCGGATGCGGTTGATCGACCTGTCATCCTCTACAACGTTCCCTCACGAACCGGACTGAACCTCGAACCAGCCACCGTTGCCCGACTCTCTTCACACGAGAGGATTGTGGCGCTTAAGGAAGCCAACCCTTCGATGAGCCAAATCCTTGAAGACTTCAGACTCTTTGGGGACACCCTCGATATTTACTCAGGAAACGACGACCTGCTCTACCCATTCCTTACCCTGGGCTCCCAGGGGATTATCTCTGTTGCATCTAACCTGATACCCAGTGCCATGAGCGAGATTATCCAGACCTTCGATGAGGGAAACTGGAGTGAGAGCCTTCAGCTGAGCCAGCGCTTTGCCCCTCTGATCAAGCTCCTCTTCGCCCAGGTCAGCCCCATTCCGGTCAAGGCTGCTATGTCCCGGCTCGGCTTACTTGAGAACGAACTTCGGCTCCCGCTCCTACCTCTAAGTAACGAAGAGACACAACCCCTCTTCCAAGAGATCGAGCGACTCGGTCTGGCATAGCTTAGTTCTTGGAAAACCGTTGATCAGATTTGCCGGTTGACTACACTTCTCTCAACGGCCGACTCTGGCCGCCCTGGCACATAGAGGAGCCCCGGGTATGCCCATCGAGTCCGCACAGTCATTACGTAATCGAGGTCAACTGGCCCGGAAGGCGTTTCCCCGCAAAGAGCTTGGTGTGTTCACGCCGGTTGACCGCGACCCGGCCGAAGCTATCCAGGTCCGCGACGAGGGGCGCATTCCCGAGTTGGTGCCGATCAGACACCAGCGCATGGCCGCCAGCGAGTTTGCGTTCTTTCGTGGGTCAGCCGGGCTCATGGCCTACGATCTGTCCCATCAGGCCCAAACCGATGTACACCTGGTTATTTGCGGCGATGCCCACATCAGCAACTTTGGACTCTACGCTTCGCCCGAACGACGGCTGGTGTTCGACCTCAATGACTTTGATGAGGCCGCCCCGGGACCCTGGGAATGGGACGTTAAGCGTCTCTTGACCTCAGCAATACTTGCCGCCCGCGAGAATGGCTTCCCGGCAGAAGCAACCAGCGTGCTGGTTGAAAAGGCGGCTCGGCAGTACCGCGAGATGTTCCAGGAGATGCTCACTTTGCCTGCGATTGAGAGGCACTACGTCTCAGTCGATGAAAGTGACATCGCCAATGAGGTTCGAACCGGAGGTATCAAGGGACTCGCCAAGACCATGGCCAAGGCACGAAAGCGTGATGCCGACCGGACCATTGCTCACCTCATGCAACCGGACAAGATGGGTTACATTCGTTTTGTTGAGAACCCACCGATCCTGACACATGCCCTCGACATCCCTCGGCACTATGTTGAGCAGCTCCTTGCTGAGTACCGCGAGACCACCCTCCCTGACATTAGCCTCCTCATGTCAACCTATGAGGTTTCGGACGTTGCCATGAGGGTGGTTGGAGTGGGATCCGTTGGCACCCGCTGCTACCTTGTGGCCCTGACAGCACCCGAGGGCAACGGCTTCGTCATGCAGGTAAAAGAGGCCGGAAAGTCAGTGGTGCAAAACTTCTCTCAACCCAACATCACCACGCCTCAGACTGTTCCTGAGGGGGCCACGGACGGACAGAGGATCGTGATTCACCAGCGCATTCTTCAGGCTGTTTCCGATCCATTCCTCGGCCACATCACAGGGCCAAATCGATCCTTCTACAGCCGTCAGTACCGCGATGCCAAAGGAAGTTTTGACACCACGGCAATGGATCTTGAAAGCCTGTCGAACTACGTTTCCCTTTGCGCAACCATGCTGGCCCGCGCTCACTCCCAGAGCCCGTACGCCCATTGGGTGGGTGGTTATATGGGAGATTCAGCGGCGATCGATGCAGCTTTCACGTCGTGGAGCACCCAGTACGCTGAGCAGGTTGCGAAGGACTATCGAGACTATCTCCAGGCTATCGCGGAGGGACGCGTCGAGGTCGCGACCGAGGCCATCTCCTAATCAAGCAGCCCGGAGATTGTCCGGGGACGGACGACTAGCCAGAGGAAGAGAGTCCCCAGGGTCGCTGCACAGGCCATGACCGCACCCATTGGTACGGCGCTTCCTACGCCGAGGAGGCCGATGATGGGTGAGAGTAGACCCGCGACACCAAAGTTTGTCGCTCCCAGGATGGAAGCGGCTGTTCCAGCCTGCTCACCGTGACCGGACAGTGCCATGACCTGCTGGGCTGGGAATGCAAACCCGCAGGACAGTACGAAGAACCACAGCGGAATCGCAGTGCCCCACGTCCCCAGGTCAGCAACACTCGTGCCAACGATTGTCAGTGCCAAGACAAGCTGGGAAAGTGTGGTCCCAGCAAGGATCCACTGCGGGCCGATCCGGAACCAGTCCATCAGACGGGAGCTAGTCTGAACTCCGATAATCACCGCGACGGAGTTCACCGCAAACAGCGTGCCAAACTCACTTGGCGAGAACCGGTAGACCTGTTGGAAGAGAAACGGCGCAGTTGACAGGTAGGCGAACAAACCCGTGAAGGTCATCGCCGCTATCAAGATGGCTCCCACGTAGGTTCGGTCCGCGAAGAGAATCTTATAGTTACGAAGCAGGGCGCCTTTTGTCCTTTGGCGCCTATGCGGCGGCAGTGTCTCAACAATGAAGACCGCAACCGCGGTCACAACCAGCGTCCCGTAGGCAGCGAGGACCCAAAAGATTCCTCGCCAAGAGGTCACGGTGAGTAACCAGGAACCAAGAACCGGAGCAATCACCGGGGCCAAGCCGTTAACCAACGCCATTCGACTGAGCATGCGCACCAGGGCCCGCCCTGCGAAGAGATCTCGGACCGTAGCCATGGCGACGACGCCACCTGCCGCGGCACCAAACCCCTGAAGAACACGCAGGACGCCAAGCAGTGCCATGGAGGGAGCAAGGGCAATGCCTACCGATGCCGCAATGTGCACCAGGGTTGCAAGAATCAGCGGGTACCGTCTACCTAATCGGTCAGAGAGTGGTCCTACGACAAGCTGACCGACCGAGAAGCCCACCATGGTGCCAGTCAGGGTCAGTTGGACAACTGCTGCCTCGACACCAAACTCCGTTTCAAGCTGGGGAAAGGCAGGAAGGTACATGTCGACTGTAAAGGGCCCCAAAGCCGTCAGGGCTCCCAGCACAAGGATGTAGGCCAGGCTGCGACGATGTGACCATGTCTCCCCGAGGGACTGATTGCTAACGCCCGACATATCTGAAGGTCCCCCGAATGGTGTTGAGAAGTGTCAGATCACCCGCATCCGAAAGCTCGGAACCTACAGTGAGTTGTAGATGGTTGCGGCGACCTCCGCAATCGTCTCCCACGAGCTACCCGAGGTCAAAATCACCAGGACAAGATCACCTTTTTTTGATCGAACTATGCCTGCATCATGAAGCAGATCCTCAAGAAACCCGACCTTGTTGAGAACGGTGACACCATCGAGCTGATCAGGCATGCCCTCGCGATACTCCTGGTTTTCCATTGCTTTTGCAAGCCGCTCAAGGCTGACTTCGTCAACAATGTCCCCGAAATAGATCAGCTCAAGGAAGTGGCCCATGTCCTGCGCCGTTGTCACCATGTCGGACCAAACCACCTGCGAGTTCTCTAAGCCGAGTCCCTTGATTTGAGAGTCAACTCTTTCCACTCCAACCCGATCAAGCCACTCAACCGGGCAGTCATTGTCCGAGTAGATGATCATTTCATCGAAGCAGCGCTCAAGAGACCATGATCCGAGCAGCGGGTCGGCCCACGACCACTCCCCTGTTTCAACCGCACGCATCATCGAATAGGCCACAAACAGCTTGTAAAGGCTGGCAGAAGTGAACTCCAAGTCCGGGTTCACACTCACGATCACCTCATTCGACTGTGGGTCGGAAGCATAGATCCCTACGACCCCGGGAGCCACCTCCTTGCGTATGACTGAGCGGAGGCGGCTGCGCTTATCGAAGTAGTTCTGAATCTCCTCAATCGCTACTTCAATGTTTTCGGTGACCTGGAGGACGTCCTCGGGCATAGCCGGAGCACCATCAAGCAGCTCCTGAGCCTCCTCCAACGCACTTTCGAGATCACGGAGCTTCCTTGGGGATCCCAGCCTTGCTTCGCCCTCAAAAAACTCAAGGTACGACTCCCGTGTAGCTGAACCCTTCGCCAAAGCGGCCTCAAGCGCGGCCCTGTCGAGGGCAGAAACCTTCCGCGGTTGGGAGACTGCCTCAATCTTTTCGGAGATTTCTGGGCTACCCTCCTGGCTCTCGATGATTGTGGATGGCAGCGGAATCACTGAAAAAGCCAGGGAGGTATAGAGACTGAAGCCGGCTACTAAGACTCCGGCACCCCACGCCCGTCCCGTAGCCCATCTCCACTTTCTCACGGTCAACGAATCACCCCGAGGTCCCCTAGGCCCTAAGCGCAGCGAGGAGACTACGACGGCCAAGCCTCATTTGCTCGCCCATGTTCTTTTCTGCCACCTGCTTCAGGCGGCTCACCCCCTCCGGAGAAAGCTGGGGAGAGGAGATAGCGCCTCCGCGTTCCAGTTCCCCTATCGCATCCAGCTCAAAAGTAGTGTCCTGCAGTTCTCCGAGCGCAGAGGTGGCTTCCTGCCAACGAAGAACCTTTGTGGACCCCTCCTCCCCAAGAACTGGGGCAAGTGCCTCGTAGGCGTAGCGGACAGTCTTTGCGGCCTTGCGTGTCTCATGCCAGAGATGGGCCTGCTGTAACTTCTCATCCAACGTCTGCCTCTTTGGCAGTGCCCGGGCCAGAACTTCAGCAGCCTGTAGGCGCTTCATTGTTTTGCCCAATGGCTTGGCAGGACTCGCTCGCAGGATATCTTCGAGATCTGCACGGCTTCCCCCAAGGTTCGCTGTTTGCAGGCGCGGATCAACCAGTTCAGCCAGTCCGTCCTGGAGCATTTCGTAGCGAGGTCCAAGAACATCGGTTCGAACCTGACTTGCAGCCGCATCCGCAGCCGCATCCACCCCTGAGAGAAGCCATGCAAGCACCTGGGGATCGGAAGGAAGGGCCGCAGCTGTGCCATCGACCAGGCGCGCTCGAAGAACCTGAAGATCCCGGAGAGCAGAGAGTTCACGCCCGAACCACCGCAACTCTCCGATGAGGTGATCGGCAACAGTTGGGGTAAACAGGGTGGAGAAGGTGTCAAGGGTGGACCTCAGCCTTCTTGCCGCGACGCGTGACTGATGCACGGCTTCCCCCTCACCCTCGGCAACCCCTTCCTCAAGGCTCTGAATGACACCAACCTGATTCTCTATGTAACGTCTAACAGCTGCCTGAACGGGGTGCCCGCCCAGGTCTGAAACCGAAGTTCGAGGCCAGCCTTCCAGGGCTCGCGCGATCTTTGATCCATAAGTTGCGGGTGTGAGGCCGGCATTCAAGAGCAGCCGAGAAATATGGCTGAGGGCACGAGTATCTCCTGCCGCGAGTTCGACCTCGACTTCACGCCAGGCGCTCTGCTGGCTCCCCTTACGACCCCCGCCAAGGGGGCCGGCATCTACCCGAACGTGATCCTCACAGACATTTGCCAGAATGCTTCGCCGAGAGGAAAGAACGGGAGTCTCAGTTCGGTGGGTCTCGAGACGTGCCACAGGAATGAGCGGCCTGAACTGTAGCTCAGGGGGAAGCACACTGCGCAGGAAGCGTGGCGGCCTTGCGCCCGAGATCGGCAATCGCTTCTCAATGCGATGCCCCGAGCTTGAAACTTCGGTCTTCAAATGCCAGCCTGCGTCACTTCCGCCCGACCTTCGGCGCAAAGCTATCCCCGCTGACTCAAGCTCCAGATCAGGGGTATCAAAGTAGAGGGCATTCAGCTCACTGGTGACGGGATGCCCGAGTGGCCCAATTGCCCCAAGGTCAAGCGCACCGACATTGTCGCCGACGGAAAACTTCACTTCGATTTCAACCTCTTGGATCAGCTTTGAAGGTGCTGCGCCCGAAGTGGTCGGCCCGCCCTCGCCCTCCCCCAGATCAAACAACGGGACCATGGGGGTGTCAGAAGCAAGTTCGTCACCTAAGCCGAGGTCGAATGCGACCTCCACATACTCTTCCACGCTGGGTCCTGACGAACTAGCTCTGGTGTTCAGAGGAAGCGATTGGGTACCGTGCCACGGCGGCCAGTGTGAAAACAAAGCTGAGGCGCGTCATTGAAAGACTTCCTCCGGAGGGTAACGGTCGAAAAATCGCGGACGGACACCCCGCAGATTATCACTGCAGCAGAGTTCTGTCCGAAAGCTGCGCTCCCTTGACCTGTTCAAACCAATCAAGAAGGTCGCGGACGGTCGTTTTCCCCTTCTCCGATTCGCTCAGATCTAGCACTATCCGCCCCTCATGCATCATGATCAGCCGGTTACCAAGCCGGAGCGCCTGCTCCATGTTGTGCGTAACCATCAGGGTGGTCAGGTTGTTTTTGGCAACCATTTCTCCGGTGAGCTGGGTAACCACCTCTGCCCTCTGGGGGTCAAGAGCTGCGGTGTGTTCGTCAAGGAGGAGGATCTTGGGATTGGTGAAAGTTGCCATGAGCAGTGAAAGGGACTGTCGCTGACCCCCCGAAAGTAACCCGACCCAGTCCTTCAGCCTGTTTTCGAGGCCCTGGTGCAGTCCCGCGAGCGCCTCCCGATATGTCTCACGGTCCTTTTTGGTGACACCTACCCCTAAGGTGCGGTGCTTTCCGCGGTTTTGGGCTATCGAGAGGTTTTCTTCGATGGTCATGTGAGGGGCAGTTCCGAGTGAGGGGTTTTGGAACACCCGTCCCAGATACTTGGCTCGCTGGTAGTCCTTGAGCCGGGACACATCATTCCCGTCGATCTGGACACGTCCTAAGTTGGGTCGAATGGACCCCGCCACCACATTCAGAAGGGTGGACTTGCCGGCTCCGTTGGACCCGATCACCGTCACAAACTCACCGTCTTCGAGCGTGAGGTTGATGTCGGTGAGAGCCCTTCTTTCATTCACCGTTCCCCCCAGGAACGTCTTGGAAATTGACTCCAGTTGCAGCATGGCGACCATTTCAGTCCTCCCCTTTCAACGCAGCGTTTTCCATGACGAGGCGATCAGTCATTCGTTCGTCCTCAGAACGACGTTTGAGGCCGAACAGCCTGTGGATCCTGGCACCGATTCTCCACTGGGGGATGAGGAGGGCGAGGACGACGATGACGGCAGAGATCAGCTTCATATCGTTGGGGTTGAACCCGAGGATCAACGCCAGTTGGATAACAACCCGGTAGATCACAGCCCCGATAACGACCGCAGTGGCAGCCCTAAAAATAGTGACCCGCCCAACGATGGCCTGTCCGATGATGACGGAGGCCAGGCCCGCCACAATGATGCCGATTCCCATGCCAACGTCGGCGAACCCCTGGTACTGGGCGACAAGTGAGCCTGAGACGGCGACCATCCCGTTGGAAAGTGCGAGGCCAAGAATCTTCTGCCGGTCGGTGGAGACTCCGAAGGAACGCACCATCTCAGGTGAATCCCCGGAAGCCCGAAGTCCGAGGCCGACGTTGGTATGCAGAAACCAAATCAGGGCGGCAAGGACCACCAGGACAAACGGCAGAATAATCAGCGGTCCAAGCCAGGTTCCCAGCTGGCCGCCCTCACGAAGCGGGGTGAACAGAGTCGTTGCCCGCAGGAGCCCCAGGTTTGAGGTTCCCATAATGCGCAGATTGATCGAGTAGAGGGCAATCTGCGTCAAAATTCCAGCCAGGAGGCCGTCAATGTTGCCCTTGGTGTTCAGCAGACCGGTGACCATTCCGGCTAGGCACCCGGCCACGAATGAGGAGGCGACAGCGAGAACCGGGTTGGTTCCATTGAGGATCAGGATCGCTGAGACCGCGGCACCCGTAGCGAAGCTGCCGTCAACCGTCAGGTCTGGGAACTCAAGAACCCTGAAGGTCAAGTAGACCCCCAGCGCCATGATCGCGTAGATCAACCCCAGTTCAACAGCAGTTATCACCGTTTGTCCCCCGCCCTCTGTTTCTAGTCTGCGCTAGTTGGTGATGTTTTCCGGATCCGCCTGCTCAACCAGGTTCACGGGAACCTCGACACCCATGCGTTCTGCGGCTCCAAGGTTGAGGTAAAGGGATGGTTCGGTCAAGGTCGCCACCGGGATGTCCGCGGCAGCTTTACCTTCCGTGAGGATAGAGATTGCCATCTGACCGGTTTGGTACCCGAGCGCGAAGTAATCCAGACCGTAGGTTGCAATGGCACCCCGCGCGACCGAGTCGCCCTCCGCTCCGAACACCGGGATCTTCTTGGTTTCTCCGACCTGGAGGACGGTCTCGAGGGAGGTCACAACCACGTTGTCCGTGGGGACATAGATGGCGTCAACGTCTGCCAGGGACTCAGTCGCCTGCTGCACATCCTGCGAGCTCATTGCAGGAGCTTCGATGATTTCAAGTCCTAGTTCGGCTGCAGCATCCTTGGCCCACCCCACCTGAACCACAGAGTTCGCCTCCCCGGGAGAGTAAACGATGCCGACGGTCTTCACCCCGGGGACAATCTCTTCGATAAGGGCCAGCTGCTCGCTGACCGGGTTGGCGTCCGAGGTGCCCGTAATGTTCCCTCCCGGCGCCTCCCAGGTTTCAACCAGGCCTGCGTCAATGGGGTCGGTCACCGCTGTGAAAAGGACGGGAATATCCGTAATGGCCTGCGCCGCAGCCTGTGCGGTGGGGGTCGCGATCGCCAGGACGAGATCAACCTTGGAGGACTTAAACGACCCGGCTATGGACGCAGCCGTCGACTGGTCCCCGTTCGCGTTCTGTTCGTCAAACTTCACGGTCAGACCCGCGTCCTCGAACGCCGCCTTAAACCCGTCAGCAGCAGCAGTCAGCGAGGGGTGGTCCATAAGTTGGCTGATCCCAACAACATACTCGGTGGTGGCTTCAGGGGACTCAGACTGACCCGAGCTCGCAGACGGGGATGCGCTGCACCCAGCCAACGCCAGTGCTCCAGCTACTCCCAGTGACACGAGGGAAGCGATCTTCTTCATTCATTTCTCCTGACAGTGATTGAGACGGCTGTGTTATTCGACTTTCCGTTGGTGCCGCCTGGCACCCCGTGAGCATAAAGAGGTTGAGGGCCCAGGCTGGCTGGAGTCCAGTGAGTGAACTAACCTTGGCCCTGAGCATGGAGGTGTCAATGACCGCTGAATCACTTCGCAGAGCACAGCAAAAGATGACTAATGCGGGCGTCGCCGCAGAAGCAATCGAAGTTTTCTCCCACTACTTCTCGCTTCTAGAGGCGGGTGAAGCGGGTCTGATCCAAGAGGAGAGCATTGAGCCGTACGTGGACCCGGCCTCATCCACCGACCTTCACTACCCTTTCTCGGCACAGGCCGAGGCGCTGGCAAAGACCGCCCTCATCAAGCTCAACGGCGGTCTCGGCACCTCCATGGGACTTGATCGGGCCAAGACGCTTCTCCCCGTCGCTGAGGGCCAGACCTTTCTTGACCTCATCGCCAAGCAGACGCTCTACGCACGCAGCAGGTTTGACGCGCGCCTCCCCCTCGTCTTTATGAACTCGTATCGCACCGACCACGACACTCTTCGCTACCTGAGCCGGTACGCAGACCTTGCCATCGACGGCATTCCCCTGAGCTTCCTGCAGAGCAAAGAACCCCGCCTTGATGCTTCTACACTTGAGCCTGTCTCCTGGCCCTCGGATCCAGAGGCTGAGTGGTGTCCCCCGGGGCACGGCGACCTCTACGTTTCGCTGCTCACAAGTGGTCTGCTTGATCTGCTGATCCGGGAGGGTTTTGAGTTTGCGCAGGTATCCAACGGGGACAACCTTGGCGCCACACCGGACCCTGACCTAGCGGCCTGGTTCGCGGATACCGGCGCGGCTTTCGCCATGGAGATTTGCCGACGCACCCCTAACGACCGGAAGGGCGGCCACCTCGCCCGCCGCATAGCTGACGGCGCGCTCGTTCTTCGCGAGTCGGCTCAAACAGATCCGGAGGACATTGCGACGTTCGAAGATATCGACCGCCACCGCTACTTCAACACCAACACCATCTGGCTCAATCTGCCAGCTTTGAAGGCAGCTCTCCAGGAGCGCAGCTCCGTTCTGGGACTACCGATGATCCGCAACACGAAGACGGTTGATGTGACTGATCCAAACAGTCCTCAGGTGATCCAGGTTGAGACCGCCATGGGGTCTGCCATTGAGGTCTTCGAGAACGCCACCGCTATCGAGGTGCCACGAAGCCGTTTCCTGCCCGTGAAAACAACCAACGAGCTTCTTTTGCTACGTTCCGACCTCTATGTCATTTCTGAAGACGGAAGCCTGCGGGCAACTACCACCTCAACGCCTGAAATCACTCTGAACAAGCGTGATTACGGGCATATTAACGACTTTGAGGCCCTCATCCCACAGGCCCCCTCACTGCGCGATGCAACGTCACTCCAGGTCCTCGGAAAGTGGCGCTTCGAGCCGGGCGCCAGGGTCACCGGTGATGTCGTGCTGGGACCCGAAGGTGGTGTTGTCCTCCCGGACTGACAAGCCACTAAGTTTTTTGTTAGGCTTCTTAACTAAGTGAGGAACCGGTTAGGACGCCTATCGCCAATGACGACGTTCCCCACGCCGAGATACCCGCATCATCAGAGTAGAAGCGATTGGGGACGCCGATGGCGACAGAGTCGAAACAGGACTGGAAGCGACCAAACACAACAGCCGTTGTTTTGGCGGCCGGGGCCGATCAGGAGTCTCGAGAACTGCTCCATGCCAACCTGTCAGACTCGACCGTTGCTGCGCTGGCCTTAGAGAACGTGCGCCAGGTTGTTCCGGCGGAACGAATCATCGTCGTGGTTTCTCCTCACGATACCGAGATTCGCAACATTCTCGGTGACGACCTCACCTATGTGGTCCAGAACGAGCCGCTCGGTACGGGCCACGCTGTTGCCTCGGCTCGTGGGGCCATTCCCGCTGACACAGAACAGCTCCTCGTAACCTACGCCGACACCCCGCTCCTTCGACCAGCTTCCCTTCGCGGTCTGCTGAACCGCCACTACCTTCGAGACGCCGGCTTCTCCCTCCTCACAGCACGGATGAACCAGCCCCTTCCCTACGGTCGCATCGAAAGGGACGAGGACGACAATATTCAGGCCATCCTCGAACCCGAGGACCTCTCGGGTGACGAACGTGCCATCACCGAGGTCAACGTGGGTTCCTACGTTGCGGCTCCGGACACCCTGCTCGCGAAGATCGACGCCCTCGCCTCAAGGGGTGAACACCGCCTCACGGAAGTGGCCCGAAGCTTCCTCAACGCCGATCACGGTGTTGCCACCTACCGCATCTACGACACCGATGAGGTGCAGGGGATCAACACCGAAGAGGGTTTGCAGCAGGCCGCTGACATCGTCCTCAAGCGCCTTTTCGTCCCCAAGAAGGACACTGACACCACCATTAAGTTCGGTACCGGTGGGTGGCGGGCCATTATCGGTGAGGGCTACACGCTGGGTAACCTTCGTCGCCTCTGCCAGGCCATCGCCAATGAGGCGACACGTCAGGGAATCGACACCAAGGGTGTTGTCATCGGGGGCGACCGGAGGTTCCTCTCTCGGGAGTCCGCCGAAGCCGCCGCCGAGGTCTTCGCAGGGAACAACATTCCGGTTCACCTCCTCCCCGAAGATGTGCCCACCCCCCTGGTGACCTTCGCCGCTCCCTACAAGAATGCCGCATACGGGATCATCATTACCTCGTCTCATAACCCACCGAACTGGAACGGTGTCAAGGTGTTCCGCGAGGACGGCTCCCTTCCCCTTGATGCTGAAACCGACCGCTATCAAGATGAGGCCAACGCACTTCGTGTCGAGGACGTTGTCACGCTCGACCTCGACCTCGCACGAACGGCCGGAATCATCGATGAGACACCGCTAACCGATCCCTACATCGACGCGATTGAAGAAATCATCGACTGGGATATCGTTCGTGGTTCAAACCTGCGTGTTGCCGTTGACCCCATGTATGGCACCAGCCAGCTGACTCTTGGCACCATCCTTTCCGATATGCGTGTCCAGGCAGAGTTCATTCACTCCGCTCACAACCCCCTGTTCGGAGGTGTGGCGCCGGCACCTGACTCAGAGCGCCTACACACCCTGATGTCGATGATCAAAGCCGGAGACGGAAAGTACGACCTCGGAATGGCCACCGACGGGGACTCGGACCGGATCGGCATCGTTGATGAGAACGGTAACTACGTCACTTCCAACGAGCTCCTCCTTCTCCTCTACTGGTACCTCCACGAGTACCGTGGTGAGAAGGGCGGGGTCGTTCGTAATGTCGCCACAACCCACCTGCTCGATCGCCTTGCGGATCACTTCGGTGAGGAGCACCGTGAATGCAAGGTGGGGTTCAAACACGTCACAGCAGGCATGCAGGAAATCGACGCCGTCCTCGGGGGTGAATCTTCGGGTGGCCTCACAGTGCGCGGTTGGATCCTCGGCAAGGACGGTATCTTCGCATGTGCTCTCGTTGCCGAGATGCTGGCCAGAACCGGAAAGCCGATGTCCGAACTGCTCGACCTGGTCTATGAGATCACAGGCCGTCTCTACTCCCTAGAAGAGAGCATTCCGGCCACTCCCGAAATGCGGCTAGAGGTTCCGCGTCGTCTGGACGCGCAGCCCCTGACGCACATCGGTCCCTACAGGGTCATCGATGTGATCGACACCGATGGCACCAAGATCCTCCTTGAGAACGACAACTGGGCCCTCCTGCGTTTCTCCGGCACCGAGCCCGTCCTCCGCATGTTCGTTGAGGCAGATACTCCGGAGAAGGCAGAAGAACTTCTTACCTGGCTCCGCGGTTTCGTCACCGCCTAGCCAACCAAAGCAAACCCAAACACCTGGACCTCTGAAAGATCACCATGCACTTTGGTCATTTTGACACCGCCAGCCATGAGTACGTCATCGACCGCCCCGATGCGCCGCAGTCCTGGACCAACTACCTGGGAACCAAGGATTACGCAACGGTAATTTCCCACGTCGGTGGCGGCTACTCCTATTACAAGTCCCCCGAACACGGACGCGTCACCCGTTTCCGCCAGAACACGGTCTCTCCCGAAGGTCCCGGAAAGTATGTGTACATTCGGGACAGCGAAGATGGTGACTTTTGGTCCATCTCCTGGATGCCGGTTGGCAAGCCCCTGCGCACCCTGATGAATGAGGACGGGGCCGCATACACTGCCGCTCACGGAATGGGCTACACCCGATTCGAAGCGGACTACAGGGGGATCGATGCCAAGCAGACCGTCTTCATCCCCCTCGACGATGCCGTCGAGATCTGGGACGTCACGCTGAAGAACAACAGTGACCGTCCCCGCACCCTGAGCACCGCCTCATACATCGAGTTCTCCTACCACCACATCGAAATCGACAACCAAAACCTGCAGATGTCCCTCTATGCGACCGGCTCCTCATACGAGGACGGGATCATTGAGTACGACTTCTTCTACGAGCCGTGGACCTTCCACTACTTTGCATCCTCGGAGGAACCCGACTCCTTCGACACGTTGCGAGAGCCCTTTATCGGTAACTACCGCACAGAGCGCAACCCCATCGCTGTCGAGCGCGGGATGGGCTCCGACTCTTCCGGGACCACCCAGAATCACTGTGCATCGCTACAGCACAAGTTCACCCTGCAGCCCGGTGAGAGCAAGCGGATCATCTACATGACCGGCTACGGCTCCCGCGATGAAGTTGGTCGAAACATCCAGGCGAAGTACTCCGATCCGGCTCAGGTCGATGCCGAGTTCCAGCGCCTCCTTGACTACTGGGCCAAGAAGCGGGACCGGCTTCGCATTGACACCCCGAACCAGGGAATGAACGAGCTGATCAACACCTGGACCCTGCTTCAGGCAGAAACGACAGTCGTCTGGTCACGCTTTGCTTCTTTTGTCGAGGTCGGAGGACGTCACGGCCTGGGTTACCGAGATACCGCCCAGGACGCCATGAGCGTGATTCATTCCAACCCCACCAAATCACGACAGCGGATCATTGAACTGCTGCGCGCTCAGACTCCGATGGGCTACGGACTGCACCTGTTCGACCCCCGGGACTTCGACCCTGACCGCGAAGAGCTTCCGGATATCCCGTCCCCCACCATCGTTCCTTCCAAGTCGGGAGACGACCTGATTCACGGACTTGATGATGCCTGTTCGGATGACCACCTTTGGCTCGTTCCCACGGTCATCGAGTACGTCAAAGAAACCGGAGATGATTCGTTCCTCGACCTCGTTGTTCCGTTTGCCGACGGCTCACCGGCCACCGTCTACGAGCACCTCAAGGCTGCTCTTGACTTCTCTGCTGAGCACGTTGGTGACAACGGGGTGGCCCTTGGTCTTCGAGCTGACTGGAACGACTGCCTGAACCTTGGGGGCGGTGAGTCCGCTCTGGTGACATTCCTTCACGCCTGGGCCCTGCGCGACTTCATAGGGCTGGCTCTGGAACGTCAGGACGCGCAGGCAGCTGCCCATTACCAGGCTGAACTGGATCGCATCACCGAGGTCACCAACTCACTGCTGTGGGATGGAGCCTGGTGGATCCGTGGGTACACCAACCAGGGCGTGAAGATTGGCACCAGCGAGGCAAAGGAGGGCAAGATCTTCCTTGAACACCAAGCCTGGCCCATCATCGCGGGCATCGCCTCCCAGGAGCATGGCGAACAGGCAATGGACTCTGTCCGCGAACTCCTTGGGTCCGAGTTTGGGTCCCACCTTAACTGGCCCGCATTCACCGAGGTCGACGACTCTGTCGGGTTCGTGACCCGCGTCTATCCCGGGGTGAAAGAGAACTCCTCAATCTTCAGCCATCCCAACGCATGGCCCATTATTGCGGAGGCCGTCCTGGGTCGAGGTGATGAGGCCGTGGCATTTTACGATGCGATCTCGCCCTACAACCAGAACGATATTGCTGAGGTACGCGGGGCTGAGCCCTACGTTTACGCCCAATTCATCTACGGTCGCGACCACGATCTCTACGGTAAGGCCCAGAACCCGTGGCTTACAGGCACCGCCGGTTGGATGTACACCGCGGTTACCAAGTACATTCTCGGTATCCGCCCCGGCTTCCACGGCCTTGTCATCGATCCCTCCATCCCCCGGGCGTGGGACGCTTTCTCAGTGCGACGTGAGTGGCGCGGTGCCGTCTACAACATTGAGGTGAGGAACCCCGACCATGTCAGCCGCGGCGTCGCGTCCGTGACGGTCGACGGGGTTGAGCAGAACCCAAAGATGCCGATCATGGAGCAGCCAGAGGGAGCTGAGGTTTCCGTGGTTGTCACCCTGGGTGCGTCCGTGTAGTTCAGGACAACCCTTCCCGGACTGCCGCGTCTTTGGTCCGCCACTTCTGACCTTCGGGTTGGCTGTGGCGGACCCGTACTTTCAGGACCCAAAAAAAGACGGTGTTCCCTATGCTTGTGTCGAAACAGAAAACTGCCGGCCGACCTAATGTTCGATGATGTTCAACAGGCGGCAAGCCAGGGTCCCAGATCAGGACGACTGAAATACTAAAAGCGTCATTTCCACCCAGAAGGAGCTGAGTGATTTGTCCGAAACACGCACCGAGGTAGACCTCCTCGGTCCCAAGGAAGTTCCCGCCGACGCGTACTGGGGAGTCCACACTCAACGAGCTGTTGAGAACTTCCCCATCAGCGGCCGGGTCGTCAGTGACTACCCCGCATTTGTCAAAGGACTAGCAGAGGTTAAAAAGGCTGAAGCCCTGGCTAACCGCCAGACACGCGTCCTCCCCAAGAAGGTCGCTAAGGCAATCACCCAGGCCTGCGACAAAATACTCTACGAGGGTACGGCACGTGACCAGTTCCCAGTGGATCTCTTCCAGGGTGGCGCGGGTACTTCGACCAACATGAATGCGAACGAGGTCATTGCGAACCTGGCCCTTGAAATCCTTGGTCTTGAAAAGGGTGACTATGACGTCATCAACCCCAACGACCATG
Organism: Actinomyces minihominis; assembly: GCF_900187855.1. Lineage (GTDB taxonomy): Bacteria > Actinomycetota > Actinomycetes > Actinomycetales > Actinomycetaceae > Scrofimicrobium > Scrofimicrobium minihominis. Next base: position 5,659 of record NZ_FYEG01000002.1, on the reverse strand, counting down.
TCAACAAGTCACAGTCAACCAATGACGCCTACCCCACCGCATTGCGGCTGGCCGTCTACCACATGGTCCACGACCTCATCAAAGAACTACTGACCCTGGCGGACACGCTCGACCACAAGGCCAACCAGTTCAAGCGTGTGTTGAAAATGGGGCGGACCCAACTTCAGGATGCTGTGCCCATGTCTCTCGGGCAAGAGTTCAGCGGCTTCGCCTCCATCATCCGCGCAGAATGCGAGTACCTGGCGCAGCAGGCCAACCTGTTGCTCACGGTCAACCTGGGCGCAACTGCTATCGGGACAGGTCTGAACACTCCCCCCGGTTTCCAGCCGGTTGTGGTTGAGAAGCTGGCTGAGGTAACCGGCCTCGGGATTGAGGGGTCAGCCAACCTCATCGCCGCCACATCGGACACCAGCGACTATGTCGCCGTTCACTCTGCTCTGAAGCGCTCAGCAACCAAGATCTCGCAGATCTGCAACGACCTGCGCCTGCTGTCTTCGGGACCCCGAGCGGGCCTGAACGAAATCAACCTACCCGAGATGCAAGCTGGATCTTCCATCATGCCCGCCAAGGTCAACCCGGTGATCCCCGAGGTCGTTAACCAGGTTTGCTTCAAGGTGTTCGGCAATGACGTGGCGGTTACCTTTGCCTCTGAGGCAGGTCAGCTTGAGTTGAACGTCATGGAACCAGTCATCGCCCAGTGCCTCTTCGAGTCGATCGAGATGCTTCAGACCGGCTCCAAGGTCCTTCGCACCAAGTGCATCGAAGGCATCACCGCCAATGAGGAGATCTGCCGCGCTAATGTTGAGAACTCGATTGGTATCGTCACCTACCTGAACGACATCATCGGTCACCATGAGGGCGATATTGTCGGCAAGGAATGCGCTGCAACCGGAAAATCTGTCCGAGAGGTTGTGCTTGAGCGTGGATTGCTTTCAGAAGAGCAACTGGATGAGGTTCTCTCGATCGATAACCTTCTCAAGCCGCAGTTCTTCGGACAGTACTACGACCTAGACGACTAGTACCCAAAAGGCTGCAGTTCGGGCGCCACCACCCTCCACCGGGTGTGGTGCCCGATCGCACTTAAGAACGGCACCAGTGCCCCCAGTGAAGAGGCTCTCACCGCAGCGGCTAGAGTTAGCTACGAAGTTTCCAAGTCAGGGAGTCAACATGCGGGTCGGTATACCCACTGAAGTAATGAACAATGAGTACCGTGTCGGAATCACCCCCAACGGTGTGGTTGAACTGGTCGCCCAGGGTCACGAAGTGCTCATCCAGGCCGGAGCCGGCGCGGGCTCTTCAATCACCGATGAGAGCTACGCGGCCGCGGGAGCCACGATCATCGACTCGGCAGATGTCGTGTGGGCTAACGCAGATCTGATCCTCAAGGTGAAGGAGCCGGTTCCCAGCGAGTACCACCTGCTGCGGAAGGACCAGGTCCTTTTCACCTACCTCCACCTTGCTGCATCCCGCCCCTGCACCGAAGCTATCTTGAACTCAGGCGCGACGGCGATCGCCTACGAGACAGTGCAGCTGCCTAACAGAGCCCTGCCGCTCCTGGTTCCTATGTCAGAGGTTGCGGGTCGACTGGCCCCACAGATCGGTTCCTATCTTCTGATGCGTCCCTCCGGCGGACGCGGAGTTCTCCTCGGAGGTGTCACAGCCACCCGCCGGGCCCGTACTGTCATCATCGGTGGTGGAGCTGCAGGTGAACAGGCCGCACGTGTTGCCCTTGGACTCGGATCCATGGTGACAGTGGTGGATGTGTCCCTGCCGCGCCTCAAGCAACTCGAAGATCTCTTCAACCACCAAATCAGCACTCGCACCTCAACGATCCTCAACATTACCGAGGCCATTCGTGACGCAGACCTGGTAATCGGTTCGGTTCTCATTCCTGGTGCGCGGGCACCCAAGCTGGTCACCGATGCCATGGTCGCTGGCATGAAACCGGGTTCAGTACTGGTCGATATTGCCGTTGACCAAGGCGGATGTTTTGAGGGAACGCGCCCCACCACCCATGACGACCCGACCTTTACAGTTCATCAATCACTCTACTACTGTGTCGCGAACATGCCCGGCGCAGTCCCAGAGACATCGACACAAGCGCTCACCAACGCCACGCTCCCCTACGTCCTCGACCTTGCCAACAAGGGTTGGAAGAAGGCCTGCACTGAGAACCAAGCCCTGGCTCTCGGTGTCAATGTCAGCGGTGGAGTAATCACCCACCCCAAGGTTGCTGAAGCCTTCCCAGACCTTCCGGCCAACCTCGACCTCGTCTAGGCACCGCGCTTCGCAAGAAGATCATCAAGGACCCTGTAGACACCGAACTCCTCATTTGAGGCCGTGAGGTGATTTGCAAGGTCCTTGATCTCTTGCTCCGCATTGGCAACCGCATAGGAATGCCCTACGGCCTGAAGCATCTCAACATCGTTAAATGTGTCTCCGAAAGCCATCATCTGAGACGGGTCGATACCCAGCTTCTCCCCCAGGATCTCAATTCCGTGCCCCTTGGAGATTCCCCTGTTCATGATGTCGACCCAGGGTGGACCACCTAGCGTGACTGCCAGCTCGCCCCCGAAACTGGGTTGGAAACATTCCTCCATCGCCTCACGCGCATCCTCACGCTTGAAGTAGACCGAGTACTTCACCGCGTCCTCATCAATGGCTGTGAAATCATCGATGTAAACGATGTTTTTGAAATACACCTCAAATGATTCGGCATCGGCACGAAAACTCTCGTGAATGTAGGTCCTTTCTAAACCACAGAGGACAGGTGCCCCATCGGTATCCCTCAGCGTCGACTCAACCATTGCGAGGTAGTGCTCGGGTGACAGCACCGAGTGGTAGAGAATCTCCCCACCATGTGCCACGACAGCCCCGTTGTCGCTGATAAACGCAAGGTCCGCTTCCGGCCAGTTGAACATGGCCTTAAGCGTTGCCAGCGGCCGGCCGCTTGCGGGGACAAAGACGATACCTTCCTCATTCAGGCGACGGACATAGTCACTGAGTCCTGGAGGTATCTGGCCGCCCTCCAGCAGCAGGGTTCTATCAAGGTCAGAGGCAACTAGCCGCACATTTTCCATGTTTCGACCATACAGGCACCCGACATAGAGTCAGGTGCCTGTATTGCTAAGAGAGTACTTCCTAAAGGAACGCAGAGATTCCAAACCCGATCGCAACTGCAACACCGATCATCACAAGACCGGGGAACATGAATGGATGGTTGAAGATGTACTTGCCGATTTTGGTTGAGCCGGTGTCATCCATTTCGACTGCAGCAAGCAGTGTGGGGTAGGTAGGCAGAATAAAGAGCGCAGATACTGCCGGGAAGGCAGCAATTGCGGCAGCACCCGAGACACCCACTCCAAGAGCAAGCGGCATGAGAGCCCTGGTTGTGGCGGCCTGCGAGTACAGCAGTGCTGCGCCGAGCATAAGTACGATTGCGAGGAGCCAGGGGGTGGCCTGAAGGATGTTGCTAGAGAGCATCGCTATTGTCCCCATGTTGGCCTCGACAAAGGTCATACCCATCCAGGCAACACCGAGAACACAGATTGCTGCAGACATGCCTGACTTGAAAGTGGATGCCTCAAGGATTTCTGCGACCACAGGCTTGCAGAAGATGACAATCAGCATGGCGACAGTGAGCATCGTTGCAATGATGGCACCGTCACGTCCCATGATTGGATCCTTGATCACCTGTAGTTTGTCCGAGATTAAGGTGGCATAGGTGGTGACAAAGATAAGTCCGATTAGGAAGATACCCACGGAAAGCTTTGCCCCTCCCGAAATCACTTTTTCTTCGGCAGGCTGGGGAGGAAGAACCAAGCCCTCGGCAAGACGTTCCTGGTAGATCGGCATTTGGCTGAGTGGCTTGGCACCACGCAGCTTGTCCGTAGCCCCCATGATGAGCGGCGTTAGCATGACGGAAAGCAGGGTGGCTGGGATTGCAACCATGAGTAGGTCGACGTACTCAAGACCCGTGTTGAACTCAACCAACATGGTGGAGAAGACGACCACGGCAGCGGAGATTGGTGAGGCAGTGATCGCCATCTGAGAAGCCACAACGCCAAGGGAAAGCGGCCTCGAGGGAGGGATATCTGCTTCCTTGGCAACCTCGACAATAACCGGCATTGTCGAGTAGGCGGTGTGTCCGGTTCCTGCCATAAGGGTCATGACATAAGTGACAGCAGGAGCCAGGAAGTTGAGGTACTTGGGATTTTTCTTGAGAATCTTGGTGGCCAGGTAGATGAGGTACTCCATACCTCCTGCAACCTGCATTGCTGCAATTGCAGCGATAACGCTCATGATGATTGAAACAACATCAAGAGGGAGCTCTGCCGGAGATGCCCCGAGAAGCGCCAAACCAATGACACCGAGGCCGCCCGCGAAGCCGATGGCGATGCCACCAAATCTAGCGCCTACAAAAATCGCTATTAGTAGTACCGCAAACTGCGCCAACATAAGCATGATTTCTGATTACCCAATCCGACCCCGCTGGAGTCATGTCGATCTGTGAGTGCTTCCTTGCAAACATGGAATTAGAGATGCCATCCCGAGGTCCAGGTAGATCGAGCGTAGGATAACGGTGATTTCTCTGTCTAAAGAAAAGATACCAATAATGTTTCGATCTGGCGGCGAATAAGGTGACACCCGCCACTTTCGTGGACTGAAGAAGCCGGGTACAGACTCAAAATCAATTCTCCTTCGAATGGGTCTGCAATGGCTTCGGTGGCACATTGACCTGATCAACTACCTAGTTCCGGGTTAGGGCCCATAGATTTCGATCCCAAAGTGATCCGCAAAGAGAGCCAACATTTCAACTGGTTGACGTTCCCCGATTCGGGCACCTTTCAGACCTTCGACTCCTGTGATCGTGGCAAAGTCCATCCCCCGTAGGTCGAGGTGGTGACTGCGAGCCCCTTGTAACACCAGTGTGCCTACCGACGTGTTTTCAAACGCGACCCTCCGGAGGGTGGCATCGGTGAGGTCGAGTTCCTCAACATGGCAGTTTTGCGCCAGTAAGTCCTGAATTTTTGACGCACGCAGGTTGAGCCATCCAACTTTTGATCCATCAATGACAAGCTGGTCGATTTCTGAGTCGTATGCTTCAACCGCACCAAGACGAGACGATGAAATAGCGGCCCCTCTCCATGTTGTCCGGGCCACTTTCAGCTGCTGGTGTATCCGATGCGTGACGATAGGACAGCATCCCCCAGTAAGGATCGCTCAAGAATGTTTCGCATGTGGAGTACTCCGAGCAACAGGCTTGGGTGGAGCACCTATCTTGGGGAACTCTCCGGTTCTACCGAAATCTCACCTTACGCAGTTCCCGCTCGACGGGTTTCCCTCAGCGGACTCCCACCTGCTTGGATCGGGATTGGCACTCTCGACCTCTTTCTCAATGAAGACGTCGAGTATGCAAGACGGCTTCGACAGGCAGGTGTTCCCTGCGAAATCGAAGTCGTTCCCGGTGCATTCCACGGTTTTGACCAGTTGTACTTCGCCAAAGATGTAACGAAATCGTTTCGCAACTCGGGGATAAAGGCCAGAACGTGGTGTTTATGATCGGGGTTGGTGGCGTGGTGGCGCGTGTTAGTGGCTGTTATTAACTCCCACAGAGTTAATAAGGGGTGGGTCGTTGACAAGGAGGACTCCTTGTGGG
>NZ_FYEG01000007.1 GCF_900187855.1 Actinomyces minihominis | reverse complement strand
CCCACAAGGAGTCCTCCTTGTCAACGACCCACCCCTTATTAACTCTGTGGGAGTTAATAACAGCCACTAACACGCGCCACCACGCCACCAACCCCGATCATAAACACCACGTTCTGGCCTTTATCCCACAGTGTCCGAGGTACCTACGTGGGATGAGTACTTTCTCCAGATTGCTCACGCCGTCGCTGCGCGCGCGAAGTGCACGCGGCGCAAGGTCGGCGCCGTGATCGTCCTGGACCGCCGGATCATCGCGACCGGCTACAACGGCGCGCCACCCGGGGAAGTCGACTGCCTCGAGGGCGCGTGCCCCCGCGCCGCGCAGCAGATCCGACAGTCAGATTGCGCACTTGTCCCCGGCAGGTGCGAATTGGCAGGGTTGTGAACCTTATGCTGACCGGGTGAGCAGTACCGAAAACCTGAATCCCACTGGATCCGCTTCCCCGGTGAAACCAAAGGCTGATACCAAAACCCGCACAGCCATCATCTCCACTTTCATCGCCTTCATTGGTGCGGGGCTGATCTCTTCGACCTGGGCCTCCCGGATTCCCCAGCTCAAGGCTGCCCTCGATATGGACCCTGCCGCCTGGGGTCTGGTCCTGTTTGCCATGGCGGTGGGGTCAATCTGCGCCCTTCCCGTGGCGGGCCTGATCATCCGCAAGATCGGAGAGAAGCTCACCGTTCGCTTCGCATCGATCCTTGCCGGGTCCTCCCTTGCTGCCATCGGCCTCGGCTATATCGGCGGCCCGGTTCCCGTCGTCATCGCCCTCTTCTTCCTAGGCTTCGGTGTCGGAGCCTGGGACATCGCCATGAACGTGCAGGGAAGCGCCGTTGAACACCGCCTGGGTAAGGCGATCATGCCCAAGTTCCACGCCGGGTTCTCCATGGGTACGGTTGCCGGTGCGCTGATTGGCGCCGTCCTCATCGCCTGGAACGTCAGCATCACCGTCAACCTGGTCGGAATCGGTGCCATCGTGGCGATCGTGGTGGCGATTCGAGTCGCCGGCTACCTCAGCCCGCTTGATGTCAGTGAACTGCTTGATGAGGACGAGCTCGCTGTCAGCGGGGTGGATCCACTGGTCGAGGACCCATTCGCAGACCCTGCCAGCACCGTGGTGGTGGACGCCGAGGCCGATGAGGGCCAGGAAGACAGTTCGGCTCAGCCGACCTCGGGCAGTGGTTCCCCCTATATCTCCCTCGGTCAGGCCTGGCGTGAACCACGCACCCTGATGGTGGGACTTTTCGTCATGTTCTTTGCCTTCGCGGAAGGATCCGCCATCGACTGGATCGGTGTCGCCATGGTCGAAGACTTCGGGAAGAGCGCTGCCATCGGCACCCTCGGCCTTGCCACCTTCCTTGCCACCATGACCATCTCACGCTGGTTTGGCACCAACCTCCTGGACCGATTCGGCCGGGTGATGGTGCTGCGGATTCAGGCGGTCATTGCGCTTGCGGGCGTGCTGCTGTTCGTCCTCAGCGGCAATCTGATCGCCATGTTCATCGGTGTGGCCCTGTGGGGTCTGGGGGTTTCCCTGGGCTTCCCGGTCGGCATGTCAGCCGGTGGTGACGACCAGCGCAATGCGGCCGTCCGCGTCTCAGTTGTTTCCAGCATCGGCTACGTCGCCTTCCTCGGTGGACCGCCTCTCATCGGCCTGCTGGGACAGGGCATCGGCGTGATCTGGGCGCTGATGGCCATTGCCGCCGTGCTGCCGATCGCCTTCCTCCTGGCCGGCGCGCTGCGTAAGCCAGGGAAGGTTGCCGCCTAGGTTGACTAGGCCCCGCGAAGGGCGTCGACAGGCTCAGTTCGAGCCGCTTTGATCGCCGGATAGGTCCCCGCGATCAGGCCCACCAGCGCGCCCACCACAACCCCCGCAACTGGAACCCACGGAGCTAGAACCGGGGTCCAACCCTGCAGGACTGAGACCCCCAGGATGGTGAACAAGCCGAGAGCCACACCGATCAGACCCCCGAGGATGCCCGTGGTGAGGGACTCGAGGATGAACTGCTGGGCAATCTGGCTGGTCTTGGCCCCGAGGGCGCGTCGCAACCCAATCTCGCCGCGGCGTTCGGTCACCGACAGCAGCGTGACATTGGCGATGCCGATGCCCCCGCCGACCAGCGCCACCAGCCCGATGGCGACAAACAGGACGTTGATATCTGCCTGGACCTGGCCCTGGAGCGCCGACGTACTGGGGGGTGCCTTGACCTTGTACGCCTCCGGGTTGTTGGGGTCGAGGGCGATCGGGGCCTGCCGCGCCACCACCTGTGCCGCGCCCATATCAACACGGATATCAAGGCTGTCAACCACCGTGAGGCCGAGGTCAGCCCGGGCTGTTTCGACGGGGACAATGACGGAGCGCAGCAGGTTCTCCCGCACCCCGACCTCGTCCAGAATTCCTATTACCGAATAGGCCATGCCGTTGATGAAGATCGCGGGCTGACCGGAGACGCGATTGATCCCCAGCTTCTCCGCGGCTTGACGCCCAAGGACGACGACACGATCCTGGCGTTGATCGTGTCCCGTATCGAAGAAGCGCCCGGTTCCCAGCTTGCCCTGAACGACCTCGAGAAGTTCGGGAGACGCGGCAACGACAGTTGGGGGAGCCGAGGCGGCCTCGGATGGATCAACAATCTGCACGGCCGTCACGGTGGGGCCACTGGTGACCTCCGAGTACAGGGTCGAGGTGACGACACCGACCAGGTCCTGCACGCGTGATACAGCGTTCCAAGGAATCGCTGCAGAAATACGCTCCTGACCGCCCTGTCCCTCAACCTTGCCCGGTTGAACGGTGACGCGAGTGGCCTGCAACAGGTCAAAGTTCTTGGAGATCTGCCCGGCTGTCGTCTGCGCCAGACCCAGGGTGGCCACCAGCGATGCGATGCCCAGGATGGTGCCAAGAAGTGTGATGAGAAGGCGGGAGGGCCTGGAACCCACACCCTCGAGGGATTCATGAACGAGGTCGCGGAAGGTGAAGCCACTGCGCAGCTTTGGCTTCTTGTCCTTCTTCTTGGAGCGGCCGAACCAGCGGGCCCAGTCGGCGCGACTCCTCTCCGGTTCAGTCTCGTCGACGAGTACTTCGACCTCGTCGATCACGATCACTTCTTCGGGCGCGACGACCTCTTCGGTCACCTCGTCCTCGCCCTTCCTCAGGCGGTGGAACCTGATTCGAGCCATCAGTAGCTCCAGTCTTCGAGGCGACCATCCTGCATCCGCACCTGGCGGTGGGTGCTGGCGGCGACGAGGGGGTCGTGCGTGATCATGACGATGGTGAGGCCGTCGTTGTTGAGGTCCTCAAACAGTTCCATCACCGACCGTGAGTTCTGCTGGTCAAGGTTCCCGGTCGGTTCATCAGCCAGTAGGAGCCGCGGGGCTGAACTGACGGCACGCGCAATGGCGGCCCGCTGCTTCTCACCGCCAGAGAGGGTACCGGGAAAGAAGTCACTGCGGTGACTCATGCCGACACGGTCCAGAGCCAATCGTGCTCGCGGTTCACGTTCGGCCCGGGAAATGCCGGCGTAGGCAGTAGAAAGAATGACGTTCTCGAGGACGGTTCGGGTAGGCAGCAGTTGGAAGGACTGGAAGACAAATCCGATGGAGCCTCCGCGCAGGGCGGCGCGCTCGTTCTCAGAGAGCGAGGAAACATCGATGCCGTCGAACCAGTAGGTCCCGGCGGTGGGGCGGTCCAATAACCCCAGGGTGTTGAGCATGGTTGACTTACCGGAACCCGACGGGCCGACGATAGCCAGGTACTCCCCGCGTTCCACCGTGAGGTCGACACCGCGCAGGGCATTGACCGCCGGGGGGCCGGGGAAAATCCGGGTGACGTCTTCGAGGCGGATCAGGGGTTGTTGCTCTTCGACACTAACGTCCAACAACAATTTTTGCCCCCGGTTCGATGCGCGGATCATCAGAGGAGATCTCGACGAACCCACCCGCGGAAAGACCGATGGTGACGGGGACCAACTCCGTGGCAAACGGGTCGTCCTTGGTGGGAACCAGCAGCTCAACCCGGTTACCCCCGTCAGGGCCGGCTGAAAGGGCGGCCAGCGGCACCGCGGCGACAGAGCCGTCGGTCGAGGCGATTGGAATCGTGATGCGGACATTGGTGCCACGCAGCGCACTGATCTGTTCCTCGGTGAGCTTCCCCGGATTGAGGGTCAGCCTGTAGCGGTCGGAGCTGGCGGCTTCCCCCTCACCGGACGAACCCGAGGGGGCTTCAATGGTCTTGATGGTGGCAACCAGTTCCTCACCGTCGGGACCCTGGTAGAAGGCTTCCATCCCATCCTTGAGTAGGTCGGCATCCTGTTTGGAAACCGTGCCCTGAATGGTCAGGGTGGCACCGGAGACGGTCATCACCGGACCCTCGACGGTGTCGCCACGCTTGACGAACACCTCGTCGACGCGGCGGGGAAGGGAGGGCATGAATAGGACTTCACCTGAGGGCAGTGTCGGTTGAACTGCGATCTGGGCTTCCTCAAGCATTTCGTTGGCATCGGCAAGGGCGGCCTCGGCGTCGTCAATGTCTGCCAGGAGCAGGCTGAGATCGACCTCGAGCGGCGGCTCACCTTCAGCCGGTGGGGTCTGCGAAGCTGCGTAGGCGGTGTTGTAGGCGGAGTAGGCGCGGTTGAGGTTCCCCTCGGCGGAGCGAACGTTGTTCTGTGCGTTGCGCAGCACCTCAAGGGCTTCGGGGCCACCGGTGGGTGGGGTGTAGCCGACCCTTTCGAAGAGCTGACCCACGGCAACGGAGGTGTCCCATTCAAAAAGGTCAGACTCGGGATTGCCCGCGTAGATCCCCAGGGTGCCCAGGGCTTGCTTGAGTTGAATGACGTCCGGTCCCCTCATCCCGATGGCCAGGCTGCGGTAGGAGGGCAACTCACCCGGCAGGACGATGACGGGACGCCCCGTCACCTCGAGGGCGACGTTTCCAGCCTCAAGAACCGCACCGACCGCGGGAACCTGCCCGGTAACGATGGGTCGCCCCTCGGAAAAGGCGGTGTCAATGGTGACTTGGACAGGATCCGCATAGGTGACTTCACCGCGGGTGGTCACCAGGTTTTCGATGACTCGGTCTTCGATCACCGCGGTCACCGGACCGGGTTCGGGGGCCTCCGTGTTAGCCAGGACCTCGGCGGGCGAAACGACAAACTGCATCAGGGCCACCCCGAGCAGCAAAGAAACCACAGCCACCCCTGCAATCAGTGCCACCAGGCGCTTACCGGCCCAGACCTTCTTGGGCTTCTGGGTTTCTTCGGCAGGGGTCTCGACTACTTCGATGACCTCGGTCTCTTCGATACTCACAGGTTCCTCTAGTTGCTCTTCATCTCATTGGCCTTGGCGACCATGGCATCCAGTTCGGCCCTGTGAGCATCGAGGAAGGCCTGCTGGGCATTGTGATCGACGTCAAGGCGCTTCTTGGCATACTGGATCTTGTCGGTGCACTTCCAGTCGGCAACTGCCAGGGCAATCTCTTTTTCCTGGAACTCATCCTTGGCTGCCTGGGACGGCTCCACCCACTCTTCACCAACCGAAGAGTCAGCGTAGAGCTCATTCTGCAGATCAAACATCTGGGTCATGGCGTCGTCTTTGGCGGCAAATCCCGGGTAGCCGGCCTCGGACATGCAGGCAGCCCACTCGGTTTCGATGGCAGCCATGTCCGGACTGTTGTAAATGTCATCCCACAGCTGGCCTATTGAGTCCATGAGGTCTTCAAACTGGGGGTCGTCCCAGACGTTGAACTCAACCTGATCCCCATTGACCTCATAGTCAGCCCAACCGGCGCAGCCGTGGTCCTGCCAGTTGTAGGTCGAGGGTTCATAGGCCATCGAGGAGTCGAGGATTTCGTTTGAGGTCTCAGCGCCATAAAGCGTCTCAAAGTAGGCCTGACGCTCCGACTCGCTCAAAGACTCGACATACTCCTGGTTGGGGTCAACCCACGCGGGACCCTCCTCATCCGGGATGTAGACCTCATCACGGCCGGGCCAGTCGATGATGCCGTAGCCATACTTCTCAGCGAACTCCAGGGAATCCCAGGGGATCTCTTCCGTTGAACCGTCTTCGAAACGCGGCTGAATCAGACTGGTGGTGTTCGGAATGTACTCGAAGCCCTCATCGGCCATGCACTGGGCAATCAGTTCTTCAATCTGGCGCTGCTTCTCTTGAGCCTGCTCCTCAGACCAGTCCTCTCCGCTCCACAGCACCGAAAGGTACTCATCTAGCGGACCGACGGCCTCATCGGTGTTCCCAGCGTTTCCCGACTGCGCCCCACCCCCTGTGGAGCAGGCGGTAAGGCCAAGGACACCCACGGCCAGGGCGGCGGCAATAGAGGAACGAAGACTTCTCAAGACGGACACCTTTGTTTGTGCAAGCGTTAGCGGGAGGCGGGTGCTGAAAGGGCAGTTTTCAGCCGGTTACCAGGGTACCGGCCCCCGGGTCAACTTTACTTCGGACGGGTTACGGGTCAGTTCTTGGAGGACTGCGTAACCTTGGCGATCATGGCGTCCAGCTCGGCTTTATGGGCATCGAGGAACTCCTGCTGCAGTCGGTGGTTCACCTTCTGGGACCTCTCGGTAAGTTTCACCTTGATGGCACACTTTCGGTCCGCGGTGGCGAGGGCGATCTCTCGTTCCTGCAGCTCATCCCATAGCGCCTGGGGCGGCTCCACCCACTCACCGTCGGTAGTTGCTGCGTCCTCGTAAATCTTGCTCTGTTCGTCGTACATGGCTTGCTGAGCCTCGTCCGGGGTGTTGTACTCCGAGTAGCCGGCCTCGTTCATGCAGGCGGCCCACTCTCCGCGTGCCGCAACCATCTCGGGGTCCTGTTCTGCGGTGTTCCACAGCTCTCCGGTTTGCTCCAGGAGGTCCGCAAACTCCGGGTCCTCCCAGATGTTCATCGCTGCGTTGTCAGCATTGGTTTCGTGGTCAGCCCAGCCGTAGCAGCCGTTCTCTTCCCAGTTGTACTCGTACTCCATCTCTTCGGTGCCGTCGCCCTCCATGGGTTCGACAATCGTTGGGGTGCCCCAGAGAACCTCGTAGTAGGTGTTGAGCTCCGACTCGCTTAGCGAATCAAGGTAATCCTGATTGGGATCGATGTACTCTTCCACGGTTTCGGAAGAGGTTTCCATCTCTTCGCGACCCGGCCAGTCAACCACTCCGTAACCGTACTTTTCGGCGTACTCAATCGAGTTCCAGTCGATTTCTTCGAAGTCCTCCGAAGACCAGAATGTGGGCCCGTTGTTCGTGTCAGGGATGTACTCAAAGCCCTCCTTCGCCATGCATTCGGCGATGAGCTCTTCACGTTTGACGTGTTGCGCGTCGTAGTCTTCCTGGGTCCATTCTTCCCCTTCCCACATCACAGAGAGGTACTCGTCAAGAGGGCCCATCTCGTACGGGGACGAAGTGGAGTCACCGGACTGCGACCCCCCACCTGACGAGCAGGCTGCCAAGCCGAGGACACTAACAGAGAGGATGGCGACTGCGGAAGTTCGGAAGTTTTTCATTTCGGACACCTTTGCCGGCTGGGGTGGGAATGAGGTCGAGGACGAGACAGGGCGCGGAGGCGTTAGTCGCAAGCGGTTAACCCAAGAATACTGAACCGGATGCTTCGAACCCTGAAGTATCAGGGGGAAATCAGGGATGGTTCAGGGTTTCCCCGGCGAGTCGCAGGCGGTCTAGTGGGTGAAGTGGCGCCGTGCCGTGAAGTAGAGACTAAGAGCGGCTTTTCTGGCGGCTTCAATGACGAGGTGGTCGTTCTTCGATCCCCCGGGGGCAACCACGGCTCTGACGCCGGCGTCTGCCAGGATCTGGAGACCATCGGGGAAGGGGAAGAAGGCATCCGATGCTGCCACGGCTCCCCTGGCTCCGGCGCCAGCTCCCGCCCTCGTAACAGCGTGTTGGGCCGCGTCAACCCGGCTGACCTGCCCCATTCCGATGCCGACCGTGGCTTGGTTTTTGACGAGGACGATGGCGTTGGACTTAACCGGCAGGCAGGCGTACCAGGCGAACTGGAGGTCCCGGGCGGTCTGCTCCGATACGGCTTCTCCGGCCACCAGGTCCCAGGAGGCGAACTCGTCCTCTGCGCCAGTACTGTCGGACGTTTGGATCAGCAGGCCACCACTGAGCGGCCGAAGCTGGTGGCCGGCGGTCCCGGTAGCACACTCGAGGATCCGCAGGTTGGCCCTGGAGCGCAGGATCTTGAGGGCATCTTCAGTAAAGCCGGGGGCGATGACAACCTCGGTAAACACCTGGATAATCTGCTCAGCCGTATCAGCATCAACGGACCGGTTTAAAGCAACGACCCCGCCGAAGGCAGAGATCGGATCACTGGCGAGCGCCTTGCGGTAGGCGTCGGTAAGGTTGTCCGCCACCGCTATGCCACAGGGATTTGCGTGCTTGATGATGGCGACTCCGGGCGCGTAGTCGACGGTGTTCACTGCTCGCAAGGCAGCATCTGCATCCTGCAGGTTGTTATAGGAGAGCGCCTTGCCCCCGAGGACCTGGGCTGAAGCGATCCCTTGAGGTTCGGACCCCGAGGTGTAGAGGGCGGCCAACTGGTGTGGGTTCTCTCCGTAGCGCAGACTCTTTCGCAGTTGGTAGGTAGTTCCGAACCAGGGTCTGGTGACCGCAGTGGGATCTTCCCCCGCGGTGAGCCAGTTGGCTATCTCAACGTCATAGTCAGCCACCTGCTGGAAGGCGGAGGTGGCCCAGGTGCGGCGTTGCTCCGCCGTGGTTCCCCCGTTGCGAAGCGCGTCGATGAGGTCTGGGTACTGGGTGGGGCTGGTGATACAGGCGACCGAGGAGTAGTTCTTGGCGGCCGCTCTGATCATCGTAGGACCACCGATATCAATCATCTCGATGAGGTTTTCGTGACTGCCGCAGCCCCGCAGGGTGGCTGCGAAGGGGTAGAGGTTGACGACGACGAGGTCGAAGGGGGCGAGGTCCAGACCTTCAAGTTCGGCGAGACCGACGGGATCATCTTGCTTGACCAGCAGGCCGGCGTGGATGGCAGGATGCAGAGTCTTGACGCGACCTCCAAGCAGTTCGGGGAAGCCGGTGACGTCCTCGACCCGGACTGCTGCAACCCCGGCCTCATCCAGGGCCGCGACGGTTGAAGAGGTGGCGACGATCTGAACCCCCGCTGCTACCAGTGCCTGACCGAGGGAGGCGAGGTCGGTCTTGTCAGAAACTGAGATCAGGGCGCGACGGACAGGCTTACGTTCAAAGGAGGCGGTGGCGGGGGACTTGCTCATGACACCAGCTTGCCGCCTTCTGTGACCCGCCCTCCCTCCCGTCTCACCCGGGATGAGGTTTAGATCCGCTTCAGCAGAGCCCGGACCGCTTCAAAGCTGGCCGCGCCGGCTGCGGGAGCCGAGCTGTCAAACACCTCATTGGCGTTGGGGTCGCAGAGGTCGGAAACGGCCCGCAGTGACACCCAGGGGACATTGAAGGACCAGCACACCTGCGCACCCGCTGCCGTCTCCATATCCACTGCAACCACATGGGGGAACAGGGAACGCACCGGCGCTACCTGCTCACCGGTCACGAAAGAGTTTGAGGCACTGACCTGACCCGCATGGAACTTCAGGCCGGTGGTACGCACCGCGGCCTCGGCATGAGCGAGGAGGTGGGGGTCCGCATCATAGGTTTCGGGCATCTGGGGAATCTGTCCGGCGCTGTAGCCAAAGGCCGTGGCGTCGGCATCGTGGTAGAGCGCCGAATCCCCGACGACAACGTCACCCAGGTGAACGTTGCGCCCCAGCCCACCGGTAGTGCCGGCAAAGACCACGGCCCGGGGGTTGAGGGCAGTGGAAACCACCGTGGCGGCCAGAGCCGCGTTCGTCATGCCGATGCCGGTGGTCGCAACGATCACCGGGTGGTCCTCAAGCCGTCCGGCAGTGAAGGTCAGCGGACCCTGAAAGCCCCGGGGTAACTTCGGCACGGGAATGGTGGGATCCGCAGTCAGAGCGGTGAGGAACGGTTCCGCCTCTTCCTCCATGGCGCAGGCGATGATGACGGGGTGAAGGTTAGTCATTGTTCGAACCGTTTTCTTCAACGATGTGCCAGGTATCCCGTGCCTCAAGAAACTTCGCCACCTCGCGCTGGGCGCCCTGTAGTGAATGGTTGGCCCCCCAGCCACACTGGATTTCGTTAGCCGCGGGAACCGCATCGGCCCCAAGAATGTCCTTGAAAGTTGCCTCAAGAACATCGCTGAACTCATCGAACTCAAGTTCCAGGGTCAGGGCGTAAAAACCTGTTTGGCAGCCCATGGGGGAAAAGTCGATCAGGGCATCGGTGTGGTTGCGCATGTGGTGGGCGGTCATGTGTTCAATGGAGTGAACTGCGTCCATTTCCAGGTGCTCCACATTGGGCTGGGTGAAACGCACGTCGTACTTGATGAGGACGTCCCCACCCGGCAGAACCCTGCGGTCAGCGACCCGAACATAGGGGGCCTGGACCCTGCAGTGGTCGAGATTAAACGACTCAACATTGAGTCCCCGGTCGACCTCTACGGCCTCTTCATTCTGTGACTTCATACCCCAAGGATAAGGTGCCCTGCCGACAGGTTGAAAGGTCGGTAAGAATAGGTGGATGGAGACTATGAACGCGGCCAGCCAACTGGGTGTTTTTGACATGTTCACACTCGGTATCGGGCCGTCCTCATCCCACACCGTGGGACCGATGAGGGCGGGGCGCCACTTTGCGGAGCTACTCGAAAGAAGGGCTGTCACTCCGTCGCGACTGAGGGTGCGACTGTTCGGTTCGCTGGCGGCCACCGGCATCGGGCACGGCACCAACCGTGCCGTCCTGCTCGGGCTGGGTGGTGCCTCCCCGGAGACGGTCAGGACCGAGCTGCTGGACGGGATCGTTCCCCAGATCTCCCGCACCGGGGTTATCCCCCTCTCCGGGGGTCGGGAAGCTCCGTTTGAGATGCAGCGGGACCTGCGCTTTGAGCCGGCGGTGACCCACGACTTCCACGTCAACGCCCTCACCTTCGATATCTGGGAGGACGAGGGCGAGTTTGATGACTCTGAAATCACCCTCAGCCACACCTACTACTCGGTTGGGGGTGGGTTCGTCCTCGTTCAAGAGGAAGAGGACGGTGAGCCAACCCTGATCTCCCAGGGCGGGGAACCAGCCGAGATGGGCGAGTGCCTCTACCCCTTTTCTTCGGGCGCGGAACTGTTGGCTCAGTGTGAGTCCCTGGGGCTGTCGATCGCCCAGGTGGTGCGGGCGAATGAAGAGGAACATCGCAGGCGCGACGTGGTGGACCGCTACCTCGATTCGATCATCACCGAAATGTTCTCCTGTATTCGCGCGGGGTGTGAGGACGAGGGCGTCCTTCCCGGGGGGCTCCACGTTCCCCGCCGCGCCAAAACCGTCCTCGGCGAACTACAGCAGAGCAGTGGTGACCCGCTGGTCATGCTCGACTGGGTCACGCTCTACGCCCTGGCCGTGAACGAGGAGAACGCGGCGGGACACCGCGTGGTCACGGCACCTACGAATGGCGCCGCGGGCATCATCCCCGCCGTCATGGGATACCTGCTGCTGTCCCGGGCCGCCGCGCTTGCGGGTGGGGTTGATGAACTGGCGCGAAAGTTTGATCTGTGGGATCTGGGTGCGCTTCTGCTCGCCTACCCGCAGCTGCGTGGAAGTCTGCGTGACTTCCTGCTGGTCTCGGCCGCCATCGGTTCCATCATCAAGACCAACGCCTCGATTGCGGGTGCCGAGGTCGGCTGTCAGGGTGAGGTCGGTTCGGCCTCGGCAATGGCTGCCGCGGGCCTGGTGCAGGCGTTGGGAGGCAGCCCGGAGCAGGTGGAGAACGCCGCGGAGATCGCTATGGAGCACTCCCTCGGCCTCACCTGCGACCCGGTGGGGGGACTGGTGCAGATTCCCTGCATCGAACGCAATGCCATCGGTGCGGTCAAGGCGATTTCGAGTGCGCGGATGGCCCTGTACGGCGATGGACGCCACCAGGTTTCGCTGGACGTGGCGATTGAGACCATGCGGCAGACCGGGGCGGATATGCACGCCAAGTACAAAGAGACCTCGATCGGCGGCCTGGCCGTCAACGTGGTGGAGTGCTGACCCGGGAGTATGCGTCGCCAGATGTCGGAACCCCCTTCTATGGTGTCTTGATCGCACCCCTATCCCTAGGGCTAGTGACTGCGACACGCCGGATTCAACCGTGAACTACACGGATGTTATCCACAGATTTTGGGCAATCCACAGGGGGCTTGTGCACAGGCTGTTAGTCGCGGTTTTGCCGGGGTTCCGCGGTCTTCGGGCCGTAGGTCCCGGGGTTGTTCAACCGCTATCCACAGCTCGTCCTCGTCCTTACACAATTTAAGTCAGACACGACATATAGGGGTGAATGGACAACCTCACCACAAGGTGTAGTGTTGGGCGAAGTGAAACCGGTATGATTACGGTAAATGACAGAGCTGTAGTTTGGAGTTCAAAATGACTATCACCGTTTATTCGAAGCCACGTTGCGTGCAGTGTGACGCGACCTATCGCGCGCTCGATAAGCACGGCGTTAGCTACGAAACCGTAGACGTCTCTGTCGACGCAGAAGCTCTGCAGTACATCGTCGGACTTGGTTACAACCAGGCCCCGGTCGTCATCGTCGGTGACAGCCACTGGAGTGGCTTCCGCCCCGACCGAATCAACGCGGTCGTGGCTGAACTGGCGAAGGTAGCGGGTTAGTCCGCGACACCTCCTCGGGGGTGGTTTTGCGGTAGTTGGAAGAAGGTTGAGGACGTGACAGGCGCAGCGGTGTCAGAACCGCAGCTGGTCTACTTCTCTTCGGCAACTGAGAACACCAAGAGGTTCGTAGAGAAGCTGCCTTTTCAAGCGCAGCGAATTCCACTTCGTCCTCGGGATGAGCCGATCAAGGTAAATGAGCCGTACGTTTTAGTAGTGCCCACCTACGGCGGTGGGAATACCAGGGGGGCAGTCCCCAAGCAGGTCATCAAGTTCCTCAATATTGAGGAGAACCGTAGTTTGTGCCGCGGGGTGATCTCAGCTGGAAACACAAACTTTGGGACTGCATACTGCAAGGCGGGCGACATCATCGCTAAGAAGGTTGAGGTCCCGCACCTCTACAGATTTGAGCTCCTCGGAACTAGTGAGGATGTCTTACGAGTAACAGAAGGACTGAGGAAGTTTTGGTCGACAATCTAACCGACACGGGGCTTGAGACGGCATTGCCACCGGAGCTCGATTATCACGCTCTGAACGCGCAGCTGAACCTGTACGACAAGGACGGCAAGATCCAGTTTGACGCCGACAGGAAGGCTGCGCGCCAGTACTTCCTGACCCACGTCAACCAGAACACCGTCTTCTTCCACGACCTCAAAGAGAAGCTGGACTACCTGGTAGAAGAGGGTTACTACGAGGGCGAGGTTCTTGAGCAGTACAAGTTTGAGGACATCAAGAAGCTGTTCCAGCAGGCCTACGGCTGGAAGTTCCGCTTCCCCACTTTCCTGGGGGCGTTCAAGTACTACACCTCTTACACCCTGAAGACCTTCGACGGGAAGCGCTACCTGGAGCGGTTTGAGGACCGTGTCTGCGTCGTCGCCCTCTACCTGGCACAGGGTGACATTGAGATGGCACGCCACCTGGTCGATGAGATGATGTCGGGCCGCTTCCAGCCCGCCACCCCCACCTTCCTCAACGCCGGCAAGAAGGCCCGCGGTGAACTGGTGTCCTGCTTCCTGCTTCGCACCGAAGACAACATGGAGTCGATCTCTCGCGCCATCAACGGCTCGCTGCAGCTGTCGAAGCGCGGCGGCGGTGTTGCTCTCTCGCTGACGAACCTTCGTGAGGCCGGGGCGCCGATCAAGCGCATCCAGAACCAGTCTTCGGGCGTGGTTCCTGTCATGAAGCTTCTAGAGGACTCCTTCTCTTACGCCAACCAGCTGGGCGCCCGCCAGGGAGCCGGTGCCGTGTACCTGAACGCGCACCACCCGGACATCATGTCCTTCCTGGACACCAAGCGTGAGAATGCTGATGAGAAGATCCGGATCAAGACCCTGTCCCTGGGCGTCGTAATCCCGGACATCACCTTCCACCTGGCCAAGAACAATGAGGACATGTACCTCTTCAGCCCGTACGACGTAGAGCGCGTGTACGGCAAGCCGTTCTCGGACATCTCGGTGACTGAGAAGTACCGCGAAATGGTGGATAACCCGCAGATTCAGAAGAAGAAGATCAGCGCACGTCGCTTCTTCCAGACCCTGTCTGAGATTCAGTTTGAGTCGGGCTACCCCTACATCCTCTTTGAGGACACCGCGAACCGTGAGAACCCCATTGACGGGCGTATCTCGATGTCGAACCTCTGCTCTGAGATCCTGCAGGTTTCGGAGCCCTCGGAGTACCACCCCGACCTGTCCTACAAGCACGTCGGCAAGGACATCTCCTGCAACCTCGGCTCGCTGAACATCGCCAAGGCCATGGACTCTGAGGACTTCTCTTCAACCATCGAGTACGCGATTCGTGCGCTGACCGCGGTGTCGGACCTGTCCGACATCGAGTCGGTTCCGTCGGTGGCCGCTGGCAACGCACGCTCGCACGCCGTTGGCCTTGGTGCCATGAACCTGCACGGCTACCTGGCACGTGAGGGCATCTACTACGGCTCTGAGGACTCGCTTGAGTTCGTTTCGGCCTACTTCATGACGGTTGCCTTTGAGGCCATCAAGGCTTCGAACAAGATCGCCAAGGAACGCGGAGAGACCTTTGATGGTTTCGAGCGTTCCAAGTACGCCAGCGGTGAGTTCTTCAAGAAGTACACCGAAAAGGACTGGCAGCCGAAGTCAGAGGTCGTCAAGGCCCTGTTCGCCAAGTCGACGGCTAATGTTCCGACCCAGGCCGACTGGCAGGAACTGGCTGATTCGGTGGCCCAGTACGGCATGTACAACCAGAACCTGCAGGCTATTCCGCCGACCGGCTCTATCTCGTACATCAACCACTCGACCTCGTCGATCCACCCGATCACCTCGAAGGTAGAGATCCGTAAGGAAGGCAAGATCGGTCGCGTCTACTACCCGGCGCCCTACATGACCAACGAGAATCTTGACTTCTACCAGGATGCCTACGAGATCGGCCCGGAGAAGATCATTGATGTCTACGCCGCTGCCACCCAGCACGTGGACCAGGGACTTTCTCTGACCCTGTTCTACCCGGACACAGTCACCACCCGTGAGCTGAACAAGTCCTACAT
The DNA here is from genome assembly GCF_900187855.1 of Actinomyces minihominis. Taxonomy (GTDB): domain Bacteria; phylum Actinomycetota; class Actinomycetes; order Actinomycetales; family Actinomycetaceae; genus Scrofimicrobium; species Scrofimicrobium minihominis. The sequence goes on along the minus strand of NZ_FYEG01000007.1, from coordinate 81,398 downwards.
CTACGCGTGGCGTAAGGGCATCAAGAGCCTCTACTACGTGCGTATTCGCCAGAGCGCTCTGGAGGGAACTGAGATCGAAGGCTGCGTCTCCTGCATGCTGTGATCTGCGACTTCTAGACGAGGACGCTTAGCCAAAGGCGCGGAACGGTAACAATCGTTCCGCGCCTTTGCTTCTGCCCTTTTGCTTGTCGGAGGGTATCGGTACGGTCAGGGCATGAAGACGATGACAAGACGCGCTGGCCTGGCTGCCGTTGCAGCCCTTGCACTCAGCCTGCCCCTGGCGGCCTGCTCAACCGGAAGCAGTGGCGACGCCGGGGTGGGGGACATCGAAAGGTCAGATGTGCAGTTCGAACAGGTCTTAGTCGAAGATGCCACTGAGGCTGGCAACGTTGTGAAGCGCACCCGGGAGTTGGGGCTGGCCATCCTCGGGGACAGTGAGGGAAAGACGACGGTGTTGTCGCCTGCCTCGGCCGTCATCGCGATCGCGATGCTGGGGGCCACGGCCACCGGTGAAACAGAGGAGGAGATGACTCTTCTTCTTGGGGCTGCGGGCGAGGAACGGGATCGGGCTGTCAACGCCCTCTCCGGCACCCTTGACGCCTATCGCGTCCCCGTGGGGGAGATTGACACTGAAGAGCTCCCGGATAAGCCCCAACTGCACCTGGCGAACCAGGTGGTACTCAATCAGGGGTTCACTGTTGAAAAGGGATACTTGGATGCCCTGCAGCACTGGTACGACGCGGGTGTGCTGCAACTTGACCTGGCCACGGCGGAAGCCAAGGGTGTGCTTGATGCCTGGGTGAAAGAGAACACGGCCGGACTGGTAGAAAAGTCGGCGATGGAACCGGACGCCAGCCTGCGCCTCATCCTGCAGAACGCGATCGTCTTCGCCGCCGGTTGGCAGACCCCCTTCAGGGAGAGTGCCACTGCGCCGGACACTTTTCACCTTGCAGATGGCTCAACTGTCACAACCGACTTCATGAACGGCATCACGGAGGCCCGCTACGCCACCCTGGGGGACTGGGCCATGCTGGAACTACCCTTCCGCGGCGGCGACATGGTGGCTCGCTTCATCCTGCCCCCGCAGGGGATTGATCCCCAGTCAGTCACCCCCGGTGACCTGGCTGTCATGGAACTGGAACTGGCCCCGACAATGGTTAACGTGACCATCCCGAAGCTGGACCTCAAGACCACGACTTCTCTCGGGGACAGCTTGATGCAGCAGGGCCTGACCTCGGTGTTTAGCGTCAACCCTCCGGCCCTTGATTACATTGCTCCGGGCGAAGACCTAGAGGTTTCAGAGGTGATTCAGCAGGCCGCGTTCCAGATGGATGAGAAGGGGACCGTGGCAGCCGCGGTCACCGAAGTCATGGTCGCGGCTCTCGGAGCCTCCGCCCCCATGCCTGCCGAAGTCTCCTTCAGGGCTGACAGGCCCTACCTGATCATCATCAATGACACGACGGCGGGTTGGGACCTGTTCCAGGTGGCAGTAGAGGACCCGGTGGCGCAGTAACTGCGCAGGTTCCACCTAGTCCTGGCACATCCCCTGTTCGCGAATGATCTGCAGCATGTTGGTTCGCTCAGCCGGTCCCTTACCTGGCTTGACCTGCAGCTGGTTGGTGTAAGAGTCCTGCCGCTTCCCGCTCTCTCGCAGGTCATAGTAGGTCTGGATTGTCTCGTCGTAATCTGCGAAGGCCTCCAGGTACTCAGCGGCTTCAAAGTCCGGATAGGTGTCGACTGAGGTCGTGATGGACCGTGGCAGGCGCGGCTTCATCTGGGGCGCCTGGTTCGGGTGGCCGATCAGCATTCCCACCAGGGGGAAGGTAAACTTTGGCAGCTTCATCGCCTCGATGATTGAGCGCGGATCGCGACCAATTGAGCCGAGGTAGCAGGTGCCGAGGCCCAGGCTCTCTGCGGCAATCACCATGTTCTGGGCGGCAATCATGGTGTCCTTGACGCCCTGGATGAAGGCACCGGAGCGTTCGATTGGTTCCAGGCTCAGGCCCGCAGCCTCGCGGACGCGGGCCACTCGAGAGAGGTCAACGACGAAGACGAAAAGTTCACCTAGGCTTCCCCCGACGTAGGGCTGACCGGAGGACTGGTACAGGGTGTCGCGGATGGCCGGATCTTTGACCCGGATGATCGTGACGGCCTGGTAGAAGCTGGAGGTGGCACCGTGGCGGGCCACATCAAGCAGGGTGGCCACAACGTCCTCACCAACCGCCTGGTCGGTGAAGGCCCGAATGGTCCGGTGGTGCAGCTGCCTGGTAATCGTCTCGTTGAGGAGCAGGCCAACTGCGGGCGCATCATCCTCGGGTGTAGCGGGAAGGTTGGTGGGGTCGAATGTCAACTCGGTATTCTCCATACCCCCAACCCTATTGGGAAAACTAGGCTGAAGTCCCATTCACGGTTGCGTCAGGCGCCACAGCCTCTTCCGCAGTCTTGCTTTTGCGCGTCAGGCGGATGATCCAGTAGATGTTGATGAGGGCGATTGTGCCGTTCATGAACACCATCGGCCAGTTGCTGTCAATGGCAGAGGTAATGGCGGCAATGCTACTTCCGGTCAGGTTGAGGACGCGGAACCACATGACGTTGGGAACAGCCAGGGAAATGACTACCAGGATCGGACCCAACCAGCTGAAGATGAAAAAGAAGTCCACTGAAACCTCCGGGTAGATGTGCGGGAGAGGGCCTAGAGCAGGCCACGTCGCTCTTTCCCGACGGCCTAAGGTCTTTCTCGTGTGGGTAGAGGTTAGTCGACTTCGCGGGATTACATCAAAGAATCATCTCTCTGTGTGGTCAAAGTCTTGATTGACAGGTCCCGATAGCGGTTGAGGGCTGCCGCGACATCCACCATCCGGGGCCGTGCCAGGAAGGGTGGGAAGCGCCTAGCCCCGAACCTGGTGAGGGCGTCGAGGCCGCTGCTGTCCACCAGCCTGTCCAGCTCGCCCAGGAGCTCAGGCAGGGGCTTCTCCCCATCGGCAAGCCGCTCAAGGATGCCGCGGACCGCCCAGCCAATCGCCTCGGTTTGGCCGGCATCAACGATCTGTTCAACATCGGAGACGTCGATGGTTTCACGGTCAAGCGTGATTGTGTTCAGTCCGCTCGCCCGGGTCTTGGGTCGGTCCGCGCCTCCCCGGCTGGGCCGGGGTGCCCTCTCGGTGAGATGTGGGAATCCGGGCAGGTCCGTCCTCAACCTCGGAAGCTCAGCGCAGACGTCTACTGCCTTCGCGGTGACGTCCTCACACCGGTAAGCATCCATCTGCAGGACGAGGTCGGCAACGTCGAGGTAGGCCCCCGAACCACCCATGACCAGGATCATCGAGGTGCGGGACTGACTCGAAACGTCCTCGTCCTCGCCACGGTCCGATAGGCTCGCATGCCGCGCGCCCGCCAGTCCCTCAATCCGGTCGATCAGGGGGGTGATGGGCTCCTGGGCGGTCGCCACCAGCGCGCGCATCCGTTCGTCCCGAATCATCAGATTGGTGGCGGAGGTGTCCTCATCAATGAGCAGCAGGGGAGAGGAAACTCCGAGTGCCTCCACAATCGATGCCGCCTGCGAGGTGGAACCGGAGGCATTCTTGGTGGAGAACCGGCGCGTGTCACCCCCCGTGGGAAGGTGGTTAATGAAGGGCGAAACGTCAACCTTGGTGATTGGTCGCCCGTCAGCTGCCCGGATCTTCATGGCCTCTGGTAGCGCCGCCACCAGCTCACGACCATCACCGGGAATGTGGGCGTAAACACCGTGCTGAATGGCTGAGAGGACCGTGGACTTGCCGTGGTAGCCGCCGCCGACGATGACCGTGATGCCGGGCGGAATCGCCATCCCCTCGACTTGCCCCGCGTGGGGCAGGGTGACGGATCGACGCAGACTCTGAGGGGACACAAACGGGATGGCCTCCCGCATCGGACGCTGGGAGATGCCGGACTCACGTGGCAAAATCGCCTCATCGTTGATGAAGGCCACCCAGTTGTTCTCAACCAGGGAGCGCTGCAAAGCCTGGTGATCCTCATAAGTGTGAACGTGCCGCAGCAGCGCCTTGCGGTATTCCTTAGCCTCCGGTGACCAGAAATCAAGGACGAGGTGCGCCACATCCGGTAGTTCGACCTCGAAAATCTGCGCGGCACGGCGTCCCTGGATGGTTCGGCCGCGCGCGGGTAACTGAACCTGGATCCGCAGTTCAACCTCGTTGTCACTGACCGTGGCTGCGGAACGTTCCAGGATCTGCTGGGTCGTCCTCACGATCGAAATCGGACCGGGGCCGTCACCATCTCGAAGCGCCTCACCGAACGAACGGATCAGGAAGTCCCCGGTCGCCACCCGCTGCGCAGCCGTTGTGTAGGTTTCCGGAGGTAAACCCATGCGTCGTGGATCCGCCACGACCCGCAGGGACGAGGGCGGAGCATAGGGGTCGGACTGGACCCGGTCGAGGTGGACGGTGAAGGCGCCAAAATCCCACCTCCCAATGGCTCGCTTGTAAGCGCCGTAGGAGGAACCGTCGATGTTTCGCAGCAGAGAGAGCAGCTCAGACTGGGTTCCTACCTTAGGTTTGTCATCGAAACGGCGCTGCGGGCGCCCCTGCTGACCGGAACGCCGGTTGCTAGGTGCGGAAAAGTCTTTTCTCATGCTCCCAGACTAGATCCGCGCCGAACCTCACGCGAGCCGAGGGGTCAACGTGTCGGAGGGGGCGGATATCATCGAGCCCATGACGATAACCGCTGCCGTGGACGGCTCTGCACTGGGTAACCCTGGACCTGCCGGATGGGCCTGGGTGGTCTCTCCGGATGCCTGGGCGGCGGGTGGTTTCCCGAAAGCCACCAACAACATTGGCGAACTTATGGCGTTGGTGCGCCTCCTCGAGGATACGGCTGAAGCCGGATTTGCCGACGAACCCCTCGTCGTCCTCGCCGACTCCCAGTACGTCATCAACTCGGTCACCAAGTGGATGCCGGGGTGGAAGAAACGCGGCTGGAAGAAGGCCGATGGAAAGCCGGTCCTGAACCGTGAGCTGATGGAACGCATCGACCGGGCCATGACGGGGCGCAACGTCCGCTTTGAGTGGGTGAAGGGACATGCGGGTCACGACATGAATGAGGCCGCGGACCTGCGGGCGCGCGCGGCGGCTGAAGCGTATAAGACCGGCCGTACCGTCCCAACCGGACCTGGATTCACCGAAACCATGGCGTCGAGGACGGCGCTTGCGGCCGCGCGCCCTCGTACCGAACGGCGCAATGCCCCGCCGACTCAGTCCAACCGCGGCACAGAACGAACCCGGGTGCGGGACACCAGCCATGACGGCGAACCGATTGTGGCAATCTCTGCGGCGCAGGCCCCCCAGCGGTGGGCCCAGGTCCTGCAAAGTGCGCGTCAGGAACCCGTGACTATCACCGAACCAGGGCAGCCGTCGCTGCTTCTGCTTGATGCGGATACCGCCTGGCAGGCCCTGGCACTTTTGGATGGCGGGGGCGCCGGGGACACCGGGTACCTGTTCTAATTACCCCATGGCTGAAACATCTTTGCGCACGACCTCATATGTCCAACACGGCTGCCAGGTCCATGAGCACCGGCTTGACGTTCCACTGGATCCCACCGGGCAGCACTACCCGGGACGAACCATTGAGGTGTTTGCCCGCCAGGTCATAGCGCCCGGTGGTGCGGACAGGCCCCTGCTGGTGTTTCTGCAGGGTGGCCCGGGGGGTGCGGGACCCCGAGTGGGAGATTTCCGGGACGGTTGGATTGGTGAGGCGCTGAAGGACTACCGTGTCCTCCTGCTGGACCAGCGCGGTACGGGCCAGTCGACACCCCTGTCTTCCGACGTGGTGATGGTCGAGGACGATCCGGCCCTTTTCACCTCCCTTTTTCTGCAGAACCAGATCATCGCCGACGCCGAAGCGTTCCGTGAGGAGTTGGCGGATGGTGCCAAGTGGTCCACATTGGGACAGTCCTACGGTGGTTTCCTCACCCTGGGTTACCTGTCGCAGCACCCGGAAGCTCTGCGTGAGTCTCTCTTTACGGGCGGGCTGCCCGGCCTCGTCAATATCGATGACATCTACCGGCAGACCTACCCGCTGACAGCTGCACGCAACCAGGTCTACTTCGAGCGCTACCGGGATGACCAGCAGGTGATTCGTGAGGTCGCAGCGCATCTGCTTGATACGGAAGAGTTCCTGCCCACCGGCGAACGCCTCACCCCCACCCGGATGCGGTCGATCGGGTCGATGCTGGGTGGGGCCATGAACACGGACCTGCTGCACTACCTGTGGGAGGGACCGTTTGAGATGCGCGGGGGCAGGCGCCGGCTCACCAGCCGTTTCCTAGCGGAGATTGGCGGGCACCTCTCCTCTGCTCTGGCCCCCCTCTACTGGGTGCTGCAGGAAGCCATCTATGGGCAAACCACCGTCGCGGCCTCGGGGCACGGTACCCGCTGGTCGGCGCAGCGTCTGGCGGCAGAGTTCGACGGCTTCCACCTGGATGCCGACCCCCTGGATCTGTCCAGCCCCTGGTACCTGACGGGTGAGCACCTCTTCACCGAACTCATTGCCGATGACCCCGCCACAGCCGCCCTCCTTCCGGTGACGGAGGCCCTGGCGGAAAAGACGGATTGGCAAAAGACCTACGACCTCGACGTCCTCGGCAGCATTGATGTTCCGAAGGCCGCCCTCATCTACGACGACGATATGTTTGTGCCCGTCCAGCTTTCCAAGCAGACCGCGGCCCTGATGCCCAACACCCGCACCTGGGTCACCAATCGCATGGAACACGATGGTTTGCGCGCTAATGGCAGCGCAGTCTTCCGGGGTTTGAAAGAGATCCTGACGGATTAGTACGAATGTGGCGCTGAGCTGGCCGAACTCAGTACCGCAGTAAAGTTCCTGGTGAGCAGTTAGTCAGTACTCCGGTATCGGTCAGACTTAGGTCCCGGCTAGGCTGGCAGTTAGAAGTTGGTCAACTACAGAGGAGTCACGGTGGTGCCTGAAGAGCATAAAGCCCCGCTGGGGGTCGGTAGCGAAACAGTTGATGGTCACGCGGTTTTCGAGGCTATCAACTGGAACAAGATTGAGGACGAGAAGGACCTTGAGGTCTGGGACCGTCTTACGGGTAACTTCTGGTTGCCAGAGAAGATTCCCCTGTCCAACGACATTCCTTCGTGGGGGACCTTGACGCCTGAGGAGCAGAACACCTTCAGCAACGTGTTCACCAACCTCACCCTGCTTGACACCGTGCAGGGCACAGTCGGTGCCGTCAGCTTGATCCCCGATGCCGTGACCCAGCACGAAGAGGCGGTTTACACGAACATCGCCTTTATGGAGTCGGTGCACGCTAAGTCTTACAGTTCGATCTTCTCGACGCTGCTGAACACAGAGGACATTAACAAGACCTTCCGCTGGGCTAAGGAAAACACCCAGGTGCAGAAGAAGGCGCAGATCATTAACTCCTTCTACGTGGCGGATGACCCGGAGAAGAAGAAGATCGCCTCGGTCATGCTTGAGTCGTTCATGTTCTACTCGGGCTTTTACTACTCCCTCTACTGGGCGTCACACGGCAAGCTAACCAACTCGGCGGACATCATTCGCCTGATCATTCGTGATGAGGCCGTTCACGGTTACTACATCGGCTATAAGTTCCAGGTGGCCTTCAACCAGGCCAGTGAGGAACGCCAGGACGAGCTGCGCTCCTTCACCCTGGACCTCTTGATGGAGCTGTTCGACAACGAAGAGAAGTTCACCGAGGATCTTTACGACCCGGTTGGTCTGACTGAGGACGTCAAGAAGTTCCTGCGTTACAACGCCAACAAGGCCCTGATGAACCTGGGTTTCGACGCGCTGTTCCCGCCGGATACAACCGAGGTCAACCCGGCAATCCTGGCTCAGCTAGCCCCCGATGCTAACGAGACCCACGACTTCTTCTCCGGCTCTGGCTCTTCCTATGTCATCGGAGAGATCGAGGATACCGAGGACGAGGACTGGGACTTCTAGAAGTTTCTTGAAGCGCCCCGGCTGAAAAGCCTGGTCAAAGGCCCGGATCCGCGAAATCTCGCGGGTTCGGGCCTTTTTCGTGCTCTCTGTTCGATGACAGAGGAGGACAGAAAGGACCAGGAATGCCCATTCGGAGTGGCACGCGGATGGCACGAACGTCCATCGGCGTCCGTTCGAGTCCACGGGGGAGGATAGCTTCGGACACCTGTGATGTGAGATCAACTCGCTGACCGGGAGGTACCACCATGACTGTTCGCGCACGATCAAGCCGCGAAGGCGCAAGCCTCGTCTCGCTCGCCGAGGCTGCTGCCGCTCTTGGCGTATCGGTGAAAACGATTCGGCGCAGGATCGCCGACGGCACGGTGCATGGGTATCGCGTCGGCAGACTCATTCGAGTCGACATGGAAGAGCTGTGCTGCAACCTCGTCGTGGAGATACCAACCGTGCGTAGGTAGCCGAGTCACCCCTCCACCTACGTGCCTCAAACAGCTAGACCCCTGATCTTCACTACTGCAGGGGGGCTTCAGCATACTCTTCTGCTCTCGGGCGATCCGGCAGGCCTGGGAGATGCTCGTTACCAACACTTAGGTGCTTATCTGTTGGTAACCAGGCGCTTTGCTCAAAGTCCCTTGACGAAAGCCGGGTTTCTCTGCCTTGAGACTGCTAGCGTGGATTGTGTTTCTGTAGTGTTTTAGCTTGGTTTGTATCGCTATTGTAGATACAATCCAAGCATGAAGGCGGGTGATGCGCTGCGTGTGCTTGCGGAGGTGACCGCGTCCCAATGGGGCATGGTGACTGCTGCTCAAGCAGCTGCGCTTGGTGTTGATCGTCTGACGCTTGCTCGGCTAGCTGATTCGGGGCACCTGGAACGTCTGGCGCATGGGGTGTATCGCGATGCGGGTGCGCCGAGTGATCAGTTCGAGGATCTGCGTGCGGTATGGCTCAGCACCGAGCCGAAACTTCGCGCTGAAGAGCGAATCCGAGATGCGGCCGATGGTGTTGTCGTCGCGAGTTCATCAGCGGCGATGCTCCACGGCGTCGGCGATCTGTGGGCAAATCGACACGAGTTTGTTGTGCCAAAACGGCGTCAGACGCAACGCGCGGGGATTCGCTATCGAAAGCGCGATCTTGTCAAAAGCGATGTTGCGATCGTTGAAGGTCTTCCCGCGATGAGCCTTGAGCGAACCCTCGCTGATCTGCTGGATGATGTGGGCGACATGAGCCTTGTTGCTGATGCGCTGAGTGCTGCAGTGGCAAAGCGAACAATGGATTTTGCCCGGCTGAGAGATCTGCTCGCCCCGCTAGCCGACCGGAACGGTTTCAAACGGCACGACGGTAACGCGGTACTGAATCGCCTGCTGGAAATCGCGGGGCTTGACCGGGACTCGGTTGCCCGTAGGATCCCGGCAGACTCAGCGCTTGGCTCAAAGATTCTGGAGAACTATCTGAAGACTGCTGGTGCCTCAATCGTGATGCCAGATATGAGTGAGCTTTCGCGGCGGATCGCGCAGCTCATTCCCGCTGACCTCGTGCAAAAGAGCATTCCTGCCGACTTTGGACAGAAGATAGCGGAGACGCTTAAGCCGCATCTTGCTGTTTACGAAAAAACGTGGGGACCTCTCCTCGAGGATATCTCGCGGAACACTGCCAAAACCTACACTCCTTCTATTGATCCCTCGTTCCTCGAGAGGCTTTCGAATCAATGGGAGAACAAGCCGGGGCCGCATCAAGTCAATCCCAGTTCAGATGATGAAATCAGGGCCCTTCGGAAGGACGACGAATGACAGGCGAGCAGGAGCCGTATCCGACGGCGCGTGGGGTGGAATCCGCCATCAAAGAAGCCGCAAAGAAGGTCGCGCAGGCCGACCCCTCGCTGGACGTGAACAGCGCATCCAGCTGGAGTACTTCAATCGCTTTCTGAGTCGAATCTTCTCAGAAGGCGATGACTCTGAGTGGGTACTCAAGGGCGGTGCGGGAATGCTTGCGAGGATACCCTCCACCCGCTCGACGCTTGACATCGATCTGTATAGAAGGGGCTTCCCTCTTGAACAGGCACTTGATGACCTGCGTCGACTGGCTTCAATCGACTTGGGTGACCACTTCAGATTTGAGTACGCCGATCATGAGTCTTCGATCGAAGCTGATTCCCAGCCCTACACCGATGGTTATCGTGTCGTCTTCACCGTTTTCATCGGTGTCGTGAAGAAGGGGGTTGTGAAGATCGACCTCGCCGTTGGTGCGGGTATGACGGGTGCCGTGCAATCCTCGCTCCCGGTGACTGCGCTGGCGTTGCCTAGGTTGGCGAGCAATCGATACCGACTGTATCCAGTGGTCGATCAGATCGCAGACAAAGTGTGCGCCACCATGTCTGATTACGACGGCCGTCCGTCTAGCCGTGAGAAGGACCTCGTCGACATTATTGTGTTCGCAGTTACTCAAGACATTGATGGTGCGGCATTGAATCTGTTGACGTTAGCCCTTCCGGGATAGAGGCAGCGATTCGAGCTGAGGACGGCGAGATGGAACACCAGGAACAACCTCAAGGCAATCAAGTGCGAGAACAGATCCGCGAAGTAGCATAAAGACAAGTAGAAGAAATGGCCCGAGCTGGTGGACACCTCAGTGATCTTGGCGCCCGACTCGAAACACTGAGCGAACAACTTGAAGAAGTTACACGCCAATACAAAGAAGCCTGGACCAGCGCCACCAAAAGCGGATGGACCCCAAGCCAACTACGCTCCTTCGGTCTCAAACCCCCAACCAAAACCAGAGGTCGAAGCACGGCGCGCAAGACTGCCTCAAGAACTACTAAACCGGCCACCCCAACCGCCAACAACGAGCTGGCCTAACAAACACATCCCACTTACAAACAAGTGCACAGGTCGGTCGGGTGGTGACACCAGAAAGTGTCACCACAAGAACCCTCGCCAGCGCACGGCGAAGATGCAGAAGGAAATGGCGCAGAGAAGTTTGAAATAGAACTGGGCTAGCAGCACCGGTGGTGTGTGAACACAAAGTGGTTCACACACCACCGACGTGCGCGTGCCTTCACAGTCCTGCCCCAACGTGATTGCGAAGCCAACACGGCGCATGCGTCCATGGACGTATGAACGAACACTACAATCTACACCCGACACGGATTTCAAACCGTCTCCCAAGTGATCTTCGACGCGTGGACTGTATGGGACCAAATCATCGCCGCGATGATCCAAGACGGCCGAATCAAAGCGACCTGCGGAGCAAACCTTTGGTTATGCGACCACGCGTCGTTGCTCGAACCAAACGAACTGCGCTACCTCATTGACGTAGCGCAAGCAGTCAACGGATAGTGGCCGCCACTATCCGTGCCTTCGTTTCTTCCTCCACACACGAACGTGATGTGCGTGGAAGAACCTGTCCTCGTGCACCATTTGTGGGAACGGAAAGAGACCCCCACAATCTCGGGTTTCCACACTTGTGTGCGAGGACCAACGCGAAGCGAAACAACGAACGGGAGCGCGAGGGGAAAACCCCTCGCACAAAACTGTCCCACGACCAACATGGTCGCGGGACAAAACGTTTCGAGTCCCGGGGGCTCTAGTCAGGTGCGACGGACCAACCACGCGGTCGCGGCAGCCGTAGAGCGAATCGGTAAAGGATAGAGCTAAGTATCCGCGGGACAAGCGCGTTGCCGACATCGGACAGAGTAGGGGTGGGCGCGGCTGCGGTCATCGAGGCTCAGATGATCGCAGCCGCGTCGTTCACGCCATCTCTGGTTCTGCGCTGCAAGCTGGTTACGCGTTCCGAGAACGTACACTCAGACTGGCTGCGGTCACTTGCTGTCGGGGAGATTTTCGCACTGCATCAGCGGAATTCAAGCAGGTAGATTGGCGAGCACGTGCGGTGACGCAAAGAGTTGCAGATCGAGCTCCCCGGAGGAAGCTGACATTTGTCACTTATTGTTGGTGACAGCAGCGCGTAGCCTTGCGATCGGTTTTCAAATTCATGGAACCGATTTATCGCCACTCCTGTGAGGGAGAACAACGATGTTCAAACGAAATAGAGTCGTCAATGCCGGCGCGCGGACGATTTGGAATGATTCCATACGTTCAGCAAGATTTGTTAGCTAGTGACCAGCAGGGTGACGCCGTTTGCGACCAGATTGGTACTAGCGCTGGGAGTCTTGGGAGTGGCGGTAGGCTGTTCTTCCGGCGCTAGTGCTGATGCAGTGGCGGAGGTTCTGAGAGGTGTGGAGAGGGACCAATCTTCGTGGTCCCTCCCATCTGACCTTTACACGCGACCGGAGGTTGGCCTCGAGTATGCGGCACAGGACCTGTTGATTCGCGATTGTCTTCGGGAGCGAGGCATTGAAGGGCCGCCGGTGAGGGCGTACAACGCTGACGCTCCTCGCCCTGCCACTAGTAATGAGGTTGGCCGCAGACTATTCGACGGGGGGATTGCGGTTCGGTTCGGTTACAGCGAGGAGGTCGACCCGCGCATAGACTGGGGCACGTACCAAGCGCTACAGGAGAGTGACTTCTGGAATGACCCGCAAAACGATGAGGCGTACTTGGAGTGTGTCGACGTGGCCTCCCAGTACGAAGGGGTGGGCTTTTCCGAGGCGACGGGCGGGGAATTCGCGGTTAGTGACTTCATGGAAGCACACGAGATTCAGGAGGCAGCCCAGCGGTGGCGCGAATGTATGGCCCCACTTGGAGTTGCTGACTTGAGTGACCCGTACGCGTTCCCCACGGTGGAGCTCCTTTCACGGTGGGGTTACCAGGCCGATACTGCGCCGTGGATCCAAGCGGCGCCTTCCGAGGATGAAATTCGCGTAGCGGAGTTTGATGCGGCTTGCCGTGAGAGTTCAGGGTGGGCTGAAACGGTGTACGAGGCGGCGTGGGAAGCGGAGGAAGAGTATTTGGCTAAGCATTTCAACGAGCTTGAAGCGTTGCGGGCTAAGTATGGTGAGCAAAGAGAAACGTACCTTCGCATTATTGAGGAGTACAGCTAGGTGAGCGAGCCGTCGGGATCGCGGAGCGCCCCGACGCTCCAGCGCACGTCCTCTGGTCGTAGGCGCGCGTGGATTTGGACCGGGGTGTGTTTCGGTGCCATCGCGCTGGTGGTGGGGACCTGGCTGTTGGCGACTCGATTCCAGTCGCCAGCGCAGCAGGAGGCTGCTGCGACCCCACCAGAACCGGGGCCAGTTGTCGTCGAAGTGACTCGGGGGGATTTGGTTAACCGAACTACCGTGATGGCCGCCGCTGTCCGTGAAAGTGTCCAGGGGACTGATTTGCCTCTAGGGGCGAATACCAGTGTAGTGACTGCCGCCGCGGCGCAAATAGGGCAGCAACTGATGCCGGGTGACGTGGTGGTGTGGGTGAATGACCGGCCGATCTTCGCTCTTGAAGGCGTGTTCCCTTTGTACCGAAGCATGGTGGAAGGCGACAGCGGGAAGGACGTAGAAATCCTTCAGTCGGCATTGAGTGCCCGTGGATACGGTGTCGTTGTTGATGGTCAGTTCGGTGCCGCCACGACTTCGGCACTGACCGAGCTGTACCGGTCGGTGGGCCGAAGTGTTCCGACAACAGTCGAGGCATCGGAAGAGGTTACTGAAGACGAAGCTGAGCCAGGGCCTGCTCGTGTTTTGGTTACTGCTCCGATGGATGACTTTGTCGTCTTCCGGGCCCTCCCGCGAAATCTGGTGAGCATCCCAGCGGTTGGTACGGTGCTGACGGATGAGAATGCGGTCGTGGATGTTGCCGGAGAACAGAGTGTGCTCTCGACCCAGGTTCCTGGACGAATCAGTGCCGGACTAGAACCGGGCCTTCCCGGGGTGGCGCGGCTGGGTGGTGCAGAGTTGAATGTCAAAGTCGAAACCCTACACACCGGCAGTGTCAGCGAGCAAGCGGAAGGGGAGCAGAACACCACGGTCACCCTGAGCCCGGCGGGAGGAGAGTTGCCCGCCGATTGGGTTGGGCACGAGGACATCGTGGTTGAGTTGGATCTTCAGCCTCCTTTGATGGATGTGTTGCTTGTCCCCGCCCGCGCGATTGCGACCGACTCCCTAGGTACTTCGAATGTCCTACTTGAACAGGGGGCGGGGAGCTTCGAGGTGGTGCCGGTGGTAGAGCTCGAATGCATCGCCGGGATGTGCGCAATTGAAGACGGATCAGGCGTGGTTGCAGGTTCTCGGCTTCGTGTGGACCGCTAGTGCCTGCCTTACGCCTAGTCGGAGTTAGCCGCACCTATCCCTCGGCCGTCCCGGTACACGCACTGAAAGACGTTTCGCTCCGGGTGGAGCAGGGCGAATATGTTGCGATAGAAGGCCCGTCGGGTTCTGGAAAATCGACCTTGCTGAACCAGATTGCGCTGCTCGACAAACCCACGAGCGGGCAATATTTTATTGATGACCGCGAGGTCGGTGAGCTTTCCGACGTCAAGCGAGCACGTCTTAGATCCGACAATTTCTCCTTCGTTTTCCAGGCTTTCCATCTGTTGGATTCTCGCACCGTATTGGACAACGTGGCCATGGGTACCCTGTATCGGGGTCTGACAGGTGAGCGTCGGGGCGAACTGGCGGCCGAGGCGCTTGAAATTGTGGGCCTTTCCCACAAGGCGCAGGAGCTGGCCGCCAACCTTTCGGGTGGGGAGAAACAGCGCGTGGCCATTGCCAGAGCTATCTCTGCCGGAACCCCCGTGGTTGTGGCCGACGAGCCTACCGGCAACCTCGACACGAAGAACTCCGGGCTTGTGATGGACACTTTGGATGAACTGGCTGCCAGAGGAACGACCGTCCTGGTTGTCACGCATGATCCGAAAGTTGCGGAGCGTGCTGACCGACGAGTGCGGGTAACAGATGGAGTTTTGACAGAAAACGGTTCGCCGCCCGGGCCGGCCTTAGATCGTGTTGGCCGGTCTTGGTCTTCGAAGGTCGCGCCGGGGCGTGCTTCGTTGGTTCGGTTCCGAGATGGGGTCGCGGATGCTTGGCGCGGGCTTTGGGCTAAACCGCGGCGTACCGTGGGGCTGATTGCTTCAGTGACGGTGGCCGTGGCACTTGCCCTCACCACAATTGGTTTGGGACAGACTGCTCAATCGCAGGTATCCGATATTTTCGATGCACGGCGAAATCAGCGAGTTTCCATGGTCTCCACTAGTTTTGGTGAGGCGGGTCCCGCTTCCGGTGAACAGATACTGCAAGACCAGGCCTTGTCGGTCGACGCTCTCGACAGACTAGAGGACCTCAGCGGCGTTGAAGCCGCGTCTTTACTGGTCACATATCCAGATGTCTACGTGTCGAGCTCCCCGCAACTTCTAGCAGGAGAAAGCCAAATTTCTGCCCAACTCATAGGAGCGGTCGAGGGCTCGCTCCCAACACAGATTTTCGAAGTTGACACCGGAGGCGGACCGCCAAGAGATGAATTGTCCGCAGGGGAAGTAATGGTTGGATCGGCCCTGGCTGCCCAACTCGAGCTAGGCCCCCTTGCCGCCTCGCCCAGCCTGTGGCTCGATGGAGCTCCCTATTCGGTAGCTGGGGTGCTAACGGATGCCGGACTGAATCCAGCATTACTCAACGCAGTGGTAACCAACAACGACGACGGCGCGGAGATCTTGCATGGGCCGGCCCAGTACGCGAACGTTGAAATCTGGGTGACACCTGGGGCGGCTCAGCAGGTTGCTTTACAGGCCCCCATCGCTTGGATCCCCGCAGACCCCGAGTCGGTGACGGTCGAGGCACCCCCGGACCCAGCCAACTTTAGGGAGGAAATAGAGGCCAGTGTCACCAATGTCTTGATTGCCCTAGCCGCAGTGGCACTCCTAGCAGCCACGCTGTCGCTAGCCAGCGCTATGAGCGCAGCCGTGCAGGAGAGAACCGGAGAATTCGGACTTCGGCGCGCGATCGGAGCAAGACGCAAACACGTAGCCTTTCTGGTCTTTGGAGAATCCTTCATAGTCGGCCTAATCGGTGGAGTCATGGGTGCATACGCAAGCCTTATGACCGTCCTGCTGATCACGCTGGCCCGCCATTGGCAGCCAGTCTTTGATCCTCGGCTACTGGTGCTGGGCGTCTTAGGCGGGATTCTCGTTGGACTGATCGGAGGGGGCGTGGCTACGCGCCGTGCCAGCCGGATCCAGCCGTCAGCCGCGCTCCGCGCCTGAACTTCGGTGACTGTGCGGTCATGTACGTTGGTTGCCGTTGTCTGGTGGCGCGTAGCCGGCCCTCAGAGCTCGCACCGCGACCTGAGTGCGCCGCTCACATCCCATGCGAGAAAGTACCTCGGAGACATAGTTTCGAGTCGTTCCCTCCGAAAGGCCGAGTGTCTTTGAAATCGTCCGGTTCGATGATCCCTCGACCAGAAGATTCAAAACCTCTACCAGCCGTTCTGGTAGTGCTGCAACCGCTTCGGAGAACGCCCGATCCTTGTCGGAAATTTCAGTTTGGCGTCGATACGCATCCGCCAGGAGCCGCACTGGCTCAGCGGCCATCACTGTTTCTCCAGCGAGTACTCGGCGGATTCCTGCGCACAGTTCGGAAATCGGCACATCCTTCGTTAGGAACCCTCTTGCTCCGGCAGCCAGCGCCTGGGCCAGTGAGTCCCGCTCCTCAAACGCCGTGAGCATGATTATCGCGATCTTTGGGAAACGCTCAGCGATGCGTCGAGCGGCGGACAAGCCATCAAGGTAGGGCATATCGACATCTAGCAGCACAACGTCCACTCGACGCACACGCAGCTGGTTTAGCAGATCAACTCCGTTAGCGGCCGTCAGCACAACCTCGATGTCGGGCTCAGAACCCAGCAGCCGCACCAGCCCGGGCAGGAGCTCGGGGTCATCGTCGGCAACTGCGACACGTATCTTCTTGGGTCCACACACGTTGAGTCCGCTCCTCACTGGGCCCGACTGGACATGCCCTCTTCGGACGCCGTAGTCCGCTCACTGACCGGGCCGTGTTCCAGCCGGGCAAAGCTCACCGCCAACAGCCACTTGTCCCCGACTGGGCCCGCCAGCAGCCTTCCGCCCGTGGTCTCGATCCGGCTGCGAAGATTCGCAAGGCCGAATCCGCCCGCAAGCTCCGGCTGGCAAAGACGATCCGGCTCCGTGAGACTGCTAAGGGTGAGCTCAAGATGCCCGGACTCGTCCGCCTCGATATTCAGCTCGGAAATACTGTTTTCCCGGCCATACTTCAGCACGTTCAACGAACCTTCCTGGACTGCCAGCTCGATGGCTTCGAGCTGTTCGGGACTAGCGGCTAAGTCCGTGACCTCTGGCAGCGTCGACGCGAGGACTATCTTCCGTCCTGCGAGCATTCTCTGACACGTATCGATGGTCGACCTTAGGTTGGGTGCCGCGGTCTTGTTGGAAGGAGCCTCCATTAGTCGGCGCAGATTCTTCAGTGATTGTCTCGCAAGGTATTCGATCTTGTTGAGGCTATCGGTGGCTGAATCGCCGACTGACTCGGTGGTCGCGTTCTGGCATGCAACCAGCAACCGAACAAGGTCGCGTGCGACGGTGTCGTGCAGCCCCCTCGATAGCCGGACCCTTACACTGGCCTCGGCCTCCTCAATTTCCTTCCGAGTTGAAACCACCTCTGCTTGGAGCTCACCAACACGAGATCGGTACCACAGTGCCGCAGCACCGATGATGATAGAACACATCGTCAGGAACCCAGTTTCGATGAGCGTCGAAGCAGTTAGAGGACCGGGACGTCTCGCGTAGTGCGTTCCTTCCACGGCGAGCCATGCGATCAGCGCGGCCAAATACCAGCGACGTGATATCCAGTCGGCCACCACGATGTAGAGGCCAAGGTATGGGAGAACGACACCGCTCCAAACAATCCCTTCGGCGACTGCGATCACAAGATAGAGCAGACCACCGAATCGGGGCCAGACCGCAAAAGCGATAAGCCCGGCGGTCAGCGCCAAAGCAAAGAAAAAGTCCTCCAACGAAGGCACTCGCGACAAAGACCAGTCAGAGACAAACTCAAAGAGGAGCAGCCCAAGAGCGGCTCCAGCAAAAATCAACGAACGCTTCAAACCCCGCCGTAGCTCCGAGCGGACGCCCAGAGACGGTCCCGTAGCCTTCTTCGAAACTATGGACACCACGGTAACATCGGAAATTTCTCGCACAAGGGATCATTGAACGTGGTCGGCGACGATCGTGGAGCATCCCCGCCCCCTTGCACCCCACTAGTTGCCACACTACTGCCCGCAGCGAGGGCAAGACAAACTGCGCCTCTTAGGATCGATCTACGCAAGTCCACTTTCCCTTTCATCCACGGTACTGTCATAATATTGGAGAGACGGACATATTGTCTCGTCCTCCTTGCTAGTGAAGTTCGCCGCGGAGCGGAAGATGTGACTCGGTTCTTGCGGCACCAACACCTCGATCCGGTGCATACGCCTGGCCGGACGAGACTCTGTATCCGCTACCACCACGGATCCGAGACAGAAGCTAGAACATGTTGCTTCGTGGGCACTCCTCGTTGAGTGGCGTGCGCCGACCGTCCTACTGTTGTCTTGTGCGCAGCGGAAGCGAAGTGGGGCAGCCATCTGCTCGACCTGTTCGATCGGGAGTCCCCGCTGGGCCATCATGTACTCGGTGAAGTTCACGGACTCACCTTCGGGCAGATCATCAATCAGTCGGAATGAACGATGGGCAAAGTCCACCTCGTCTTCACGGCCGAAGCGTCGTAGTGCTTCGTTCATTCGTTCGTTTGCGATGCCGCACCAGGAACAGACAATGTCTTCCCACAGTTCAATCTTCAAGTCAGATTTCTTTCTTTCAATCGTTTGAAGAAAGACTAGCCCAGACCCTCTTTGACCGAGATCGCGCGGTCGAGCACGCCCTTGCAAGCTATAAGCCTGGTGAACTAGCAACACTTCGCACACTTCTGTGGCGGATCACCACCGCGGAGTCAGCCATCAAAGATGCTGCTAAGCGAGCAGCAGTAGTTTACCCCTCATTTGACAGCAACCGGGGAATCGATGGTTGGGAAAGTCCAGGTTCCGTCCAGCACTTCGGGACGAGGACGGTAGAGCCGCACCAGATAGTTCCACCCCTCCATGATGGGCAGGGTGTTGGGTTTGCGCGGGTCGCCACCAAATCTCACCGTGATGGTGCCATCCTCATTCGGCACCCCGGTGATGTTGTTGATGCTGTATGCGCCGGCCTCATTCTCGGCGAAATAGCCTTCGGCGTTGTACAGCGAGATGGACCAAAACCCATCAACGGGCACGTCACCCACGGTCAAGGTGTACTCACCGACGGGAAGTTGGGGGTCGACGTTGATGTAGTAGGCCTCAGTCTCTGGCAGGCCGCCCCATCCGGAGGCTGTGCCCAGCAGGTGGCGGATCGGGTCGACCTCACCCTTCTTCCCGAATGTTCTCTCCACTCCGCCCAGGCCCTTCGCCAGTTCGAGGACGGCATTGCGGGTGGTTGCGAATGATTCTTCGTCGTAGTCCATCAGTTTGAACTGTCCACCCGCATGAGAGGTGAGTGCTAACTGGTCTTGCAGGGCATTGACCTCGGCGACATCCGCCGGATCCTCGGGATCCACCAGCACCCGCGCTGCAGCAAGGACGAAGTCACTGCCGAGCTGATCTGCACTAAGTTCATAGGTTCCCGCCGCGTGCAGAATCTGGTTGATGTAGTGATCCTCATTCACCAACATGACCGAGAAGTACCGGTCACCCGCATCGGGAATCGTGATTGTCGCCCCCTGTGAAACATCAATGATTGCCGAGCTATAGAGCGTGTCCCGGTTCATGCGGATGATGGTCTGCTGGTCGATCGGGGTGGGGGTGCGGTTGTGGGACCAGACATTGGATCCCCCTGCTGTCGCGGTGATGCCCGCGAACATGCGAGCAGTCTCAACCTTGGCGAAGTTTTCGAACGTCACGCGGTTTGCTTGATCAGCCATGGAAACCCTTTCTGCAGAGCGGCCTCCAGCATTGATCTGTGGCCTGATCGACATTATCCCCCCAAGGCCTGGGCCTTTTGGGTAACGTTTCTACTCCATCCACAGGTTGACAATACGAGTCAGGACCTTGCTGTGAGGCGGTAGGGTGTCTGAGGCCGCTTCAGTCGCTGGGAGTATGCTCCTCCAGTAGGTCGAGACCTTTCCTCAGATGTGCCCGCACGCCCTCCGTGCGCCGCTTGCAACCGAAGACTTCTAGAACCGCCAGTTCGAAACCGTCTTCATCCATGTCTTCGTTGCTGTCGAGGACGAACCGCGCTGCATTGCGGATTTCCACGGGGCTGATGGACACGAAGTCCCTCTGGGCCTCTGGCGGGCTGGGACGGAACTGCTCCCAGTTCTCCGGATCGATACCCTCCGGCCAGACGAAGTCATCCGCATCGAGGAGAAGGTTGGCAGCCTTAATCTCTTTCTCCAGCCTCTTCTTGCGGTCGGAGTGAAGCCTTTGAAAACCAAACTCTTTGCCCGTTAGGGTGAGAAGCCGGTTGAGAGATACCGGTCCTTCGACTTCGGCAATCTGCTCTGCGACACCACGGACCTTCTCTTTGATGGTGGTGCGCCACAGGCTGTCGAGAAGGACCGGGTCATGCAGGCCGAGGGTCTGCCACGGTTCGTACTCCAGGTGGGTCTGCCCGAGAATGGGAGCATCAATTTCAGACGTGTCGAAGAGGGTGCTCTGGGGCAGATCGATTGCAAGCATGTCGTGTGTTGCGACTGGTAGCGCCTGCTGTCCTTCCGCTGCGGCCGGTCTGGTTGCCACCAGCGCGGGCGCGACCTCTTCAACCGGTGGCACGTTAACCTCAGTCAGAATATCCATCGGTTGGAAGGCCCACAGTTTCTCAGCGACCTGCTCGCGCATCGCCAACGCCTGTAGGGAACCATCGGAATCATTGAGTAGTTTTAGCAACTGGACGATGAGGTCGTGCACGCGGAACCCGTCCTCATCTTCGAGTTCACGATAGTGAGCCGAGTCGTTGCGGAGGATCCGAAGCTGCTGGGCGATCGACGAAACGGATCGGCTGCGATCAACTTCGAAGGGGAACCCATGGGCACCGAGACGCTGGGTCAGCATGGCGAGCTGGGCCGCGGGATCCTTGCGATTGTAGGTTTTGAAGCTTCGTCCAGCTTTATCGTCCAGCGCAACGAGAACATCGGTCCATTCAATCTGACCGACTAGGGGCGTCATGGTTCTTTGAATGATCGGGTCAAGTCGCACCGCAAGTAGATCTAGGCCACGTCGTACCTCAGCAATGGCATCAACGTTTCGTTGGCGTGGTTGGCGCAGGCTAGGTTGCTCCTCTTCGGCGGGCGAAGGTGTCGGGGTCACCTGGGAAACCTTGGCCTCTAGGGAAGAGAGGTTGTAACCGTTACTTCCTGAAGTTTCTACGGCCGAAGGTGCGGTTGCTGGCACCTGTCCCGCAACGCTTGCTTGGCGAAGTGAGGCGAGCTCGGTAAGGGCTTCGTGGCGTTCTTCGTGGGCGGCCTCCAGTTGGGCATGAAGAGACTCGACCTCTTCACCCAGTTCTGCAATCCTCACCTCAAGGGCATCTCGGTCAGCTTCAGCTTGCGAAAGGAACTTCTCGTGCACCGCAATTTCCTGCCGGTCGTGCACAATGCGAAGGTCAAGCGCCTTGAGATCCTCTTCGATTGACCCCTCGGTGACGGAGCCTTCGTCACGTCCCAGCCAGCGTGACACAAGGTTGTAGAAGTTTCTCCAGAACCCGCCGACCTCCTTATCTCGGGCATGGTGCTCACTGCGACGGGGAAACTTGTGGATCGGAGTCGGCAACAGTGTCGCCGTCATGGCGGTGCTGCCCCCTGATGACGCAGCGCCCTGGGAAGCCTGCTGTACAAGGCCTTCAACACTCTCCTCAACCTGAAGAGAGACGAGGGAGCGGCGTTCCTCTTTCCCCAGCAGCGACATGCCGCGTCGAACCGTAGGGGGAATGGGGGCGTCAAGGAGAAGCTGGCGGGGCAGGACTGCGAAGCGGGCACTCGCTAGATCCGTGGGAAGACCGCGGTCGTTGAGTGCCTCAGCGACTTCAGCGGCATCAAGGACGGGGTGGCGACGAACGTCAGGGTTTTCAAAGTTAACGCGCGGGGCGATGGTGCGAATGTTTCCGAGTTTGGTCCGCAGGCCCTCCGGTAGAGCTTCGTTCAGTTCCTCAACCGCATTGGCTGCCACCACGAAGACCGCGGCAGTTCCAACGGTGTCCTTGGTGAGTTCGCCGACGATGACGCGCCACTTCTCGTCAACCTCGGGTGCCAGTGAGGTTGCTAGGACGACAGCGACCTGGCGGTCAGGATCGGCAATCGCTTCGACGAGTTCTTCAACATCCTGGTTACGGATGGTTCGAGGACGACCCTGCAGGCGGGTCCGCCCGTCAAACACCCGGCGATCATCGAGTATCTGCCCGACAATGCGCGGGGGATTGATTCTATGAGTGGAAGCTTCGCCGACGTTTCGTGCCATCTCAATCACGAAAGAAACGCCGTGCTCACCCCTTACACTTCGATCCGACAGGGCTGATACGGTGACGCGGTACTCGCCCTCATCTGCAGGATCCGTAATCCGGTAGCGCACCGCACAGTCACCGCTTCGTTCGTCCTCGAATGAGAAGAAGTTGATCTTGGTACCGCCGGGGAGAGAGGTCGGCGCACGCCCGTCCCAACGGTCGAGGGCGTTACGGGCCACCCCCTTCTTCCGGGTGGCGAGCCAGTCCCGGACGAAAGCATCAGCCACGGAGGCAACTGTTTCACCCCCGTTCAGGCCAAAGCGGAACACACTTCGATAAGCGTCATGAAACTTCGACTCTGAATCTTTGACCGACACGGGGTGGACTCCTGGCTACGTTGCCTTGAAATGGATTGGAACTATCTTAGTTCGCCCCTAGACGTTGTGTGTCGGATGCGTGTTGTGAACCAGTCGCACCGGGGGGCGCCAGCCCAAGATTGCCTCCATCATCACCACGGCATCACGAGTTGCAGGAACGTCGTGCATGCGGACGATCCGTGCGCCCCGATCGATGCAGGCCACCATCGCCGTGATAGAGCCGATCAGTCGGTCCTGTTTCTCTCGATCCAGCGCCTCGCCGATAAAGTCTTTGTTAGAGACGGCCACCAGCAGCGGCAGGCCAAAGTCCGTGAACTCCTCCAAGCGCCGCGTTAGCTCAAGCGTGTGCAGGGTGTTCTTGTCGAGGTCGTGCCCGGGGTCAAGAATGATGTGGTTTCGCGTGACCCCCGCGGCTTCAGCGCGGGCAATGCGGTCCTGGAAGAAGTCGTAAATCGAGCGCACAACGTCCTCGAAGTGGGCTGCCGGCTTCTCTACCCGGGGTGGTCCGACACTGTGGGTGAGGACGACGTGAGCTCCGCTGCGGGCGAGGACCCCAGCCATCTCCGGGTCGCCGAGGCCGCTGGTGTCGTTGATGACGTGGGCTCCGGCTCGCAGTGCCTCCGCAGCGACCGCTGCCCTGTTGGTGTCGACTGAAATGACAATATCGGTGGCTTCAGAGATGGCCTGAACCACGGGCACAACCCGGTCGACCTCTTCGGTGACCGAGACGTGCGGTCCCCGCCCGAAGGGCACCCCGCCGATGTCGACCCAGTCGGCACCCTGCCGCGCCGCCTTGATGGAGGCTTCCACGGCCCGGTCCAGGGCGAAGGTGCTGCCCTGGTCGAAGAAGGAATCCGGGGTGCGGTTGATGACGGCCATGATCGCAATCTGCCGACTGAAGTCGAAGGTTCTCTTTCCAATGGCGTGTTTGCTAAGCATTTCTGTTCTCGACTTCTTTGTCTTTTAGGGATGCGTCCTTGCGGTAGCGCAGGAACAGTTCGCTTCCACTGCGAAGGATTCCCGCTAGCTCCAGGTACTCCGGGGTGGTGGTTTCCGGATGGTGGGAGATTCGGGGAGCATCGCCGCCCTCCAGCGAGGGAGCAACGGTCAGACACAGTTCGTCAACTAGGCCGGCGGTGATGAAGGTACCGAAGAGGGAGGGGCCGCCCTCGCAGTGAATGCGTTTCAGCCCGCGCTGGATGAGGTCGGCTCGGACCATGGCAGGCTCGACGCTGTCCGGCCCCGCGGTGATGACGGTGGCGACTTCTTCCAATTTCGTGCGCTGCTCAGCAGGGGCGTCCTCGACCGTGTAAATCAGCGGGGGTCGTGGGGCACTTCTGAAGATCGGCGAAGTGGGGTCGAGGTCGAGGTGCCGGGTGACGAGGGCGAAGGCGGGGTGGGGATGGAGGCCAAGGTTTTCACGCCAGTGAGCGGCCTCGGCTGATAGCCACATGGCCCCGTAACCCTCGGTTCTTGCGGTCCCAGCCCCGACGAGGACGACATCGGCCCAGCGGCGCAGCAGGTGCAGAATGCGCTGATCGGAAGCATCTCCCAGGCCGCCGGAATGTCGGTTGCGGGTGGCGGCCCCGTCAAGACTGGAGATGAAACCCATGCGCAACCACGGGGTGGTGGGAGGTTCATAGAGGCCGAGGAGGTCGGCATCATTCAACTCGGTTCGCTGGGTGGGCCAGACTTCGTCGATGGTGTTGCTCATGGGAACTCCTGGACTAGGAGGGCGGGTTGATGACCACGCAGCAGTGGTTTTCGTGGGGGGCTAGTTCGGCCCGGGCGGGGTCTTCGCCCGCTCCGGCCAGAACGCCCTCGATAAACGCGCAGTTCAGGGTGCAGACAAGTTCGGTGTGGTCCTGCACCACGCTGTGGAAGGGGCAGTTGTGGAGGACGGTGCGTCCGTCCTCTCCCATCGCGGGTTCGTAACCTGCGGCGGTGAGGGCGACCTGAACTGTGGCGAATTGGGAACCAAGCAACTCTCCCTGCTCTGTTGCCGCAGTACTCAGAATGTCGCGGAAGCCAGGCGTCGGGGTCTTTTCCACCGCGGTGGCAAAAATACTGGCGAGGAGGTCGTAGTTGCGCGGGGGAATGCTGAAGGAAATCTCGCGGGCGCTGCGCTTGTAGAGCTTTTCCGGTCGGCCCGCCCCGGGGCCGCCACGTCCGTTGGTCCGGGCGAAGGAGACTTCAAGCAGACCGGCCTCGGCAAGTTTATCGAGGTGGTAGGCGGCCAGGTTGCGGCTGATCTCAACCCCCTTTGCCACCTGCTTCCGTGAAACGGGCTTGCGGTGGTGCGTGATGAACTCGTAGACGCGCCGCCGGGCTAGGTCGTTGAGCAGACCCAGATCGTCAAGGTTTTCCTGCGGCAGTGCGTAGTTCATGATCAACTCCGTTCTAAAACAAATATACCTTGACTAAACCCCATCTGTCTGCGACTCTAAAGAAAATAAAGGTTGGTTTTAGGGGTGTGGTCATGACTCACGTAACGGCGCATCGCCTGGGGACGGTGACCTCTGTGCCGCCGCTGCGCCAGGCGCAATCGTGGGACTTTCACGATGGGGACGAAACCGATGCGGACCCAATCCGCGTTGAGGTTGAGGACGAGATAGACCTGGCTCAAGCCGAGTGGGCAGCGGGGCAGTTCCTGGATGCTCTGGGACTGTCGCTGGATGCTGAACACCTGCGTGCCACCCCGGGACGAATGGCGAGGGCGTGGGCAGAAATGCTCTCACCCGGCCCCTTCAAACTGACGACCTTTCCCAATGAAGAGGGCTACGACGAGATGGTGGTGGTACGGGACATTCCAGTTCAGTCCCTCTGTGAACACCACATGCTTCCCTTTGCGGGAACGGCTGCGGTTGGCTACCTGCCCGGAGACCGGATCGTTGGAATTTCCAAGTTGGCACGGGTTGTTGAGCACTTTGCCTCAAGCCCCCAGACTCAGGAACGCCTGACCAAGCAGGTTGCAGACTTCCTGGAAGAGAACCTCTCTCCGCGAGCTGTCGGAGTTGTAATTAGCGCTAGTCATTCCTGCATGACCCTGCGGGGAGCCAGGGCCAAGGGGACGAGCACCGTGACCTCAACCCTGCTGGGAGCGCTGAGGAATGACCCAAGTTCGCGGCAGGAGTTTCTAGATCTAACAGGGATTGCCCGGGTGTAACTGTCAACCGGGCTGGAATCGGAAGGAACGAAGCACCATGGACAACCTGGAAAAAGTAGTCATCATCGGTGGGGGCCTGGCCGGTGCGAAAACAGCCGAAGCGCTGCGCAAGAAGGGGTTCGCGGGCACGATTGACCTGGTCGACGGCGAAGATCACCTGCCCTACGAGCGGCCTCCGTTATCTAAGACCTACCTGGCCGGCGAAGAGCCCTTCGAGAAGGCTCTGGTGCACACGGGAGACTGGTACGGGGCCCACGAGGTGACCCTGCACCAGAACAGGCGTGCCACGGGGATTGACATCCAGGCCCGCACCGTCGCCCTCGACGACGGGCAGGTCTTGCCCTACGACAAGCTTGTCCTTGCCACCGGATCTGCGGCCCGACACCTACCCCTGGAGGGGGCGGAGGCGTCAAATGTCCACTACCTGCGCACGGTCGATGACGCAGAGGCTATTCGTGCAACCTTTGGTGTGGGGCGCCGCCTCGTCCTGATTGGTGGAGGCTGGATCGGTCTTGAAGTCGCGGCGGTGGCACGAACTGCCGGGACCGCCGTCACCATTTTGGAGGCCGGGAAGCTGCCGCTGATCCAGGTGGTTGGTGAGGAGGTGGCAGAGGTCTTTGCTAACCTGCACCGCCGCCACGGGGTCGATTTGCGAACGAACGTCAAGGTGGTCGGCATTGAAACCTGCGACGGGATGGCAACCGGGGTGCGCCTTGAGGACGGGGAGGTGGTCGAGGCCGACGCCATCGTGATCGGTATCGGCACGGTGCCCCGGCTCGACCTCGCAGGGGACGCAGGGCTGGCGGTCGACAACGGGGTGCTGGTGGATGCGGAGCTGCGCACCAGTGATCCGGATATCTTCGCGGTGGGGGATATCGCCAACCAGGACCATCCGATTCTGGGTTACCGGGTTCGGGTCGAACACTGGGCCACCGCCCTCAACCAGCCCAAGACGGTTGCCACAACAATCCTGGGGCAGTCCACCCCGTACACAGAGCTGCCCTACTTCTACACCGACCAGTACGGCCGTGAAGGTAACTATGAGCTGTCGTGCGAGTACATCGGACACGTGGCCCAGGGGGTTGAGACGCGCCTGGTGGTCAGAGGTGATCTCGACAGCCTTGAGTTTGTGGCGTTCTGGCTCGACCTCGACAATCATCTTCTGGCGGTGATGCCGGTCAACACCTGGGATGTAATCGACCAGGTCAAGGGGCTGATCGCTGACCGGCGGATGGTGGATCCGGCGAAGTTGGCCAACTCGGAGGTGCCCTACAGCAGCCTGTGAACCGGGTGAGCTTGTGGTGCGCCACATCCTTATTGGCATTCATTCTCACTAAGAGTACGATCGGGGACGCTGACCATTCGGCCCAGCGTTCCCGTTGTAGAGATTAGAAGAGAATCCTCATGGCACTTTCCTGGAAGAAGACGTCGCTGACCGGCGTCGTTGGTATCGCTCTGATAGCTACCGTTCTGGGAGGGTGCGCTGCCGGTGCGGCGGACTCTGCGTCGCAGTCGGAGGTGACCGGAGGGGGCGAACTTCCCGCGGTTGCCGTCAGTGCCTACCCGCTGGCGTTCATTGCCGAGGCCGTCGGGGGCGACCAGGTACAGATTGTGGACCTGTCGACCACGGGCGGCCACGCCCACGACATGGAGCTGGCACCCGCGCAGATCGCCAAGCTATCGAAGGCCTCCCTTGCTCTCTACCTCTCGCAGGGGTTCCAGCCCTCGGTCGAAGCGGCGATTGATCAGACCGGGGTTTCGGCCCTCGATGGTTTCGCGGCTGTGACAGGTCCTGAGGTCATCGACGGTGACCCCCATGTCTGGCTCAACCCGCTCAACGTTGCTGCGATCGGAGAGGCGCTGGCCCAGCAGTTGTCGAAGTCCGATCCGGCCCACGCCGCCACCTATGAGGCGAATGCGGCCGCGCTCAGGGCTGAGATGGAGGAGCTCGACAACGCCTACGCGACCGCCCTGGAGGGCTGCGCGGGCGAGACCATGCTGACCTCCCACGAGGCCTTCGGCTACCTGGCGGCCCGCTACGACCTCGACCAGGTCGGTGTGATGGGGGTGGACCCGGAAGCAGAGCCGTCCCCGGCGCGGTTGCGCGAGGTCAAGAACCTCATCAACGAACGCGGCATCACCGCGATGTTCGTCGAGCCCACCGGTGATCACGACCATGACCATGAGGACTCAGAGAATACCAACAAGATTGCCGCCACCCTCGGGGTGCAGCAGCTGACTCTGGATCCACTTGAGGTGCAGGCCAACCCCGACAAGACCTTGACCGACGTGTTTCGCTCCAACCTTGTGTCCCTGCAACAGGGTTTGACATGCGCGGGTTCATGACCACGATAGACGTCGGCCAACTCCGTTCGGGCCGGGACTGACTAGGCTGTTAGTAAAGACTTCAAAGTTGAGGAGGCGCAATGTCGCACCCGTTCGGGACTGAAAAAAGCTGGAGTGAGTGGAGAGAGCAGCGGGACGCCTCTCTGAAAGAGCCCTACGGCTGGTTCTCTTTGGTTGAGCTGACCTGGCTGGATCAAACTCCGAAGGAACTCAGCAACTTCCCGGGCCTGTGGAGTTCCAGTGAGGACGGGCAGACCATCACCGCTCTAATCACTGAGGAAGACCCCCTGTACCGAGGCGACGAAAAGGTCACCGGAGAGGTGGTCATCGAGGTCGCCCCCGGTGTCACAGACCGGTCCTACCGCGACTCAAAGGGTCGTGAGATCGAGGTGATGTACCGCTTCGGTAAGCCCGGCATCAGGGTCCGAGACCCGCACGCGCCGGCGCTGGAAAATGACTACCGGATCGCCCGTTTTAAGTTCGACCCCAAATGGGTGGTTCGAGGCCGCATGCTGCCCTACGACGAGGTTCGTGAGATTACGGTCGATGCCGCAGTTGAGGGTGGTTCCCACGTCATCAACACCTGGGGTGAGGCCGAGGTGGCACTGCCCAAAGACCGCACCGCAACACTGGTGGTGACGGGAACAGGACCGGAAAAGTCCTCGGTGTACTTCTACGACAAGTCCAGCGGTGACACGACTGCTGGGTGGCGTACGGCCCCACTGTCGGTTGATGGGGAGACCGTGGTGATCGACTTCAACCGCGCCACCATCTTCCCCGCGCACATGAGTCCCTATGGAACCTGTCCCAAGCCACCGGCCTCGAACCGGATTGATGCCCAGGTCAAAGCCGGTGAAAAGAAGGTTGTGAGACCTTGACCTATCGTGTCCTAACCATCTGTACGGGTAACATCTGTCGCTCCCCCATGGCAGAGGTCGTGCTGCAGGCAGTGGCGAATGAGGCCGGTATGGATGTGGAGGTGCAGTCGGCTGCGATTACCGCCTACGAGGTGGGGAATCCCATCGACTACCGCGCTCAGAAGATCCTGCGTGAGGGCGGCTACCAGACTCCGGTGCGGGGTGCCCAGCAGGTCACCAGGTCTGACCTCGCCAGCTACGACCTCGTCCTGCCGATGACCCGCGAACACAAACGCGCACTAGAGCGACTGGCAAAATCTCTTCCTGAGGAAGACCAGCCGGAAATCCGTCTCTGGCGTGAGTTCGCCAGCGACGCGGACTCACGGACCGACCTCGACGTTCCCGACCCCTGGTACGGCGATATCGAGGATTTCGTTGAGACCCTGGAGATTATCGAGGACGCCACTGACGGCCTCCTCGAGCACATGCGCAACGATCTTGGCCGCTAGAAACTCTCGGGGGCGCCGTCGAGGGCGAGGGGTGCTGCTTCTAGCACTCCTCCTCTTCGCGGCGTTCTTCATCGCCCTCGTCTTCAAGGTGGGAAGCACCTGGCTGGGCGGAATGAACACGGTCGATAACGGGGCGGGCGAACTGGCTGAAGTGGTGCCGTTTGAACCGGAACCGATGACGCCACCCCTCAGCTATGAGGGGTTTAACCCCGCGAATATCATCTCCGATGAGAAGTTTTTCGACACCGAAGCCTACAGCCTGGAGCAGATCGAGGGCTTCCTACTGCAGTGGAATCAGGGCTGTCGCACCGGATCCGACGGCACCCCCTGCATCACGGAGTATCGCGAGGACAGCCCCACCTTCGCGGCAGATGACTACTGCTTCTCGTTCGAGGGAGAGGCGGGGGACAGTGCGGCCTCCATCATTTGGAAGGCCGCCCACGCCTGCAATATCAATCCCCAGGTCCTGCTGACCACCCTGCAGAAAGAGCAGGGCCTCATCACGGCTTCAGGACACCGCCTGAACGAAACCCGCTACACCATCGCCATGGGATTTGCGTGCCCCGACTCATCCAACTGTGACCCCACCTACTTTGGTTTCGCCACTCAGGTTTACTATGCGGCACGCCAGTTCCGCGTCTACCAGCAGAAACCAGAGATGTTCATGACAGATGCCCAGCGGGAGGACTTCATCCCCTACGCTCCGGGTGCCGATTGCGGTGGTTCCACAGTGTTCGTTGAGAATCAGGCGACCTCGAACCTCTACAACTACACCCCCTACCAGCCGAATGAGGGCGTATTTACGGGACGGACGAACTCCTGCTCCTCGGTGGGCAACGCCAACTTCTACGCCTATTTCAACGCCTGGTTTGGTACGCCGGAGATTGCCATGGCCTCTGCTTTGCCGCCGACCCAGTCGGCTGGCTAGAGCTGTGACACCTGTCGCGTAGACCTGGGCAATTGGTCCCAAAATAGGCCCGCTGTTACCAGGCTGTGACACCCTCGTAGAGGTTGACTCCCACGGAGCCCCTCGGGCGCCCCCGCGCTCTCGTTAGTCTGAAGGGGACAGAAGAGCAAGATGCTGCCAGGCATTGGTGACGACAGCAGGGGCCCTCATGGAACAGTTGGCGAAACGCCCGGTTCGGCGCAGCGGCGTGGTCCTCTGGGTTGTAGCAGCAGTTCTGGTTGGCGGTGCCATCGGACTGGCGGCCTACACGTTCATCTTCGCCAAGGGTTTCTCATACTTTTCCTCCAATCCAGAATCGTGCGCCAACTGCCACGTCATGGAGCCCTACCTAGACTCTTGGGCAGCTGGACCGCACCAGCCTTTCGCAACTTGCAATGACTGCCACGTTCCCCACGAGAACATGGTTGCCAAGTACGCCATCAAGGCAGAGAACGGCTTCATGCACGCCCTCAAGTTCACCACCGGTGACTTCCCGGAGAACATTGAAGCCCGTTCGAACACCACCAACATCACCAACCGTGCCTGCCTCTACTGCCACGAGCAGGTCACGGCCGACATCCGCCACCCGGTCGTCTTTGGGGCCGATAAAGAGTTTGATTGCGTTCGCTGCCATTCCGGCGTCGGACATGACTAGGAGAAAGCAGTGAGCGAGAAGAAGGCAGCCAAAGGCGCCAGCACCATTCAAATCAAACCCATCTGGGTCGTTCTGATCATCGCCGCCGCAATCGCGGTGACCTTTACGATCACCGCTCTCCTCATGAGCATCCTGCAGCACCAGCAGGAAAGTGCCACCTCCCCGGCCAAGGTCACCCCGCTTACCGCGGAGAACATGTATGACCCGGCCGCCTGGGGACAGAACTTCCCCAGCCAGTACGAAGGGTGGCTGGCGACCGAAGAGTTCACCCCCGCCAACCACAGCCAGGAACTGGTGGAACACGATGTTGAGGGCGATCCCCGCACCGAGGTGACAGCAGACAAGACGGTGGAGGATCCTCGGCTTAAAGTCCTCTGGGCGGGCTACCCCTTTGCCACGGAGTACCGTCACGCTCGCGGTCACGCCTACATGACCCTTGACCAGGCCTTCACGCGCCGCCAGCTTGAGTTCAATCAGCCTGGTACCTGCATTAACTGCCACGCCTCGATGGTGGGAATCTATGAGGAACTGGGTGATGGCAACGTTGAGGAAGGCTTCCTCAAACTCGGCACTATGCCACTGCCAGAGGTCCTCCCCATGGCGGAACATCCCGTCTCCTGTATCGACTGCCATAACCCCGACACGATGGAGTTGCGCATTACACGCCCTGCTTTTGAAACCGGCATCGCCAAGGTCAAACTGTATGAGGAGGGCATAGAGAACTACGACGTCAACCGGGACGCCACCCGCAATGAGATGCGCTCCTACGTCTGCGCCCAGTGCCACGTTGAGTACTACTTTGCCGGTGAAGATAAGGTTCTGGTCTTCCCCTGGTCCAACGGCCTCGATATTGATGGAATTTGGGAAACCTACCAGGAAAACGGGCATGTTGACTGGATCCACGCGGACACCGGAGCCGAGGTTCTGAAGGCCCAGCACCCCGAGTTCGATGTCTGGTCGCAGGGTGTTCACGCAGCCAACGGGGTTTCCTGCTCCGACTGCCATATGCCCTACCAGCGTGAGGGATCCGGAAAGATCTCCAACCACCAGATCACCTCACCGGTGGCGAACTACAATGCCGCTTGCGGTGCCTGCCACGACACGCGCGGAGACACGCTGAAGAACAGGGTCGACGATATCCAGTCCCGGTTTGTCGCCTCCCGTGATATCGCCCTGGATGCCGTGGTCGCCCTCATCAAGGACCTGACGGCAGCCCAGAATGATGGTACGCCTGAGGAGTACCTGGAGAATGCCCGGATGTTCCAGAACAAAGCGTCGTTCTACGTCGACTACCTCTACTCGGAGAACTCCTACGGCTTCCACGCCCCCGACTACTCCCAGCGTGTCCTCAACCAGTCCCTCGATGCAGCACGCAAGGGTCAGCTGGTGCTGCGCGGGGTGCCGATGTCAGAGCTAGAGGCCTCAGATGTCTCGGTTTCCAACGCGGCCCACGGTTCCACTTCGACAGATGCTGCAACGAGTTCAGATGAGTAGAGAGCACGGGCCGAATACGACGGATGACATTGAGGAGGACTTCTACGATGACCTCGAGGACGATGACGATATCTTCTCTCGTCCTCGGGCTAAGTCCCCCAAAACCGAGGCAGCGGGTGGGGTGGGTGACGAGGCTCCGAAGAGGATCCGCTACACCCAGCTGCCGCTGAGCCTGAGGGTGGGCATAATCATCGCCCTCATCATCGGCATCGTCGGGGGCATCTATGTCGGCAGCCAGTCCCTTGGGGGCGGCCAGCAGTACCCGGACGGTCACCCCGATGTTTCCCAGATGGGGTCGGGCCAGCAGAAGGGGTCTTCGGTAGAAGGACTGGCTGAACTGGTTGCAGCCGTTGAACTGGACCCCACCGATGTTGATGCCCGCCTGGCCCTGGGGGTGCAGTACTTCAACAGCCGGAACCTGGACGGCGCCGCGGAGCAGTGGCGTGAGGTCATCGAGCTGGACCCGGAGAATGTGGCTGCCTGGTACAACATGGGGTACTACTACATGTCCCAGGAACCGGTTGATGAAGCTGGAGCACAGGAGGCCTGGGCACGGGTTATCGAAATTGACCCCGAATCGACCGAGGCCGCCGCGATCAGCCAGCACATGACAGAGTTTGAAACCGAGCAGACCTCGACCGAGTCGATGGACGGGAACTAGCCTGTGGAGTCCGTGACGCTACCCATTGCATTTCTGGCGGGGGTGATTGCTTTCGCCTCCCCCTGCTTCCTACCAATCGTGCCGGTGTTCGTGGGATACCTGGCCGGAGGTATGGCAGAGGAACGCGTCAAGATTCCGGCCCTGGTGGGAGCGGGACGGCCTGATCGGGATGGATTTATCCGCTCGGCCCCGGCGCCAAGGGCAGCGGGCGGAAAAGGGGTAACAGGGGCGCGCAGAGTTTCTCCGCTGGTCAACACCGTGGCCTTCATCCTGGGCTTCACCGTGGTGTTCGTGGCGCTATGGGGGGCTCTGACCGCCCTC
Organism: Actinomyces minihominis; assembly: GCF_900187855.1. GTDB lineage: Bacteria > Actinomycetota > Actinomycetes > Actinomycetales > Actinomycetaceae > Scrofimicrobium > Scrofimicrobium minihominis. The sequence continues at coordinate 47,677 of NZ_FYEG01000007.1, read as the reverse complement.
GGGGCCGCCCTGGCGGGGCTGCGAACCGCGGTGAGGATCGGCGGTGGGATCATCCTGATTCTGCTGGGCCTCTACTCCCTGGGTTTCCTCCGTCTGGGTTCCAAGGCGGATCAGGCAGCCGTCCTCGGACGGATTGACCTGACCGCACCACCCAGCCCGGCACGTTCGGCTGCGATCGGGGTTGCTTTCGCGGCGGGCCTGTCACCGTGTGTTGGTCCCGTCCTCGGCGTCATCATCGGCATGTCGATGAACAGTGAAACTGCGGCCGGGGGACTGGCACTGATGGTGACCTTCTGCCTCGGCCTCGGGGCTCCCATGCTGCTGCTTGCCCTGGGGGTTCATGGCGTCACGGCACGCCTGGGTGGCCTCGCGAAGTATGGCCCCACCATCCGCGTCATCAGCGGGATTCTGCTGCTGATCCTCGGATTCTTGATGATTACTGACCTGCTGGCCCCTCTCAGTGGCCTGACATTTGGAAGCCTCTAGGGAGAAGGAAAAAGATGACACAGGGTGAACGTGGACCCTCTGGAGACGGAGTGGGTGAGGGAGCCGTCCTCACCGATACGGTGGGCCATGAAGACGCCAAACACCAGGACCGGGCCGATGTCGGAGTCCTGGAAATCTTCCGGTGGATCTACCGCTTCTTCTACTCGAAAACGGTCGGGCTGGTCCTGATTCTGCTGCTGGCCTTCTACGCGGTCATCGGCTCACTGGTAGTTCAGGCAGCGCCGGGGACCTTCTCGGATCCGGCAGCCAAGCAGGCCTTCTTGGCGCAGGTGGGACCCAACTACGGGGCCTTTGCAGGAATCCTCAATGGCCTGGGTTTCTTCCACGCCTATACTTCCATCGGTTTCTACATCGTCGTCACCATGCTGGGACTCAGCGTGGCGGCCTGCACCACCCACCGCATTCCGGAGCTGGTGCGCCGCTCCAAGCAGCCTCGAGTCCACGTCGCCAAACGCTTCTTTGACCGGGCCCGTTACCGCGCCACGGTGGTGGCGCCGGCCTCAACCGAAGTTTCGCTTCAGACCGCCGAGGACGTGCTGCGGGAGAACCGCTTCCGTGTTCTACCGGACCCCCGCGATCCGCACTCGGTCTACGGAGACCGCTACTCCTGGTCCGGGATCGGCACCGTCCTCGCCCACACGGCCTTCATCATCATCCTGGCGGCCTTCGTCATCAGCTCCACCTGGGGAATCGACGACCTCAAGTCGGTACCGGTGGGTGGCTCCGTCGAGGTCGGGCACGGTTCTGACCTGGTTCTGACGGCACACTCATTCGCCGACTCCTACACGGAGGACGGGCGCCCGGCCGACTACGTTTCTGAACTGGAGATCTCTGAGGGCGGCGAGGTGGTGGCGACCCAGGAGGTGCGGGTCAACTCTCCCCTCAGCTACGGCGGCTTCCGCTTCCATCAGCAGAGCTTCGGTATTGCAGCTGATTTCCTGATCAGGGACATGGACGGATCCGACCTGTTCGAGGGCGCCATCCCGCTGCAGTGGACCTCGGCTGACGGCCTCAACGCGGTGGGTCGCATTGAGATCCCTGAGAAGAACCTTGAGGTCATTGTTGCCACAGCCGCCTCGGGCCAGCCGAACTCAAGCATTCTCGTCGGCATGGCTGCGGTTGAGCTGTACGCCCTCGACACGGAGCAACCGATTGCGGCCACGCAGCTGACGCAGGGTGACTCCGAGCTGGTGGGCTCATACGAGGTGACCTTTGAACGGGAGAACCAGTTCACCGGGATTCTGGTCCGCAAGGATCCGGGGGCGATCTGGATGTGGATCGGCTCCATCATGCTGGTGGTGGGCATGTGCATCACCTTCATGTTCCAGTACCGCAGGATCTGGGTGCGGGTTGAACCCGGCTCGGAGACTGGGGGCGGGACAGCGGTGCGCTTCGGGGGGATTTCCCGCCTGGATGCCTCCTACCAGCGCATGTTTGAACGCATCGTCGAATCCGTTGCGGACGACCTTGCCGCCACCACCGATATCGAAATGGGTCCGAACGGTCCCGATAGTGAAGACGAGGAAGTCTGATGAACAACACAGTTGAAATGGCAGAGTACCTTCTGCTGGCAGCGCTGATTTTCGTGGTCCTGGCGCTGATTGCGGACCTGGTGGTGGTGTCGACGCGCACGACCGCCAAGACTCGTAGCAGGGCTCAGGCGGCTTCGACCCGCCAGGTGGTGACCAGTGGCGGCCCGGCCGGGGCAGATGTCTCTCCCCCGGCAGCCCCCGGAGGGGGCGAGGTCGGGAGAGGTGCAAAGGCCCGTCGTAGACCGGCCCGTGGTCTCCCCAAAGGCCTAGCCCTCTACGGAACCGGCTTCACCTTCATCGCCACCGTCCTCGTCCTCATCTACCTGGTGATCAGGATGTCGGTCACTGGCTACGGCCCCTTCGCGAACCAGCACGAGTTCGCGGTCTCCTTCGTGTTCGGCATCCTCGCGGTTTACCTGGTTTTTGAGTACATGTACCAGGTGCGGGCGCTCTCGCTGGTGGTGCTGCCGGTGGCAGGGGCGATGCTGCTCTACTCGATGGGACAGGACACCCAGGTTGAACCGTTGATTCCGGCGCTGCAGAACAACCTCATGCTGACCCTGCACGTCGGCTTCGCCATCGTTGCCTACGGAGCTGCCTGTGTGTCATTCGGGGCGGCCGTTGGGTTCCTCGCCTACCCGTGGCTGTCACGCAAACTGAAGCACCTGCCAGCCCGCGACCTCTTCGACGACATCGGCTACAAGGCTGCGACCCTGACCTTCCCGTTGCTGACGGTGATGATCGTGCTCGGGGCACTGTGGGCCAACACGGCCTGGGGCCGCTACTGGGGTTGGGACCCGAAGGAAACCGCCGCACTGGTGACCTGGCTGGTCTATGGTGCCTACCTGCACGCCCGGGTGACACGAGGTTGGCGTGGTGAACGGTCTGCGTGGCTGCTCGTCCTCGGCTTCCTCTCCGTCCTCTTCGCCTACTTTGGCAACCACTTCTTTGGTGGGTTGCATTCCTATGCCTGATTCGGCTTCTGTGCCCTCCTCCCGGTGGAGGAGGTTCCAGCTCTCCACCTTAGGCAACGTCGTCGTCTTGGCGCTGGTGGTGGTGGCGGTGCTGGTGACCATGTGGATTATCAGCGCTGCCCGCGACGGCGGTTCCACGGGTGGGGCCATGTCGGGTGCCAGTCCCGTGGAGGTGCCGGCATCGACCCAGAAACTCCCCTCGGTCGGAGAGGCGGTCCCCGAGGTGAGCGCGGTCGACCTGGCGGGAGAGCGGGTGCAAGTCGGCGGCAATCAAGGGAAGCCGATGTGGCTGTCCTTCAATGCCACCTGGTGTTCGAACTGCCGAGCAGAAATGCCTGATATCCAATCCATGTTTGAGCAGTACGGTGAGGACGTTGCGTTCGCCGCCGTCTATGTCGGCGAGGGCGACGGGGTGGTGAGCGGCTTCGTGGAGCGGCTCGACCTAACCTTCCCCCAGATCGCAGACATTGAGCGAGAAATCGCCTCTGTCTTCGGGGTGGTGGGGCTGCCCAGCCACTTCTTCATTGATGCCCAGGGCAACCTGGCTGCAACCCACGTCGGCGTTCTCAGTGAAAAAATGATGAAAGAAAAACTCGACGCGCTGGGCTAGCCGACACACTTGAGCCTGCATCCGGGCTGGCACCTGAAGCAGTGCCTACACACTCGCGTGTGCCTGCACTTGCGATTGGGCTTCCCCCTGTGCTCGCGCACAAAGTCTTGCCTGCACCCACGTCTGGGTGAGAGTTCCTGCGCATCTTGGCTCTTCGCAGGTGCCGTGGTCCTCCGCAGGTGGCAATTCCGGCTGTTTCGGGTCCGAAAACACCCCTGCGAAGGACCGGGGCACCTGCGGAGGACCACGGCGAGCTCAGAGTGGAGGTTTGGGAGTAGAACCAGAGCATGTTCCGGGAACGGCCGCACCTCTAGAGGACCGTGGCACCTGCGCAGGTAGAGCAAAGGGGCGCTTCCATACGATGGAAGCGCCCCCCTGTCAGCGAAGAGATGCGAGCTGGGCTAGGCCAGAACCTTAGTCCTCGATTTCGGCGGTCTGTGCGGGACCACCGGTCTTCGGCTTGGTGTTAGGTGCACCGGCGATGAAGGCGTCAACCTTCTCACGGGCAACCTTGTCGACCATCTGGATGGGCGGCGACTTCATGAAGTAAGCGGACGGTGCCCACAGCGGACCACCGATTCCACGGTCAAGAGCAATCTTGGCTGCGCGGATGGCGTCGATGACGATACCTGCTGAGTTGGGGGAGTCCCAGACCTCAAGCTTGTACTCCATCTGGATCGGAACATCACCGAAGGTGGTGCCCTCAATGCGCACGAAGGCGAACTTGCGGTCATCGAGCCACGGCACGTAGTCTGAAGGACCAACGTGAACGTCGCGCTCGTTGACCTCTGACTTCATGTTCGAGGTGACAGCCTGGGTCTTCGAGATCTTCTTCGACTCAAGGCGTGAACGCTGCAGCATGTTCTTGAAGTCCATGTTGCCACCAACGTTGAGCTGGTAGGTGCGGTCAATCTTGACGCCGCGCTCTTCCATCAGGCGAACGATGTCACGGTGCGAAATGGTGGCACCGAACTGGCTCTTGATATCGTCACCGACAATCGGCACGCCAGCATCCTCGAACTTCTTAGCCCAAACCGGGTCGGAAGCGATGAAGACGGGCAGGCAGTTGACAAAGCCACAGCCGGCGTCGATAGCGGCCTGGGCGTAGAAGCGGTCGGCCTCTTCTGAACCAACGGGAAGGTAGGAGACGAGGACGTCAACCTTGGCTTCCTTCAGAGCGGCGACAACGTCGACAGGCTCTGCGTCCGACTGCACGATGGTGTCCGAGTAGAACTCACCGATACCGTCGAGGGTTGGGGCACGCTGAACGGTGACGCCGGACAGGGGCACCTCCGAGAACTCAACGGTGCAGTTCTGGCCCGAGAAGATGGCTTCGGACAGGTCCTTGCCAACCTTGTCTTCGTCCACGTCGAACGCGGCTACGAACTCGACGTCGTCGATGTCGTAGTCACCAAACTGGACGTGCATGATGCCCGGAATGCGATCTTCCGGCTTGGCATCCTTGTAGTACTCAACTCCCTGGACGAGGGAGGACGCGCAGTTGCCCACGCCTACGATCGCAACGCGAATCTTGCTCATTCGGTTTCCTTTTACTGGTGACAAGCCGGAGCCGGTCAACTTATTTACCTGGTACTTCTTCGGGCCCACCCTGCACCGGCGGCTTCGGACCGTCAGAGTGGATGAGATGGTTCAGCCAGTCAAGTTCGCTTTGAGCCTGCTGACTATCTAGTTCCGCCTTGGAGCGAATCCAGAAATCCTGTGATTCCTTGGCCTCTTTACCCGCCTCTTGGCGCGCCAAAACCTGCTCGCGTCGTTCTTTGAGGAGGGCGAGTTGGGTTGCCGGAGTTGCCTTCGACATGAGGCCAATTGTGAGAGGAAGAGAGTCGTCGTCCACGTCAGCTGTTGCCAGCTGAGCCGTGAGGTATTCCTGCCCGACCGCGGTGATCTGGTAGGTGACCTGCTTGCGGGTCGAGGACGTCGACTCAGTTCCTGTCTTTGCTGGCATACGAGGACCGGGAGACGTGGGGGAAGTGACGCGGATGAGTCCGCGTTCTTCCAGGCGGTGCAGCGCGGGATACAGCGAGCCGAACGAGAGTCGACGCACCGGCCCCAGGCTGCGGGAAAGCCTCTTGCGAAGCTCGTAGCCGTGAAGCGGGTACTGGAGTTCGCCGAGAATGGCTAACTCAAGCATGCTTCCACGAACACCCAAAAAAGATCCCTGGCCTATCTGAAATATGTCACCACGATGTATCGCGGTGCTACATCCAGAACACTACCAAAACATATCGGTTCGATACGTCCATTTACGGTAGCTTAGGGACATCTACCTGTGACGTTCATCCCGCTTACCCTGTGTTCTGCAGGGCGGCTGAGACCCCGGAGACAGAGAGAAGCAGCAGGTGCTCCCAATCGGTGGTGTCCGGACCTTCCTCATCATCGCGGCGCAGAGCCCGAAGGGCGCGCAGCTGCAACAGCGAGAGGGCATCGACGTAGGGGCTACGTAGTTTGACGGCGGTCTGCAGGGCCGGGCGGTTGGAAAGCAGTTCGTCCTCGCCGACCGTGCGGGCCAGCCAGAGGCGGGTGCGTTCCATTTCTTCCAGGATCAGTTCGGTGAGGTCTTCACGGTCGCCAAGTTCCAGGTACTCGCGCGCGATGCGGGCGTCCGCTTTGGCAAGACTCATGGCCACGTTGTCGACCACGGTCTGCAGCAGGGGCCATTCGCGGTAGGCGCGCTGAAGGAGCTCGATGTCTCCAACTGCCTCAAGTGCGGTGCCGAGGCCGTACCATCCGGCCAGGTTGATGCGGGCCTGGGACCAGGCAAAGACCCAGGGGATGGCCCGCAGGTCCTCAAGTGACTCAACCGAAAGTCCGCGCCTCGCCGGCCTCGAACCAAGTTGCAGGTGACCGACTTCTTCCATCGGGGTCACGGTGGCAAACCACGGGGCGAACCCGGGGGCTTTGACCAGCGCGTCAAAGTGCTCGCGTGAGGTGGTACTGAGGATCTCAGAGATCTCGGCATACCTGTTGGCCGCCTCGATATTCCTCTTCTCAACCGAGGGGGCCACGGCCATCAGGGTCGCGCCCGCAACCTGGTCGATGTGGCGCATGGCGATGGTGGGGTCACCGTAGCGCGCAAAGACGGTTTCGCCCTGTTCGGTCAGTTTGAAGCGACCGTCGACGGAGTGGGGTGGCTGGGCCAGGATGGCGGTGTTGGTCGGGCCACCCCCGCGTCCCAGGGTGCCGCCGCGGCCATGGAAAAGCGTCAGTTCGAAGCCGTGGTCCAGCGCCCACTGGGTGATCTGAGCCTGCGCCTGGTAAAGGGCGAGGTTCGCAGCCAGGGGGCCGACGTCCTTGGAAGAATCGGAGTAACCCAGCATGACCTCGATCTTTCCGCCGCGCTGCTCAAGACTGCGGGCGAGGTCGGGGTTGGTCAACGCCTCCTCGAGGATCCGCGGAGCATTGCGCAGGTCCTCGAAGGTTTCGAACAGGGGAATGACGTTGAGGACGGGTTCGGCACCGGAGTAGCGTGCCAGTTCGTAAACCGCGCCCAGGTCGTTGGCCGACTGGGTGAACGAGACGATGTATCGCCCCGCCGCCCTCGGCCCGTAGCGGTGCTGCAGCTGGGCAATCGCGCGGAAGACCTCAAGGAGCTCTTCGGTTTCTGGAGTGGCCTCGTCACCGCGGCGCAGGGCCTCGAGGTTGCGGGCGTGAACTGCAGAGTGTTGCCGAACCTCAAGTTCAGCCAGGTGGAACCCAAAGGTCTCGACCTGCCAGATCAGGGTCTGCAGGTCACCATAGGCCTGTCGTGGGGCACCGGCCTGAAGCAGAGAGTCCTGAACTACTCGCAGTTCAGCAAGTAGTTCGCCAGGGTCTGAGTAACCGAGGTCGGCGTGGCGGGCCCGGGTGGCAGAAATGCGGCGGGCCACCAGGGTCAGCACCTGCTTGTGTGGTTCGTTGGGGGCGCGAACCGTGGCATCGGATGCCCCGTCCTCATCTGCCGCCGCCATCTGTAACCAAAGTCGGATCAGGGTGTCTGAGGCAGGGGTGGCATCGGAGTCCAACGTGACTGTGCGGGCAAGTTGGTCAGCGGAACCCTCTAGGCCACGCAGAATGTGGTCGGAGGCAATTGCCATTGACTTCTTGGTGACAGAGGCGGTGACAAACGGATTGCCGTCACGGTCCCCACCGACCCAGGTGCCCAGGCGCATAAAGGCGGGCACAACCGGAGCCCTCAGACCCGAAGCAGGACCCTGCAGCGCATCGTCAACGTAGCGGTACATGTTGGGGATGGTTTCAAACAGGGTGGTATCGAAGATGGCCATGATCGACCGCACTTCATCCTCGGGCCGCGGCCTGGTGGTCCGAATCGGTGAGGTGCGGTAGAGGGTGTCGATCTCAGCGAGAAGTCCGCGCGTGATCCTGCGCTGGGCCGCAGCATCAGTTGCCGCCGCATCGCGCTCAGTGAGCAGTTCAGCAAGGCGGCGAATGCTTGAGGACACGGCACGACGCCGCGCCTCGGTGGGGTGCGCGGTGAAGACCGGGTGGAAGCGCAGTTTCGCAAAGCGTCGTGCGGCTTCGTCCTCACCAATCTCATCGGATAGCTTCACAAATGCTTTGGGAAGGGTATCGGTATCAGCTTCTATTTCTGCACGCCCGTCACGCACCCCCCGTACCCTCTGCTGTTCCTCCGCCAGGTTCACCAGGTGGAAGTAGACGGTGAAGGCACGCGCCACCTCATCTGCCCTCTGCACCGAGAACGAGTCGGCGATGCGGGTGGCTTCCTCGAATGTCTCCGGTGAATGATCACGGTAGGCCCGGATAGTGGCGTGGCGCAGACGCTCGACGTCCTCGAGCAATCCCGGGGAACCACTCTCTTGCAGAATCTGCCCCAGCAGGGTGGAAAGCACGCGGACATCGGCCCGGAGCTGGCCTGCAATCTCGTGCTCAACCTCCGGGCTCTCCTCGGTCGGCAGGGCGGTAATGCTGGTATCTGACATGTTGCAACACTAACCGGGACCATCGTCCCCAAGTGGTGTCGCGTCAGGTATTGGAAGGTTTAGCGCCGGCGGATGCGGCGTAGTTCCCGCTCGTAGTTGCCACCCGGCACGGTTTTTTTGCCATGGTGGCGCCATTCCAAAATGTGCTCGCGGCTAAATGAGGACGAACACCTCCCGCAGGAAACGACCCGCCGCGGCGCCGCGTGGAGAGACTTGCCGAGGCCGCAGTGCGGACACGTTCCCACCCAGGTTGCTGCTGGTTGTGGCAGGTTGGGTGGCAGCAGGGCTCGGGGCTCAGCGCCGACACGAACCGCAAGCTTCTTCCAGTGGGCATCGTGACCGTGCTTGGCTCCGGCGAGGGCGTGGGCGACCTCGTGCAGCACCACGTTACGCATCGCATCTTCGGGGTAAAGCCGGGCCAGGGTCCGGGACAGGGTGATCTCACGGCGAGAGTGATAGCAGCAGCCCGCTCTGCGTTTGGCTCGGTCCCAGCGCACAGTCCAGCCGTGCAGCCCATAGTGGTCGAGGACGGCTCGGGCGTACTTCACCGCATCGAACCCCTCTTCGGGTCGCGGATTCTGGCTCACGGGCGCTCCAGGGTTTCCAGCCTTCTCAGGACACGCTGCGAAGAGACCCGGGTTGAGGTGCCAAGGGACTGTGCAAAGAGGGAAACCCGCAGCTCTTCAATCAGCAGCCGAACCTCGCTCAGTTCACGCGCGTCGGCGGGGTTGTACACGCGGCCCGCAAGGGTCTGTTCCACCCGGGTGAGGGCGCGTTCGACCTCGGCAATTTCCTCCGAGTTGCGCCGGTCGCGCAGCAGTTCACCCCCGCCTCGCGAAGCCCTCTTGACTCGCTCGGCATCGGCCAGCAGGTAGCGGGCGATGTGGGGGGCTAGGGCCGGGTCCTGCGAGCCGAGATAGCCGTCGTGGAACAGGGTTTTGGCGTGGCGCACGGCTTCTCGGCGCACGTATTTCAGCGCGTCCTGGGGGTGCTTCTGGCAGGCATCCTGTAGGGCCGCATAGGCCTCCACTTCGCGGGTCACCCGCAGCAGGATGGAGTAGACCTCATCCTCAAAACGGGGACGCATCCAGGCCTGCAGCTCTGCATAGTCGGCCTGGCGCATTTGCTTGGGAGCTTGATCGATCAGGGCGAGGACGGCTGCAACCTGGGCGTCCTCAACCAGCGCGGCGGTATCCGGGTAGGGCGAACCGGCAAGGAGGAGGGCCTGGTTGCCACTCCAGCGACTGGTCACCCTACCGATCGGTAGTCTGAGCTCGCCGAGAAGTCGGGTCCGAAGCCCAACCTCTTTCTGCCGGGCTACTTCACCATCTTTTGGCGGTGTCACCGGGGTTGTCGGTGAGGGAACTTCGCCTGCGACATCACCCTTGAGCCGACTTCGTTCGGTCTTCCGACGCGCAGCCTCCATTGCCTCGTGAACCGAAGACTGGAGGGCGACCGTGGCCTTCTTGGCGAAGCGTCGCTGCAGTTCGGTGAGTGACTCCGAGGCTCCGATGAGGGCGCCGCGATCGTCAAGGACATTGAAGCCGATGCGAAGGTGCGGGGGCAGGTGACGCTGGGCCTCCTGCAGGTCCTCTGGGGTGAGGTCGATACCGTTCCGCTCTCTAACCACCACCGCGAAGGTCTGCGCAAAGGTGGGTTGATGTCCCGGCTGTGATGTCCGGGGTTGCTCGGTTTTTCGCGGTGGCACGGCCGGGGCGCTCTGCGGCGAAACACTGCCGCTCTGGGCGCCCCAGGACCGCAGCCGATCCAGCGAGGCTTCCAGCGAGTAGGGGTTGGTCTCCTCGGTCGCACCCTCCTGCGTTTCGACCCCGATGGTGCCCGGGGGTTGATCGCGGCGCAGTCTGACGGCTTCGGCCACCTCTTTCCCAGTCTGGGTGGCGGGGGCAAGGAAGCGCCGCTTGTTCTTGGGCAGGGCGCGGATCATCGCCACGCAGAGGTCTTCAAGGAGCCCCGGAACCAGCCAGTCGAATCCAATGTCTTTAACGCGCGGCAGAATCGCGAGGGGGATGACAACGGTGACGCCATCCTCCTGGCTGCCCGGGGTGAAGGCGTAGCGGATCTCCAACTCCAGATCGCCCGACTTCCAGGTGCTGGGGAACGCTTGGGGGTCAAGAAGCGCCCCCGAGGGCAGCAGCTCTTCGAGCGTGTAGTTGAGGAGCTTCGGGGTCTCAAGGCGCTGCGTCTTCCACCACTTGAGGAAGGCGGCACTCGAGGTAGCCGAAACCGGGACACGACTGGCGAAGAAGCGGTAGCGGGTCGCCTCATCGGGGACGAGGGAGGGGTCGCGCATCCGCTTCGAGATATCTTCGGCCTCGGCCATGATGTCTTTGTTGTGCTTGACAAAACCGAGGTGGTTCTCGCGCCAGTCGCCTTCCACAAGTGCGTGGGTGATGAACATTTCCCGGGCCAGGTCACGCGCCGACAGCGAGGTCGGAACAGTCGCCAGCTCCTCCAGTGAGTCCGCAGCAGTACCACCCCAGTCACGCCCGAGGACGGTGTCCCCCAGCCGCGTTAGCGGAACCGTTCGGTTTGCGACCAGCGTCAACCCGTAGAGGGTGACCTTCTCGGTCACCTGGGCACAACCGCGCGCCCTCGACCACACCGGTTCCGAGTAGCTGCGTTTGGCGAGGTCGCCCGCGTAGGCTTCAATCCACTCCGGTTTGATTCCGGCAACGGTACGGGCGAACAGGCGTGAAGTCTCGACCAGCTCGGCGGCCATGATCCACTCGGGGCGACGTTTCTTCAGCGCGGAACCAGGCCAGATTGTGAATCGGGAACCCCGGGCCCCGGCATACTCACGCTTGGCCTCATCCCAGGAGCCGATGTTCGAGAGGAGGCCGGAGAGCATAGCGCGATGCACCTCATCGGCATCGACCGTCTTCGTGCCCTGCCCGTACTCAATGACAGCGCGGGCCACGTGGTTCGCCTCATCACGCAGAGAGTTAATGAAGGTTGGTGAGGGCAGACCGAGGGGTTCCACCCGGATCCCCACCTGACGGCACATTTGCCGTAGCTGGCCGACGATGTCCCGCCACTCGCGGTAGCGCAGGTAGTGGAAGAACTCGCGCTTACAAAGCCTGCGGAAGGCACTGCCGGATAGATCGCGAGCCCGGACGCCCAGGTAGCGCCACATGTTGAGGTAGGTGATGAAGTCGGAGGTTGGATCCGCGTAGCGACGGTGGGCCTGATCCGCCGCCTCCTGCATCTCAAGAGGGCGTTCACGCGGGTCTTGAATCGACAGGGCAGCCACGATGACGAGGACGTCTGAGGCGCAGCCATTCTTGTCAGCCTCAACAAGCATGCGCCCGAGGCGCGGGTCGATGGGAAGCGTTGCTAGCCGCCGGCCCAGGGGGGTGATCTTTTCTTTGGCGTCGAGAGCGCCGATCTCGGTGAGGAGCTGGACTCCGTCCCGCACGGCGCGCGGGTTCGGAGCGTCAAGGAAGGGGAAGTTCTTGACCTCACCCAGTCCCAGGGCGCTCATCTGCAGAATGACAGAGGCCAGGGAGGTGCGGAGTATTTCGGGTTCCGTGTAGTGGGGACGGCGCTCAAAATCGCGTTCCGAGTAGAGGCGGATCGCGATGCCCTCGCTGGTACGACCGGCACGACCTGCGCGTTGGGAGGCGGAGGCTTTCGAGACCGGTTCGATGGGGAGGCGTTGCACCTTGGTCTTGTTGGAGAAGCGGCTGATGCGTGCGAGGCCCGCGTCAATGACGTAGCGAATGCCGGGCACGGTCAGCGAGGTCTCGGCGATGTTGGTGGAAAGAATGACGCGCTGGACCGAATGGGGGGCGTAGATGCGGTGCTGGTCGGCCGCGCTGAGGCGGGCGAAAAGAGGGAGGATCTGCACCCCGTCATAGCCGTGGGCATCGCGCTCATCGGCGACGTAGCGCCGACCGAGGTGTTCCTTGAGTGCCTGTTCGGCCTCAATAATGTCGCGTTCACCAGGTAGGAAAACCAGGATGTCGCCGCGTTCTTCGGTCAGCAGTTCGTCAACGGCGTGGACGAGGGCGGACTCGATGTCGAGGTCGTCCCCGAGGCCGTAGCCGTAGGTGGCCAGCTCTCCAGGGTTGGGTTCGGGATGCAGGGCGGTGCCCAGGCTGGGTGTGAGGGCGGAGTCTTTCACGGCTCCCTCGTCCTCATCCGATTTGGCGAGGTCGGCAGACAGGGGTCGGTAGCGGACCTCAACGGGGTAGGCGCGACCCGAGACCTCAATGACGGGGACGGGTTGGCCGGTCTGCTTGGCAAAATGGTCGGCGAAGCGCTGCGAGTCGATGGTCGCCGAGGTGATGATGACCTTGAGGTCGGGGCGCTGGGGCAGGATACGACCGAGGTAACCGAGGATGAAGTCGATGTTCAGGCTTCGCTCATGTGCCTCATCAACGATGATGGTGTCGTAGCGGCGCAGCAGGGGATCGGTCCCCATCTCTGCCAATAGGATGCCGTCGGTCATCAGCTTGATCAGGGTGGTTGGCCCGACCTCATCTGTGAAACGGACCTGGTAGCCGACAACCTCACCGGCCTCTTTGCCGACTTTCTGTCCCAGTTCGTCGGCGATGCGCTCCGCAACGGCGCGCGCTGCGAGGCGGCGGGGTTGGGTGTGACCGATCATCGCGGAAATCCCGCGCCCTAGCTCCAGGCAAATTTTCGGAAGCTGCGTGGTCTTACCCGAACCGGTCTCACCGGCGACAATGACAACCTGGTGGTCACGGATGGCACGCGCGATATCGTCGCGCCGGGCACTGACTGGAAGGTCGGGGTAGGTGACGACAGGGAGGGCGGCTGCGCGTGCGGCGAGCTGGGCCGGACCAAAGGTGAAGTCCCGTTGGACCTGCCCGGCGGTGCCCTGGCGCGGACCGCGCGCCTGTCTCGGGCGACCCCGCCCGGAACTGCGGCGTCGGGGACGATGACCGCCCGTTCCCGCCGCTACCTCAGAACTGCTCAACGCGTTTTCCTGGCGAGTGGGACCTGGTCCCGAACCCACTTCTCAGCCCTCTTCCACATGGCAGGAAGCTGGTCCTCGCGGCTGAAATCCTCACCGGAGGCAATCTCCAGGTGGGAACCCTCGGGGAGTAGGCGGACAACATCCTTGGCTTGGACATCAACCCCGCGTTCCACATCGCCCTCGTCAAACAGGATCATGGTCGGCTGTTCGAGGCCGGTGAGAAGGGACTCAGCCGTGTTCAGGGAGAGGTCGATGAGGGTCTGCTGGGTGACCTGGAACGAGGTGCGGCCACTGTTGGTGTCCTCGTAGATGCGGGTCTCGTGTTGCCGCTCAAGTTCCTCAAGCTGATCGGGAGAGAAGATCTTTTCCCATTCGAAGTCCAGGGGGCCGAGAATCGGACTGGAAAGGAAGACGGCCTTGACTGCCTTGGGGCGCGACCGGAGGGCAGAGATGGAACCGGAAGAGTGGGCGTGAAGCAGCTGGCGATTAAACCCCTGGTCAGCCAGCCAACCGGAGGCCGCCCGTAGGTCTTCAACCCTGTTCTCAGAGGTAATCGGGTCGTCATCTGAGGCGCCGTGTCCCGAGTAGTCAAAGATCAGGGTGGCGTAGCCGAGCTGTCGGTAGCGCGCTGCGAGAAGGGGGAAGTGGGGGCTGGACTGACGGTCACAGAGGAAGGAGTGCGAGAACACGACAGCGGCATCTTGAGTGTCCACAGGGCTCACGAAGGTGCCCCGTAGGGTCACGCCTCGGGGCGTTGTAATCTCAACCTCACTCACGGTTCCAAACTAGCCGTGTTTCGCCTTAAACACACCTCGGCGCGGTGAAGTCACGAAAGATTTTGTCGTCAGCGAAACGTCTGTCGCCTAGTCTGGAGGGATGGAAAACGAATCGGCCGCAACGCGGTTTCCGCAGGCCCCAACGGAAGAGATCGTCCAGGACTTCTGGGGTTTCTCGCGCGATCATGTCGGTTGGGCCACCCTTGAGGGAATCTTTGGTCAGCAGCAGGCTTCGACCATGACTCCGCCCTGGATGCACCTCAGTGGAAATGCTGAGGAGGCGACGGCGCTGGCTCAGAAGCTGATTGCCGAAAAGACCCTTGAAGTGGTCGAACCGGAAGAAAACTACCCCGATGATGGCGCGCTGCCGCAGCGTGGCGACCTCGCCATCGTCGTTGACGGGGCCGGGCGCCCAGTTGCCCTGGCCGCCACCCTGAAGGTTGCCGTCGCCGCTGCGACCGAAAGCACCGGTAGGCTGGTCACCGAAACCCTGCGTTGCCTCTATCCCAGGTGATAGGTCAGGACCAGGGCACTAAACGTTTGAGGATTGGTTACTGATGGGCATGAAGTTCACCCTTGCGGCTGGTTTGGCCGTGGGTTTCCTGCTGGGCTCCAAGGCGGGGCCCGCTCCCTACGAGGCCTTCGCTTCGGGTATGAGGAAGTTGCGTAACACGCGCATGGTCGCGGTTCCGATTGAGGCCGCCGCCGAGCAGGCTGCGGGGGTCGTGCGCGCCAAGGGTGAGCAGCTGACGGACCGCGCCGCGAACAGTGTCTACCGCAAAATCTCCGGCGTCGGGCAGGGTCCCCTGGTTGTCGAAGCGCGCGTCACCCACGTCGAACCGACCGCGGTGACGGATTAAGATTCTACCTTCGTGACAGAACTGAGGTCAGATCAGGTAATGGCGGGGGCGGCACCCAGCCGCCAGCAGATCAAAAAGTGGCGCCGCTATCTTGCTGAGGAACGGATTGAGAGCCAGACCTACCGCAACCTGGCGCGGCGTGAAAAGGGTGAGCAGCGGGAGTTCATGCTGGAACTTGCCGAGGCCGAGAAGCGCCATGAGAACCACTGGTTAACCCTGCTGGGGGAACACTCGGAGCCGGCGCCTCGCCCCAGTCTGCACTCGCGCATTCTTGCGGCCCTAGCCGGCCGCTTTGGCTCGGTCTTTACCCTGGCCCTGGTGCAGCGCTCGGAGCAGCGCTCACACTATGAGTCGGATAGGGATGCCACCCCGCAGATGGTGGCAGACGAGAGAATCCATGGTGAGGTGGTGCGCTCTCTTGCCACCGTTTCCCGCAATCGCATCGCCGGAAACTTCCGGGCTGCGATCTTCGGAGCCAATGACGGCCTGGTTTCCAACCTGGCGCTGATTCTGGGTGTGGCCGGTGCGGGCATGGGCAACGAGTGGGTGCTGACCACCGGTGTCGCGGGCCTGCTGGCAGGTTCGCTGTCGATGGCAGCCGGAGAGTGGATCTCCGTTTCCAGCGCGCGGGAGCTACTTGATGCCTCCACACCCGAACCCCTTAACCCGAGGTCGGTCAAGCAACTCAACGTTGAGCAAAATGAGCTGGTGCTGCTCTTCAGGGCCCGGGGTGAAAGCACTGAAGAGGCTGAAGCCCATGCCAGGGCCATTTTTGATTCTGTCGGAGCACCGCACGAAGACACTGGAACCGTTGCGGTCGAACTGATTGCACCGCCGACTACACCCGAGATGGGTGATGTTGCTGAAAACATCGGGCGCCCCTTCCAGGTGGCCGCGGCTTCGTTCCTTTTCTTTGCCATCGGCGCCCTCATCCCACTGCTCCCGTACATCTTTGGCTTGAGTGGCTACACCGCCATCATCGCCTCGCTGGTCATCGTGGGTTTCGCCCTCATGATGACAGGGGGAACCGTCGGGGTCCTCTCGGGCAAGACCCCCTGGTTCTCTGCCTTCAGGCAGCTGGGAATCGGTTTGGTAGCAGCCGGGTTGACATTCGCCCTCGGGCTGCTGTTTGGGACCACGCTTTAGGAGAGGACGTTGAACGAACTTGACGGTGTCGTCGTCAACGACGTCTACCGCGTCATCGACCTGACCGGGGTGCTTCTGAACGGCATCTTGGGCGGAAAACTGGCCCGGACCAAGCGCTTCGATGCGGTCGGTTTTGTCATCTTGGCGATCATGTCTGCCATGGGTGGCGGCATCGTCCGCGATGTCATGCTGCAGGCGGGGGCGCCAGTTGCGATTACCGATCCCCTTTACATCTCCACCGCCCTGGTCGGGGCTGCCATTGCCTTCCTTTGGAAACTGAACTCTCGCTTCTGGGTGGTCGCACTAATCGTCGCCGATGGCATCGTGCTGGGCTGTTGGGCAGCCACCGGCGCGATGAAGACGATGTCGGTTGGTTTCGGGGTCATGCCCGCTCTGCTATTGGGAATTACCACGGCTGTCGGTGGGGGGATGATCCGGGATGTTACCGCGGGCAACGTCCCCATGGTCTTTGGGGGCAACAACCTCTACGCCACCCCGGCACTGGTTTCAGCGGGAATCATGGTCCTCCTCTACAGTCTGGGCCAGCCCACCTGGGGAATGATCCTCGCGACTGTCGTCGGTTCCTCCTTCACCGTCCTCGCCCACTGGCGCAAGTGGCAGCTACCCGTTCACAGCGACTGGTCGCTCTCCCTGACTTCTTCGCAGCTGAGGGCGATGCTGGCGGCGCGCACCAAGGCGGCCCAACGAGGACATCGGGGACTTGAGGCGCTTGATGACTCTGTGATTGAGGACGTTGGGGGCGGCTCGGGGAAATCCCCCTCCCCACCTTCGGACTAGCCCCACAGCCTGCACTTTCGCTGTTGACCCATCGGGGTGACAATAGGGTATGTGCGGAAGATTCACGATTTATGCGGATGATGACGAACTGGTCGACTTCTTCGAAGTAGATTTGGTCGAGGGCGAGCATTTGCCGTCCTACAACCAGGCTCCCTCTCAGCAGATTCGCGTGGTACGCCAGGTTGAAGAAGCTGAGGTCGTAGGGTCAGCGAAACGGGAGCTGGTCAACCAGAAGTGGGGGTTCGTCCCCTTCTGGGCCAAGGAGGGGTTCCGTCCCCTCATCAACGCGCGGTCTGAAACCGTCACCGAAAAGCCCACTTTTCGCACGGCCGCGCAGAAGAGGCGCAGCCTGGTCCCCATGAACGGATACTACGAGTGGCGGGTCTTGCCGGGTGGCAAGAAACAGCCCTACTTCCTCTCCCTTGGAGACGCTGAGGGGCGGGGAGCGCCTCCCGGAAGTGAACCTCTGATGGCGGTGGCCGGAATTTTCGAGTGGCCCGCAGAGGGGTCAGAGGAGCCCGCTACATCGGCACTCCTGACACGCTCTGCGTCCCGTGAACTCGCCTACATTCACGACCGCATGCCTCTGTTCATACCGAAGAACCTCTGGTCAGCCTGGCTTGATCCGGATCTGAATGACAGGGACGCGGTCTCCGAGATGATTGCTGCAGTTCCCCCGGCCCCGCTGGTCGCGCGCATGGTCTCACCTGCGGTAGGAAATGTTCGCAACAACTTTCCCGGTCTGATCAACCCGTTTGACCCAGACGAGGGGACCCTGTCCATTCCTTCGTAGCGCCGCGGGGCACGAGTGTGGATGGTGAACTTGTCCCCAAGGGGGGCATTCGATTCCCTGAACTGGCACTAGAGTCGGCACAATGGAGCCGATATGGCTAAGAAGAACCTGCTCCGGAAACGACGTCGCTCCCTGGTAGAGATCCTGGTGGGACTCGGAGTTCTGCTCCTTGCCATCTGGCTGTTCATGCCGAGTATCTTGGACACCCTGCGTGGTCATCCGCTCGATGAGGTCGATGCCTCGGCAAGTGAGTCCCTGCGGAAGCTCTCGGAGCTTGAGGTAGCAGAGGTCGGAACGGGCGGGGACGCACCCCCCTATGTGCGCACCGAGTTTGGTGACGGTTGGGCGGATCTAGACGGGGACGGGTGCAACACCCGAAATGAGATCCTGGCTCGGGATATGAGCGAGGTTAGGTTCCGCCCCCGCACCGATGACTGCGTGGTTGAGTCCGGAGTTCTAAGCGATCCCTACACGGATACCACCATCTACTTTGAGCGCGGTCAAGAGACCAGTCAGGCGGTTCAGATCGACCATGTTGTCGCCCTGGCCGATGGCTGGAGGGCGGGGGCGTGGTCCTGGGATGCGCGCGAGCGGCTAGAGTTTGCGAATGATCCCCTCAACCTGCTGGCCGTGGACGGTCTTGCCAACCAGGCCAAGGGTGCTTCGACGGCAGACCGCTGGCTACCCGATAACGGGGACTACCACTGCCAGTACGCGGCACGCCAGGTGGCTGTGAAGTACAAGTGGGATCTGACAGTAACGCGAGAAGAGCGTCAGGCACTGAACGGCATCCTCAGCGGGTGTGCCGATAGTGCTGACAAGTAGAAACTAGGGGAACCCAGTGGGCGAAAGCAGTCTTGAGATGAACAGAAAGCCCACCCAGTGGGCCGGTCTGGTGACCATTGGGCTGGTGGCCGGTTTCCTCTCCGGAATGTTCGGGGTGGGTGGGGGCATCCTCATCGTCCCCGGACTGGTGTTGGTGCTGCACTTTGGGCACAGACTGGCCTCCGGCACCTCGCTCGCCGCGATTGTGCCGCTCGCGCTTGTCGGGGTCATCTCATACGCACTTAATGGATCCCTGTCCCTGGTGGCGGCGTTGCTTGTCGTACTCGGTTCCGTCGTGGGGGCACAGATTGGCACACGCCTGCTGCAGAAGATTCCGACCCGTCCCCTGCAGATCGGGTTCGCGGTCTTCATCGTCGTCGTGATTGTCAGCCTCTTCCTGGTGGTGCCAACGCGAGGCGAGGAGCTGGCGATCACCTGGACCATGGCGATTGCCCTGGTCATCCTGGGCATTATCACCGGCATCCTCTCGGGGCTGCTGGGGGTGGGCGGCGGTGTCATTATCGTTCCGGCACTGATGCTGCTGTTCGGGGCCAGTGACCTGGTAGCACGCGGGACATCGCTGCTGATCATGATCCCAACGGCTCTTGCGGGGACCCTGTCTAACCTCCGGGCAAAGAACGTTGATATCAGTGCGGCACTGGCAGTGGGGCTCCCGGCCTGCGTCACCACCTTTCTGGGGTCGATGGTCGCGGTGGCGGTTTCCCCAGCCCTGGCCAACACGCTCTTTGCGATCTTCCTGGTCTTCGTTGCAGCCCAGATGCTGTGGCGGGGTTTGAAGGCCCCGAGGCACTGACAGTCCCCAGGCAAAGTGAATCCCCGCCTCCGCACTGCCGCGAAGACGGGGATTCCTAAGTATTAGATCGAAGCGTGCACTTCGTCAGACTTCGACTAGTCGATTACCGTGATTTCGGTAGCCATCAGGCCCTTGTCACCCTGCTCGATGATGAACTCAACGTGCTGGTTCTCTTCGAGGTTGCGGTGGCCTGAGCCAACGATGTTGCGGTAGTGCGCAAATACGTCCTCTGAACCGTCATCGGGGCTGATGAAGCCGTAGCCCTTCTGCGAGTTGAACCATTTGACGACACCCGTTGTTGCATTAGCCATGGGATTCTCAATTCTTTGCTGCCGGTGTGGAACCGAACTCGACGAGCTCGGTTGCAGTAAAACTTCTTCGTTGCACACCGCGGCGAATCCGCTGGGTACTTCTATTCAAGTTGAAACTACGCCCTCAAGGTTACCCAATATCTCTGACAATTGGCATGTCCTGGCACACATGCGCGCAGTGTCACGTCAAAATTCGGGAGTTGGGAGACTGCTCGGGCGTGTCTCGGTACCATTCGAGATAGGCAGAACACATCGCGAGGAGAGCCCCCATGACCATTTCCCAGCGCCTCACCGAACTTGGCATCGAACTACCGCCGGTCCCAGCCCCGGTCGCGGCCTACGCGCCCGCAGTCATCGTTGGCAACACTGTCAAGACCTCGGGTCAGCTGCCGATGAAGGGCGGGGAACTGCTCCTGACGGGACGCTGCGGGACCGTGGCCGTCACCGATGACCTTGCTTACGTGGCAGCACGGCAGTGCGCCCTCAACGCCATTTCTGCGGCAGCCAGTGTGGTGGGTGGGGTGGACAATCTGGTTCGTGCGGTCAAGGTGGTGGGTTTTGTGTCCTCCACCGAGGACTACTTTGCGCAACCGTCGGTTATCAACGGTGCCTCAGATTTGCTCCAGGGGGTCTTTGGATCACGTCACGCCCGCTCCGCCGTCGGGGTGGCAGCCCTGCCGCTGAACGCCACCGTCGAGGTCGAGGTTGAGTTCGAGTTCCTCGGCAACGACATCTAATAGGGGTGCGAAAAGGCCCGCCTCCATTGCGGAAGCGGGCCTTTTCTCTGCCTGGTAGCTAGGCGTTTTGCCTGACCGCGGAGACGATGTTGTCGACCGATGCCTTGGCGTCGCCGAACAGCATGTGAGTGTTCTCCTTGAAGAACAGCGGGTTCTGAACCCCGGCGTAACCGGTGGCCATGGAGCGCTTGAAGACGATCACGTTCTTCGCCTCCCACACCTTCAGAACCGGCATACCGGCGATGGGGGAACCCGGTTCCTCAGCGGCCGGGTTCACCGTGTCGTTGGCACCGATGACGAGGACGGTGTCGATGTCCTCGAAATCATCATTGACCTCATCCATTTCCTTGACGATGTCATAGGGAACCTTGGCTTCGGCCAGAAGGACGTTCATGTGCCCCGGGAGGCGACCAGCAACGGGGTGGACGCCGAACTCGACCTCAACCCCCATGTCGCGCAGTGCGTTGGTCAGTTCAGCGACCGGGTACTGCGCCTGGGCCACGGCCATGCCGTAACCAGGGGTGATCATGACCCTGCGGGAGCCGGCCAGCATTGCCGCCACCTGCTCCGCATTGATCTCCTGGTGTTCACCGTCCTCATCCCCGGAGGCGCCGGTGGACTCAGCCGTACCGAAACCACCCAGGATGACGGAGATGAACGAACGGTTCATGGCCCGGCACATGATGTACGAGAGGAACGCGCCCGAGGACCCAACCAGCGCACCGGTGATGATGAGCAGGTCGTTGTTGAGCATGAAGCCCGCCGCAGCGGCAGCCCAACCGGAGTATGAGTTCAGCATTGAGACGACCACCGGCATATCGCCACCACCGATGGCTGCCACAAGGTGGAAGCCCAGGGCGAGGGCGATGATGGTCATCAGGATGAACGGGATCCAGGCCCAGGCGCTGTGACCGGCGGCGATGAACCATGCCATCAGGGCGATGGTGACACCGATGGCCGCCATGTTGAGGTTGTTGCGACCGGGCAGCATCAGGGGTGCGCCTGACATCTTGCCGGACAGCTTCAGGTAGGCAACGATCGAGCCGGTCAGCGTGACGGCACCGATGAAGACGCCCAGGAAGACCTCACCGAGGTGGAAGCCGCCGAGGGCGACCGCCTGGACGTCGGGGGCCAGGTAGGAGTTATAGCCGACCAGGACCGCCGCCAGACCCACGAATGAGTGCAGCAGGGCGATTAGTTCGGGCATCCCGGTCATCTCAACCTTGGCGGCCTTCCAGATGCCGATGCTGGCGCCGATAAGCATGGCGACCGCAATCAGCAGGGCCGTGACGAGGACGCCGCGACCCGGGCCGTTGGAGAGAGCCGCCAGGATGGTGGCAGCCAGGGCGATGCCCATGCCGATCATGCCCAGGTTGTTGCCCTGGCGTGAGGACTCGTGAGAGGACAGGCCCCTCAGAGACAGGATGAAGAGGACGGCCGCAACGATGTAGGACAGGGTGACGACGTGGCTGGTCCAGTAGCCGGGCTGGGACCAGTCCATCAGGTCACCGACGGCGGGGAAAACGAAACTCGAAAGCATGGTTGTCACTGTTGTGCCTAGCCCTTCTGGAACATCGTCAGCATGCGTGCGGTAACGCGGAAGCCACCGAAGATGTTGATCGAAGCCACGACGATTGCGATGAAGCTCAGGATGGTTACCGCGAGGTTAGACGAGCCGATCTGCGTGATGGCGCCGACCAGGATGATGCCGGAGATCGCGTTGGTGACCGACATTAGCGGGGTGTGCAGTGAGTGCGCCACCCCGGTGATGACGTAGAAACCCACGATGATCGCCAGGACGAACACCATGTAGTGGCCGATCGCCAGGGAGGGGGTGACCATGACGAGGGCGACTGCCAGCAGCGCGGCGATACCCATCCAGGCAAAGCGCTTCTGCTTGGCTGCCGCTGCCTCCCGAGCAGCTTCAGCTGCGGCCTTGGCATGGTCGACAGCATCCTCGGCCTTGGCTGTGGGAGCTGCGGAAACCTGAATCTTGGGCGGCGGCCAGAGAATCTGTCCGTCGTCCGTCAGCGTGATGCCCCGAATGATTTCATCGTTGAGGTCGATGACCATTTGGCCGTCTTTACCCGGTGTCATCAGCTTGAGCAGATTGACGACGTTCTGGGCGTAGAGCTGGGAGGACTGCGCGGGCAGGCGACCAGCGAGGTCGGTCCAGCCAATAATGGTGACGCCGTTGTCGGTGACAATCTTCTGTCCCGCAACCGTCTGCGTGGTGTTACCACCGTTGGCTGCCGCCATATCGACAATCACACTGCCGGGCTTCATGGCCGCGATCGCCTCATCATCCAGCAGGATGGGTGAGGTGCGGCCCGGGATATTGGCCGTGGTGATGACGATGTCTGAGACCGCCGACTGCTTGGCGTAAACGGCATTCGCCAACCTGGCCTGATCTTCCGTCATGGCCTTGGCGTAACCGTCGGTCGACTTCTCCTGCGCCTGGGGAAGGGCGATGAAGCGCGCCCCCATCGAGTTGACCTGCTCAGCCACCTCGGGGCGCACATCAGAGGCGAAGACCTCAGCGCCCATCGAGTTGGCGGTACCGATGGCGGCCAGGCCCGCTACGCCTGCACCGATGACGTAGACATGTGCCGGGGGCATCTTGCCCGCAGCCGTCACCTGGCCGGTGAAGAGACGGCCAAACTCATTGGCGGCCTCAATAATCGCCCGGTAGCCGGCCACGTTGGCCTGCGAGGAGAGAACATCCATGGCTTGCGCACGCGAAATACGAGGGACAACGTCCATGGCGAGGGCCGTAATGTCCATCTCAGCCAGGACCCGCATCAGGTCTTCATTTCGCGTGGGGGCAAGCCTTGAGATCAGGACCGACTCCCGGTGCATCTTCTCGAGGTCGTACAGCTCAGGTGCGTCAAGGGTGAGGACAATGTCCGCCTTGAACGCACCGTCGCGATCAACGAGTTCGGCCCCGGCCTCTTCATACTGGTAGTCGGGGTAGGAGGCAAGTGCGCCCGCCCCCGACTGGACGGCTACCGTGTAGCCCAGTTTGATGAGTTTGGAGACCGTGTCCGGTGTTGCCGCAACTAGCGGCTGGTCTGGTTTCTCGGCGGGTACACCGATTCGCATGTAGGCTCCCTTGGCTCTGTTGGAGTTAACGCCCTATCCACTATAAACAAGCAAGCCCCATTCCGAGGGGGTCCGGCCAAACTCTGAAGCGGCCTAACTCACTGCCGCGGAAGTGTACGGTCTTGGAGGGCGCTTCGCAACGAGCTAGGGTTGAAGCAGCCACGGGGCCCCAGCATGGGGTGAGAGGGGAACACCAGTTCCCGACCGTCGAACCTGATCCGGTTAATACCGGCGTAGGAAGTGCGATCCCGCGGCGCAACGGTATGTCGTCAGTCGAATGCGGGAGGCCAGTCGTGAGTTCACGATCAACACATGAGTCAGTCATTTCCAGCGGGATCAACCCGATGCGCTGGCGTGTCGTCGACATCGTTACCGCGGCCGTCCTCGGCTCGGTCCTCGGAGTTGTCTTCCTGCTGTGGAACCAGGTTGGTTACGCCGCCTTCACCGCCCTCGATACCCTGACCCCGGGGGTCGGCGGCATCGTCTCGGGCGTGTGGTTCCTGGGCGGTCCGGTCGGAGCCCTGGTGATTCGTAAACCTGGTGCCGCAATCTTCGTTGAGGCACTGGCAGCAACCGTCTCGATGGCCCTCGGTTCCCAGTGGGGGGCTGAAGCCTTCGTCGCGGGTCTGATGCAGGGCGCCGGCGCTGAACTGGCCTTTGCCGCCTTCCGCTACCGTCGCTTCACTCCGGGGGTGGCGGCCCTGGGCGGAGGTCTGGCCGCGACGGCGGCCATGATCCTCGAGGGCATCACCTCGGGTAACTTCGCCAAGTCACCCCTGTTCAATCTGATCTACTGGTCAACCTCGATCACCTCGGGCATCATCATCGCCGGACTCGGCGGCTACCTGCTGGTTCGCGCGCTCGCCAAGACCGGAGCCCTCAACCGTTTCGCTGCGGGACGAGAGATGCAGGAAAGGGTTTGACCACGGCCATGCCCACGACCGCCGATGTCGCCACCACCCCCTCGGTTCGCCTGGAGGGGTGGGGGTGGCGTCACCCCGGGCGCGAAGCCTGGGCGGTCCGGGGCGTCACCTTGGACATCAAGCCGGGGGAACGTGTCCTCATCGTCGGCAACTCGGGTGCCGGGAAAACCACGCTGCTCCACGGTATTGCCGGTGTTCTCAGTGAACACGAGGGCGAGGGTGAAGGCAGCCTGACAATCGCGGGGCTTCCCGCCTCAGCCCCCCGGGTGCGCGGTCACGTCGGCCTCGTCCAACAGGACCCGGAAACCCAGCGGGTGATGGGCCGCATCGGGGACGAGGTTGCCTTCGGCCTCGAAAACATCGGTCTACCCCGGGACGAAATCTGGTCCCGCACCCGGGAGGCCCTCGGCGTCGTCGGACTCGACTACCCGATCGACCACCCCACCTCTCACCTCTCCGGAGGCGAAAAGCAGCGCCTAGCGCTGGCCTGCGCCCTCGCGATGCAGCCCCGGATAATGCTCCTGGATGAACCGACCGCGAACCTCGATGTCGAGGGCGCGCGCGAGGTGCGAACCGCCACCGAAAGCCTGGCGCAGGCTACCGGGGCCACCCTGATGATCATCGAGCACAACCTGGGCCCGTGGATCGACCAGGCCGACCGATTGGTCGTCCTCACCGGTGGTGTGGTAGTCGCCGACGGGCCGCCGCTTGAGGTCATTGCCAACCACCTCGACCTGCTGCGTGAAGCCGGGGTGTGGGTTCCGGGTCTGAACCCGCTCGACTGCCTTCCGCCTCTCGGAGAGACCCCGCAGCAAGCTCGAGTCGATAGCAACGCTGCGCTGACCACCCGCTCGCTTGCGGTGGGCTACGCCGATGGGGGTGAGGTGCTCGCGGGCCTCGACCTCGAGTTCCCCGAACACGTCTCCACCTGTGTTGTCGGAGCGAACGGGGCCGGTAAGACCACCCTGGCGCTGACCCTGGCCGGACTGCTCACGCCGAAGCGGGGTTTGGTTGAGGCGGGCAGCAGCGTGGTCGCAGCTGGAGCAGGTCGGGTTGACCCGGCAGAACTCAGTCCCCACGACTGGTCCACCCCGCAGCTGCTCGGACGAATCTCCATGGTGTTCCAGGAGCCGCAGTACCAGTTCCTTACCGCCACGGTTGAGGAGGAGCTGGGGCTGGGACCCAAACTCAGTGGTCTTGGTGAAGCTGAGGTGGCAGAACGTGTTGGGCGATACCTCGATCTTCTTCACCTCACCCACCTGCGCAGAGCCCACCCCCTCTCGCTTTCAGGTGGGGAGCGCCGCCGCCTCGGGGTAGGAACCGCGCTGATTGCCGCCCCAGCGGTGATCGTCCTCGACGAACCCACCTTCGGGCAGGACTTCAACACCTGGGTTGACCTTGTGGCACTGTTGCGCGAGGCCGCTGCGGGTGGGACCACCCTGATTACCGTCACGCACGACCCGTACCTTGTGGAGGCGCTGGGCGAGAGTGTTCTTGAGATTGATGCCCTCGCACCCGTAGCGGCGGACCCGGCGGTGGAGCCACGCGGACCAGCCCGATCGATCCTCAGGCGCGTCAACCCCGCGGCCCAGCTGCTCGGCCTCTTCCTGATGACGATCCCACTGATGCTCAGCATCGACCCGGTGTCCGCCGGTGTGGCGTTCGTACTGGAGCTCCTCCTGCTTCCCCTGGCGCGACTTCGTCCTCGTCAGCTGCTGATTCGTATGTCCCCCCTGCTGGTGGCAGCCCCACTGGCGGCCGTGTCCATGCTGCTCTACGGCGGTAGTGGTGGACAGGTTTACGCTGCGTGGGGACCGGTCGTGATCAGTGAAAACTCGGTGTGGCTTGCCCTGTCTATCTCACTGCGCGTCCTAGCGGTGGGTTTGCCCGCGGTGGTGATTCTGCCCAGCCTGGGTTCGACGGAAGTCGCGGACTCCCTGACCCAGGTGGCGAAGTTGCCGTCGCGGTTTGTGCTTTCGTCCCTGGCCGCCATCCGCATGGTGGGCCTGATGCTGACGGACTGGCAGGCCCTGCGCCGAGCCAGGCGTTCCCGAGGTCTAGACGGGGCCCATTTCGTCAAGGCGGCCTTTTCGCTGACAACCTTTGCTCTGCGTCGAGCAGACTCACTTTCCGTTTCCATGGAAGCCCGTGGTTTTGGGGCCGATATTCCCCGGAGTTACGCACGTGAGTCCAGTCTGTCCTGGCCCGATGCGGTGATGGTCCTGGTCTGCGTTGCCGTTCCCGCGCTCTCGCTGGGGTTGGCCCTGGCCTTCGGCTCATTCTCCCTGTTCGGGATTAGCTAGTAACGTGACGGGCGTGCAGCAACCAACCCCCCGTGATGACAGCTTCCCGCCCACCGTCCTGAGCATCGGGGCGGTTGATGCTATCCGCAGGCGCCTTGATGAGGATGATTCTTCGTGGCGCATCATCATCGATGGGCCTTCGGGAAGTGGCAAGACCACTATCGCAACCGAGCTGGGGGAGGCGCTCGGCCTCTCCGTCCTCAATCTTGAAGAGTGGGTGCCCGGGTGGGACGGTCTGGCTGAGGGAACGCGAATCACCGAGGAGTTGCTCAGTGGTGAGCGGACCGGCTACCACCGGTGGGACTGGTATCAGGAGCGTTATGAAGAGTTTGCTCCGGTTGACCTCAGCGGTAGGTGGATCTTGGAGGGGTGTGGCTCCCTGACCCCCGTCACCGCCCAGTTTGCCGACCTGCGCCTCTGGGTTGAGGCCGAACCCGAGGTGGCCAAGGCGCGTGGTCTGGAACGAGACGGGGCCCGGTTTGCCCCCCACTGGCAGCGTTGGCACGACCAAGAGGTTCGGCACTGGGAGCAGGATAATCCCCGGGGTCTAGCCGATCTGATTATCCGAACCTAGGCTGGCACCATGAGAATTGCAGTCGGTGGGGCGTCCGGATTGATAGGTTCGCGCCTGGTGCAGGCCTTGGAAAACCGCGGTGATGAGGTCGTACGTTTGGTGCGTCGTCCTGCCGGTGCGGATAGCGAACGTCAGTGGAACCCCGAGAGCAGGGAGATCTTCGGTCCCGGCCTCAGGGATGTTGACGCGGTGATCAATCTGGCGGGTGCCCCGATCGGTGGGGCGCGGTGGTCAAGGAAGTACCGCAGGCAGATTCTTGACTCCCGGGTCAAATCGACCCAGACGGTGGTGCGGGCCCTTCGTGAGGCTCGACATGAGGGGGCAAACCGCTGCCAAACCTTCCTCTCTGCCAGCGCCATGGGCTACTACGGCTTCAATACTGGAGACCGCATTCTGGTAGAGGACTCGCCCTCGGGTCCCGGGTTCCTGGCCGGGGTCTGCCGGGCCTGGGAGCGCGAGAGCGTGGAGGCTGAGAGTCTCGGGGTCCGCGTGGTGCGGATGAGGACGGCAAACGTCCTCTCTGAGTCAGGCGGGTTCCTTGGGGCTCTGCGACCCCTGTTCCGCTGGGGTGTGGCGGGCCGGATTGGAAACGGTGAACAGTGGCTGTCCTGGGTTCACATTGATGACCACGTGGCGGCGCAGCTGTGGCTTCTCGATGGTGACACCCGTGGAGCCATCAACATGGCGGCCCCATTCCCTGTGCGTAACCGGGATTTCACGCGCGACTACGCCCGGGTGCTTAGACGTCCGGCGTTCATCCCGTTCCCACGTCGACTCGTCGCCCTCGTCCTCACCCCCACCATGGTCAAAGAGACGGTGGCTGCGGGGCAGAGGGAGATCCCGGAGGTGCTGCAGTCGCGGGGGTTTACCTTCAAGCACCCCTCGCTGGTGGGGGCCCTGCAGGACATTGAGATGAAGAGAAGGGCCCGGAAGCGTTGAGTGAGGTGACCGAGGTTGAGGATACCCACGCGGCTCTTATCAACCCGTTCGACTCGACGGTGGGGCTGGAGCAGGCCCTGGAGTACGAGGAGACGCGTCCGGGTTATCCCGATGGAGCCTACCGCGCGGTACTTAGCTCAGCGGGGTATCCGGTTGGGGATGCAGTAGACATCGGGGCTGGAACAGGGCAGTTCACCCGTGGACTGCTGGCCCGGGGGATCCGGACGACGGTGGTGGAGCCGTCCTCATCGATGAGGGAGACCCTGCGGACGAGGTCGTGGGCGCAACTGGCGCAGGGCAGGACGGGGGGTGAACCCGGACGCCTGGTGGTTACGGGTGGAACCGCAGAGCAAAGTGGGCTTCCAGAGTGCAGCTCCGATGTGGTGGTGTGGGCGCAGTGCTCGCACTGGCTCGATGTCCCCCGTGCCAGCGCAGAAGCTGCCCGGATTCTTCGTCCCGAAGGTAGTTTGGCGCTGGTGGCGAACCAGTTGGCGGTAGAGGTTCCCTGGGTGCACAGGCTCAGTCGCATCATGCGTTCGGGTGATGTGGTGCGGCGGGACCGGACCCCGGACCTGGGCCCGCGCTTTACCGAACCGGAGCTGACAGAGGTGGCCTGGGAGCAGTCACTGACGGTGGAGCAGTGCATGAGGCTGGCCCGCACCCGGTCCTCCTACCTGGCTGCCAGCCCCAAGCGCCAGGCCAAGATGCAGGACAACCTGGCCTGGTACCTACTGGAGCACCTGGGATTTGACCCCGTCGAACCGTTCGGGCTGCCCTACACCACGATGGTGTGGACGGCGCGGGTTCGGGGTGAAATCTAGAACTGCGGGTACCTCACCCCGACCTGTGCGAGGGCGTCGTTCATGATCCTTTGAACCTCCAGGGTGGCGGACCAGGGAACAACCGGGGACTCGAGGTCGCCCGCGGCGATCCTTCGGGCGGCCTCCGCGGCCTGGTACTGGAACCCTCCGGGAACGACGGCATCCCAGTCTTCCGTGGAACTGGAGAGGATCTGTCCCGTGTTGGCTTCGACGGAGTGGACTGTCAGGGTCACCTTGGTGGGGCGGTAGAACTGCTGCGGCATTTCGATCGTGCCCTTTTCAAAGGTGAGGATGGCGTGCACGCTGGACGCCCCGTCCATCTGGCAGGTGGCAACTGAGAGGGCATCCGCGTACTGGCCGACCACAACGTCACCCAGGTCCACGCCGCTGTCTGTGAGGCGACCCAGAGCGCTTTGCTTCATGGGCACTCCGAGGGCCATATGAACCAGCGACACCGGGTAGACGCCCAGGTCAAGCATGGCCCCGCCTGCCAGTTCCGGTTCAACCAGTCGGGGGATGTGGAGCAGCTGCTGGCCGTGGTCCGCCGACACCTCAACCAGCTTGCCCAAGACGCCGCCCTCGATAGCCGCGCGGATGAAATGATAGTGGGGCAGGTGGCGCGACCACATGGCCTCCATGGCAAAGAGCTTCTGTTCTTGCGCCACCGCGAAGACCTCCTCGACCTCGGCTACAGAGGTGGCAAAGGACTTTTCCACCAGGACGGGCTTACCGGCCCGGAGCGCCAAGATCGCGTCGTCGCGGTGGCGCATGTGCGGTGTGGCGACGTAGATGGCATCGATACTGGGATCAGCCACCAGTTCTTCGTAACTGCCGTAGGCGGATTCGGCCGGAATGCCCATTTCTGCGGCAAAGGCCCGGGCGCGCAAGATATCGCGTGAACCCACCGCGGCAATCTTCTGGCCCGAGTGGGCGGGGACATCGGTTGCGAAGGTTCGGGCAATGCCACCGGCCCCGAGGATTCCCCAACGCAACTCGGGTGCGTCATAGGGGTCGGGGATAACCAGGTCCGGGGCTACTTCGGCAAACAGAGAGGGGAGGGGAGCGGGGTTTGATCTGTTCATAACAATGATTTTGCCTTCATTTTTGCGTTTCCGGGTGGACTTCTGGAGTCTGGAGGCGTCCTGGTCTCAAGTTGGGCAGGTACAGTTCGATAGTGCGCAGGGCGCATCGCAAGGCAGAGATGACAAAAGTGAGGCGTCGTGATTGAGCCATCGTTGTTCGGCGGGATATTTGCCGCGATCTTCTATGCCGTCTCAGTGACGCCCTCGGTCCTGCCGCGCCGCTGGTGGTGGCACGGCTTTGTCTCTGGGATTGCCACGGGAATCGGCTACGCCCTCGGCTGGGGAGTCCAGGTGGGGGTCAGTTCCGCGCTGCACAACCTGGACATCACGATCTCGGCTCCGGGTGGCGTAGAGCAGGGTCTGACCTTCCTGTTGATCGCGGTGGTCTTGATCTGGGTGCTGCGTTCTGTCTGGTCCTCTTACCGGGCGGGTCAACAGGCCGCTGAGCTGCAGGAAATGAAGCCGGTTAAGGCGCCGGAGTATCTGCTGGGACTGGTGGCCACCGCGGGAATGTTCGTGGTTGTGATGGGCGTCGTCTACATTCTGCGACGCATTTTCATCCACACCGTCGACCTGTTATCCCTGTGGATTTACCGCCCCATCGCCCTCGCCGTTGCCTTCGGTTTTATTGTCATCATTGTCTTTCTGGTGTCCAACAAAATCGTCTTCAAGTCCCTTATGGCTCTGTTTGCCCACAAGGCGGAAGCCCTCAACACCAAGAGTGGGGGCGGATATCCGCAGCCGCAGGTGCCGGAGCGTTCGGGTTCCCCGGCCTCGCTGGTCCCCTGGGACTCCATCGGAGGGCAGGGGCGTAAGTTCATTTGCAAGGGCCCCAGTCGCCAGATGATTGAGGATGTCACGGGCCTGCCGGCCATGGAACCGATTCGGATCTACGCCGGAATGCCCACCAAGAGTTCCGATCTTGAGGAACTGGCGGATCTCGCCATCGCAGATCTGGAGCGGGCGGGCGGCTTTGAGCGTTCCGTCGTACTGGTCAACACCGCGACTGGTTCCGGTTGGGTTGATGAGTGGCTGGTGCAACCCATGGAGTACTTGACGCGGGGTGACTGCGCGGTGGTTACCATGCAGTACTCCTACCTCTTTTCGGCTGCGCTTCTGGTCTCTGACCTGACCCCCTGTTCAGATGCGGGCACCTACCTTTTCAACCGAGTCGAGCAGTACGTCCACCAGATGCCTGAGGAAAAGCGTCCCCTTGTCATCGTTTCGGGTGAGTCTTTGGGGGCTTACGGTTCGCAGGATGTCTTCGCCAATGGGCAGGACCTGGTGGAGCGTGCCGACGGAGCCATTTGGACGGGTTCCCCCCACAAGTCGAAACTGCTGCGCGAACTGACGGCTGGACGTCACGGAGGCAGTCCGGAGGTTGCCCCGGTCTACGACAGCGGAAAACACATGCGCTTTGTCAACAACCCGGAGCAGCTCACCAGGGACCGTTACGGCAGAGAGTTCGGCAGGTGGGACTTTCCCCGGATTGTCTTTGCTCAGCACGCCTCAGATCCCGTGGTGTGGTACGACGTCGGGGTGATGGTGAAGGAGCCGGATTGGATTCGCGAACGCGCCGGCCTCGACGTTCCCGTTATGCACTACACCCCGTTCGTCACCTACCTGCAACTCATGACAGACCTACCGGTGGCAGGTACGGCCCCCGCCGGTCACGGCCATACCTACCACCGCGAACTGGTGGACGTGTGGTTGAGGGTTCTTGGTTTTGACGAGGCCGTGGCGCAGGGTCGCCTCGGCTCAACGAGTTGGTTGAACGAGCAGATGAAGATAGATATCGGCAACGCCATCGAAACCGATAACCAGCGCGACCCGTAGGGCGCCGCTGCTAGAGCAGCCCCTTCTTTTCCATGTGCTTCAGGGCCAACCAGCCGAACGGGATGCGTCCGTAGAAGGTCATGAGGCGGAAGAGGACTGCGGTTGAAAGGGCGATGGCCGGGGGAACTCCGGCGACCTGCAGACCCGCGGTGAGGGCCATTTCGACAGGTCCGATGCCACCGGGGGTAGGAATTACCGAACCGAGGGTGGAGGAGACCAGGTAGGTGAGGGCGAGTGAAAGCGGGTCCAGAACCACGCCGAACGCCGCTAGAGCTGCCCCGAAGGCTCCGATGTAACCGATGTTCATCAGCATGTTGCCACCGACGGCAATCAGAAGCTGCTTCGGGTGTCCCATGATCCACAGCAGCTGCGGGTAGACCTGATCCCACGAGGGACGCAGCTTCTTCCAAATCCATTTGCGAACCTTGGGAACCGCAAGCGTGGCGGAAAGAAGTGTCCCCACGGCCGCAACCACCCAGACGATGGTCATGGTGGGAATGTTGAGGCCGTTCAGGGACGTTCCGGTCCCGATGACGACCAGGAGGAGCAGGACAACCGAGGTGAGGAACTGCGAGATCTGCACCAGGGTCACGGTGGCGACTGCAACGGGGGTGGAGAGCTTTTCGCGGTTGAGGAAGCGCAGGTTTAGGGCGGCGGGACCGATGCCAGCCGGGGCCACCAGGGTGACAATCGAAGCTGCCATCTGGGCCAGGGTGGCGTTCCAGAGGCGAATCTTCTTGGGAGCAAAGGCAACCAGCGGAATGGCGGCCCCCACCCAGGTAACGGATCCGATGAGGAACACCGCGATGACCCAGTAGATGTTGGCATCACTGAGGGCCTTGCCGACGGCCTCAAAGTTGAGGGAACCCATGACGGCTACGAGCGCCATCACCAGGAGGAAGGCCATGACAACCGACTTGGCCGAGAAGCGCTCTAGTTTGAGGGGTTCCAGTGTCTGGGTGGCGGGGGTGATTTCAGAGAGGCGTTCACGGAGTTGGTCGATCACCTTGCTCTTACGGGCGCGGGCTCGCAGGCCAACGGGCAGGGCAGCCGACTGGAGGACCAGGGCAATCGAGAGTAGTTCGGGCAGGCCAATCATGCGCTGGGCTGAGGCGACCGCCCTCTCGACGCTGGTTGCCAGAGAGAGGTGCACCAGCATCTGTGCGCAGTCGATGCGGCGAGCGATGTCGTTGGAGCCCATATCAGCCTGGTTCCAGTTGAGGATCCACAGGTTGAGGTGCTCATCTAGCGTCAGGGCGTCAACATCAAGGTTGCGGTGGCAGACATCGCGGCTGTGGGCGCTCTTCAGCTGCTCCCAGGCCTGGTCCAGGGTGTCATCGCTGATTTCAAAACCGCTGTCGCTTAGCTTCAGCAGTGGCACCGTCAGCGGAAGGGGTTCCCAGAAGAGAGCTACGGAACTACCGGCGTCTGCGACGGCGATTGGTTGGGGAGTCCGCACCCCGGCCTTTGCAGCGATGCTGGCAGCCAGCATCTCTCGCTGAGCATTGATCTTGATGGCGGGGCTGATTAGGCGTTCGGTACCGCGCAGCCTCAGGTTCGACCACATATCGGAAGCTAGGGAGGTGATGCCCGTATCCGGGTCGAGGACGTGGACGTCGAGGATGGCCCCGCCCTCGACCCACATCTGGTACTGGCGGTCAGAGTCGCGGGAGTACTGCGGAGTCACGGTGAACTCGTTTTGGGTATCGAGAATCGGTGTCGTGATAAGTGGGGGGTGAATCTGACCGATACGGTAGTCCGGCAGCTCATCACTCTCGGTCACAATCCAGGTTTCCAGGGGTTGGCGCTCCGTCGGAAGGTCAACTCGGACCAGACGGGTCGGGTTGATTCCCACTGCCAGGGCCGCATCAACGAGGTCGGCGGGAAGGGCGCGAGCATCGTTGAACCCGCCAATCCACCGGGCCAGTGTGCCGATCATCCGCCCCAAAAGGATCGTCACCAGAGCCCCCTGCAGGGTGGTGGTGCCGCGAATGAGGGCGAAGAACAGAAGGATCCAGATCCCCAGCCAGGTGAACTTGACGCTCTTGGATGTCGAGGTCGTTCCCACCACGGTTGTCATGGCTGCCAGGACCATGTAGACAATACTGATCGACTCGATGCTGCCGGTCGGGGTGATGATCTCAAGGCCATCCGAGATGGTTTCAGGCAGGTACGGAAGCGCGAGTCGAAGACCCCACCCCACCAGGACCGTGAACAGACCGGTCAGAACCGTGTGGATGATTGTCGAGTAGTCGCGGTGGCGCACCAGGTAGACGATCAGCCCCACGGGGGCGAGGATGACGAAGGTTCCCTCAAGGAAGCTCAGTGGAAAGAACAGGACCTGGCGAATGACGGTGTCGAGGGCGGCCCGCACGTCCTCCTCCACCCCCTGGGTGGTGGATTGGGCATAGACCCCAAGCAGCAGAACCAGGACGATCCCGGCCAGGGTGAAGATGGTTTCGACAGCATCCTCAAGTCGGCGTCGCCTGCCCGGAACAGAGTCGGAAACGAAAACTCCGTGGCTGAGGCGGGACTGAACGATTGCCTCCCCGTCCCGTTCGGAGACCACAGTTGTGGGCGCTGTTGACGTCACAGCGTCGGGTTCATGGTCTACCGGCATGGGGTTAGTCTAGCCAGACTTACCTTTAGACCGGGCCCGTCGCAGTGGGTGACAACCCCCAAAACTCCCTGAGAAAGTTTGAGATTCGACGCAGTTGGTAGGTTGCCTCCGCTCCCTCTAATAGGATCAAGGCTTGCTGACACACTGGGAACAGAGGTAGTAATGGAGACCGTTTTGGTCCACTCCGCATCGCTTTTTGATGCCACTTTGGTGCCGACGGCCCTGCCGGGCTTGCCGCTTGTGGCGGCCAACTGGTTCGACACACTGGTCGACTGGTTCCGTGACCCCACCACGCTGCTGATTGCCATGGGTCCCTGGGTTCTCCTCGGTGTCGCCATCATCGTTTTCATCGAGTCGGGTGTTCTCTTCCCGGTCCTGCCGGGCGACTCACTTCTGTTCGCAGCCGGCCTGCTGCACACCCAGCTGGGTATCAACATGTGGGTCATGATCGGGATCATCCTGATTGCCGCCTTCCTCGGTTCCCAGGTGGGGTACTTCCTGGGGAAGCGCTACGGACGGGGCCTGTTCAAGGACGATGCGCGCATCCTCAAGACCGAGTACGTGGAGCAGTCGGAAGCCTTCTTCGCCCGCTACGGCGGACGGGCGCTGGTGATTGGCCGTTTCGTCCCGTTCGTGCGAACCTTCGTTCCCCTGGTGGCTGGAATCGCTAAGTATCCCTACCGGAAGTTCCTCGCCTACAGCATGACGGGTGCTCTGCTCTGGGGCGCCGGAGTGACCTGGGCTGGCGCTGCCCTCGGCGGTGTTCCGTTTGTCCATGAGAACCTCGAGGTCATCATCGTCCTCATTGTCATCGTCTCTGTGATCCCCATGGTGGTGGAGATCGTGCTGAGCAAGCGCAGGCAGAAGGCAGAGCAGAAAGCCGGCGAGTCCGCCGAATCTGCTGAACAAGGTGCGGTCGAGGACGAGGTCACCGTGGAGGAGTCTTCCAGGTGAGTGTCCTGGTGGGTTGGATTCCCTGGATCGGACTTGCCGCGGCAATGGTCGTTACCTGGGTTGGAACGACCTACTTCTGGCTGCGCCTAGCGAGGGTCCCGGCCCCGGCTGCGTTTGCAGCTTCGCCCGCTGTGACAACGGCGCTGCTCCTTCCACTCTCACTTCTGTACTACCAGCTTGGCTGGTTCTGGTCGGGGGCTCGGGTTCTTCCCGTCCTCGCCCTCATCGGGGCACTCGGCGGTGCCCTCTTTGCTCGGCGACGCAGGGTGGTCAGCGTCGGGCGCCCACGCTACCGAATGCAGTTCTGGTCCCTTGGCTTTGCTGCTGCGGCGTTCGTCGGCTGGTTGCTGGCCGCTCTTCCCATGATGCTGGTTGCCCCGGCTGGCAACCCGGTGCAGCAGTGGGACCCTTCATTCCACATCAACGGGGTATGGGGAATCACCCAGCTGGGCATCGCCACCCCGACTGCGGCTCTAGCGCATAACTATGGCGGCGGTCTAGCTACTGGCTACCCGGTCGGTTGGCACATCTTTACAGCCCTCTTTGCCACCCCGGGCACAACCGTTGAAGCAACCAATGCCGTCAGCCTGGCGCTTATTGCCGTCTGGGTGGTGGGCAGCGCCATCTACGCCTACACCCTCTATCCCAGCCGTCGTGTGGCCCTGGCAGCTGCGGTGATTGCGGGTGTTCTGCCCTCGATGCCGGCGGATGCCCTCAATGCCTACTCGCAGGCGCCAAACGCAATGTCGGTCGCTCTTCTGCCCGGCGGAGCTGTGATCGTGATTCTTCTGGGTCGCTCGTTCATGAGCTCGCTGCGGGTGGGAACCGACCCCCGCGATTTCCGTTCGGTGACCCCCCTGCGTGCCGCCTCCTGGGGAACCACCGGGCTTCTGCTTGTGGTCGCCCTTGCCACTGTGCTGGGGGGAGTCCAGTCCCACCAGGTTTATGCCTTCAATATCCTCCTCCTGCTGCTCGCCCCGCTTCTGGCCGGTGCCTATCGCCTGGTTGTCGAGGGCGTGCGTACCCGTCGCCCCTGGCTTCTGGGCGGCACGATTGCGGCCTTCGCCCTCTCCGTCGCCGTGTTCATCTGGGTGCAGCTGCGCCCCGAGGTGGGTTCGCTGCGCAGTTACCCGCGCTCCGGTGTGGGTCTGCAGACGGCTATCTCTCAGGCCCTGGTGCCAAACCCGCCCTACGATCTGACCTATGGTCTGATGGCCTACAACTTCGTCATTACCGTCCTGCTGATCCTCGGCATCATCCGCATTGTAGGGGGACGCTTCGGGCAGCTGTCCTGGGCGCCCTGGCCGGGAGGAATGCGCCCGCCGGCATGGCCGATCTGGTCCTATCTGGTCTTCATTACCCTGGTTTTCTTCGCCTATGGACCCGACTGGGAAATTCGCAAGTGGATCGTCGGTCCCTGGTTCTCTGACGGTCGGCGGATCATGGAGGCGATGTCGGTCGCCCTCGTCCCCATCGTCGCGGTTGGTTTTGGTTTGCTGGCGTCCTGGTGTGTCAACTGGTGGAACTTGAAGGTCAGTCGGGGAACCCGCAGCCAGGAGCGGTGGATTTCCGCTGCGCTTGGGGTGATCCTGCTGGTCGGAACCGGGTTTGGTGCCATGGATACGCGGATCAATGAGGCGCGGGGAGTTTTTGATGCCAGTGCTCTGGGCAAGGCGGGAATGGCAGAGCAGTCGGTACTGGACCTGATGGCGACCCTGCCCGACCTGCTTCCGGAAGATGCCGTCGTCCTCGGGGATCCCCAGGCCGGGGTGGTGTATGCGCAGGCTATCGGTCAGCGCTGGGTGTACTTCCCACAGCTGTCCCTGCTGAATGAGGACGTCGAAACCCAGAAGGTGATCGTCAAGCGCTTTGGTGACTTGAACACGGACCCCGAGGTGTGCGAGGCCATTAACAAGGCTGGGATCACCCACTACATGTCCCGTCCGGATGGAGCCTACTTTGGGCGTCTTCGATCCGACCGGATGCCGGGGCTGTACAACGTGAACACCAGCGTCGGTTTCGAACTGGTTGCCGAAGCCGGTGACACTAGGCTCTACGAGATCACTGCGTGTAACTAGGGGACACTTCTCCTCGCGACAGCGCTAGGGTCATCTAGGTCGAGAATGTTCGGTGAGTTAAGGAAGTGTGACGATGGTTCAGAAGGTAGCGGCGGCAACGAACCTGCCCGGCCCCCCTCCTCTGGATGGTGACCTCAAGATTTCATTTCTAGGTCCGTTCGGTACCTTTACGGAGCAGGCCGTGTGGCAGGTCGCCCCCGCCGGGGCTCAGCTGCTGCCCGCCACTTCGGCACCGCAGGCACTTGAGGCCGTTCGAAACGGAGCCGTTGACCGAGCGGTGGTGCCGATCGAGAACTCAATCGAGGGCGGTGTCAACGCCACCATCGACACGCTGTCCCGTGGGGAAAACCTGCATATTGTTGCGGAGATGATTGTGCCGGTTCGGTTCGTCCTTGCCGCACGTCCGGGAACCACCATGGCGGATATTCGCACCGTCGGCACCCATCCGCACGCCTGGGCGCAGTGCCGCATCTGGTCTGAAGAGACGTTGCCCAATGTGGTTCATGTCCCCACCACCTCAACCGCGGCTGCGGCTGAACTCCTGGGGGAACTCAGCGGGGAAAGCGCGGAACTTCCCTTTGACGCCGCCCTCTGCAACGCCACTTCGGTGGAGCGCTACGGCCTGGTTGCACTAGTCACCGATGTGGCCGATAACCCGGGGGCGGTGACCCGCTTCATCATGGCGGCGCGCCCGGGCAGTCTGCCCCCGGCGACCGGGGCCGATAAGACGACCATTCGGGTCAGTTTGCCCTCGGATGAAGCCGGAGCGCTACTGATGATGCTGGAACAGTTCAGTGTCCGGGGCGTCAACCTGTCACGGATCGAGTCACGTCCTTCAGGGAACGGCCTCGGCCATTATGATTTCTCCATCGATATCGCGGGACACGTCGCAGAAGAGCGGGTCCAGGCGGCACTGGTCGGCCTGCACAGGACTTGCCCCAGTGTGCAGTTCCTCGGCTCGTATCCCCGGGTTGACGGGGTGAGGGCGGACGTGCAGCGCGGCACCCACGACACGGATTTTGTGGAGGCGAGGGCGTGGGTTGATGGCCTCACCGGCCGCCTCGGTCACGCCACCACCCACGGGTAGACCTAGATGCGGCGGTCCCAGTCGGGGATGGCCGCGGGCGACCCGGAGGGAACTCGGATCAGCAGCGCCCCCTGGTCAACACGACTAATCACGGTGCGGGCGGTGCCGATGGGATCACCGTCAACCTGGACCGGGTAGGCCTTGGATATATCAACCCGTGCGGTCGGCGTCTGGCGGAACTGCAGGGTAGCCAGATCATTCTTGACGTTAATGGGGTGGAGCCCGGCCTGGTTCCCGAACACCTTGACCGAAAGGTAGAACCAGCCGAGCAAACCACCCTGGGTGTCGATGGCTATGACATCCAACTGGCCGTCATCAATCAGTGCCGCGGGGGCCAGCTGCGCAAACGGCAGCTCACCACAGTTGGCGAACAGCACCGTGCGGGCGCGAATGGGTGTCATGTCCCAGTTCTCAGTGGAACAGGTGTCCGGGGAGGCACCGGACTGGACCCCGAGGACGCCTGTGGCACGAACAGCCTCCTGGACCTTGCTGGGAACACGGAGGCCGCGGCCTGACTTCGCCCCGATGAACTTTCGGTCGCCCTCGGTGCGATAGACGGTGACGGTGGCCTTCATGCGCTCAATTCGCAGGGCCTTGAAAGAGGTCAAGACGTAGGCTGACCAGCCCACCTTCTTCTTCATCTCCGAGGTCGTGTTGGCCATGGTTTGACCGTCGAATCCGACGCCCGCAATGACCAGGTAGGCGTACTCGTTTTCTTCCGGCTCACGAACCCACTCGGGAAGGGTGCGCACCTGCTTGGCACCGGCCTCTACCAGCAGGTGTCCTTCAGCGGGAAACGCCGACTCCTCCTCAACTCGGTCCACACTTAGCCAAGCGAGGTCGACCCGCCGACTGATGGGGGTGAGAGCAAGCCGGATAGCAGGAATGTGGGTGAGGGGGATACCGAGGTTCCGAGCCATCAGGTTGCCCGTCCCCATTGGGAGCAGCGCCATGGGCACCCCCGAGAAAGCCATTCCGGCGGCGACCGCACGAACGGTTCCGTCCCCTCCGGCTGCGACCACCAGGGATGGCTTGTGCCGCAGGGCTTCGATGGCCTGGCCGGTTCCGGGATCCTCAACCGTGGTCTCGATCCAAAATGGGGGACGACCAGTCGCCCTCAGTACCTCTTCCTCAATCTCTGCCTTAAACCGTTCGTAGTTGGTTGGCTTCACGGGGTTGACGACGATCCACACCCCTCCCCCGGCTGCCTTCTTATCCAACTCTTCCGGGTTGGCAGAAGTGGCAGCGGCGGGACGACGCCGGTGTCGAACTACCACGATGGTCATGATCGCAGTTAGCGCGACGATCAGAATCCCACCGAGTATCAGCCAGGCCCACAACCACTCACTTGAAAACATGCCCCCAAGACTAGTCCGATCACCCCCGGCGGGCCGGGGAGTAGCGTTCTCGGTACCCAGTTGAGACGTTTTAGCCAGGCGGATGTGTTCGCTTGCCCACGAGTCCGAGGCCGGGGCGGCGGCGGCGGTAGAATGGGCTCATGATTGATATGCGGTTGCTTCGTGAGGATCCAGATACGGTTCGCCGGTCACAGGAGGCCAGGGGTGAGGACGTGAGTCTTGTCGACTCCCTTCTTGCTGCTGATGAAGAGCGCAGAAGTGCGCTTCAAGAGTATGAGAGCCTGCGCGCCGAACAGAAGACAGTCTCTCGAAACATCGGTAAGGCCAAGCCGGAAGACCGTCAGCACGCCCTTGATGCAGCCAGGGAACTTTCGGTTCAGGTGGCGGCAGCCAAGGATTTCGCCGATGCTGCCGAAGCTCGCTTCAACGACTACAACATGAAGATCTCCAATGTTGTCGAGGACGGCGTGCCGGCAGGTGGCGCTGATGACTTCAAGGTTCTGCGTCATGAGGGGCCGAAGCCTCGCGACTTTGCCGCTGAGGGTTTCGCCCCGAAGGACCACCTCGAACTTGGTGAGGGGCTCAGGGCCATTGACGTCAAACGAGGCGCCAAGGTCTCTGGCAGTCGTTTCTACTATCTCAGCGGGATCGGCGCGCGCCTTGAACTGGCACTGTTGACCATGGCGGTTGACCAGGCGACAGCCGCGGGTTTTGACCTGCAGATCACCCCCACCCTGGTGAAGCCTGAGATCATGCGGGGCACCGGTTTCCTCGGGGAACACTCGGATGAGATCTACTACCTTCCCGCCGATGACCTCTACCTGGTTGGCACCTCTGAAGTGGCGCTTGCGGGCTATCACGAGGGCGAGATTCTGGATCTCACCAACGGACCCCTGCGCTACGCGGGCTGGTCCACCTGCTACCGCCGTGAGGCCGGAGCTGCGGGACGCGACACCCGCGGTATCATCCGCGTGCACCAGTTCAACAAGGTTGAGATGTTCTCCTACGCCAAGCCGGAGGACGCGGTAGAGGAACACCAGCGTCTCCTCGCCATGGAAGAGGAAATGCTGCGTAAGGTCGAACTGCCCTACCGGGTTATCGACACCGCGGCTGGCGACCTTGGCGCTTCAGCCGCTCGCAAGTTTGACTGCGAGGCGTGGCTGCCCACCCAGGAGCGCTGGATGGAGGTCACCTCGACCTCGAACTGCACCACGTTCCAGGCCCGCCGCCTCTCGGTGCGTCAGCGCACCGAAGAGGGAATCGGAGCGGTAGCCACCCTGAACGGAACCCTTGCGACAACCCGCTGGCTGGTGGCAATGCTAGAGAACCACCAGAACGAGGACGGTTCGGTTAATATCCCTGCAGCCCTGCGCCCCTACCTCGGCGGTCTCGAAGTCATGACCCCTAAGGTTGGCTGATTCTTTGACACTGCAGCTGATTACGCCCCCGCCCCACCAGGGGCCCGGGCTGCCCTATGGAGAGCAGGTGGAGAATGCTCGACTCGCTCTTCCAGGGGACCTGCCGCAGGATCCCTCGCAGCTTCTCGTCGCCCTCGACGTTGACGGAACGCTACTGACCGCCGAGGGTGCTTCACCGAATGTGCGACGCACCGTCGGCTCAGCCATTGACGCCGGTATGAACCTGGTGATCGCTACCGGTCGCGGCATTCCTGCCACCCGTCCGGTGTTTGAAGAGCTGGAGCTGAATGAGGGGTACTCGGTGTCCTCAAACGGGGCCCAGACGATTCGCTGGTCTCGTCAGCACAATGGGCAGCTCACCTACGACAAGGTGGGTGAGGTCTACTTTGACCCGCGCGCGGCAGTCGAGGCCATCCTCGCAGTCATTCCGGGCACCCACCTGGCTATGGACTGCGGCAACGAACGCATGAATGTGAACCTTGAGTTTCCACCGGGTGAACTGGCATCGATCCAGGATCTTCGTGATCTGGAGCAGCTGCTGGTGGATCCGGCGGTTCGCATGGTAATTCGCGCCCCGTGGATGAGTCGGGAAGAATTTGCGGAGGCGATTGCCGCCGCGGATCTCTCTGAGTTTGAGTGCGCTATCGGCTGGACGGCCTGGGCCGATGTTACCGCGCTTGGCACCACCAAGGCTCAGAGCCTAAAGGGCCTAGCCGAGCTTCTTGGCATCCACCCGCGCGGGACCATCGCCATTGGGGATGGCAGTAATGACATCGCCATGCTGAACTGGGCTGCGCACGGGGTCGCCATGGGCGGGGCAGCCCCCGAGGTGGTGGCGGCGGCAAAGACCACGACCGGAGCCGTGGACCACGACGGGGCCGCTGCGGTCCTGGACGCCCTCCTCGAGAGGTACTAAGTCTTAGAAAACCACCTGGTTGGCTAGTACGATTGGTCCGGTAACCCCGAGCGGCGTTGCTCTCTACTATCTCCCCAAAAAGGTGGAAAACATGGGTTGGTTGGAGTCAATCGAGCATAATCGATGGCTTTCGCGGCAGCTGCAGGACCTTTTGGTTCATGGACATGCCGCCTGGGCTCCAACCGGATATGGATACTTCACTCCCGAGGGGAAGCTTGATGTCGGGCGTCCCATCGACCTTGCCATCACCGCACGAATGACGTTCGCGTTTTCGCTGGGCGTCCTCCTGGGCATTCCTGGAAGTCGCCGCTACGCCGACCACGGAGTTCGCTGCATGCAGACGTACTTTCGTGACCGAGAGTTTGGCGGTTGGTTCACTGCCATCGACCACGATCCGAATGAGGACGGACACGGCGTGCCCTGGCGGGATGGTGGCGATGAGAAGTGGCAGTATGCCCAGTCCTTTCTGATTTTGGCGGCAGCAACCGCAACCAACGCCAACCGTCCGGGGGCTCACGAGCTGTTGAACGACGCCCTCAACGAACAGCTGCGCCACTGGTATGACGAAAAAACAGGCCTGGTGGTAGACCGTTACAGCCGGGATTGGTCCTACTGTGAGCCATACCGGGGTATGAATGCTCTGATGCACACCGTTGAGGCATACCTGGCGGCGTCCGAGGCGGTTCAGGACCTTGAGTGGACCCAGAGGGCCGAACGGATGCTTAGTTTTGCCTACCGTGAGGCCAGTCAGCACAACTGGCGCGTCCCAGAGCATCACGATGAGAACTGGAATCCGCTCCTGGAATTCAACCGGGACAACCCAAACACGCCGCACTACCCCTACGGTTACGTGATTGGGCATGGCATGGAGCTGGCGCGCCTCGGCGTTCAACTGCGCGGGGCGCTGAGGGAAGAGGGGCTCAAAGAGCCAAGTTTCCTCGGCCCCGGTGCCGTCGAACTGTTTGAGCGGGCACGGAAGGATGGGTGGCGCCGTAACGGCCAACCCGGCTTCCTTTACACGGTTGATTTTGAGGGCGAACCGGTCCTCACAGACCGACTCCAGTGGGTCCTCTGCGAAGGTATCTGCGCGGCCGTTTCCCTGCGTCGGGCCACTCTGGACAGCGGGGGGCACGCCGGTGATATCGAGGCCTTTGAGCACTCGTATCACTCGTGGATCGACTACCTCAACGACTACATGATGCTGGATCCGGGTGTGATTGCCCGACAGCTCAACGAACACAATGAACCGATGGGGGGGACGATCTCAGCTCGCCCCGATATTTACCACACGATTCAGGCCTTCCTAATCGGTAGGGTGCCGATTTGGCCTCCGATTGGTGCAGCTTTGGCACGGGGACTTCTTGATAAGCCCGAAGGGGCGCCCAGCCGACCCCAAAGCAGGCGTCACCGGGCAGAGTCCGCGGGGAAGCCCTTCTTTTCTTGGGGAAGAGACCAGCACCGCATCTAGTGCTAAGAATGTTGCCTGGGTCGCAGAACCACCCGATCGGTTTCTGCTTCTGCCCCGGCATCGTTAGAATGAAGCGCCGGAGAGTTGACCGAGTGGCCGAAGGTGATGGTCTTGAAAACCATTGTGTCAGCAATGGCACCAAGGGTTCGAATCCCTTACTCTCCGCGAGTGAAACCCTGGAATCAGATGGTTCCAGGGTTTCTTTCTTGGCTACGCCAGCACTGATTACCTATTTCATGCTACGGGGACATTAGTCGTCCCCGGCCCGCTGGCGTCCTAAGGGCCCAACCAATGGCAAAAGTGGCGGGACATGGAATGAACTTTGTCCCGCCACTTCACACTGTTGAGGTGACCGCCGACTCTCGACTTTCAGTCTTGCAAGGCAGGCACGAGCAGCAGGCGGCCGTGCTACTAGCCTCTCTCGAGGCACGTCTTGGGTCGGGCGCTACCGCTGCTTCTTACGTGGGAGTACCAGTGCTTTGATGCCGA
Organism: Actinomyces minihominis; assembly: GCF_900187855.1. Lineage (GTDB taxonomy): Bacteria > Actinomycetota > Actinomycetes > Actinomycetales > Actinomycetaceae > Scrofimicrobium > Scrofimicrobium minihominis. The sequence continues at coordinate 3,105 of NZ_FYEG01000007.1, read as the reverse complement.
AGATGACCATCACGATTGAGACAGCAAACGAAATGATTAGGCCAAATCCGACACCCAGGTCGCCTTCAAGGAGGCCAGAGCCGACAATGATTGTCAAGATCGACCCGCCTGAAATATAGAGGAGTATTGCTCCAGCAATGAGGCCGATGACACCGGCGGCGACTCGCATTGATCTGCGGGGCAGAGCGAGCCAGATAACTGTGAGTACTGCGGTAGCCGTTAGGGCACTTAGAGGGAGGATTGCTTGTTGAGAGCTCCACGATGCAAAATAGTTGTCGCTCAGTCCAGACAAAGTGACCCACGGCAGGAAAAACGAGGCGAACCCAATGATGGATGCGATAAGTAGCGTCAGGGCTGTGCCTTTGCGGGCCTGTGATACTACAGGTGAAGCCGGGGGCATTGACATGATGGGCGCCGTTCTTGGAGATTGAGTACTCATAGAGTTGTCCTTGTCTTTGGTCGTGAGGTTGGTGGAGACCACTACTCGCAGATTGCTTCTAGCGCGGTTGTGGCATCACTGATGTCGGTCATAGCCTCGTAGTACTCAGCCAAAGCGCTAATGTCATCGTTGGCGATCTTCTCGGCAGACTCCATGGCAACCTTGTAGGCATTCCCAAGGGTGACGACTGCGTTCTTTACCTCTGAGTCGGAAATTTTCTCACCTGCTGCAGCGAGGGCTTCCCCGTACAGCTTGAGGGACTCATACTGAGCCTGGTCGTAATCAGTTTCGTCTGAAAGGCTGCTCAGAATCTCCATGGAAGCATCAGAAAGTGCTCCGAGAGCGGCAAGGCAGGCCTCTTCATTGTTGGCTGGTTCTGTCGCAGGCTGCTCTTCGACCACTTCTTCTTCAACGACCTCTTCGGTGGGTGACGTCGTCTCTGTGACAGTCGTGGTCTCTGTAGTTTCGGGTGGAGGGGTGTTCTCGCTTGAGCAGGAGGCGAGCCCTAAGGCGAGACCTGCAATGGCAATGATTGAAAGAAAATGACGCTTCATTTTGATCCCGTGTCTTCTCGTAAGTGCGTAGTGGAGTTCCTTCCACAGTAGAAGAAAACCTCGTTATATATGGTCGTTTTTTCATTACGTTTTGGACACTCTTGAGATATGGATTGGGACGCCGATGCCGCACGCAGTTTCGGCAAACATCTGCCCGAGCTGCGTAAAGAGGCTCATTTGAGTCAAGCACGGCTAGGCCATCAGTCAGGGATCACCAAGAACCAAGTACAGCTAATCGAAGCTGGTCGTGGGTCGTCTCGTGAGGGCGGTCCGATCTCAAATCCGCGAATGAAAACTCTCTTTGGATTGGCAAATGCCCTCGGAATCGGCGTGGAAGGACTCCTCGGCCATGAATGTGACGGGGAGACACAAGCCCCGAGCGATGGGCAGGGGGAGGTTTCAACTCCTGATTTGGATGTTGCCGTGCCGGATTGACCTCAGGTATCGCCGGAAGCATGCTTTGGGAGATTCTTGTTTCTTTGCCGAACCTACGGGGTGGCAGTCGTCGAGTGCCGTAATTCGTTAGGGACGGAACCGTCCAGAAAACAGTCCGACCCTCAAATGGCCTTCAAAAATCGAGAGTAAGGGATTCGAACCCTTAGGCCCTTTGTCCGGGGTTTGGGATGAGCCCATGCTTCGATAGGCACCCGAAGAAGTGCGCCCATTGTTGATGGGCAACTTTCATAACGGTGAGTCTGTTTGATTTTGAGGATGGATCACCCTCGGCATTTACGCGGTCCGTCCTCGGCCCCCGAAAAAGTAGGTGATGAGGGCGATGGCGAGCATGAGGACCGCCACGCCAATCGCAATGCCAGAGGCCGTGTGTAAGGAACCTGTCAGAGGACCGGAAAGCATTGACCACACCTGTGTGGATACCGACTGGGCGTCGGCATCACTGAGGACGGCCAGATGTTGCGTGCCAAACCCAGGGACCGCGCCTGCAAGCAGGAACGTGGTCCCGAACGTAAGTAGGGCCGTAATCCCAGCCATCAGCAGTCGGCCGGGTGCAAGAAGCACAGCCAGAAGAGCGCAGACGATAGCCAGGGCGAGTAAGACACCGCTCGCTCCACTCGAGAGTGAGTACAGCTTCTGCAGTACCGGCAAGTTGTAAAGCTCGGCGATCGGGATCTCTAAGTTGAGCTGCGGAATGTACTGAGCCCACCACTGTCCCTCTTCCGTCAGGGTTTGCTTGAGTACCTCCGTGAGCGGAGCAACCTGGATGGTGAGCAGAGCTCCGCCCTCGGGGCCGAGAGGTGCTTCCCTCGTCCCTGCCAGGGTGCCGATTAGCTGCCCGTGAACCTCGGCCATGCCCGCTGACCAGAGTGGGGGGAATGAGTCGGATTGGAGGAACTGCATGGTGGCATCTGCGACGATGCCTGCAACGGAGTCGGTGAGGTCGGCAACCATCTGATCCAGCGTGTCGGTTGCATTGGAGCCGAGTGGGAGCTGGTCCAGAAGGCCCGCGGCACCCCCGGCGATGCCTTCCAGGGTGGTGAATGCAGTGCTGTCACTGAGTGCGTCGGTTACCGCTGTGGCTGCGCTGTCTGCAATGAAGTCTTGAAACTGGGGGCTGTATGCCAGCGGTTCAAGGGTTGCGACAAAAGCCTCCGTATCGAGGATCTCGTTTTTCATCCAGTTGGTGACCAGCAGGGCAGGCACGGACACTGCGGTCAGAAGCGCGAATAGAACCGCTCCGACCCAGCGTAGGGCGCCGACCAATCCGGATGTTTTCCCCAAGATTCTCCCTAAAGTTTTGTGACCTACATAGCGATTTCACCGTTGATTGGTCCCACTTCAATCTACGAAGTATCATAGGAGCGCCTGGAGACGTCGCATAGCCAGGTCGAGTGCGCCTCCCTGCTAAGGAGGTAGGGGTTCACGCCCCTCGGGGGTTCAAATCCCCCCGTCTCCGCGTTGGGAATGCCCCGGAATCCTTGAGATTCCGGGGCATTTTCGCGTCTGCGCAAACTCTGACTCCCATTTCGGGCTTATAGGACAGCTGGTGTTGCTCGCGGGTCGGGTTGTGCTTGTGATGGTGCGACAAAGTCGGGGTTGAAGTTGGTGGTTGCCAACTTGAAGGTCGGACAGTTTGTGTTGCTGTGGGGTTTAGTT